>SFET01000012.1 GCA_004557125.1 Clostridiales bacterium | reverse complement strand
GAAGCCGAACTCGGTCTGGAACGCCGGCCAGCACTTGTTGGCCATGACCACGTACTTGGCGGCGCCCTTGTTGTTCTCGATCCAGTCGAGCAGGGTCAGCTCATACTGCGCCAGGCGGGGCAGGATGCCGGGCATCTTGTTGCCTTCGCCCAGTTCGGCTTCCATCTCGGCGATCTTCGCGGGGATGCGGGGATCGTTCGCGTGCTCCTTGTAGGACTTCAGCAGATCCAGCTCGGAGTTCTCCTGGACGTTGATGCCCAGCTTGAACAGCGGCGCGATGGGCGCGTTGCAGGCGAGGAAGTCGAAGGGACGGGGGCCGAAGGTGATGATCTTCAGGTCGCGCAGGCCCAGCAGGGCGCGGGCGATGGGGGTGAACTCCTCGATCATGTCGGCGCACTGCTCGGCGGTGCCAACCGGATACTCCGGAATGTAGGCGTTGATGCCGGAGAGCTTCAGGTTATAGGAAGCGTTCAGCATGCCGCAGTAGGCGTCGCCGCGGTCGCTGGACAGCACGCCGATGTTCTCCTCGGCGGCGGCGATGTACATGGTGGGGCCGCCGAACAGCTTGGCGATGGCGGTCTCCGGGCCCTCGGGGCCGAAGTTGCCCAGGAACACGGTCAGGGCGTTGATGCCGGACTTCTTGAGGTCCTCATAGGCTTCCATGACGTTGGCGTCGATGCCGCCCTCGATGATCACGGGGCACTCATAGATGTCGTAGCCACGGTTCTTCAGCACTTCGACGATGGCCTTGCGGCGGGTTTCGGAAAGGGTGATGGGGAAGCAGTCGCGGCTGACCGCGATGATGCCCATCTTAACCTGGGGGATGTTGTTCATAGGAATTACCTCCAATCAAATTTGAAAATGTGATTCGTAAATCTCCTATTTTGCATTTATATAGTAACAGTTTCTTAGCATTTCGTCAAGTTGCCAATTTCACTGAAAATGAAGAAATATTTCCGATCGTTTACAATTTTTCGTCGGAATGCCCGCTGCGGCCCAGCAGATCATCGGTGGAAACCTCCAACACATCGGCAAGGGCGACAAGCGTGGAGAGGGAAGGTTCACGATCACCTTTCTCATAATGCTGATATGTGCGCAATGCGATGTTCACAGCATCCGCAAGGGTCTGTTGCTTCATGTTTCGCTCAATGCGTAGTTCTCGCAGTCGCTTGCCAAATTTCATGTGCTTTCCTCCACAATTCATTGACTACGACCAAATTGTACGTTATAATGAAGTTGCCATAAACGACCAATATGGGCGTATAACGGAGAGGAAATTATATGAAAAAGGCGCAAAAAGATGATCCCAGGAGGTGTGCAAACTGTGCGCACTTCTATCAGCATTACTTCATGCCCAAGTATCAGGAGGGGAAGCTGATGGCGTGTAACTGCGTCCACTGTATGTGCGGACGGCGCAGAACCACCCGCCCGGATCGCTGCTGCGAATCCTTTGAAATGCGTGAGATTCGCCAATGTCCCGAAACGAATCAGGAATTTCAACTGCACATTGTTCCGGGCATTCCCACTTCCAAATAGACATAAGAAATCCGCCTCATTCTTGCCGAGGCGGATTTCGGGGGAATGCAGAGTACACTTTTGGATAGAAACACAGCACCCCTATCCCTCTGATCTATGGGGATAGGGGTGCGTTCGCATAAACACGGCAGTATGTGCCCGTGGCGGCTCGCCACCCACGGAGGGAGCGCCTCCGGCGCGACTAGCGCCGAGGACACCACTGTACCGCAGGCGCGTAGCTGCGGGGCGGCTTCGCCGTCACGCAGCCGACATCAGAAGTCGGCGTTGCCGGTGGTGCGGGGGAAGGGCAGCACGTCGCGGATGTTGGCGATGCCGGTGAGGTACATAATCATGCGCTCGAAGCCCATGCCGAAGCCTGCGTGCTCGGCGGTGCCGTACTTGCGCAGCTCCAGATACCACCAGTAGTCCTCGGGGTTCATGCCCAGCTCCTCGATGCGCGCCTTGAGCACGTCGTAGCGCTCCTCACGCTGGGAGCCGCCGCACAGCTCGCCCACGGCGGGCACCAGCAGGTCGGCTGCAGCCACGGTCTTGCCGTCCTCGTTCATGCGCATGTAGAAGGCCTTGATGTCCTTGGGCCAGTCGGTGACGAACACCGGCTTGCCGAAGTGCTTCTCGGTGAGATAGCGCTCGTGCTCGGTCTGAAGATCGCTGCCCCAGTAGATGGGATACTCGAACTTCTCGCCGCAGGTCTCCAGAATTTTGATCGCGTCGGTGTAGGTGCAGCGCACAAACTCGCTGTCGCGCACGAACTTCAGGCGCTCGATGAGGCCCTTGTCCACGAAGCTGTTCAGGAAGGCCATCTCCTCCGGGCACTCCTCCAGCACGGCGGAGATGATGTACTTCACCATGTCCTCCTGCAGATCCATGTCCTCCTTCAGGGTGGCGAAGGCGATCTCCGGCTCAATCATCCAGAACTCGGCGGCGTGGCGGGGGGTGTAGCTGGCCTCGGCGCGGAAGGTTGGGCCGAAGGTGTACACGTTGCGGAACGCCATGGCGAAAATCTCGGCGTTGAGCTGGCCCGACACGGTCAGGGACACCGGCTTGCCGAAGAAGTCCTTGGAGAAGTCCACCTTGCCCTCGTCGGTGAGGGGCTGCGCGTCGGCGTCCAGCGTGGTCACGCGGAACATCTCGCCCGCGCCCTCACAGTCGCTGCCGGTGATCAGCGGGGTGTGCACGTACAGGTAGCCCATGTCGTGGAAGAAGCGGTGGATGGCCTGCGCCGCCACCGAGCGCACCCGGAACGCGCACTGGAACAGGTTCGCGCGGGGACGCAGGTGCTGAATCGTGCGCAGGTACTCCAGCGTGTGGCGCTTCTTCTGCAGCGGATAGTCCGACGGGCTCTCGCCGACGATGGTCACGGAATCGGCCTTCAGCTCAAAGGGCTGCTTCATGTCCGGCGTGAGCACCAGCGTGCCGGTCACCTCGATGGCCGCACCCACGCCGATGCCGTGGGTCGCCTCCGCATAGTTGGACAGCTTGGACTCCTCCAGGATGATCTGGAGGTTGCGGAAGTAGGTTCCGTCGTTCATCTCGACGAAGGCGAAGGCCTTGGATTCGCGCTTGGTGCGCACCCAGCCGTTGACCTTGACCTCCGGCAGATCCTGCTGCGGCATGTTGGTGTAGAGCTCGCGGACCAGATAGTGTTTCATGGTACATCCCTCATTTCGCGGTATCATGCTCCCTATTATAGCCATTTTCTGCGGCAAAGTAAAGCAGAAGAATGAAAAATACCCGGCATTTCAGCCCCGGATCAGGTGCTCGATCAGGATTTTCAGGCCGATCAGGATCAGGATTGCGCCCCCGGCGGCCTCGGCGCGGTTCTTCCAGCGTGCGCCAAAGACCCCGCCCAGCGCCGCGCCCAGGGCCGAGGTGAGGCAGGTCACGCAGCCGATCATCAGGCAGGCGGGCAGGATGTCCACATCCAGACAGGCGAAGGTCACGCCCAGCGCCAGCGCATCGATGCTGGTGGCCACCGCCAGCGGCAGCAAGGATCTCGGGCCGAAGCCGCCGTCCAGTGCCGCCGCTTCGCCGCCCAGGGCCTCGCGCAGCATGTTCACGCCGATGCAGCCCAGCAGGACGAAGGCGATCCAGTGGTCGAAGCGCTCGATCACAGATTGAAAGCGCACCCCCAGCAGGTAGCCCAACAGCGGCATCAGCGCCTGAAACGCGCCGAACCACAGCCCGCAGGCAAGCATCCGCCCCAAAGAGACGCGCTTCACGGCCAGCCCCTTGCACACCGAGGCCGCGAATGCGTCCATCGCCACGCCCAGCGAAAGCAGCAACAGCTCCAGCGTTCCCATGCAGACAACCTCCCATCGGTCAATGCTACATCCTATACCGGAACCGGGCAAAACTTGCCGCAGCGTCGGAATTCTTCCTTTTTCAAACCCTAACAGAACGTTCCTTGTAATAGTAATATTGCATCAATAGAATAAGAAAGGTTAGCCTGTCAATCATTTGCCAGAGAAAACTTGTCGCAGGAGAGACACATGCAAGAAAACAGAGTCGCAGAAAACAAAATGGGCGTGATGCCCGTGGGTAAGCTGGTGGTCACCATGTCGCTGCCCATCATCATATCGATGCTGGTGCAGGCGCTGTACAACATCGTGGACAGCATGTTCGTCAGCCGGATCAGCCTGGAGGCCTTCAATGCGGTGAACCTGGCCTTCCCGGCGCAGAACCTGATGATCGGCTTTGCCACGGGCACGGCGGTGGGTGTGAATGCGCTGGTGTCCCGTGCGCTGGGCGCGAAGGATCCCGACCGTGCCAACCGCGTGGCGCGCAACGGCGTGTTTCTGGCGCTGTGCTGCTATGTGATCTTCCTGCTGTTCGCCATCTTCGGCGCGCGCACCTTCTTTGCCATGCAGACCACCAATGAGACCGTGGTGGCGTACGGCCAGCAGTACCTGCTGATCGTCTGCGGCCTGTCCTTCGGCATCTTCGGCGAGGTGATGTTTGAGCGCCTGCTGACCTCCACGGGCAAGACCATCTACACGATGATCTCCCAGGGCGTCGGCGCGATCGTCAACATCATCTTCGACCCCATCTGCATCTTTGTGCTGGACATGGGCGTTGCGGGCGCGGCGGCGGCAACGGTGCTGGGCCAGATCGTGGCCTGCTGCATCGCCATCGGCTTCAATCTGAAGAAGAACCACGAGCTGAAGCTGTCGTTCAGGGGCTTCCGCCCGGAGGGCGAGATCATCCGTGGCATCTCGGCCATCGGCGTGCCCAGCATCATCATGGTGGCGGTGGGCTCGGTGATGACCTACCTGTACAATATCATCCTGTACAACTTCACCACCGGCGCGCTCTACGCCCAGAACGTGTTCGGCAGCTACTTCAAGCTCAACAGCCTGATCTTCATGCCCATCTTCGGCCTGAACAACGGCGTTGTGCCCATCATCGCCTACAACTACGGCGCGCAGAAGCGCGAGCGCATGATGCAGACCATCAAGATCGCCGTGAGCATCGCCGCGGGGCTGATGACCCTGGGCATGCTGGCCTTCCTGCTGATCCCGGGGCCGCTGCTGAGGATCTTCATCCAGAACGCCACCGACGAGGAAATGGCGACCATGATGCGCATTGGCATTCCTGCGCTGCGGATCATCTGCACCCACTTCGTCATGGCGGCGGTCAGCATCTCCTTCAACGCGGTGTTCCAGGCGCTGGGCAAGGGCACCTACGCCATGATCACCTCCATCTGCCGCCAGCTGGTGATCCTGCTGCCCGCAGCCTTCGTGCTGGCGAAGATCGGCATGGCGGTGGGCAACGACAATCTGGTGTGGATCTCCTTCCCGATTGCCGAGGTGGCCTCGCTGATCGTCAGCTGCACGCTGTACCGGCGGCTGTACAAAAATGTCATCAGCCATGTGGGCGAAGTGCCCGCGCCGCAGGCTGCGTAACAAGAGAACCTGATATGTGAATTCGGAGGGGCGGATTCCTATGGAGCTTTCCAACAGACAATGGTATGCGCGCGGGCTGAAGGCGGGCGTTCCCATCGGCCTGGGCTATCTGGCGGTGGCCTTCACGCTGGGCATCGCCGCAAAGAACGCGGGATTGACGGCCTTTCAGGCCACGCTCACCAGCTTTCTCATCAACGCCTCCGCGGGCGAGTTCGTGGGCTTCACGCTCATCGGCGCGGGAGCCAGCTATCTGGAGGTGGCCATCATGGAGCTGGTGGCCAACGCCCGCTACCTGCTGATGTCCTTCTCGCTGAGCCAGAAGCTCTCGCCCAAGACGGGAATCGGGCACCGCATGCTCATCGGCTGGTACGTCACCGACGAGGTGTTCGGCGTGTCCATCTCCGCGCCGGGATACCTCAATCCCTTCTACACCTATGGCGCGATCTCCCTGGCCTGTCCGGGCTGGGCCATCGGTACCTGCCTGGGCGTGATCGTGGGCAACATCCTGCCCGCCAGTCTGGTCAGTGCGCTGTCGGTGGGCCTGTACGGCATGTTCATCGCCATCTTCGTGCCGCCGTCCAAGACCTCGAAGGTAATCGCGGGCCTGGTGCTCGTCTCCATGGCCCTCAGCTTCGCCTTCAACCGGATCCCGGTATTTGACGGCATCTCCTCCGGCATCAAGACGATCATCCTGACCGTCGCGATCTCCGCAGCCGCCGCGCTGCTGTTCCCCATTCGGGAGGTGAAGGAAGATGCATAACAACGTATATGTATACATCGCGGTGATGGCCATCGTCACCTACCTGATCCGCGTGCTGCCGCTGACGCTGGTGCGCCGGGAGATCAAGAACGTCTACATCCGCTCCTTCCTCTATTACGTGCCCTACGTCACGCTGGCGGTGATGACCTTCCCGTCCATCATGGAGGCCACCGGGAGCCAGTGGTCGGGCCTGGCGGCGCTGATCGTGGGCATGGCGCTGGCCTGGCGGGGGGCGAGCCTGTTCAAGGTGGCCATCGCCTGCTGCGCCACGGTGTACGTGCTGGAGCTGTTCATCCTGTAAAGCCAAAATATGCAAAGCGTCCCTTTGTCCGAAGGGGCGCTTTGCTTTGCCTGCGGATGCATTTTTGAACCTGCATCCATGAAAAATCCCTGCCCGGAGTGGGGCAGGGATCGGGTCGTTGGAATGTTGTGCTTACTTGCCCAGCACCTTCCTGGCGGTGGCGGCGACGTTCTCCGCGGTGAAGCCATACTCCTTGAAGAGCAGGCCGGCGGGAGCGGACGCGCCGAAGTGGTCCAGGGTGACGGTGGCGCCGTCCAGACCGACGTACTTGTGCCAGCCCATGCTGGAGGCAGCTTCCACGGCCACGCGGGCGCGGACGGCTGCGGGCATGACGGACTCCTTGTACTCGTCGGACTGGGCCTCAAACAGCTCGAAGGACGGCATGGAGATGACGCGGGCGTCGATGCCCTCGGCCTTCAGCTGTGCCTGTGCGCCGATGCACTGCTCCACCTCGGAGCCGGAGGCCATCAGCAGCACGTCGGGGGTGGCCTTCTCGCAATCGGAGATGATGTAGCCGCCCTTGAGGGCATTCACGCCGCTGTTCTCGTAGAGCGGCAGGTTCTGGCGGGAGAGCACCAGGGCCACGGGGTGATTCTCGGTCATTGCGGCGATCCAGCCGGCGGCAACCTCCTTGTTGTCCGCAGGGCGGAACACGATCAGGCCCGGAACGGCGCGCAGGCCGGCCAGGTGCTCGATCGGCTGATGGGTCGGGCCATCCTCGCCGACGCCGATGGAGTCGTGGGTGAGCATGTAGGGAACGCCCAGGTTCATGATGGAGCTCATGCGCATGGCGTTCTTCATGTAGTCAGAGAATACGAAGAAGGTTGCGCAGTAGGAGCGCAGGCCGCCGTGCAGACGGATGCCGTTGCAGATGGCCGCCATGGCGTGCTCGCGGACGCCGAAGTGGATGTTGTCGCCTTCGGGAGTCTCGGCAGAGAAGTCGCCCTTGCCCTTCATGTAGCTCTTGTTGGAGGGAGCCAGGTCGGCGGAGCCGCCGAACAGGTTCGGCACGTACTTGGTCAGGCGGTTGAGCACTTCGCCGCCGGAGGCGCGGGTTGCGCCGCCCTTTTCGAAGGCGAACAGATCGTCGCACTTGGTCAGATCCGGGAGCTCGTCGCTCATCCACTTGTCGAACTCGGCCTTCAGCTCGGGATAGGCCTTGGCGTACTCGGCCATCATGTCGTTCCAGGCCTGCTGGGCAGCCGCGCCGCGCTGTGCGGTCTCGGCGGTGCAGTCATAGACCTCCTGGGGAACCGCGAAGGGCTCCTCGCAGGGCCAGCCGAGGGCCTGCTTGGTCAGCTTGATGTTCTCCTCGCCCAGAGGTTCGCCGTGGGAGGCCGCCTGGCCCTGCTTCGGGGAGCCGTAGCCGATGGCGGTGTGGCACACGATCAGGGTGGGCTTGTCGCTCTTCTTGGCGACGGTGATGGCCGCATTGACCTGACACCAGCAGTTGCCTTCCTTGACGTCGATGACGTTCCAACCGTAGGCGCGGAAGCGCGCGGGCACGTCCTCGCGGAAGGCGATGTCGGTGTTGCCCTCGATGGAGATCTCGTTGTCATCGTAGAGCGCGATCAGCTTGTTCAGCTTGAGGGTGCCGGCCAGGGAGCAGGCCTCGTGAGAGATGCCCTCCATCATGCAGCCGTCGCCCAGGATGCAGTAGGTGTAGTGGTCGACCACCGGGAAGCCCTCGCGGTTGAACTTGGCGGCCAGATGCTTTTCCGCCATGGCCATGCCGACCGCGTTTGCGATGCCCTGGCCCAGGGGGCCGGTGGTGGTTTCAACGCCGACAGTGTGGCCGTACTCCGGATGACCGGGGGTCTTGGAGCCGAACTGACGGAACTGCTTGAGGTCTTCAATGGTCAGGCCGTATCCGAACAGGTGCAGAAGGGGTTGTGCTTCATCTGCTTGCCCCAAACGGCATAGGCGGCCGGTGCGGAGCCCATGGGCATTCCGGGATGGCCGGAATTCGCCTTCTGAACTGCCTCAGCGGAAAGGATGCGGATGGCATTGACGACCAACTGTTCATGATTCATGGTAATGCATCTCCTGTCTGTGTATTGTAAGCGATGGTAAATGATACGCTTCATGCCGCACGCGCCCATGGATGCGGCGGCGCGGAATTCCCACGAAGGGTATCTTCCTTGTACATTATTATAACATATCGGCTTGTTTCAGAAAACACCCCTTGCAGGGTTTTTTCGCCAAAATTTGCATTTTTATTTGCCGATTGCGGCCTTCAGCGGGCCCAGATCCAGCGTCTCCACGCCCTCCAGCAGCGCGCAGAGCTCGCCCAGCATGCGCTTCACGCCGCCGGGTACGTCGCTCTCGGCGTTCAGCGGCATCACCGGATCGTGCACCGACAGCCGCAGCAGGAACCAGGCGTTGTTCACGCCGCCGTCCAGGTTGAAGCTGATGCGCACGCCCTCGCGGTTGTCCGGGGCCAGCTGCCACTCGGGGTCGTCCAGCGTGTGGCTGAGGATGGTCTCGATGACCTCCTGACCTGCGGCGCGGAAGTCCTCCTCCAGGATGGGCAGGCGCACCTCCACGCTCTCCACCGGCTCCTGCAGCTCGTCGATGAGGGAGGAGAGGGTCTCGCCCTCGCGCTTGCGGCGCATGGCCTCGCAGATCAGCCGCGTGACCAGATACATGCCGTCGTCCAGGAAGTAGTTCTCCCGCAGCGCCGCGTGGCCGCTGGTTTCGATGGCCAGCGGGCAGTCGATGCCCTCCTCGTTCAGGCGGATCGCCTCGTCGATCACGTTGCGGTAGCCGCGCTTGAAGCGGTAGTGGGTGCCGCCCCACTCGGTGATGAACTGATTGAGGCCGGAGCTGGTCACGCTGTCGGTGACGAAGGTCGCGCCCGGGTGCTCCTCCAGCAGTATGGCGGCGATCAGCGCGATCAGCCGGTTGCGGTTGATGGCCTTGCCGTTCTGATCCACGATGGCCGCGCGGTCGCAGTCCGCGTCGAAGATCACGCCCAGGTCGGCGCGATTCTGAAGCACCGCCCTCGACAGGCTCTCCATGGCGGCGGCGTCCTCGGGGTTGGGGATGTGGTTGGGGAAGCTGCCGTCGGGATCGAGGAACTGGCTGCCCTCGATCTCCGCGCCCAGATCCTCCAGGAAGCGCGCGTAGAAGCCGCCCGCGCCGTTGCCCGCGTCCACCACCACGTGCAGGCCCAGCAGCGGCTTGAGGCTCGCATCGTTCAGGCGCCTGCGCACCATGTCTCCCAGCGAGGCGGTGTAGGTGGAGAGGAAGTCAACTTCCTTCACCAGCGGATCGGGGATCTCCGCCACGGCGGCGGCCTCGATCAGCTCCTGCACGCTGGCGGAATCCAGGCCGCCGTCGCGGGTGATGAACTTGAAGCCGTTCTTCTCCGAGGGATGGTGGCTGGCGGTGATCATGATGGAGCCGTTGGCGCGGGTGGATTCCTCCACGCAGACCATGAACATGGCGGGCGTGGTGCACATGCCGCAGTCCAGCACGTCGCAGTCCGCCGCCTTCATGCCCCGGATCAGCGCCTCCTTCAGCCGCGGTCCCGAGTGACGGGAGTCGTGGCCCACGGCCAGCTTGATCTTGTCGGAGGTGGTGCCGAATTTGCGGGCCACCCACTGGGCGAACACGTAGCCGATGCGCTCGGCAAAATCGTCGGTGAGCTGATCGGCGTTGCCGCGAATGTCGGAGCCGCTGCGCAGCTTCCGCCAGTCGGATAGGTTGGAACTCATAAATACCCCCTTTGTCGTTGCGCCCCGCAGCCGCGGGGCTTGAACCCGGCTAGTCCTCGCCGCCGGGCTGAAGATCGATCAGATAGCGGTACAGCGGCCTGAGATGTTCAAAGGCGGCGCGCACCTCCTCCGCGAGCGCGGGGGAGTAGATCAGATTGAAGTCCGTGATGGCCTTCTCAAAGTAGAAGCCCTTGGCCGCGTACCAGGGCCGCAGCGCCTCCGGGATGCTCTCCGGAACCTTCAGGCGTTTGTTCGGCTCGGCGTAGAGCGCAAACTCCGCAAGCACCGGCGCGCACACCTCCAGCACCTCGTCCGGCGCAAGCTCCATGCGACGGCGCAGCGCGTCCATCAGGCCCTTGTTCTCCCGGTAGAAGCCCATGCCGCAGCTGGCACCCTCGTCGCCCAGGTCGAAGTACAGACCCAGGCTGCGCCCGCGATCCTCGCCCGGGCGGCGGAAGGCCAGCCAGATGTAGTCGCGATAGGGCGACTTGTCCCGGGCAAAGCGGATGTCCCGGTTGATGCGGGAGACCACGCGGTGGGGCCGGCGCTCCAGATCGGGGTCGATGTCCTCCACGACGGAGGAGAGCTCCTGGGCCAGCGCCAGGCTGGGTTCACGCACCGCGCGCAGATACCAGTCCCGGTTCTCCAGAAAGAAGGGCCGGTTGTTGTTGAAGCGGATCGCCAGAAAGAATTCGATGGTCTCGTTGCTGTAACCCTGAAACACCTTATTTGCCGTCCTTGTCCGTCTTTTTCGCGTCCGGCTTCGCTGGACGCTTGCCGTTTTTGCGGGACTTGCCCGCGCTCTCCTTGCGCTTGGCCTTCTCCTCGGCGATGCGCAGCTGCCGCTCCATGCGCGCACGGTGGGAGGCCACTGCCAGGATGACCACCAGCACCACCAGCACCACGCAGCCGGCGACCATCAGCACCGCGAACAGTGCGCTCCCGCCGATCTTGATGGAATTGCCGGTGAATTCGATGAAGCTGGCCTTCGCGCCCTCCGGCAGCACGCCGTCGGCGGCGATGGTCACGTCCACGATTGCGCTGTCGGCGCTTCCCTGCCAGCCCTCCGCATCGGTGTACTGCACGTGGAAGCTGTACTGGCTGCTCTCACGCACATCCAGCTCCACCGTGCAATCCAGGGCGTCGCCCGCGGGCACGATGGCGAAGGAGCGCAGCACACCCAGGCCGGCCTCGCTGAGGACCACGTCGGTCACGTCCGCATCGCCGTCATTTTCGATGTGGATCTGCACCGGCACGACGCCGCCGCGGCGAATGCGGGGCGTGGCGGCCGTGGCCTGCAGCAGCACGTCGTCCAGCACCTCGATGGTCCGGGCGGGAAGATGCAGCGTTTCGGTCAGCAGCTCGAAGCGGTCGCCCGCCGCGCTCATGCCCGTGATCCGCCAGCGGAAGCTGCCGTCGCCGCGCACCGGATAGCTGCGGCTGATCTCCACCGGATCCGACCCCGTGGCCACCTGCACCTCGTCGGCGATCACGCCGCCATAGATGTCGTCGGTGACGCACACGTTCAGGAAGTTCACGTTGCCGGTGTTCGTCAGCAGCAGCACCACCTCGGCGGTGTCATTGGAGAATGCGGAGTAGTCCGCCGACAGCAGGGCCTCGATCTTCGGCTGTGCCGGCTGAATGGCCGCTTCGCTCAGGCTGCGGCTGAAGCTCTGACCGTCCAGAGCGTCCACCACGTAGGTCAGCGTCGGCGCGGAGACCACCGCCTCCGTCAGCGTCACGCGGCTGATCAGCGTGCGGCTCTCGCCCACGTCCAGCAGGTCCACGCGGCCGGTGAAATCGCCCAGGGAATCCTGCACCCGCAGGGAATTGAGGGCCACGTTGCCGCTGTTGCGCACGCGATAGGTGATGGTCACGGTGTCGCCGGGCACGAAGTAGCGGCTGGAGAACTGCCGGGTGAACTCCACCTGGGGATGCTTGTCGCTCTGGACGATGGCGGCGCGTACGGTGTAATTGACCTTGCGCTGGGCGTCGTCGGGGTCGTCATGGCTGACGGTATAGACGATCTCGCCCGCGTCCAGCTCCGCCTGGGTCACGCTGTGGGTGCGGGTAAAGACTTGGGAATCCCCGGCGCTGATCTGTCCGATGGGCTCGGAGAGCAGGCCGTCCGAGGAGGAGAGGTACACGTTCTGGGCGTCCGTTTGCGAGCTGTTTTCGATGGTGAAGCTCAGTGTCACGTCGCCGGGTTCCACCAGCTCCGCGGGCTTTGCGCGCATCTGGATCTCCAGCAGCGGCGCCTCCTCGGCCAGCGCTGCGGGCAGCGCAAACAGCCGTCCACCGGCCGACGGGCAGAGTCCCATCGCAGCCAGGCACAGCAGAAGCGCGCAGATTCGCATTGTGATTCGTCGAAGCATCCGGTGGTGCACCTCATGTGCAGTATTATCCTGATTCTATTTTATTCGATGAACCGGGCCCTGTCAAGGAAAAAGCGGCGGCAAGTCCTGCCAGCGGAACCGATGGAAAAACTGAACATTCCGCAATAAATTTACACAAACAACCCTTGCAATCCGGGAAAACGCGTGGTATAATATGCTCTGCAAGTTTGGTTCGAACATGATGCTTGCAAAACACGGACGGATATCAGATGGTGGAACGACGGTTCCCACTGCGTCCGGCGCGGTGCGAGTCCGCCACAAAACCACCGATCATACGCGGGGCATTAGCACAGTTGGTAGCGCGCAACGTTCGCATCGTTGAGGTCAGGGGTTCGAATCCCCTATGCTCCACCACAAATGGCGCCTTGCAGGCAGAAATGCTTGCAAGGCGTTTTTTTCAAATTGACGGGAACGGCGGCCGGATGAAGCTGCGCGCGCCGGCGGTGCGGGAACATCGCCGGTATTCCCGATCGCATTTCAAGGGAGGAAACAGATATGAAGTCCAACAGCAAACAGCCTCTGGTCAATCTGCTCTCGCTGTGCGGCCAGATCGCGGAGCACAAGAGCGAAAAGATGCAGGAGCACGGCGGCGATGAGAACGGGATCCTTGCCGCGCTGACCCCGGATGAGCAGGCGCAGCTGAACGAGCTGCTGGAGAAGCTGCGGCAGGCCTGGCTCAAGGATCACGCCGCGCACCACAGGAAGGCCTGAGCGGCGTCGCCGCAGGGCAGAGAACAGCGTCCCCTCGCCGATGATTTGGCGAGGAGACGCGTTGTTTTTGGGAAACCGTACTTGCGGAACGGATGTCGGGTGCGGAAGGAGAACTACGTATTGCGCCTTGTGCCGGGAGAATTGCGCCCCGACGCGCAGCCCAGCAGCGTCAGCACCGCGCCCAGCCGCGCCAGCTTGCTCCAGTAGGAGATGCGCGCCACATCCTGCGTGACGATGCGCACCGGCCGCGCCGCCGCCGAGACGCGCTCCCAGAACAGCTTGCGTAGCGCCGAGAGCTCCACAAGGGATTCCGGAACCCACTCGGTGAAGGTGTACACCGGCTCGATCAGGAAGCACAGCAGCGCATAGGCCGCGCCCAGCAGCAGCGCCGCAGCGCAGATCAGAAGCAGGATCCGCGCCGCAGAGGGAAGGAGATAATCCCGTGCGTAGCTGCGCGCATGCATCGCGGCGATCTGTTCGCGGAAGCGGCGGCCCAGTGCGCGCAGGCGCCCGAACAGCCGCAGCAGGATGCCCATGCCCAGGGCGAAGAGGAGCAGGCGCGTGAGCAACAGGCCGCCCATGATCTGTCTGCGCAGGCTGTAAAAGCTGCCCGGCCCCCATGCGCTCTCCATGGCGCTGCGAAAGCTCTGCTCCATGCCGCTTGCCGAGAGGGGCAGGGCGTACATGGTCAGCGTGTCCAGCTGCAGGCCCTGGGCCGCGATGGCCGCCAGGGGGATGTAGACGCCGTATTCGTCCGGCGAACCCACGCTGCGGCGGTGGCGCGCGGTGCCGATGATGCGGTAATCCACGTCGCCGATGCGCACGCTGCGCTCCAGTGGGGAATCGGAGCCGAACAGCTTGAAGGCCAGATCGCCGTCCAGCACGGCAACGCGCGCGCCGGACTTCAGCTCGCCCGCGTCCATCCAGCGCCCCTCAAGCAGCGGCCGGGGGCAGGTTTCCGCAAAGCACTGATCCACCGCCTGCAGCGTGGCTACCGCGTCGTTTCCGTTGCCGGAGACTGGGAAGCCGCATTTGACGCCGCTGCAGGAGAGGGCCGCGAGGCCGTCGCTCAGCTGGGACTGCACCTCGCTGCGCGCCTGGATGCGCTCCTCCAGGCCGGTTTCAATCTGCACCTCGCCCGAGCCGTCGGGATTCTTCGTGCGGGTGACGTCAGGGGCGCAGACGGCGTATTCCAGCAGGTTTTCTCCGGGCAGGAGGGCGAGACAGGCCGCCAGCTGCAGCAGGATGCCCGCGAGCAACAGCAGCCGCGCCGCGGCGGAGAAGCGGCGGGGCCGGACGGGCGAATTACTGCGCATATTCCATCACATCGGCCCCGTCGCGCAGGGGACGATCCTCCATATAGGCGAGCTGGTAGTAGCTCAGATCCTCCTGGATGGAGGCTACGCCGTCCGCCTCGGCAATCACGGTGACGTCCATTTTGGAAAGCGACAGCTTCTTCTTGCCAAAGGTGGTGGTGCGCTCGTTGACGGCATAGACATAGCGCTTGTCTCCGCTGCCGCGCACCGCCGATGCCGGCAGCAGGCAGCTGCTCTCGGCGGATTTGAACAGGATGGTCAGCTTCACGGGGCTCAGCGACAGGCTGTACAGGCTGCCGAAGGCCTTGACGACCGCATCCGTAACGGCCACATCGGCGCAGCGCATGCCACCCTCACTGAAGCCCAGAGACGTGACCTTCGCCGCCACGCCCTCGCCGTCGGTGGCGATGGTGACGTCCATGCCCTCAGCGATGGCCCGGTCCACGCCGGTGAGGTCGGCGCGCAGCACGGGGGAAGCGCCCTCGGCGGTGAGGGTGTAGAGGGCGGCGCTGCCGTCGTAGGAATCGCCCTGCTTGAGATTGACCTCCGCGATCACGCCGTCCCGGGGCGCACGGATGGCCGCGGCGCTGCGGCGCAGCTCCTCCAGCTCGACCAGCTTTTCGGCGCAGTCAGTCAGCTTCTCCTGGGCGCTCTGGCGCTCGGAAATGTAGCTCCAGACGGCGTCGTCCACGCCGTAGCGCGCCGCGCGGTTGAAGTCCGCCTGGGCCTCGTCCTGGGTGGACAGCGCTGCGCGGTAGGCGTCGATGGCGGCGATGGTGGTTTCGTCCGCGCCGCCGGGATAGCCGGAGTCGGTGTAGCTCAGCTTCTCCTCGCGCAGCAGCACGTCCATTTCGGTCTTCTTGCGGGCAGTCTCCCGGGCGGCGGCGCGCAGGGCGGCATAGGCGTCGGCATAGGCCTGGTCGCTGCGGCGCAATGTCAGGCCCTCGCCCTTGCGGTCGATCTCCATCAGCGCGTCCAGTGCCGCGTCGTATTCGCTCTGCGCCTGCTCGGCGGCGGCCTCGCAGCCGGTGACGCTGGCCTCGAGCACCACGTCGCCGGCCTTGACCGCATAGCCCGGCCGCACGTTCACCCGATTGATGGTGAGCGTCTGCCCGGCGGGCAGGCTCAGGCGCATCTCCTCCACATCGGGATAGGCCAGCGCGGCGTTGAGCTCCAGCTTCTCCACCAGCTTGCCGCGGGAGGGCTTGGCCAGCTTCACCTTGGGCGTGGTGATGTTTTCAATGGTGCCGGAAAAGAACATGCACAGCGCCACCAGCACCGCGACGCCGATCAGCCCGCGCAGGGCGATTTTCTTCAGCTTCATATAGCAGCAACTCCTGTTTTGTGAGCGTTTCAGGCGCGGATGCACCGCGCGGGGATTCCGTGGGGAGCCTGATCCCCCGTCCACCTATTTCAATTCCGTCAGCTGGATGCCCGAGAGGATGTCCTCCAGGAAGTAGAGGTAGACAAACAGCGCCGGAAGGATGTAGATCACCGCGCCGGCGAACTCCACGCCGGTGCTCTCGCCCACCAGCTGGTTGAACATCACCGAAAGCGGCTGCAGGTCGGCTCTCTGGCCCAGGTAGGTCATGGGCTGCTCCACCAGGTTCCAGCAGTCCGCGAAGGACAGCGCCAGCGCCGCGCCGATGGCCGGCCGGCACACCGGCAGCGCGATGTGGAAGTAGCAGCGGATCGTTCCGGCGCCGTCCACCTGGGCGGCCTCGAAGAGCTCGCCCGGCAGGCTGGCCATGAACTGGCGCAGCAAAAACACGTAGAACGGCGCAAACCACATCGGCAGGATCACCGCCCAGACCGTGTTCATCAGGCCCATGCGCCGCAGCGTCAGCACGTTGGGCACCATCGTGACCTGATAGGGCAGCAGCATCAGCAGCAGGATCGCCATGAAGATGATATTGCGGCCCCGGAAGCGGAAGCGGCTCAGCGCGTAGGCCAGCATCGGCACGAACACCGCCTGGCCCAGCAGGATCATCACCGTGTAGAATACCGACATGGCGAACATGTGCAGAACCGAGGTGTCCACCACCAGCACCTTCCAGTACTGGCTCAGGGAGAACATGCGCGGGCTCAGGCGGGTTTCCATCCATGCGGTGGCATCGTAGGAACCGCGGCTCTCCATGAAGGCGCGGATCTCCTCCGGGGAGAAGAAGGAGTAGAGTGCGGTGACGATCACCGGCAGCAGGATTACCAGCGCCAGCACCAGCAGCAGAAAGCGGGCCAGCAGGTGACGGCGGGGACGGTTTGTGTGTCTCATGCGGCCGCCCCCTCACTTCAGATTCCGCTGCGTGCGGTTCTGCAGGAAGAACAGCACGCCGAACAGCACGAACACGATCAGCGCGAAGCTATACGCCGCCGTGGTGACGTTCTGGTAGTTCAGCTTGTTGTACATGTTGTTCATGTAATTCTGCAGGGTGTAGACGGAATTGTCGGGATAGGCGCCGCCGATGAAGTAGACCTCGCGGAAGATCTTGAAGGCGCTGATCCATTCGAGGATGATCACCAGGAAGGCCGTGGGGGAGATCAGCGGCAGCGTGATGGAGAAGGCCTGGCGGAAGAAGCCCGCGCCCTCCAGCCGGGCGTATTCGTACAGCGGCTCGGGCACCGCCTGCAGCGCCGAGAGAAACAGCACCACCGCAAAGCCCAGGTTCTTCCAGATGAACAGCAGGATCACCGGCACGCGCAGCGCGGCGCCCTCCAGCCAGTTCACCCGCTCCATGCCCAGCAGGTGCAGGATGCGGTTGAGCGTGCCGCCGTAATCGAAGAACAGCAGCCACACCAGCAGCATCGCCGAGGCGGGCATCAGATAGGGCAGCAGGATGCTGTTGCGCAGAAGCGTCCCGTGGGGGCGCAGCCGGTTGAGCAGCATCGCGATGAGGAAGGACAGCAGCCACACCGCCGGCGCACAGATCAGCGACAGGATCAGCGTGTTCTTCAGGCCCAGCAGAAACATTTCGTTCTGCCAGATGTGGATGTAGTTGTCCAGCCCGACGAAGGCATTTTTGTAGCTGCCGTCGGTCAGGCTGTAATAGATGCCGCCGAAGAAGGGGACGATGTAGAAGATCATGAGGCCGATCAGCGGCGGCAGCAGGAACAGATACAGGGTTTTCTTTCGCTGAAACAAGGGGCGCCTCCTTGAAGAGATTCTTCCTCCGGTGCGGATCGCGGTGATCCGGCGGGTGCGTGGCCGGGAGCCGCGCCCTCCAGCGCGGCTCCCGGGGAAAGGAAAGAGATCAGTTGCCCTCCAGGATCATCATGCGCACCTTCTTGTCCACGCCCTTGAGGAAGGCGTCGGTGTCGATTCTGCCCTCCATGTACTGGGACAGCAGCTGCTCGATCTCTCCGCCCGCATCGCTGTAAATGGGATTGTAGAGGCTCACGGCAAGCTGGCCGGCATGGGCACGGTACCAGTCGAGGGACTCCTGCGAGATATCCCAGGAGTACTGCTCCGCGCTGGCGAGGCCCTCCTCCAGATCCTTCAGATTCTGCTCCAGCACGGGGCGATCCACGGGCTCGGCCTTCTCCAGCGCGGCCTTCGCATCGGCGATTGCCTTGTCATAGTAGTCCAGGGTCTGCTGGTAGTACCGGTTGCGCAGGGGTTCGTTGTATTCGTCGCTGACGTTGTACAATACGTCGCTCTCCGCGCAGTTCATGATCTCCAGGAGGAATTCCTGCGCCAGATCGACGTGCTCCGAGAAGGGGTTGATGAAGGCGATGTTCAGCTCCAGCGGAAGCTGCGCCGTCTCGTCGGGATCCACGCTCAGCAGCAGCGGCTCGTAGCCGGAATAGAAGTTGCCCAGGGTGCAGCCCGAGCCCAGCTGCAGCAGGGTGTAGCTGCGCCGGCCGCCGGTGATGGCGTATTCCACCGCGACGCTGCCGCCGTCCTCGTCCTCGTCGCTCTCCTTGAGGCCCAGGCTGGCAAAGTCCATGTGCATCAGCTTCTCCAGCACGGCGCGCAGCGCGGGGGTGTCGAAGGAGGGATCGGAGCCGTCGCTGCCGGTGCGCAGGATGTGGTCCTGCAGGATCATGCCCATCAGCATCAGGCGGCAGTCTTTCTGGGTCATGTAGTCGTCAAAGATGCGCACGTTGCCGTCCTCGGGCAGGTGTTCGGGCAGCGCCTCCAGGAAGTCCAGAAGGCCCAGCCAGTCCGAGGGCAGCTCCTCCGGGGTGAACCCCAGCAGCGCCAGCGCCTCGGTATCCACGCCCATCGACCAGCCGTAGACGCCCACCGGGATGGCGACGACCTCGCCGTCGCGCATGAGCACCGCCTGCACGGCGGGATACATTTTCTCCACGGCCGCGCGGATTTCGGGATCATCGATCTCCGCCATGTAGCCCCGGGAGAACAGCGCATCGAAGGCCTGGGACTGCGCCGAGAGCAGGTAGATGTCCACGGATGCGTCCCGGTTCATCATGCGCTCGATGATCTGGGAATCCTCCAGGTAGTCCTGGGACAGCACCACGGCGACGTCGTCGTGGGCCGCGCCGAAGGCGTAGTAGGCGCGGGAGACGGCGTTGGTATAGCTGCTGTTGAGGATGGTCAGCCGCGTTTCGGGCAGCTGGTCGGGATCGGTGGCGCGCACGCAGGTGACGTCGTAGCTGCAGAACACATAGTAGTCTCCGGGGAGCAGCAGGCCGGAACGGTCGCTGCCGTACATGGTGGAGAACTCGGCCACGGGCACCGCTGCGTCAAAGTCGAAGTCCTGCGCGGCCATCACGAAGCCGTCGGCGGTGTAGAAGAGGCGGCCGCTCTCCCGGCTGTATGCGATGCCGCTGTAATAGCGGTAGCTGTCCACCGGCAGGGGGCCGGTGATGGAGGTCAGGCTCTCGCTCTGCGGATCGTAGGAGAGGAATTCGCATGCGCCCGCGTTGTAGTCGTAGGTTTCGATGAGCAGCGCGCCGTCTGCATAGGCCGCGATCTGGCAGGGATACTCCGCGTCGAGGTAGCCGGTCTCGCCGCTCGCCAGATCCAGCGCCAGGACGCGCGCCGTGCCGGAATCGTCATAGATCAGCAGGAAGGCCGTGCCGTCGATGCAGCAGATGTCGTTGATCTGGATGAGGTAGAGGTTCTCACCGTCGCCGTAGTCCGTTGAGAGATCCTCCAGGGGGAGATCCTGAAGCGGATGAAAGCCCACGGTCTCTCCCTCGATGGTCAGCTCCATCAGGGACAGGCGGTTCAGGCGATAGCTGGTATCGTCGGAGAGATAGGCGCTGCACAGGGCGAGGATGCGCTCGCCATCGCAGAAGAGGTAGTTGATCTGCAGCGAATCCTCTGCATCCCCGGGCGGGTCGAACTTCAGGGCGCGCAGATCGGCGTCGCCCTGCTTCCACAGGAAGAGGTGGCTGCCGCCCCAGAGATAGAGCGTGTCCCCGATCACGAAGCAGCCGTTGACGCCGTCGCCATAGGTCGTGTAGATGTCGTCGCTCATGGCCAGGTTTGCGTCGCCCTTTGCCGCCAGCGCGCTTGCTGCGCTGAGTGCCAGCAGCAGGGAGAGCAACAGGGAAAGTAGCTTTTTCATCATTTCGGTTCTCCTTGAAAAGTTTGGATTTTATTCGCGCTGTGCGCTTTCATTTAAATATACGATGGCCGGCATGCCCAGGCGCACGTGCTCGTCGGCCGGGAAGGAGATGTAGGCGCTGTAATACTTCTGGCTGCCCTCGCCGCTGCTGAGATAGGAGATGCTCTCCACCACGCCCTCGTAGCGCCGCAGGCTGTCCGGGTCGAGGTCGAATTCGATCTCCACCCTGTCGCCCTCATGGATCGCGCCCAGATCCAGCACGTTGACCTGCGCCTCGATCTGCAGGCTTTCGAAGGGATAGACGGTGATCAGGTTGGCGTCCTTGGCGACGCTTGCGCCGTTCTGCACGTCCACGCTGGCCACGATGCCGCCCAGATCCGAGGGAATGTCGCTCTCGCCGGCGTAGAGGCCGTCCAGCGTGCCCTCCACGGTCTCGAACAGCAGCTGGCCGCGCTCCACCGCATCGCCGGGGGCGACGTGGAGCCGGAGGACGCTGCCCGCACCCTCCACCGCGATGGCCTCGGCCTGGGCCACGGTGCCGCGGCCCACCCGGGAGGCGGAGGCGTAGTCCGCGCTTCGGAACGCGCCCACGGTCTCGCCGATGTAGAAGTCGCCGCCGGTGACCTCCAGGGTGTACTTGGTGATGCCGGCCTCGTCGGCGGCCTCAATCTTCGTGACCCGGGCGGTGCCCCGGTGGCTGCCGTCCTGGGTGCAGCTCAGGTACAGCTTCTCGCCGATGTGTACGTAGCGGGTGTCGCTGGAGTTGTAGGCCTTCTCCGTGCTGGCCTGCACGATGTAGCGGTTCGTGGGCTCGATGTAGAGCACCGCGCCGTAGCGCTTGATGATGCCCTCGGCGCTGTCGCCCTCCTGGGCGCACACGCTGCCCACGATGCCGTCCTGGGGGGCGTAGACCTTCGTGGTGACGATGGAGGCCACCGTATCGCCCACGGAGATCAGATCGCCCGGCCGCAGGCGGACCTCCTCCACAACGCCGCCAAAGGGCGCGCGCACGCTCTGCGCGCCGCCGGAGACCACGCTGCCGTCCAGTGCTAGCTCCGCCGAGGCCGCCGCCGAGGTGAACATCGCCAGGATGGCCGCCGCAGCCATCACTTTCCTTGCCTTGTTCATGTCAAGCCTCCGTTTCCGCGCCGTCCGCAAAGGCGGGGTAAGCGCCGTAGGGGTAGTCGGGCAGGTCCTCCGGCCCAAGGTACACGTCGCAGAGGTACATCTCCGGCGTGGCGTCGCGATCCAGCGGCGCATATTCCTCGCCCTCCACCTGCACGCGCAGATGTGCATCGCAGGCCGGCGCGCGGCTGAAGGCGGGGAGCTGCGCAGCATCCGCCGTGCCGTGGGAGAGGGTGCGCATGCGGATCTCATAGTCGAATTCGGCTGTGGATACGCCCTGCATCTTCAATTGCGCATAGCGGGTGCCCGCCAGAAAGCCCTGGGTGGGCAGCGAGAGCATGGCGCCGTCCACCTCGAGGAGCAGATAGCGGATGTCGCTGTTGTACAGCTTGCGCAGCACCGCGCCGTTGATCCTCCACACCCGCTCGCTGCCGGCATCGTCTGCGGGGAGCGGTTCCGCCGCAAGCAGCAGGGTGTCGGGATCGCCGCTGTCGGGGGATTCCTCCTCGCCGGAGCGCGCCCAGCGCAGCAGGCTGGCGGTAAAGAAGCCCGCCTGATCGCCGCCTTCGCCCTCGACGCCGAGGGTCAGCGCAACCTCCTCGCCGCCGAGGGTCAGCGCCGTCGCCGGTGCATCGGGAAGCGCCAGCTCATAGACGTTGTAGCCTTCGTCGCTGCCGTCGCCGCTGGCATGCTGCTTCTTCGGCGCGGCTTCGCCGCTGCCGCCGCCACCCCCGCCGGACATCTGCGGAATCCTGTCCAGCAGGATCTCCTCGGCATTGGAGCTGAGGTTGCCCGCGGCATCCCGCAGCAGGATCGTTTCGGGTGCAAAGCTCTGGCGCTGCGGGGCGGTGTAGATGTAGCTCTCCACGCCGTCCAGCGCGATCCAGCTCGCGCCGCCGTCCAGCGAGAGGGCTTCCACGCCGCTGAGGGCGTCGGAGAAGTGCAGCGCCATGGTGCAGTCCGCCTCCTGGCTCACCTCGATGCCCAGCTCCGGCGGGGTGTAGTCCAGGCGCAGGTCGTAGCGCTCCGAGCGGTCGGCCACGTCGCCCATGGCGTCCAGGATGACGAAGCGCACGCTGTATGCGCCCTCCTCCCGGGGAATGTAGACGCTGTCCGACAACACGGCGATGCGCTCGTCCAGAATGATCGCGGCGTAGGCGCAGTCCGCATCCTCAGCGCCGATGCCGCCGAGGGTGAAGGTGGGCGGCACACAGCTCCAGACATCGTCGCGGTAGTCCTCCGGGGAGACGCGCAGGTGCAGCCCGGTCACAGGCGGCTCTTCCGGCGCATCCGGGATCTCCAGCAGGCGGATGTACAAATCTCCCACCGCGTCCGCAGGAAGCGCCGCGAGGATCTCCGGCGTGTATTCATCCTCGACGCGCTCGCTCGCAGCACAGAGCACGCGCAGCCGTTCGCCGGAGAAATCCGGGTCCGGCACAAACTCGATCTCCATCAGGCGCGCAAGCGGGAAATCCGCCAGGTGAACCGCGCTTCGCGTGGAGATGCATATGCGCAGCGCGCCCGGCGTCTGCAGCAGTTCCTCCAGCGCGCCGCCCTGCAGCTTTGCGCCGCTGCCGTCCAGAAGATAGCCCTCGGGCGCCGGCTCCTGCTCTGCCGCATCGTCCGCAAGCGGAGGCTGCGATTCCTCGGGAACCTGGGATTCCTCGGAGGTCTGCGGTTCCTCAGGAGCCTGGGATTCCTCGGGCGACTGCGGTTCGATGGGCACATCCGGCGCCGCGGTTCCCTCCGGGTCGGGATCGTCCGTGGCCGCATCCTGCGTCACCTCCGGCGACGGTTCCTGCGCGGCGGGCGCGTCCATGGTCACCGGCTCCGGTGTGGCATCGTCCTGCGGCGCGACCTCTGCGGCGACAATTGCATCTTCCGCATCCGCAGCCTGCGGCACGGTTTCCGCGCTGCAGGTCGCACCCGCAAGCGCCGCCGTCAGCAGCAAACAAATCCATCTTTTCATCCGCTTCACTCCCCTGCATGGCTGATATTTGCACAGAAAATGGCCCCAGCGCGCCGGATGGGCTGCCGGAAATTGCCATATACCTTTAGACGCATATGCAGGAGGCGCGGTTCATATCCAAACATTAGAAATTTATAAGAATTGCGTTATTTAATACTTTTAAAGGGATTTTTTGAACAAACGGGGAGAAAAATTGCGTTCAAAATGGCACATAGAAATGGAACTCCCCGGATCTTGTGCGATCCGGGGAGAAGAAGGGAGAAATTTACTTCATCAATTCCTCTGTGAGGCGCAGAATTTCGGGCGCGATCTTCTCGCGCTCGCGGCGCAGGATGCGCCGGTAGAGGGGATGGGCGGCGGCGACCAGGGCGATGCCGGCGAGGCCGAACACCACGCCCGGGACAAACCGGACACCTGCCCAGACCGTGCAGCAGGACATGCCCAGCCCCAGCAGCAGCGCGCCGGTGATGCCGGCGGACAGGGCGGCTGTGGAGGCCTTCCTCGCCACGCTGCCATCCAGGCGGCGCAGCTGTTCCAGCTTGTCCTCGCGCGCGGGGGTGTATTTCTCGCGAATTCTGCGGATTTCCTCCTGTTGTGTGGCGGAATAGGAGTAGCGAAAGACTTCATTCTGCGCTTCGTTGTGCATGTGGGATTGCTCCTTGCTGAAGATTCCGGATCTCTCCGGTGGATTTGACGATCATGCGGATGGCCTGTGCCAGAACGATCAGGCAGACGGCGCCGCCGCTGAATCCGGTCATGGCCCTGCGGAACACGGGATCGATGTTCTCGTCGAAGGCGGCGATCATGGCCGTCTCCAGCGAGAGCATGGACACCAGCGCTGAGGTCAGGCTGACGGACTTCGCGGCGGAGACCAGCGGATCCTGCAGCTTGCGAAAGCGGAACACGTTGATGACCGCCATGGTCACGCAGGTGAAGCTGTACGCCGCCATTGCAATGGTGAGGATCTTGCTGTGGGTAAAGCCGCGGTTCTGCCAGACAATGCATGTGACGATCGCCAGCAGCACCTGGTTCAGCACGAGCAGCGCGCTGCCACAGGGGTTTACGCTTCATCGGGCATCCTCCGCATGCGCACGGCGAAGGTGCTGCCCCGGCCGACCTCGCTCTGTACGGAGATTTCGCTTCCGCTGATGTCGATGGCCTGCCGGACCAGCGCCAGTCCCAGGCCGTTGCCCTGTGTGGCGTGGGAGGTGTCGCCCTGGTAGAATTTGTCGAAGATGTGCGCGCCCACGCCGGGGGAGATGCCGCAGCCGCTGTCCTGCACCTCAATGACGGCGCAAGCATCCTGGGTGCGCAGGCGCAGCGCGATGCTGCCGCCCGGATCGGTAAACTTCACGGCGTTGGAGAGCAGGTTGTTCCACACCAGCTCCATGATCTCGGGATCCGCGCGCACGACCACGCCCTCCTCCAGCTCCGTCTGCACGTTCAGCTGCTTCTTCTCCAGCACTTCCTCGAAGTTCAGCAGGCAGTGACAGAGCTGCTCCGTAAGGTCGTAGCGCTGGGGCTCGGGGAAGATCTGGGCATTCTCCAGCCGGTTCAGCTTGAGAATGTTGGTCACCAGGCTGGACAGGCGGCTCGCGGCAGACAGGATGGCTGCGGCGTACTCCCGGCGCAGATCGTCGGAGAGATTCGGCTGGCTGAGCATCGTGGCGTAGTTCTGCAGGATCGCCAGCGGGGTCTTGAGCTCGTGGGATACATTCGAGACGAAGTCCGTGCGCAGCGTCTCGATGCCGGCGAGCTCCTCCGCCATGCGGTTGAAGCAGGCGATCACCTCGGAGAAGCTCTCGTCGGTGGCGAAGTCCGTGGGAATGCGCACGTCAAAATTGCCCTGGATCAGCTTTTCGGCGGCTGCGGCGATGCGTCGCGCGGGGCGCTCCACCGACCATCTGTGCCACAGGGAATCGATGATCGTGCAGATCAGCGACAGCAGGAGCACGTTGCCGAAGGTCACGCCCGCTGCCATCTTCAGGTTCGCCTCCGTCAGCGTGAGCTCCAGCGAACGCGCAAGCATGTTCAGAAACAGCGTCATGCAGCAGGTGGTCACGAAGGCGATCAGGGAAAAGAGGGTGATGAACTGCCGGAATACAAAGCGCTTGCGCTTCATTTCAGCACCGCCTTGTAGCCCAGCCCGTAGACCGTGACGATTTCAAAGTCCTCGCAGGCGGCGAGCTTGGCGCGCAGCTTGGCCATGTACACATCCACCGTGCGGGTGCCCGAGGCCGAATCCACGCTCCAGAATTCGTCCATCAGCTGGTTGCGGGTGAAGGTCTTTTTCGGATAGGAGAGCAGCTTGTACAGCAGGTTGAACTCCCGCGTGGTCAGCGGAATCTCCTCGCCGTCCAGATAGGCGGTGTGCTCGTCGACATCCATGGTGAAGCCGCCCACGCTGAGCTTCCTGCTGGAGGCGATCTTCGCCCGCCGCAGCAGCGCGCCGATGCGCAGCAGCAGCTCGTTGAGATCGATGGGCTTGACCATGTAATTGTCCACGCCCAGGCGGTAGCCCTGCTGCTTGGCGGCAAAGTCGTCCCGGGCGGTCATGAACAGGATGGGGATCTCCTGGTTCAGCTGCCGCACCGCCTGCACGAAGCCAAAGCCGTCGATGCCCGGCATCATGATGTCCGAGAGGATCAGATCGTAGGTGTTTGCGTACAACGCGTCGAAGGCGGATTCCGCGCTGAGACAGCCGGTGGCCGCATAGCCGTTCTGGTTCAGAAAGATGCACACCGAGCGGTTCAGCTCCGCGTCGTCCTCGAGGATCAGAATTTGAAACATGTCAGGCCCCTCCAATCGTCTCAGTATAGCATGCAATTGTCAGAGAAATGTTTCCGGCGGCGGGGATTTGAACAAAAGTGCGCAAATTGCCGCCGCGGACGAAACAAGGCGCCGTGCGGCGCCCCGTTTGGTGTCCCGGCATTCCGCTGGCCAGGCTGTGCCGGTTCGGTCTCCGGTGAAATTCAGTTGACGATCTTGAAGCCCGCAGCGGTGAGCCGTTCGCGGATCTGGGCGATCTGTTCGAAGTCGCGGGTCTCCAGACCCAGCGTCAGGAAGCAGCTGGTGACGGCCATGTTGGCGTCGCTGCGCTCGTGATGGACGGATACGACGTTCGCGCCGCACTCGGACACGATGCGGCTGACGCCCAGCAGCTGGCCGGGCTTGTCCTCCAGGGCGATCTGGAGCATGGAGTTGCGCCCGGCGGTGACCAGGCCGCGGGTGATGACCCGGGAGAGGATGTTTACGTCAATGTTGCCGCCGGAGACGATGCAGACCACCTTCTTGCCCTCGATGGGCAGCTTGTGGAACATCGCCGCCGCCACGCTCACCGCGCCCGCGCCCTCGGCGATCAGCTTCTGCTTCTCGATCAGGGCCAGGATGGCCGCAGCGATTTCGTCCTCGCTGACCGTGACCACCGCATCCACGCAGTCCCGCACGATCGCGAAGGTGGTGTCGCCGGGGTGCTTGACCGCGATGCCGTCGGCGAAGGTCTCCACCGTGTTGAGGGTGATGGGTTCTCCCTGCCGGACGCTCTCGGCCATGCTGGGAGCGTTCTCCGCCTGCACGCCGTAGACCTTCACGTTGGGATTCAGCTTCTTGATGGCGTAGGCCACGCCGGAGATCAGTCCGCCGCCGCCGATGGGGCAGATCACCGCGTCCACCTCGGGCAGCTGATCCAGGATCTCCAGGCCGATGGTGCCCTGGCCCGCGATGACCTCATCGTCGTTGAAGGGGTGGATGAAGGTCATTCCAGTCTCCTGCTGGAGCCTGCACGCGTGGGCGTAGGCGTCGTCGTAGGCGCCCTGCACCAGGCAGACCTCCGCGCCCAGCGCCTTGGTGGACTCCACCTTGGAGATCGGCGCGCCGTCGGGCATGCAGATGACGGAATGGATGCCCATGCGAGAGGCCGCCAGCGCCACGCCCTGGGCGTGATTTCCGGCGGAGCAGGCGATGATGCCCGCCGCGCGCTGTTCCTCGGAGAGCTGGCTGATCTTGTAGTAGGCCCCGCGCAGCTTGAAGCTGCCGGTGAGCTGAAGGTTTTCGGTCTTGAGGTAGAGCTCGCAGTCCTGGCTCAATTTGGGAGAGTAGATCATGTCGGTCCTGCGGGCCACCTGCTTGAGTACAAATGCGGCGTGATAGATTTTATCGAGCGTAACCATGGGTGTGTTTTCCTCACTTCTGTTTGACGGTTCCTGCGAGATAGTTGATGAACTGCTGGGCGGTGCGCCCGGAGATTCCTCCGTGGCGGATCTCCCACTTGTTGGCCTCCAGCAGCAGCTGCTCCTCCGTGAGTCCGAGGTCGCCGCAGCGACTGGCGATGCCCTTCACGATGTCGTGGTACTGCTTGCGGTCGGGGTTAGAGTAGTTGATGGCGCAGCCGAAGCGCGCTGCCAGCGACAGCTTCTCCTCCATGGTGTCGGAGCGGTGCACGTCGCCGTTGAACTCCATGTCGTTGCGGTCCTTCCAGGTCTCCTGAATCAGGTGGCGGCGGTTGGAGGTGGCGCAGATCAGCACGTTGTCCGGCTTGGTCTCCACGCCGCCCTCGATCACGGCCTTCAGGAACTTGTACTCCACCTCGTGCTCCTCAAAGGAGAGGTCGTCGATGAAGATCATGAAGCGGTAGTTGCGGTTCTTCACCCGGGCGATGACCTCGGAGAGCAGGCCGAACTGGTGCTTGTAGATTTCGATCATCCGCAGGCCCTGATCGCAGTACTCGTTCAGGATGGCCTTGACGGAGGTGGACTTGCCGGTGCCCGCGTCGCCGTAGAGCAGCATGTTGTTGCAGCTGCGCCCGGAGACGAAGGCCTCGGTGTTCTCGCGCAGCTCTTTCTTCTGGTACTCGTAGCCGATCAGG
Source organism: Clostridiales bacterium (assembly GCA_004557125.1). Lineage (GTDB taxonomy): Bacteria > Bacillota > Clostridia > Christensenellales > Aristaeellaceae > SFTH01. Next base: position 76,534 of record SFET01000012.1, on the reverse strand, counting down.
TCGTCCAGAACCACGGAATCGATGTTGTTGATGGCGCAGAATTCCACGCCGCCGTTCTCCGCCGGGCGGATGCGGAAGGCACGGTTCAGACCGAACATGCCCACGCCGCAGTCGCGGTAGTGCGCCGTGACCAGATCAAAGATTTCATTTTCATCCTTCGCCTGCTCGATGGCGGCGGACAGCGCGCGCACCTTTTCGCTCACATTCCGGTAGTACATCTGGGCCTTCTTGGGGATGGCGCGGTAGTTGGAAAGAACCGTGAAGCAGTCGATGCCCAGGTCCGCCTCGATGGGCGCGAAGTCGAAGTCGAACAGGTTCTTGAAGATGCGGAAGTCGGCCTTGGCGAAGTGGTTGACGGAGCCCTCGCTGGCGCCCACGCGCTCACAGGTCAGGCTGAAGGAGTTTTCGTTGGTGATGAGCACGAAGGTCAGGTAGTTGTGCCAGAGGTTCGTGTCGAATCCGTAGGTCGTGGCCAGGTCGAGGATGCGCTTGATCTCCACGTAGATGCGGCGGATGAGCGCGCTCTTTTCGCAGGTCTTGTGATCCCAGTCGAAGAAGATTTCGGACAGGCGCAGCAGGATGCTGTCCTCGCCCAGCTTGCTGTAGAGCAGGAGCTTGGAAGTTTCGCGGTACAATGCCATTCCTCCTTTGGCGGATGGTCGGGGCGTTCCTTGAAAGGGACAATGCGCTGCTTCGTCCCTTTCAAGGAACGCGGCGGGAAGCGAAGATCATGGGCAGGGGCGACCGCACATGCGATCGCCCCGCAGCTTGCCTCAGATGCGCTTGAGGATTTCTTCGGTCATTTCGGTGCAGGAGAGAGGGGTTGCGCCGCTGTTGCCGACGATGTCGGCGGTGCGCAGGCCCGCGGCAAGCACCTCGTCCACGGCGCGCTCGATGCAGTCGGCTTCTTCGCTCAGGTCGAAGGCGTAGCGCAGCATCATGGCGGCGGAGAGGATCGTGGCGATGGGGTTGGCCCTGTCCTGACCGGCGATGTCCGGCGCGGAGCCATGGATCGGCTCGTACAGGCCGCACTTCGTCGCACCCAAAGACGCGCTGGGCAGAAGTCCGATGGAGCCGGTGATCTGGCTGGCCTCGTCGGAGAGGATGTCGCCGAACATGTTGCTGGTCACCACCACGTCGAACTGGCTCGGGCGGCGCACCAGCTGCATCGCCGCGTTGTCCACCAGCATGTCGCTGAGCTGCACGTCCGGGTACTCCTCACCGATGCGGTGCACGGTCTCCCGCCACAGCCGCGAGGTCTCCAGCACGTTTGCCTTGTCGATGGAGATCACGTTCTTCCGGCGCTTGCGGGCCGCGTCGAAGGCCGCGCGGGCGATGCGCTCGATCTCCATCACGCTGTACGCCTCGGTGTCGTAGGCCTCCGGGCCATACTTGCCGTCCCGACGGCCGCGATCGCCGAAGTAGATGCCGCCGGTCAGCTCGCGCACCATCATCAGGTCGAAGCCCTGTTCCACGATGTCCGCGCGCAGCGGGCACTCCTCCTTCAGCGCCGGGTACAGCTTCGCCGGCCGCAGGTTCGTGTACAGGCCCAGCGCCTTGCGCAGACCCAGCAGCGCCTTCTCCGGACGCAGCTCGCCCGGGAGCTTGTCCCACTTGGGGCCGCCCACCGCGCCCAGCAGCACGCTGTCGCTGCTCTTGCAGCCCTCGACGGTCTCCTCCGGCAGCGGCATGCCCGTTTTGTCGATGGCGCAGCCGCCCGCAAGGTAATCCGTGCACTTGAACTCGTGGCCGTACTTAGCGCCCACCTTTTCCAGTACCTTCACGGCGCTGGAGACGATCTCCGGGCCGATGCCGTCGCCCTTGACCAGTGCGATGTTGTAAACCATGATTTACGCCTCCTTCTCCAGCCGTGCCTTCAGATAGGGCAGCAGACCGCCGTCCTCCACGATGCGGCCGATGAAGGGCGGCAGCGCGGTGGCGTGGAATTCCTGCCCGGTGGTCTCGTCGCGGATCAGGCCGCTGTCGAAGTCCACGGAGACCTCATCGCCGTTCCGGATGGCCGCAGCGGCCTCGGGGCACTCCAGGATCGGGAAGCCGATGTTGATGGAATTGCGGTAGAAGATGCGCGCGAAGCTGGCCGCGATCACGCAGCGCACGCCGCAGGCGCGGATGGAGATGGGCGCGTGCTCACGGGAGGAGCCGCAGCCGAAGTTCGCGCCGCCCACGATGATGTCGCCCGGCTGCACCTTCGTTGCGAAGGAGGCGTCGATGTCCTCCATGCAGTGCTTCGCCAGCTCGTCCGGCGAGGGCGCGTTCAGATAGCGCGCGGGGATGATCACGTCCGTATCCACGTTGTCGCCGTATTTATAGACCTTACCGGTGTACATTTTTCTATCCTCCTGCACTCAGTCCAGTTCTTCCGGGGAAGCGATGCAGCCCTTCACCGCCGATGCGGCGGCCACCGCCGGGCTGGCCAGCACGACCTCGCTCTTGACGTGGCCCATGCGGCCCACGAAGTTGCGGTTCGTGGTGGTCACGGCGCGCTCACCCTCGCACATGCAGCCCATGTGTCCGCCCAGACAGGGTCCGCAGGTCGGCGTGGACACCGCGCAGCCCGCCTCGATGAAGGTCTGGGTCAGGCCCTCCGTCAGACACTGCATGTAGATCTCCTGCGTCGCCGGGATCACGATGCAGCGCACGCCCTCGGCCACCTTGCGGCCCTTGAGGATCTGCGCCGCGATGCGCAAATCGGAGATGCGGCCGTTGGTGCAGGAGCCGATGACCACCTGGTCGATGTGCATGCCCGCGACCTCACGCACCGTCTTGGTGTTGGACGGCAGGTGCGGCAGCGCCACGGTGCTCTCCAGCGCGCTCAGATCGATTTCCACCACGCGCTCGTACTCCGCGTCGGGATCGGCCTCGTACACGGTGTAGGGGCGGTTCACGCGGCCCGTGATGTATTCGATGGTCTTGTCGTCCACCGGGAAGATGCCGTTCTTTGCGCCCGCCTCGATGGCCATGTTGGCGATGGTGAAGCGGTCGTCCATGGTCAGCTCGGAAACGCCCTCGCCGGTGAACTCCAGCGACCTGTACAGCGCGCCGTCCACGCCGATCATGCCGATCAGGTGCAAAATCACGTCCTTGCCGCTGACCCAGGGGCGCAGCTTGCCCGTCAGGACAACCTTGATCGCGGAGGGCACCTTGAACCAGTTCTCGCCGGCAGCCATGCCCGCCGCCATGTCGGTGGAGCCCACGCCCGTGGAGAACGCGCCCAGCGCGCCGTAGGTGCAGGTGTGGCTGTCCGCGCCGATGATCAGCTCGCCGGGGCCGACGATGCCCTTCTCCGGCAGCAGCGCGTGCTCGATGCCCACCTGGCCAACGTCGTAGAAGTGGGTGATGTCGAAGCGGCGGGCGAAGTCGCGCGCGGTCTTGCACAGCTGGGCGGACTTGATGTCCTTGCAGGGCGTGTAGTGATCCAGCACGATGGCGATCCTGTCCTTATCGAACACCCGGGTGAAGCCGGCCTTGTCAAATACGTCCACGGCCACCGGCGTGGTCACGTCGTTGCCCAGCACCAGATCCAGCTTCGCCTCGATCAGCTCGCCGGCCTTGACGCTGTCCCGGCCCGCGTGCGCGGCCAGTATCTTTTGCGTCATCGTCATTCCCATAGGTGAAACCCCTCCTTTGTGGTGGTTGAAGCCGGCGCGCCCGGTGGGCGGAGGACCGGTATTCAAACGCGGCGGACGCCTGTGCGTCCCTGATTTGAAAATGAATCGCCTGCATTCCGGACGGCGTGCGTCCGGCGCAAAACGCCGATGGGCGCGCATCGGACGGCCCGGTCGGGCTGCCCGGTGCGCGCCGGCATCCGATTAGTTGGAAGCGTTGTCCAGATCTGCGTCGTTCTTCCAGAGCATCTGCTCGCGCAGCTGCTTGCCGATGACCTCCATGGGGTGCTTGGCCAGCTGTTCGCGCTTGGAGTTGAAGAAGCAGCGGCCGTTCTTGTTCTCGGCGATCCACTTGCCAGCGAAGGTGCCGTCCTGGATGTCGCTGAGCACGGCCTTCATGTTGGCCTTGGTCTGCTCGTAGGGCAGTACGCGGGGGCCGGAGACGTACTCGCCGTACTCGGCGGTGTCGGATATGGAGTAGTTCATGGCCGCAACGCCGCCCTTGTTGATCAGGTCGACGATGAGCTTCATCTCGTGGATGCACTCGAAGTAGGCGTTCTCGGGCTCGTAGCCGGCCTCGACCAGCGTCTCGAAGCCGCAGCGCATCAGATCGACCACGCCGCCGCAGAGCACGGCCTGCTCGCCGAAGAGGTCGGTCTCGGTCTCGTCGTGCATGGTGGTCTCCATGATGCCCGCGCGGGCGCCGCCGATGCCTGCGATGTAGGCCAGGGCGATGTCATAGCACTTGCCGGTTGCGTCCTGCTCCACGGCGATCAGGCAGGGAACGCCCTTGCCCGCCACGTACTGGGAGCGCACGGTGTGGCCCGGGCCCTTGGGAGCCGCCATGAACACGTCCACGTTGGCCGGGGGAACGATCTGCTTGTAGCGGATGTTGAAGCCGTGGGCGAATGCGATGGCCTTGCCCTCGGTGAGGTTGGGCTCAATGTCCTTCTTGTACATATCGGCCTGACGCTCGTCGTTGATCAGGATCATGATGATGTCGGCAGCCTTGGTGGCCTCCGGAACGGTCATGACGGTGAAGCCGTCCTTCTCCGCCACGGGCCAGGACTTGCCGCCCTTGCGCAGGCCCACGATGACGTCGCAGCCGGAATCGCGCAGGTTCAGCGCGTGGGCATGTCCCTGGGAGCCGTAACCGATGATCGCAATCTTCTTGCCGTTCAGCTTGTTCAGATCGCAGTCCTTCTCATAGTACATTTTTGCCATAGTCAAACTCTCCTTTTTCCTTGGTCTGCTCGTCAATGGTGTATTGTCCGCGTTCCAGCGCGACCATGCCGGTGCGCACCAGTTCGAGGATTCCAAACTCCCTCAGGAGGTTTTGGATTGCTTCAGCCTTGCTCTCATCGCCGATGACGGCAAGGGTGATCGAGGAGATCGATACGTCGATGATGGACGCGCGGAAGATGTTCGCGATCTGGATCACCTCGTTGCGGGTTTCGCTGGTCTGGGCCAGCACCTTGATCAGCACCAGCTCGCGCCGGATGCAGTGATCGGGGTGCAGCGACTTGACCGAGTGCACGCAGATCAGCTTGCGCAGCTGGTTGCTCAGCAGGTTCGTCTGCTTCTCATCCGCCAGCACCTCAATGGTGATGCGGGAGATCCTGGGGTCGTCGGTGGTGCCCACGGCCAGGGACTCGATGTTGTAGCCCTTGCCGGAGAAGAGGCGCACGACGCGGGAGAGCACGCCTGCCTCGTTGTCCACCAGCACTGCAAGAGTACGCCTTGTGATTTGGTTCATTGCGCTTCCCTCCTCAATCGATCATGAACTGGGTGATGTGGCTGCCGCCGCCCACCATCGGGCGCACCATCTCGTCCATATCGATGGCGCAGTCGATCACGTAGCCGTGGCCGCATTCGAGGGCCTCGTGGAGCGCCGCCTCCAGCTCCTCGGTGTTCGTCACTCGGCGGCCGCCCAGGCCGTAGGCCTCGGCCAGCTTCACGAAGTCCGGCGCGCGGTCCAGCGTGGTCTGGGAGTAGTGGCCCTTGTAGATCAGCGTCTGCCACTGGCGCACCATGCCCAGCGTGCCGTTGTTGAACAGCACCGTGATGATGGGCAGGTTGTAGTACTGCTCGGTGGCCAGCTCGTTGCAGTTCATGCGGAAGCCGCCGTCGCCGGTGACGTGCAGCACGCACTTGTCCGGGTTGCCCACCTGCGCGCCGATGGCCGCGCCCAGGCCGAAGCCCATGGTGCCGAAGCCGCCGGAGGTGAGCAGCTGGCCGGGATAGTCGAAGTGGAAGTGCTGGATGGCCCACATCTGGTGCTGGCCCACGTCGGTGGACACGATGGTGTCCTGGGGAAGGATGCGCGCGATGGCCGAGAGGATCTGGCCGGGGGTCAGGCGATCCTCCACCTCGTCGTACTCGGTCTCGGTCTTGTAGGAGAACACGTAGTCCTTCCATTCGCTGTGATCCAGCTGGTGCACGCGCTCCAGCAGCAGCTCCAGCACGCGCTTGGCGTCGCCGATGATGTGGTGGTCGGTCTCCACGTTCTTGTTGATCTCGCTGCGGTCGATGTCGATCTGCACGATCCTGGCGTTCTGCGCAAAGCTGGAGGGTTTGAGCGCCACACGGTCGGAGAAGCGGCAGCCCACGGCGATGAGCAGATCGCAGGCGTCCACGGCCATGTTGGAGGCCTGGGAGCCGTGCATGCCGATCATGCCGGTGGTGAGCTTGTTTCTGCCGCGGAAGCCGCCGCCGCCCATCACGGTGATGGCCACGGGGGAATCGATCTTGTTGGCGAAGGCCTCGAACTCCGCGTGGGCGCGGCTGCGCACCACGCCGCCGCCGCAGATCAGCAGCGGCTTCTTCGAGGCGTTGATCATCTCCACCAGCTTGTCGATGTCCTCGTGATCCGGCTCGGGCGCCTTGAAGTTCAGCGACGAGCGCTTCATCAGCATGCCCAGGCGGCCGCATACGCCGTGATCCCTGCGGCTCAGGGGCATGTATTCGCACACGGCGGCGGTGACGTTCTTGGGGATGTCCAGCAGCACCGGGCCGGGGCGGCCGCTGCGGGCGATGGCGAAGGCCTCGCGCACCGTGTCGGCCAGGTCCTCCACGCGGCGCACCAGGTAGTTGCACTTGGTGATGGGCATGGTCACGCCGGTGATGTCCACCTCCTGGAAGGAGTCCTTGCCCAGCAGGTCGGTGCCGACATTGCAGGTGATGCAGACGATGGGCGAGGAATCCATATAGGCGGTGGCGATGCCGGTGACCAGGTTGGTAGCGCCGGGGCCGGAGGTGGCGAAGCACACGCCCACCTTGCCGGTGGAGCGGGCATAGCCGTCCGCCGCGTGGCACGCGCCCTGCTCATGCGCAGTCAGGATGTGCTTGACGCGATCCTCGTAGTAGTACAGCTCGTCGTAAACGTTCAGAATGGTGCCGCCCGGATAGCCGAAGATCGTATCGACCCCCTGCTCCAGCAGACATTCCATCAGAATTTTTGCGCCGGTCATCTGCATGATTTGTCCCTCCTTGTACAATCGCAGCTGCTTGCAGTAAAAAACGCCTGCCGTCTAAAAGTTAGACCGCAGGCGTTGCAAAACTTTTTTCGGATTTCCGGCATCCCTTTTCAGGATTTTCCGGCTGCCGGATCAGAGCGCTTGGCATCGCGGGGCATAACTTTTAGCACCATCTTCGTGCGTAATAAGTCGCACAAGGATAATGCTTACAAGTACACCAACAATGCCGGTCATTGCGAAAACAGCGTTCATTTCGACAATCTCCATGAAAAAATTCTCGGTCAAAATCCGATTGTTTAGGATTATAGCACGGATATTGTTCGTTGTCAACCGCCGCATGCAGGAATTAACAGTGCCACCGAATTCACAAAATGCGCCGCCGGAAAGTCGGGCGCTATTATGGAAGTGTGAATATGGGATTATGAAATCCCCGGACATGCGCCTGATGATTCAAAAAATATTTCGAACATCGGAAAAATTTACATGATACAGGGCCGCTTCAAAAGATCTTCCGTTTATGTCAGTTCTTCGCGGTTGCGGCCTGCATCTGTTGCGAAATCTGCTGCGGGTCCTCGCCGTCGCGCAGCGCGCGCAGCATGACCACCAGCCGGCCGTTGACGTCGTAGTAGCTGCAGGTCACCAGGGAGAGCAGGGAATCGCCGGGCGCAACGTCCACGGGAATCTCGAAGCAGGAGCGCTGCCGGGCGTCCTCGATGAAGGCGGCATAGCCCGCGCTGCTCCGGAAGTTGAACTGCTGCAGATCCATGTAGCGGGCCTCGCCGGGCTCTGCGGAGATGTCAAACACCGCGAAGGGCACGTACTGACGCGCGCTGTACAGGGTGTTGAAGCGAATGATGGCATTTTCCTTGAGGAAATCCAGGTCGCGGAAGCACTTGAGCTGTCCGAATACGCTGCCGTTGCGCATGTTGTGGCCGTGGATGATCAGGTGATCGTCCTCGGGCCAGAGGGTGCAGCCCTCGTCCATGAAGGCGGTTCCCTCCGCCGAGGGCACGCCGAAGAAGTTGTGATCCAGATAGTAGGCGTTGTCGCGCTGCACCACCGCAAAATCGATGATATCGCCCACCTTGAGCCAGCCCACGGTGTCGGGATTGGCCTCCAGCAGGCGCGAAAAGGACTCGTCCGGCGCGGGCGTCGGCCGCAGCTCGTCCACGGCGATGGGCATGTCGCTGTTCAGGGCCTCCTCGGCCAGTGCGGCCGCGCCGAAGCCGTAATACAGCTCCTGCATGCCGGAGCGCGCGCGGCGGCCCTGAAGGAGCAGGGCGTATTGGCGGATCAGCAGGCTCAGACACAGTACAAACACCAGGGCGCAGATCAGCATCAGGATCCGCTTTCGGGCACGTCTGCGCGGTGATTTTTTCATGGAATTGTTCCTCCGAACTGTAATCAGGGATGGAAACCGGGGCGGGGATGACCCGCGCCCGGCTTCCGGCAATGCATCAGGCGTAGCGCTTGGCGGCGACGAAGCCGACCAGGGAGGCGATCAGGCCCATCCACAGGATCGCGGCGGGAACGGTATCGACGCCGGTCTTGGGCAGGGTGGCCTGGGAGGTGGAATTCTCCGCCAGGTGCACGATGGCGATCTGGGTGTTGTTGTCGTTGTTGATGACCTTGTCCATGGGATTGGTGACCAGCACGGTGTCCACGCCGGTGGCAATGTCCACCTTCAGATCGGTGGCGCCGTCCACGGGAACCATGAAGTAGGAGAAGGTCAGCTCATCACCGGAGTACAGGTTGCCCAGATCCCACTCGATCAGGGTGTTGCCGTTCTCATCCTTGCCCAGCACCTTGTAGCCGGTGGAGTTGCCGGCAACCGATACGATCTCCATGGTGGCGGGAATCGTGTCGATCAGCTTGGACTGCACCGCAGCCAGCACGCCGTCGGCGATGACGCCGCTCTCCAGCTTCGTGGTGGTGGTGGTGATGGTCTTGAAGGCGGCCTCGAACATCTCGCTGATCTTCACGGCCAGCTGGTCGTTGGACATCTTCGGGATGTTGTAGTAGACTACGTTCTGCTCCAGCAGCAGCTCGCGCTCGGCGGTGTAGTCGCCGCGGATGACGCTGTTGCTGCTGCTTGCGTTGTACAGGTAGTTGGGATCCGAGGGATCCATGTAATTCGTGTAATTCGAGCTGGTACCCAGGGCCACGTTGACCACGGTGGCACCGAAGTCCTCCACCAGCTTGCGCTCGGCCACGATGGCGCTCTCCTTCGCAGTGTAGGAGGGCCTGTTGGCCGCGCCGTCGGTGAAGAGCAGCACGCCGGTGTTGCGGTCCACGGGGGCGCTGTCGCCGCCATAGATCTTCTCCAGCATCGCGTAGGCCGCGTCCAGACCGGAGGCGGTGTTGGTGGCGTTGCCGGAGACGCCGTAGGCGCCGCGGATCGCGCTCAGCACGTAGCCGCTGCCGTTCACCAGGTCGTTCAGGCTGTACTGGCTGCCGGGTAGCTTGGTGTTGAAGATGTCGTCGGCAGTGATGCCCATGGCGGGGCTGAAGCTGTTGAGGGTCTCGCCGTTGATGTCCAGGGTCATGACGTTGGCGCCGGAACCGTAGAAGACGATGCTCACGGTGTTTTCGTCGTTGGCCATGATCTTGTCCAGCACGGCCTTCAGGGCCTGCAGCATCGCCTTGTCGGCCGACCCATCCATGCTGGTGGAGACGTCCAGGGTGATTACGAAGTCGGTGCCGCCCTCCACGGGAACCTCGACCTCTACCTCGACGTCGCCGTCATACTGCACGTTGTACACGGCGTCCGCATTGACGACGATCTCGGTGATGTAGCCCTCGCCGGAGGCGGCGATCTCCTTGTCCATGCTGATCTCCAGATCCTCCAGGGAGAACAGCGGAACGGTGGGCGCTTCCACGGGCTCGGGCTTCACGGCGTTTGCATCGCCGCTGGCCACGGCCTGCTCGTAGGCCTCCAGGGCCGCGAGGTAGTCGTCGTAGGCGGCCTGGTTGGCTTGATACTCGTCCACGATCTCCCGCAGCTTGGCGGTGATGGCGGGCACATCCTTGCCCAGGCCAACGGAGGCTGCGAAGTCCACGTAGGTCTGGTAGGCGTCGGTGGCCTGGTAGATTTCCAGGTCCTCGCCGGTCAGACCCTCGCCCAGACCGGCCAGCAGCTGCTCCATGGTCAGGCTTGCCAGGGGGGCGTTCTCGCTCTCGGGGGCATAGACGCCCTCGTAGATGCCGTCCATATTGCCGTAGGCGTCCTCGACGAGCGCCGGAACCTTCAGCTCATCGACGACGACCGGCTCCTCTGCGGGGGTCTCCTCTGCGGGGGTCTCCTCAGCGGGGGTCTCCTCAGCGGGGGGTTCCTCAGCGGGGGGTTCCTCAGCGGGGGTTTCCCCGGCGGGAACGCCCCTCATCAGAACGATCTCGCTGACGCCGGTGACGCCCAGAACGGTTTCTTCGCTGGTGGTGACTGCGGTGAGCACGGTCTGGTCCTCGCCGGTCTTGCTGTCCTCCAGCGTGTAGGTGATGCTGGTGCCGTCCTCCTGGGGAATGGTCAGGGAATCCTCCTCGGATCCGGCGATGGTCGCGGCGATCTCCTTGTAGACCTCGACCTCGCCGGCATCCAGATCCTTGCTCTCGCCCTCCTTCAGATCGATGCCCTGCACCTGAATGGCATCCGCGGCGGGTGCATCGGCTTCGGTGTCGGCGATGGCGGACAGGGGCATGGCGGCAAGCAGAATTGCGCTCAGCGCCAGTGCCAGAATGCGTTTCAGTGTCATGTTCCTTCCTCCAATTGTGTGGTGTTGTAGAGAAAATCCGATCCTTTCGGCCCTCCTTTCCCTCTGCATGTGTGTGGTCGGGATGCCGTGCAGATTGCGCTTCAGTTCCGCATGCAACGACAAAAACACCCCATGCTGATTATAAGTAGAAATGGAGCCGTGGAGAAAGGTATTTGGGACACAAGGTCCTGTGTCTTTGGATTGGTTTCAAAAGTGTGTGTTTTTTTTGTCACACTTTACTGGGGCAGCGCGGCGCAATGGCGGATCATCTGCTGAAACAGCGCATCCGTCTCGCCGTCCTCCAGCACGCAGCTTCTGAGGAGCACGCGGGCGCAGTATTCCTGGAACAGCGCAGGAATTCCGGGTGCGAGATCATGATCTCCGAGTGGCCGTGGGCCAGGTCGTAGTGGGCGTGCATGTCCGTGATGAGCAGGCCGACGCCCTCGTACAGGATGAACTCCCGATCCCGCAGCAGGTGGTTGTCGCGCAGCAGGTGCAGGTGAAAGTAGGGATTGGTGCGCAGCTGCCGGTGCAGCTCGGAGAGGATCCGGACGCGCTCCCGGGGCGTGAACGGACGCATCGCCCAGAAGTGATCCGCGCTGCATCCGGTCTCGGCGAAGCGCCACAGGGCGCTCTGGCGCAGCACGGAGTAGCTGGGCTGGTGCTTTTTGAAGTTGTTCCGGTACCGGCGCGCATGGATGCGCTGCAGCTCGGGCATCGCCTGCCGCAGCTCCGGATCGTCGCACAGGACGGGCTCCAGGGCCGCGCGCAGGATGTCCGGCGCGATCCAGTCGATGCACACGTCGGGGCGCAGCCGGTAGATGGTCCGGTTCTGTTCCAGGTCGGCAAATTCGAGGATGAAGCGCGCGTAATCCTGGGGCGAGGCCGCGCCCTCGAAGCTGCGCTTGAGCAGCGTGCAATCCAATTCGGACAGCGACAGCAGACGCCGGAAGTCGCCGGGACGGGCGCCGGCGAGAATCGTGCCGTGGCCGGGGCGGTCGAAGATGATCATCTCCTCGCGATGGCTGCCGGCGGCGTCGCGAAGGGTGACGATCATGATGTCGGAGGCGAGCAGGCCGTGATGGCCGACGGCGGGATCGATGGAAATGGAACAGGGCTGGTAGCCCGGCTCGAGGGCCATGTCCGCGACCCTGCGGAACATCTCAATGGTGTCGGAGGTGTCGTGCCGGGGCAGCAGATAGTGCCGCACCTGCGCATGCCCGCACCGCAGCAACTGCAGCAGGCTTCGGTAGATGGGCACGTGGTGACAGTTCACCAGCGCGATGTCCAGCTGCGCCGCGTCCGCATAGCGCTCCGACAGCGTGACCGCCGCCTCCGTCCGGCAGGGGAGCAGCTCCTGCAGCACGGGCTCCGGCGGATCCTCCACATCGCCGGAGAGAAAGCCGGCGATTCTCTGCACGGCCGGAAGATCCTCCTGCCAGTGCATGCAGTCGATGGCGTCGCTCAAGGCGCGGTCCTCTTCGGAACTCAGCTTCAGGCTCCGGCGCAGACGGTGCGCGAAGGCGTTCAGGCTCTGCTCGCCGCTCTCCAGTCTGCGGATGCGCGCGATGGACGTCTTGCTCCTGTATCCCAGCAGCTCCGCCAGCTGCGCCTCGGAAAGGCCCCGGCTCTCCAGCAGCCGATCGACAAATTCTGCGATGTTCATGAACTCCTCCGGATCGTAACAGATGCATAACATTATAATTATAACATGTGGCTCCGGAAGTGTGTAAAATCGTCGTGATTATATGGTAAAAACATGTCGGAACGGGGGCGGAACGATGTGCGCATCCGAAAAAAACCCCCGCGCAGGCGGGGCGTTCAGTCCTCGCGCAGAAGCAGCGCGAGACTTTGATTCAGGCAGAGCTTGTGGGCGATGGTGACGACGGCGGTGTGCAGCACGGCGCGCTCCGGGGATGTGGACGCCGCAGCTGCGGTTCGCTGCGCCGGGGGCGCGTCAAAGGCGCTGCGCAGCGCGGCTCCGAATTCGCTGCGGAAGGTCTCGTAGGCGAGGCGGCCGTCGTAGCCTGCGCGCTGCAGCTGCACCAGCAGGCGGATGTCCTCAATGGACAGCACCGACTTTGCCACCGCGATGAAGATCAGCTGGGCGAGCTGCTCCCGATGGTACTTCCTCCGCACCGGGTTGGCCAGCAGCCCCTTCTTCACGTAATTGCTGACCATGGAGCCGGTCAGGGCCGTGCCCGGCAGCACGGTCAAAACCTCGGTGACATACAGCGCCGCCTGCTCCAGATACAGACCGTCGTCCGGGATGGCGTCGTATTTTGGCAGGTGAAAATCCTGCACGGCTGCGGCAAGCGCCCGCCGAAATTTTCCTTCCAGCATAATCTCTCCTCCGAATGCTTCATATTTTACAGCAGAAATTTCCCGCCGTCAATCCGGGTCGGTTGACGGCCGCAGTGATCTGTGATAAAATATGAGATAATCGGTTTTTGAAAACCTTGTGAGATGGTTTGAACAAACAAGAAATCTGGTGGTGAAGAGCGATGAAGTATCGAATCGTATCGGATTCCGCGGCCAATCTGTACGCCCTCGAGGGCGTGGACTTTGCCAGCGTTCCCCTGAAGATCATCACCGGGGAGCGGGAATATGTGGATGCGCCCGGCCTGGATGTGGCGCGCATGGTGGAGGAGCTGCAGCACGAGAAGGGTGCGTCGCGCACCTCCTGCCCGAATCCCCACGAGTGGCTGGAGGCCTTTGCGGGCAGCGATGCGATCTTCGCGCTGACCATCAGCAGCGCGCTGTCCGGCAGCCATGCCGCTGCGATGCACGCGAAGGAGGAGTACCTGCGCGCGCAGCCGGAGGCGAAGGTCTGCGTGATCGACAGCCTGTCTGCGGGCGCTGAGATGCTTTTGATTGCGGAGAAGCTGCGCGCGCTGATCCAGCGGGGACTCTCCTTCGAGGAGATCGAAAGGGAGATCGCTGCCTACCGCAGGCACACCCACGTGCTGTTCTGCCTGCAATCGCTGAACAACCTGGCCCGCAACGGCCGCATCAGCCCGGCGATGGCGAAGATCGCCGGCGTGCTGGGCATCCGCGTGCTGGGCAAGGGCTCCGAGGAGGGCCAGCTGCAGGCGCTGCACAAGTGCCGCGGCGAGAAGCGGATGCTGGAGACCACCTATGCGGAGATGAAGAAGGCGGGCTTCGCCGGCGGACGGGTGCACATCGCCCACTGCCTGAACGAGCCTGCGGCGCAGCAGCTGCGGGAGCGGATTCTGGAGGAGCATCCCGGCTGTGCGGTGACCATCGGCGCATGCACGGGCCTGTGCAGCTTCTACGCCGAAAAGGGCGGGCTGATTGTGGGCTACGAGGACGCGGGCGCGCACTGAGCGGAGGACAAATGCCTGCAATGATCCGGGGTGCAATGCTCCGGATCTTTTGATGGCCGGAAATCGCGGGAAAACCGGGCATTTTGGAGGAATCCAACGCGGGATTCGGGACAAAACCCGATTCTTTTCATGGGAAGGCTTTCTTTTTTTGCAAATGTGTTATATAATGATCGGTAATTGTAACCCGGACGCGCTTCGGCGCGATTCCTGCCGCAAACTGCGTTGAAGGAGTGTACCCACGTTGATCGACCAAGAGAAAGTCAAAGAGGCGATATCGCTGTTTCTGGAGGCCATCGGGGAGGATCCGAGCCGTCCCGGCCTGGTGGAAACCCCCGACCGCATTGCCCGCATGTGCGGGGAACTGTTCGGAGGACTTACGCAGACGGCCGCGGAGCCGCTGTCCAAGCGCTTCCCGGTGGACGAAAACAACATGGTGATGGAGAAGGACATCACCTTCTATTCCGTGTGCGAGCACCATCTGCTGCCCTTCTATGGACAGGTGCACATCGCCTACGTGCCCGACGGGCAGGTGACGGGTCTGAGCAAGCTGGCCCGCACGGTGGAGGTGTTTGCGCGCCGGCCGCAGATTCAGGAGCAGCTGACCTCCCAGATCGCCAACGCCATCATGAGTGAGCTGCGCCCCCAGGGCGTGATGGTGGTGATCGAGGCGGAGCACATGTGCATGACCATGCGGGGCATCAAGAAGCCCGGCACCAAGACGGTCACGGCGGCCATGCTGGGCTGCTTTGAGAGGGATCCGGCGCTGCAGGACCGCTTCTTCCAGCTCCTTCGGGTCCGATGAAGCGGATCAATGCGATCCTGCGCCATCCGCTGTTTGTGCAGCAGCTGACGCTTCTGGAGGAACTGGAGGCGCAGCGGCCGTTTTGCCGGCACGATCTGACGCATCTGCTGGACGTGGCGCGGCTGATGTGGATCGACGTGCTGGAGCAGGGGCTTGCCCTCGATCGCGAGACGGTGTACGCTGCGGCGCTGTTGCACGACATCGGCCGGGCGGAGCAGATTCGGCGGGGCATTCCCCACGAGCAGGCCAGCGCTGCGCTGGCGGAGAGCATCCTGCCGGACGCGGGCTTTTCTGCGGAGGAGACGGAAGCGGTGATCGCGGCCATCCGCTGTCACCGGGGCGGCGCTCCGGAAAATGCGCGTGCCCAGCTGGGAGAGCTTCTTTATCGGGCGGACAAGGCCTGCCGTCTGTGCTGGTGCTGCGGCGTGCGGGAAGCGTGCAACTGGCCGGAGGAGCGAAAAAACGCGGGCATTGCCCGCTGAGGAGTGACAATATCAAGTGAAAATCGGCAACCGAGAGTTTCAGACCACGGGCAAGACCTACATCATGGGCATCCTGAACGTCACGCCGGATTCCTTTTCCGACGGCGGCAGATGGAATCAGCTGGATGTTGCGCTGCGCCACGTGGAGGACATGCTGAATGAGGGCATGGACGTGGTGGACGTGGGCGGAGAATCCACCAGACCCGGCTACACGAAGATCTCCGATCAGGAGGAGATCGACCGCGTGGCCCCAGTGATCGAGGCGATCAAGGCCCGCTTCGACGTGCCCATCAGCCTGGACACCTACAAGAGCCAAGTGGCCCGGGCGGGCATCGCTGCGGGCGCGGACCTCATCAACGACATCTGGGGCCTGAAGTACGACCCCGGGATGGGGCGCGTGATCGCGGAGGCGAATCTGCCCTGCTGCCTGATGCACAACCGCGAAAACGCCAGCTACGCGGAGTTCTTCCCGGAGATGCTGGAGGATCTGAAGGAAACCCTGCGCCTTGCGGACGCGGCGGGCATTCATCGGGACAAGATCATCCTGGATCCCGGCGTGGGCTTTGCCAAGAGCCTTGAGAACAACCTGGAGTGCGTGCGCCGCCTGGGCGATCTGATTCGCGCCTTCGATCTGCCGGTGCTGCTGGGCACCAGCCGCAAGAGCATGATCGGACTTACGCTGAACCTGCCCTCGGACCAGCGCGTGGAGGGCACCGTTGCCACCAGCGTGATGGCGGCGATGGCGGGCTGCATGTTCGTCCGCGTGCACCCGCGGCCTGCGCGTCTTTGCGCACCACGGCGTGTTCGAGGAGGAGACCCGGCTGGGCCAGATGTTCGTGGTGAACGCCACGCTGTACACCTCCACCCGACAGGGCGGCCTCGCGGATGCGCTGGAGCAGACCATCAGCTACGCCGATGTGTGCGTGTTCCTGACGGAATACCTGCAGAAGAACACATGGAAGCTGCTGGAGGCGGCGGTGGAGCACGCCTGCCGGGCGCTGCTGCTGAAATTCCCCCTCATCCATGAGGTGGACCTGGAGCTGGAAAAGCCCAGCGCGCCGATCCCGCTGCCCTTCGACAGCGTGTCCGTATGCGTGCGCCGGGGCTGGCATCGCGCCTTTGTGGCGCTGGGCTCCAATATGGGCGACAAGCAGGGGTATCTGGACGGAGCCGTCGAGGCCCTGCGGGCGGATGAATGCGTGCGGGTGAAGAAGGTCAGCGCCTACCGCGTGACCGAACCCTACGGCGGCGTGGAGCAGGACGACTTCCTGAACGCCGCCATGGAGATCGAGACGCTGTACGATCCGGAGGAGCTGCTGGACGCGCTGCACGTCCTCGAGCAGGCGGCCCGGCGGGAGCGGCTGGTGCACTGGGGTCCGCGCACGCTGGATCTGGACATCCTGTTCTACGACGATCTGGTGCAGGACGACCCCGCGCTCATCCTTCCGCACCCCGATCTGCAGAACCGGGACTTCGTGCTGGGCCCGATGGTCGAGCTGGCGCCGAATTTCGTGCATCCGGTGCTTCATAAGACCATGCGGCAGCTGCTGGATGCGCTCTCATCCGATTCCAACTGAACGAAAATGTGCCCTCGGGAATCCATTGGATTCCCGGGGGCCTTGTCATGCCGGATGGTACGGATGATCCTGCGGTTTGCGCACTTCGCTTCCCGGCGCGCGCAGCGGAGCTTATGCGCCGTACTTCTCCTCGAAGCGCAGCAGGATGTCCATCAGGCGCTCGTCCAGATACGTCAGCGCCCGGCTGCGGATGTCCTCCGGAATGCCGTAGTAGGCCTCGGCCACGCCGCCGGTTATGGCCGCCAGGGTGTCGCTGTCGCCGCCCACGGAGATGGCGTTGCGAATGGCGTCCTCGAAGCCGGTGGACTCGAAGAAGGCCATCAGCGCCTGGGGCACCGTGTCCTGGCAGGTCTCGTTGAAGCGGTAGCTGTCGCGGATGCCGTCGAGGGTGAAGTCCATGGGATAGTAGTCCCGATCGATCGTCGCGCGGATCTCTTCCATGGGGCGGCCCGTGCGGGCCATGTACAGCGCCACGACGGTGGCCTCCGCACCCTTCAGACCCTCGGGGTGGTTGTGGGTGACCTGCGTCACGGCCCTGCTCAGGGTTCTGGCCTCGTCGAGGCTGCGCGCCGCGAAGCCGCAGGGACTCACGCGCATGGCGGCGCCGTTGCCGAAGCTGAAATAGGGCTCCGGCTCGTCGCTGTACATCCAGCCGTAGAACCGGCCGCCGTAGCCGCAGTGGGGATAGGGCCGGCCCACCGCCTGCATGCAGCGCACCGCCTGGGCGCTCAGGTCGCTCCAGTCCGGGCGGCTCTCCAGAATGGCCCGGGCCACGCCCAGCGTGATGATGCTGTCGTCGGTGGCGAAGCACTTGTCGGTGAACAGCTCAAAATTCTTGTCTCTGTGGTTGTTCCATTCGAAGCGGGAACCCACGATATCGCCGATGATTGCGCCCAGCATGCGCTCACTTCCTTCCGTTGTAATCCTCGTCGATGCGCTTTGCCCAGTCGTCGCCCAGCGGACGGCTGCTGCGCACCGCACAGATGGCCTCGCTCAGCACCTCGTAGTTCAGCCGCGTGCCCGCAGAATCGCTGTGGAAGTTGGCCGCGCGGCTGCGATCGATGCCGAAGCGCTCCGCCGTCTCCACGGCGTCGATGTTCGCGCCCAGGAACAGAAATTCCCAGCCGTACTTCTCCTTCTGACGCCGGATCATGGTGCGCACCTGATCGGCGGTGTAGCGGTGGCTTGCGTTCTCCAGGCCGTCGGTGGTGATGACGAACAGCGTGTGCTCGGGGCGATCCTCTGCGCGTGCGTACTTGTGCACGTTGCCGATGTGGTGGATTGCGCCGCCGATGGCGTCCAGCAGCGCGGTGCAGCCGCCCACGCGGTACTGCTGCGCGGTCATGGGGGCGATGCGCGCGAGGGGCACGCGATCGTGCAGCACGCTGCTTTCGTTGCTGAACAGCACGGTGGAGACCAGCGCCGCACCCTCGGCCGCGCGCTGCTGCTCGATCATCGAATTGAAGCCGCCGATGGTGTCGGCCTCCAGGCCGTGCATGGAACCGCTGCGATCCAGGATGAAGACCAGCTCCGTCAGATTCTTTTTCATGGTTCAGACCTCCCGCAAATTGTATTTCGCTTTCGATGCTTGAATTATAGCGGATTGCGGGAATGAAATGGTCGCCTGAAAAGCGACATTTGGCGCGCCGGTGCAGCCTCAGCCGCCCAGCAGCGGCTGGTCGAAGTCGAACAGCGTCTGGTTGACGGTGTCGATGTCGTAGATGCCGTTCAGGATGCAGTATTCGATGATGATGTCGAACTTGTAGCTGTGGGACAGGGCCAGACCGGCCTTCTGCAGAAGCTCCCGGGTCTCCGCAAGCGAGAGCTCCAGCGCCATCGCCAGTGCCAGCGCGGTGCGCTTGCTGGGCTTGTAGTGGACGTCGCTGCGGATCTTCGAAAACAGCTTCCGATCCAGGTTGGCGCGCTTGTAGCAGACGGAATCCTTGATGCCCCGCTCGTCGATCTTGCGCAGCAGCATCTGGGAGAAGCTCTCGTCCAGCTCCTTCAGATAGTCCTCCAGGCCCGGCGCAGGCGCCTGCATGCAGGGCACGCTGAACGGCTCGGGCGCGGGTGCGCTGAAGCCCTGCCGCCGCAGCTGCTCGCGCCGCAGATCCAGATGCGCATCCACGTAGTTATCGTCGATGTACTGGGCGATGGGTGCGTAGAGCCGGTCGCAGGCGCGCAGCCCGGCCCGGTCGAACACCACGATGTACACCAGCATGTCGTGCTCCGCCAGGAAGCTACGGATGGTCTCCGTGGCGATGCGAAGCGCCTGTTCCTTCGGGTAGCCGTAGGCGCCGGAGGAGATCAGCGGAAATGCGATGCTCTTGCAATTGTACTGCCGGGCAAGCTCCAGGGAGCTGCGGTAGCAGGAGGCCAGCAGCTCCGCCTCGCCGGCGGTTCCGCCGTGCCACACCGGGCCCACCGTGTGGATCACATAGCGGCAGGGCAGGCGGTAGCCCCGGGTGAGATTTGCCTGACCGGTCCTGCAGCCGTGGAGCGTGCGGCACTCGGCCAGCAGCTCCGGCCCTGCGGCATGGTGAATGGCGCCGTCCACGCCGCCGCCGCCCAGCAGGGATTCGTTGGCGGCGTTGACGATGGCGTCCACCTGCATGCGGGTGATGTCGTTGCGTAGAATCTCGATGGGCAAGTTCATCCCTCCATATGACGCTTTCCCTCGCGCGGCGGTTTCCGATTGGTCTGCATTTCTGCCTGCGGCGCGGGGGATCGTCCTCTTGTATAGCTGTATTTTACGGCCGCCACGCGAGGATTGTCAAGCGATGACGCGCGCACGAAGCTCCGGGCGGCAATGGAGGCCGTGTGTTCTGATGCGACTGAAGATGTGAATGTGCATGCTTTCCGAAAGAAAAAACTCCCGAATCGGGCCGGAGAAGGCCGGATTCGGGAGCGATGAGTAACTTGTGTTCCTGTAAATGGATCTGGTCGATCTGATCCTTTGTGCCCGGTTGCCGCCGGAGATCAGCGGCCCTTGCGCAGTCCGGTGCGGAGCGAGCTGTACATGTAAACAGCATCGCACCAGGCGCCTTCCCGCCGAAGCGGGCACGGCGCGGTCAGAGGAATTTGTCCTTGAGGGGCAGGCGGAACACCTGCGCCAGCTCGCGCAGATCCTGCGTGCCGGGGGCCTGCCGCTTCTGCGGAACGCAGGACAGCACCTTCAGCAGGATGGCGGCGGCCTTTTCTGCGGTCTCCACCATGCCGAAGCAGGCGTCCGGGTTCTCGCCGACGGCGAATACGCCGTGCTGCGCCCAGAGAATGAGGTCGAATTCCTCCACCTTCTCCATCGTCGCACGGGCGATTTCGGGGGTTCCGGGAACCATCCACGGAACCACGCCGATGCCGGCGGGGAAGATCATGGCGCACTCGGGCATCATCTCCCACAGCTCGCGGGTAAAGACGACCTCGTCCAGGGGCAAAACGAACGAGAGCGCGATCAGGTTTTCCGGATGCGCGTGGTAGACCAGGCGCAGACGTCCCGCAGAGCGGCGCTTGATGACCTCGTGATTGGCGAGGTGGGCTGCAAGCTCGCTCGTGGGCCTGCCGCCGCCGGCGTAGCCCCAGAGGACGCGGTAGTTCGCGCCGTCCTCCGAGATTTCGAGGATTCCCAGGGAGCCCTCGGGGTCGCGGGATGTGTTGCGAAAGATCTGGCCCGCCGCAGTGACCAGCAGCTTTTCACCCGCCAGGCCGGGGACGCGCAGGCCGATGGGCAACCAGTCGCCAATGGGCGACAGCTCCTCCGACACGGCGGAGACGTCTGCCGCGCTGAGGCGATAGCTGAGATTTCCGCCGTGGCACTCGTGCCAGCCCGCCCGCGTCGCGTCGTCAAACATGCGGATCAGCGCGTCGAAGAAGGGCGCTTGCGTTACTCTCATGGAGCGCCTCCTATTCGTAGCGGATGAGCGCCCGGGCGGCGTTCAGATCGGAGAAGATTCCGCCCGCCGCGAGTCCGAACAGCGCGGCGCCGTAGGCGGCCTCCTCGGTGTGCGCCGGGATCATCATCTTCAGGCCGAAGCGCTTTTCAAACACGCGGCGCAGGGCGAGGTTGCGGCGCAGGCCGTTGCCGCTGCCGATCAGCTGCGTCGGCCGGGCGACCTCGGCTCCGCGAATCTTGCCGTACAGATCCATGATCTCATCGGCGATGCCGTTGAGGGTGGCGCTGACCAGATGGGCAGCGTCGAAGTTGTTGTTGCTGATGCCGGTGAAGCTGCCCCGCAGGCTGCCCTGGCGGCGCGTGCCGCTGAAGCGGGTATCTGCGGTCCAGGGCTCGTCGATCTCGATGTTCTCCATCGCGACCCGGTTGACGGCCTCGTAGAGCGGGGCGCCGTCATAGCCCGACAGCGCGGCGACGTCCCGGATGAACTTTTCCAGCAGCGCGTAGGCCCTGCCGCCGCAGAGCGTGGAGCCCACGAGGATGTACTTCTTCTCGCCCATGGGCCGCATCTCCAGATCCTCCAGGGGAACGGGCGTGAAGCCCTGCATGGAGACCTGTCCGCCGGTGCCCATGTTGACCAGCACGCTCGTATCCGCCTCGCGGACGGAGCCGATGAAGCTCGCCTGGTTGTCGCCGATGGCGCAGGACACGGGGACGCCGTCCGGGGTGGAGCCGACGGTGACGCACGCGTCGGTCACCTCGGGAAGGCAGGAGGGATCCATGCCGCAGGCCGCGATTTCCTTTTCCATCCATTTGGAGTTGACGGAATCGAACAGGCCCCAGCTGGCCGCGCCGGAGGTGTGCATCAGCGGCTCGGTGCGTCCGGTCAGCTTCATGGCGGCGTAGTCGAAGATGGTGCACATCCGCACCGCGCCCTTCGGGATCGCGCCGTTCAGGGTCATCCAGTAGTGGGTCGTCAGGCCGAAGCCGGTGGACATTTCATAGCCGGTCAGCGCCTTCAGGCGGGAGACGTAGGTGCCGTCCTCCAGCGGAAGGTTGCCGCGGCTGTCCTGCCAGGTATAGAGGGGACTGACCGCCGCGCCGCTTTCATCGATGTAGACAATGCCGTGCATCTGCCCGTCGATGCCGATGGCGCAGATGGGGCCGTAGGCCGACGTAAGCTCCCCGGTCAGTGCGAGAACCTTGTCGATGATGGCGTTTGCATCCTGCAGCTTTCCGCCGGGAACGTCGCCCGGCAGGTCGGTACCGTTGGAGATGGTTCGCGATTGACGGATCTCGCCGGTGACGCTGTCGATCACGACGGCGGAGATGGTGGTGGTGCCGATGTCCAATCCGATTGCGTTCATACTGATCCTGCCTTTTTATGGGTTGGGCGTTATTTCGTTTCCATGATCTGGCGCATGTACTCGCTGAAGGGGATCGAGGGCTGCAGGTCTGCGTTGGAATCCACGCGGCAGACCGTGCCTTCCGGCGTCATGTCGATCTTGTGGAAGGCCAGCGCCTCGGTGATCTGGTCGCTGTTGATCGGGCGCAGTCTGCCCAGGGTGGCCAGACCCAGCGCCAGGCGCGCGGAGGCCTCGGCGTTCTCCAGGCGGTACCACGCCTCGCGGGGCGCCTTGCCCCAGGCGATGGGACCATGGTTGGCCAGGTTGACCACGTGGTACTTCTTGACGTAGGGAATGATGCACTCCGCCAGCTCCTTCGAGCCCGAGCAGCAATAGGGAATCACGGGAATCCTTCCGCTGATGCACACCGCCGAGAGGGTCGTGGGCAGATCCAGCTCGATGCCTGCGCAGGCCAGAATGGAGCAGTTCAGCGGATGGGCGTGGGCCGTGGAGACGATCTCATTGTCGGTGCGGTAGGCGTTGAGGTGCATTTCGGTTTCGCTGGTGGGCTTCCAGGTGCCCTCCAGAATCGCACTGTCGCTGATGCGCACCTTGATGAGCATCTCTTCCTTCAGTTCGCCCTTGTTGACGCCGGTGGGGGTGATCCAGACCGCGTCCTCGCTGCAGCGCACGGAGATGTTGCCATCATTTGCCGCCACAAAGCCGGAACTGCTCATCTTCTGGCCGATCTCCAGGATCAGTGCCTTTGCCTCTTTGTCGGAAGGATACATTTGGAATTACCTCTTTTCTTTCGATCGTGTTGTATTGGGAATGAAAATTGTTACCAGAGATTTTTGCGGATCACGCGCTCGGCGAAGATTGCATAGCGCCTCTGCCACGCCTCCGCGTCCTTGGGTTCATAGGCCGTCTGGGGGAAGGTGTTTGCCGATACGCGGCGCATGGCCTCCTTGTCCTTCAACTCACCGCAGGCGTAGGCCTGAAGCAGCAGGTTGCCAACGCTGCTCCCCTCGAACACGCCCGTGTACACCCGGTAGCCGCAGGCATTGGCGGTGTACTGGGCAATCAGGCGGTTCTTGCTGCCGCCGCCCAGCATGTAGATCCTGTCGATCTTCCGGCCGGCGGCCCTGAGCAGCGCGCCCAGGTAGCGCTGGAACTCCAGCGCCATGCTGCGGTACACGACGGCGGCGATGGTGGCCACGTCGTTCGGATCCACCTCCGCGCCGAAGTCCCGCTTCAGCGCCGCAGAGATCGCGGCGGGCATGTCCTCGGGATCGTAGAAATCCCGGGAATTGATGTCGATGGACAGGTCGCTGTCCTCCGCCGCCTCGGCCAGATCCACGATCTGGTCATAGCTATACCGACCCCAGCGCTGCTTGCACTGTTCGATGATCCACGTGCCGGTCATGTTGCGCTTGAACATGGTCCTGCCGAAGGGCACGCTGGTGTTGTTGAAGTTGTTTTCGTAGGAGATGTCGTTGATCACCGGCGCGTCGACCTCCATGCCCATCAGCGCCCAGGTGCCGCAGCTGATGAAGGCCCAGCCGGAGCCGTTGTCCGGCACCGCGGTCAGGGCGCAGGCGGTGTCGTGGGTGCAGCTGGTGACGATGGGCACCGGCCCCTCAAGACCCGCCGCCTTCACGATGGCGGGATCCACCTCGCCGATGCGCGTTCCGGGCGGCACGACCCGGCTGCACAGACCCCTGGGCAGGCCGAAGCGCTCGAATACCTCCCAGTCCCAGTCGTCCTTGCGGAAGTCGAACAGGCGGCCAAAGGTGACCATGGACCGCTCGCAGCAGGCCTCCGCGCCCAGCAGATAGTGCATCGCGTCCGCGATGAACAGCATGCCGTGGGGATCGTCCAGGGAGGGATCGTCCTCCAGCTTCATCCGCAGCAGCAGGCGCAGCGGATCGGTGGGCATGCGCTGGTTGCCGTTGCGCTCGTACAGCGCCCGCTCCCCGAAGGTCTCCTCAATCAGCTGCTTGGTGCGCTCCTCCGAATCGATGCTGCGGTAGGAGAGCGGCAGGTGGTTCAGGTTGCCGTCCCGGTTCAGCACGGCAAAGTCTCCGCCCCAGGAGCAGACGCTGATGCTGTCCAGCTTCGGGCCGTACTTTTCGGCGTACAGGGACAGTGCGTACTGGATCTCGTCGTTGAAGCGATAGAGATTGCGGTAGTCCTTCCCGTGGACGCGCGTGAACTGTGTCCGGAAGCGATGGATCAGATCCGTCTTCAGGACGCCGTCCTCCAGCCAGCCGACGATGGCGCGGCCGCTCTCGGAACCCATGTCGATCGCAAGATGCATACCCATAGGATCAGTCTCCTTTCAGTATACGGTCAGACCGTGGCACGCTCGATCAGCTCCACGTCGAGGATCAGGTCCTCCACCGCCTCTCCGTTCAGCATGCGGATGATGGAATCCGCGGCCAGCGCGCCGAAGCGGCGGTACTGCTGGCGGACGGTGGTGAGCGGAGGGGTGATGCGCTGGCTCGAGGGAATGTCGTCCATGCCCACCAGCGCAAGCACTTCGGGCACCGCCACGCGTGCCTCGTTCAGATACTGCATGCCGCCGATGGCCAGGATGTCGGAGGTGTAGAAGATCGAATCGCAGCCGATGCCGGCGCGCAGGATCCGCTCCGTGACCTGCATGCCCTCCTCATAGGCCACGCGATCCACGTGAAAGACGCAGCGCGGATCGAAGGCCTTCCCGTGGTCCTCCAGAGCCTTGCGGAAGCCCCGCAGGCGCTGCCGCTGCGTCTCCAGATTGTCCTCAAAGAGCACGATCGCCGGACACTGCCGCCCGGCAGCCATCAGGCGCTCCCCGACGAGATAGCCGCCCTGGAAGTTGTCGCTGCCGATGAAGCAGCTGCCCGCTTCCATGGATTCGGGCGGCGGCTTGCGGTCCACGTAGATGATGGGCAGGTCGCCGAGCAGGGCCTTCGTCCGCTTGCCGCCCACGAAGATGATGCCCGAGAAGCGCAGGTTCCCGAGCATCTCCAGGGCGCGCTTTTCCGCCTCTTCATTTTCGAAGGTGTCGCAGAGCACCGCGGTGTAGCCGCGGTGGAACAGAGCGCTCTCGATTTCCTGCACGATGCCCGCGAAGAAGTCGCTGGTGATGTCGCTGACGATCACGCCGATCGCCTTCATCCTGTCCTCGCGCAGGCCTTTCGCCAGCATGTTCGGCTGATAGTTGTACCGGGCGATCACGTCGCGCACGCGCTGCTCCGTCTCCTTGGAAAAGCGCCCGTTTCTGTTGATCACGCGGGATACGGTGGCCACAGAGGTGTTCGCTAGGCGCGCGATCTCCTTAATCGATAGCTTCCCGCTGTTCAAGGCGAATCCAACCTCCGTTCCCGGGACGAGCCCGCACAGTGATAGATTGGTATTATTATAACGCAGCCGGGAAAATCCGTCAATGCATACATACGGGGGCAGCGGCGGCGCGCGGGGAGTCCCTTGGAGCTCCGGGAAGCGTATCTGCGCGCTGTTCCCGGGGGAAATGTGTCGCCTGCGTAAGCAATATAGGGGGCATTATCTTCTATGAATGGGGGAGGTTGCACGGGATTTTAGGTGAGATTTTCAGAATTTATTATAGAATCATTAATTTCAAAAGTTGGCTGCAAAATCCTGGAAAAGATATTGACAACGCAGGAGGGATGGATTAAAATACATGTAAAGTGCGAGTAAACGATTACGCCAAATCGTTGCTCCGGCGCTTCATCGCGATCTGTCGGCAGGGCGGAAGGCCACTGCCCGAAGATAAATACTATGTGAAGGAGATACCAAAATGAAGAAACTTCTGTCTCTGATCCTGGCTGTTGTCATGATCGCCACCATCGCAACCGCGGCATTTGCCGAGGAATATCAGGTCCTGAACGGTTTCGATCCCGCGGACTTCAAGAGCGAGAAGGATCCCTCCGAGTTCAAGATGGCCGTCGTCGTGAAGGGCGTTGCCGACTGGTTCTCCCGCCTGGAGGAAGGCGTGGTTGAGTTTGCAGAGAAGTACGGCGTGGACGCGCACGTTGAGTTCCCCGCCACCACCGACGCCGCTTCTCAGCTGGAGATCATCGACCAGCTGAAGACCCAGGGCTATGACGCCATCATCGTGGTGCCGAATGACTCCGCCGCTCTGGAGAACACCTTCAAGGACGCCATGGAGAAGGGCATCGTCGTCATCGGCCACGAGGCCTCCAACCTGACCAACTGCCTGTATGACACCGAGGCCTTCAACGCTCAGACCAACGCCGTTGCCAAGGCGGACGCTCTGATCGAGGCCACCGGCGGCGAGGGCAAGTACGCCATCATGGTCGGCTACACCACCGCCATCACCCACATGGACTATGCAAACCGCATGGTTGACTACCTCAAGGAGAACGCACCGGGCCTGGAGCTGCTCAACGACGCCATCCCCACCTGCGAATCCAAGGAATCCACCACCACCGCTTACGAGCAGGCCAAGCAGGTTCTGAAGGCTGATCCCGATCTGGCGGGCTTCGTCTGCTTCTGCTCCACCGACGCCGCCGGCATCTCCCAGGCTGTTGAAGAGATGGGCCTGGAAGGCCAGGTCAAGATCATCGGCTCCGGCGTTCCCTCCGTGTATGCTGAGGAGCTGAAGGATGGCCTGATCTACTGCGTCACCACCTGGGATCCCAAACTGTCCGGCTACGTTGCCTGCCTGACCGCTTACAAGGTCCTGATGGGCGAGCCCGTGGGCGACGGCACCGACCTGTCTGACGGCGGCGCTGCTCCCGGCTACGAGGCTGTGAAGCTGGTCACCGAGGATGGCAACAACTGCCTGCTCGGCAGCGCTCCCTGCGTCGGCACCGGCGAGAACGTTGACGAACTGTTCTAATTCCGGACAACGGAATCACAATTCAGCGGTTTAATCTGATTAAGTATTAAACCTGAGGCGCTGCCGAGTGGTTTTGCACTTGGCAGCGTTTCTTCAATATCTGCACTTCCAATCTTACAACTCCCGTGAATGAGGAGAGGGGAGGAACAACTGTTGTCTGAGTACATTCTGGACTGCAAGAGCGTGTGCAAATCCTTCGGCGGCGTGCACGCCCTGCAGAACGTCGACCTGAGGGTCAAGCGCGGCGAGGTGCACTGCCTTGCGGGTGAAAACGGCTGCGGCAAGTCCACCATCATCAAGGCCATCTCAGGTTTCCAGCCCCAGGATTCCGGCACCATCGAGTTCGATGGTACGGTCTATGAGGCGCTTTCGCCGTCTGTCTCCATCGATCAGGGCATTCAGGTCATCTATCAGGATATGTCCGTCTTCCCGAACCTGACCGTGCAGGAGAACCTGGCGATCAACACCGTGATCTCCAACAAGAAGAAGATCTACAACCATAAGCAGCAGCGGGAGATCGCAAAGAAGGTCATGGCGACGCTGGATCTGGACCTGGATCTGGACGACCTGGTCGAGACGCTGCCCGTCGCATCCAAGCAGCTGATCGCCATCGCCCGCGCGCTGTACGCCAAGGCGAAGTTCCTGATCCTGGACGAGCCCACGACGGCGCTGACCCGCAAGGAGGTCGACCGCCTGTTTGAGATCATCCGCGACCTGAAGGCCAAGGGACTCTCCATCCTGTTCGTGTCCCACAAGCTGGATGAGATGTACGAGATCTCCGACAGCATCACCATCATGCGCTCCGGCCAGACCGTGTACACCGGGCCCATGGCGACGCTGAGCGAGGAGGACTTCACCCACTACATGACCGGCCGCGACTTTAGCGATGTGGACAACAAGCACGCCGAGGATCGCATCCAGTACGACGCCACGCCGGCCATCGAGCTGAACAACCTGTCGGGCCCCGGCTTCGCGGGCGTGTCCTTCAAGGTGCAGCCCGGCGAGATCGTGGGCATCACCGGTCAGCTGGGTTCCGGCCGCTCCGAGCTGTGCAACACGCTGTTCGGCATCGAGAAGGCGACCGGCGGCACCATCACCTGCGCGGGCAAGCAGGTGACCATCTCCTCCGTGAAGGACGCCACGAAGAACGGCATCGCGCTGGTTCCCGAGGACCGTCTGACGGAGGGCCTGTTCCTGCCGGTATCCATCATGGAGAACATCACCGTCGTCAACTTCGACAAGTTCACCAAGGGCGTGACGCTGGATTCCCCGAAGCAGATTGCGGAATCCTCCCAGTGGGTCCAGGAGATCCACGTCAAGACCGACAACCACCTGCTCCCGGTGCAGACGCTCTCGGGCGGCAACCAGCAGAAGGTGGTTCTGGCGAAGTGGCTGTCCACGAATCCGAAGATCCTGATCCTCAACGGCCCCACCGTCGGCGTGGACATCGGCGCGAAGTACGACATCTACGCGCTGCTGCGCGAGCTGGCAAAGAAGGGCCTGGCGGTCCTCGTCGCCAGCGACGATCTGACCGAGGTCTCCCGGCTTTGCGACCGCACCATCGTCATGCGGGGCGGCGTCATGACCGGAGAGATCGATTGCAAGAACCTGACGGTCGAGAACCTGACCAAGGCGATCATGTGAGGAGGCGGAAGAAATGAATAAGAAAATGAAACGGCTCCTCGGCAGAAACGAATTCTACGTTGCCGCCATCATCGTGGTTCTCGCGCTGATCATCCAGCTGATCTCCGGACAGTTCATCGCGATCAACAACCTGGTCGACCTGGCCCGCGCCATCATCGTCAACGCGATCTATGCGCTGTGCGGCCTGCTCGCCTTCGTCTCCACCGGTGCGGACGTCTCCTTCCCGATGATCGCCGGCATGACGACCTACATCATCTTCAAGGTGGCCGAGGTGACCAGCCTTCCGGCGATCGTGCTGGTGCTCATGGCGCTGGCCATCGGCGCGCTGTGCGGCTGCATCAACGGCTTCTTCATCGTCAAGTATCACTTCAATTCCCTGATCGTCACGCTGTCCACCTCCGCCATCTGCTACGGCATCGCCTTTGGCGCGCTGAAGGGCGTGCGCATCGACGTGCCGGCAGCGTTCAAGGGCTTCTCCAAGTGGAACCTCTTTACCGTGCGCAGCAGCATCACGGGTCTGGGCGCAAAGATGCACGGCGCCATACTGATCATGATCCTGCTGTACGTGCTGGCCTACCTGGTTCTGCGCCACACGATGGTCGGGCGTTCGATCTACGCCATCGGCGGCGATGAGATCTCCGCGCGCCGCGCCGGCATCCAGGTGGACAAGGTCCGCTTCGGCGTGTTCGTCGTCAACGGCATGATCGCCGTGATCGGCGGCCTCTGCTACGCCTGCATGTGCAAGAACTGCTCGCCCATGGAGTACTACGGCGGCGAGAACATCGTCATCGCGGCCATCGTTCTGGGCGGCGTTCGCCTGACCGGCGGCCACGGCACGCTACTCGGCTGCCTGCTCGGCACGTTCCTGCTGTCCATGGTATCCAACTCGCTGACGTTGATCGGCGTGTCCGTTTACTGGCAGAACGTATTGATCGGTCTGATCATCGTGGGTGGCGCGTCCATCTCCGCGATCCAGGCGAAGCGTTCCCTGAAGGCCAGTAAGGAACTCAGAAAGGAGGCTGCTTAAAATGCCGACGGCAAAGAAGCTCAAGATCAACAGCGACTTTCTGAGAATGCTGGTCATCCTGGTCGTGTTCATCATCCTGGCGACCGTCACCTCCGGTTCGAACTTTATGAGCGTGGTCAGCTTCCAGACCATGGCAAAGCAGCTGACGGAGTACGGCCTGATGTCCATTGCGCTGGCGATGGCGATGATCACCGGCGGCATCGATCTGTCCACGGTCTACATTGCGAACATGTGCGGCGCCATCGCGTCGCTGACCATGAGCGCCATCGCCCCCGAGGGACAGGCGTTCGGCATCCTCGTGGCCTGCGTTCTGGCGCTGGTGATCGGCCTGTGCTGCGGCGCGCTGAACGGCATCCTGGTCTCCGTGGTTGGCGTACCGCCGATGCTTGCGACGCTGGGCACGTATGAGCTGTTCTCCGGCATCACCATCGTGCTCTCCAACGGCCAGTCGATCCAGGTCATCCCGCAGTTCACCGTATTCGCGACCCTGGACATTCTGGGCATCCCGCTTCCGTTCATCGTGTTCGTGGTGATGGCGATCCTCTTCTCGATCCTGCTGGGCAAGACCGCCTTCGGCCGCAGAGTCCACCTCGTGGGCGTCAACTCGAAGGCCTCCCGCTTCGCGGGCATCAACAACGAAAAGACCGTCACCATGGCCTACACGCTGGGCGGCCTGCTGTGCGCGATCGCGGGTCTGATCTCCCTGTCGCGCGTGTCCTCCGTCAAGGCGGACTTCGGCTCCTCCTACGTCATGATGACGATCCTGATCGCGGTGCTGGGCGGCTGCAACCCCGCCGGCGGCTGGGGCGAGATCCCCGGCGTCGCTACGGCGGTGCTCGTGCTGCAGGTCATTTCCCAGTGGCT
Source organism: Clostridiales bacterium (assembly GCA_004557125.1). Lineage (GTDB taxonomy): Bacteria > Bacillota > Clostridia > Christensenellales > Aristaeellaceae > SFTH01. The sequence continues at coordinate 45,838 of SFET01000012.1, read as the reverse complement.
GACCGCGATTCCGTGGATCAACGGCTACTACCGTCAGGCCCTGTACGGCGTTCTGTTGCTCGGCTTCATGACCTACAAATTCTACCGCGACAAGAACAAGGGCCGCCGCTGACGGCAAACCAACACACAAATCTGAAAGAAGAGAGGTCAATACGATGAAATATGGTATTTATTACGCCTATTGGGAGAAGGCTTGGCAGGCGGACTACATTCCCTACGTCAAGAAGGTGAAGGACCTGGGCTTTGACATCCTGGAGGTCGGCTGCCATCACTTCCTGGACGCGGACGACGAATTCCTGATCAAGCTGAAGAACGAGGCCGAGGTGCAGGGCATCACCCTGACCGGCGGCTACGGCCCCGACAAGGCCCACGACATCGCCAGCGCGGATCCCGCCATCGTGAAGGCAGCCTTCGAGAAGTACGAGGCGATCTTCAAGAAGATGAAGACTGCGGGCATCAAGTGGCTCGGAGGCGGTCTCTACTCCTACTGGCCGGCGGACTACTCCAAGCCGCTGGACAAGGCCGGCGACCGCGCGCGCTCCATCGCGAACATCCGCACCCTGGGCGACATGGCCGCCGAGTACGACATCACCCTGGGCATGGAGGTTCTGAACCGCTTCGAGGGCTACATCCTCAACACCTGTGAAGAGGCGCTGGACTTCGTCACCAAGGTCGATCGCAAGAACGTGACCATCATGCTGGACACCTTCCACATGAACATCGAGGAGGATTCCTTCTTCGACGCCGTGAAGCTGGCGGGCGACCGGCTGGGTCACCTGCACGTGGGCGAGGCCAACCGCCACTGCCCCAACGCCGGCGGACGCATGCCGTGGAAGGAGATCGGCGACGCGCTGCATGAGATCGGCTACAACGGCAAGGTCGTCATGGAGCCCTTCGTTCTCGAGGGCGGCGAGGTCGGCCAGGACATCCGCGTGTGGCGCGACCTCTCCAAGGGCGCAAGCATGGAGCAGCTCGACAAGGACGCTGCGGATTCCGTGAAGTTCCTCCGCGACCTGTGGGGCTGATTAACTGCCATCCAAAGCGGCTGCCGCGAAACTTGTGTTTCGCGGCAGCCGCTTTTATAGGTTCAGGGATCGCGTACAGACCTCAAAGACGTAAGTCCTTGGGGTCTGTCTTCGCAAACCGTCGCCAGGCGCAGGCGCGTTCATACCGAATCCTGCTCCTGTGCGGAGGGCTGTGGGTGCAGCACCAGCGTCTGGGGGACGATGCTGTGCATGATGTTCTCCAGATAGAGCAGCGTCCGCTCCCGGTTCTGGAGGTCGCTGACGCCGCTTGCGCACCAGGAGAGGATCGTTCCGGAGATGGCCTCGGTGAAGAACTCGGCGAGGAAATTCCTGTAATCCCCGTCCACGTCCACGCCGTACTGCGCCGCCACGCCATCGATGTAGCCGCACAATGTCGATGAAATCCGCGTAGAAGAAGCGCTTGAGGCCCTCGCGGCCCATCGCGTCGTAGGCGCCGTTGACCATGTGCCTGTTTTCGCTGACGTAGTCCATCACGAACTGAATGGCCTCCCGGTAGTCCAGCACCAGATCGAACTGTTTCACGACCTCCACGGCCTCCTGCTCCAGCATCCACTTGAACAGCGCGTAGATGTCCTCAAAGTGATAGTAGAAGCTGTTGCGATTCAAGCCGCAGTCCTGCACGATCTCGTTGATCGTGATTTTGGACAGCGGTTTTTTGTTCATCAGCTTCTTCAGCGACGCAGCCAGCGCCCGCTTCGTTTCCTGCGAGGAGCCCGTGCGTTTCATGGAATCGAAAATCCTCCCGCATTTTACAATTTGCATCACTATATCAAAGGCAAACCCGCTTGTCAATACGATTCAGCGGCTCCGACTGTTGGTCAATTTCAGGCATTTGTCCAAAAACTGGACAAAGCGGGGTGGATTGTCTATTTCCTCCGAAAATCGGTTGCGCTAGAGTGGACGCAGACAATCCGAGGGGAGGCGGGGACATGATGGAGTACACCTACGAGGTTACGCTGGACGCGCCGCTGGGCAAGAAGCGCGGGCTGCTCGTGCTGAACGCCATCGCGGGGGACTGCCGGGGCGTGCTGTCGCTGATGAGCTTCAGCAACCCGGTATGCGGAACCGTGGATGCAGACGGCGCGTGCACGCTGATGGGCCGAATGCGCACACTGATGCGGAACCTGCCCTTCACGGCGGAGGGCCGGATCGACCGGAACGGACTGGAGCTTACGCTGCACTGGGGCGGGCGGAGCTACGCGCTCCACGGCAGCATCCGGGAAGCATGAGGACAAAAAACGGGAGGTTATACACATGAAGGAAAAACTCAGGGGCAAGTCTCAATGGATCATCATGGGCATACTGGAGATTCTGATCGGCATCCTGCTGCTGGTGAACCCCGTCTACTTCACGGCGGGCATCGTGATCGCGGCGGGCATCCTGCTGATTCTGGGGGGGCTGATGAACGGCTATCGCTACTTCAAGGCCTCGCCCGCCGTGGCGGAGCGGGAAAGAACGCTGGTGCTCTGCCTGATGGGTCTGGCGCTGGGGGTGCTGTGCGTCGCCGGAACCAGGCAGGTCATCGCGGCATTTCCGGTGCTCACGGCCCTCTATGGCGTCGCCATTCTGTTCGGCGGCTTCTGCAAGGTGCAGCTGACTGTGGACGGCATCCGCAACGAGCGCAAGGGCTGGGGCTGGCCGGCGCTCAGCGCGGCGCTGTCCATCGCACTGGCCGTCGTCATCCTCTGCCGGCCCTTCGCCACCACGGTGGCCATCTGGCGCTTCACCGGCATCACGCTGATCGTGGAGGCGGTGGTGGACGCGCTGACCGCACTCATCGGCGGCAGGCGCGCGGCATAACGCGGAGAAAGGAAACGGCATGCAGAGCTTCTATCGGAGAATTGTCAATCATCCGCGCATCATCCTCACCGTATTTATCCTTGCGGCGCTGTGTGGCGCGATCATGCAGGGCATGGTGGCCGTCAACTACGACATGAACGACTACCTGCCGCCGGACAGCGCGTCCACCCGGGCGCTGGAGCTGCTGGGCGAGGAGTTTGAGGGCGGCATCCCCAACGCCCGCGTGATGGTGCGGGACGTGTCCATCGCCGGGGCGCTTGCGTACAAGGAGCGCTTCCGTGCGGTGGACGGCGTGACGGACGTGACCTGGCTGGACGACGTGGCGGACGTGCACACGCCGCTTGCCATGCTGGATGCGGACGAGGTGGAGACCTACTACTGCGACGGCTGCGCGCTGTTCACGCTGACCATCGAGGACGACAAGCGCGTGCAGGCGGTGGACGATCTGCGCGCCATCATCGGCGACGAGAACGCCATGAGCGGTGCGGCGGTGTCCACCGCTGTGGCCACCACCAGCACTGTGGCGGAAATCCGCATGATTACCGTGTTCGGGGTGCTGTTCGTGCTCCTCGTGCTGCTGCTGAGCACGACCTCGTGGATTGAGCCGCTGGTGGTGCTGTGCAGCCTGGGCGCGGCCATCATGATCAACAACGGCTCGAACCTGATCTTCGGCGAAATCTCCTTCGTCAGCAACGCCGCGGGCTCGGTTCTGCAGCTGGCGGTGTCGCTGGACTACTCGGTATTCCTGATTCACCGCTTCGAGGAGTGCAAGCGGGAGTCCGGCGACGAGCGCGAGGCCATGGTGTGGGCGCTGTGCATGTCCACCGGATCGATCCTCTCCAGCGGCCTGACCACGGTCATCGGCTTCCTGGCACTGTGCCTGATGCAGTTCCAGATCGGCCCCGACCTGGGACTGGTGCTGGCAAAGGGCGTGGCCATCAGCCTGATCACGGTGTTCGTGTTCTCCCCGGCGCTGATCCTCTCCACCCACAAATTAATGGAAAGGACCCGCCACCGGTATCTTTTGCCCTCCTTCCGCACGCTGGGCAAGGTGGTCTACCGCCTGATGATCCCTGCGGTGCTGATCTTTATCATGCTGATCTATCCGGCCAACCGGGCCTCCAACAGCAACGAGTACTACTACGGCTCCGCCCACATCTTCGGTCCGGACACCCAGCTGGGCGCGGACACCGCCGCAATCGAGGAAACCTTCGGCAAGAGCGACACCTACGTGCTGATGGTGCCCCGGGGCGACGTGGTGCGGGAGCGGGCGCTCTCCGAGGAACTGCAGGCGATCCCCGAGGTCACCAGCATCCTGTCCTACGTGGACGTGGCCGGCACCACCATCCCCACGGAATTTGTGGGCGAGGACACGCTGAAGCTGCTGATGTCGGAAAATTACAGCCGCCTGGTGCTGAGCGTGGACGCGGACTTCGAGGGTGCGGCCACCTTCGACCTGATCGACCGCGTCCGCGAAGTTGCGGAGAAGTGGTATCCCGGTGCGTGGAAGCTGGCAGGTGAAGGCGTGAGCACCGAGGATCTGATGACCACCGTCACCGCCGACATGGGCAAGGTCAACTTCCTCGCCATCGCCGCGGTGTTTGTGGTGCTGCTGCTGTCGATGAAGTCCGTGTCGCTTCCGGTGATTCTGGTGCTGGCCATCGAGACGGCCATCTGGATCAACCTGTCGCTGCCCTACTTCTTCGACAAGACGATCTTCTACATCGCCTACCTCATCATCAGCTCGATTCAGCTGGGCGCAACGGTGGACTACGCCATCCTGTTCACCGACCGCTATCTGGAGTACCGGCTGACCATGGGCAAGCGCGACGCAATCGTCAGCACGGTCTCCGCCGTCACCGCCTCCATCCTGACCTCCGGCATGACGCTGACGGTGGTGGGCTTCCTGCTGGGCGACCTCTCCACCCACGGCCTGCTGAGCCAGCTGGGCATGTTCTTGGGCAAGGGCACGCTGTACTCGCTGGCCATCGTGTTCTTCGTGCTGCCGGGGCTTTTGTACCTGCTGGACGGCCTGATCCGCCGCACCACCCTGGGACTTAAGCTGGCTCTGGCGAGACAGCGCATCGATCCCAATGACGAAGCTGCGCAAAAGGAGTGATAATTGATGAAAAAGTGGATTGCAGGCCTGCTGGCCCTCTGCCTGACAGCGCTCTGCCTGATGTCCTCCGCCCTGGCTGCGGAGAAGAATGAAATCGTGTACGTCAACCTGCGCTCCGGCGGCGAGCTGGATGCGGTCTACATCGTGAACCGCTTCGAGGCCTCCAGCGCTGAGTCGATTGTGGACTACGGCAGCTACTACAAGGTCGCCAACCTGAGCGACATCACGCCCCTGGAGCAGAATTCCGACTCCATGCGCCTGACGCTGCCGGAGGGCACGCTGTTCTACCAGGGCGACCCCGTCTCCGCGTCCCTGCCCTGGAGCATCCGGGTGAACTACCTGCTGGACGGCGTGCCCATCCGCGCGGAGGAGCTCAGCGGCCAAAGCGGTGCGCTGGAGATGCAGATCACCATCGGAAAGGGCAGCGAGGGCCTGACGGACTTCTACGAGCACTACGCGCTGAACATGACCGTCACGCTGGACAGCGAGCGCTGCAGCGGCATCGTCGCCGAGGGTGCCACCATCGCAAACTCCGGCACCGACCGCCTGCTGACCTACGTGGTGCTGCCCAGCCCGGACGTGTGCTACACCATCACCGCCGATGTGACCGACTTCGCCATGGCGGACATCAGCATCAACGGCGTGCCGCTGGGCATGGACGTGGACATCGACACCAGTGAGATCGACGACAAGGTAAATGAATTGCAGGACGGCGTGTCCCAGCTCAGCAGCGGTTCCTCCCAGCTTGCCAGCGGCGCGTCCAGCCTGAAGGGCGGCGCAAAAGAGCTTCAGGGCGGAACCGTGATGCTGGCCGAGGACACGGAGAGCCTGGTCAGCGGCGCGGCGCAGTTCTCCGCCGGTCTGGACGAGGCCAGGGCAGGCTCCGCGCAGATCGCCGCCGCGTCCACGCAGATCGTCACCGCTGTAAACGAGCTCGACGGCAAGACCCAGGATGCGCCGCAGATGTCCATCGGCGAAATGCGGGCGCTGTGCAACGCTCTGCTGGACGCGGTGTCGCAGCAGGAGCGCGCGCTGACCGACCTGCGCGGCAAGATTGGCACGCTGGTCTCCCTGGCGGAGTCGCTGGAGGGCAAGGCGCAGGAGATCTGCAGCCTGATCCCCGAATCCGGCTTCCCCGAATCCGACATCTCCCTGCTGCGCACGCTGCTGAACCGGGGCTCCGGGAATTCCGATGTGAGCTCCGTACTCTCCTCGGAGATCGCAGCGCTGCGCCGCATCCTGAACAAGGCCGGGGAGATCAACGGCTGCCTGGACGAGCTGCGCAAGTGCGCGGAGGAAAACCACAAGCTGGCCGTCTCCCTGTCCGAGCCGCTGAAAAAGCTGGACGGTCAGATCGGGGCCGCGTTCACGGAGCTGGGATCGGTGAAGGCCGCGCTGCAATCCGCACTGACTCTGCTGGATGCGATGGAAGAAAGCGGCGCCAGCTCCGGCGACGGCGTACTGAGCTCGCTGTGCGCCATGATCCACGAAATGGATGCGGGCATTCAGGCGCTGGACGGCGGCATCTGCGAATTGCAGACGAGCTTTGCCCTGCTCAGCGCAGGCATCTCCAGCGTAGACGCAGGCGTGGATTCCCTCGCCAGTGGCGCGGACACGCTGCTGGACGGCGCAAGCTCCCTCTCCTCCGGCGCGAACAGCCTCAAGGGCGGCGTGGATGAACTCAGCGAGGGCACCAGCGACATGGACGCGCAGGTGCAGGAGGGCGTGGACGATGCGATCTCCTCCATCACCGGCGGCGACTTCGAGCCCGTCTCCTATGCCGACCCCCGCAATCGGGTGGAATCCGTGCAGTTCGTGATCCGCATCCCCGGCGTCAGCGAAGCCGAGGAGCCGGAGATTGTCGTCGAGGAGGAGACAGAAAAGAGCCTGGGGGAGAAGTTCCTCGACCTGTTCCGCTGAGAAGGGAGGGCTGAAGATGAAGAAAGCAATGCGCAGCGCGCTGCTTCTGGCGCTGCTGGCCGCGCTCTGCCTGGGGCTGTCCGGCTGTGAAAATGAGGAGGACAGCATCCGCCAGGCCCTGATCGACATGGGCTACATGCCCCCCACCCCGGAACCCAGCCTCACCCCGGAGCCAAGCGAAACGCCCGAGGCTACCGCATCACCCGAACCCAGCGAGGAACCTGGCGGCACGCTGCCCACGCCGAACCTGCCCACGCCAGATCTTGCCACGCCGGATGTGCCTATCTCGGATATACTGACGCCGGATCTTGCCACACCGAACCTGCCCACACCGAATGTACCTGGTCCAGATGTACCAGATCCGAACCTGCCGGCCCCGAACCTGCCGGATCCGGCGGAGGTGTTGCCGTCGCTGGCGGACCATCTGCCAACGCCGTATCAGGACAATCCAGGCGACACACTGCCGGACACTCCCGATGCTGCGGACGATGCGCCCACGCCGTAATCCAAAATAGAATCCACATCAGAATGCCGCCGGAGGATGGTATCTTCCTCCGGCGGCAGGTTTGTCTGGAATTGTCTGCGGCGCATCCGATGCCGCGATTGGTCTTTTCTTATTTTATGTACCGCGCCCTTTCCACCATCGCCGCATCCACGTCGAAGGCTTCCGGCGCGTCAGCGATCCCGGGCTCCCCGGAAATCTCCGTCAGTGCCTCCTGCATCTCATCTCCACCGGAGGCATGATGCGTTCCGGTCTTCAGCATGTCCATATCCTGCTGCGGTTCCTCGCCGATCTGCGCGAGAAGCTCCGCGTCCGTGATGGCGACCAGCGTCCAGGGCTGGCGCTCCAGCTGCACGGCGGTGCTCACGCCGGATTTGAGGATGACTTCCAGATCCTCCCGGGCGTCCTCATCGGAGACAAACGTGCCGGCGCGGTGCATGGCTTCACATCCTCCGTCCGGAATGCCCTCATTCCAGCACCGCAGGCCCAATCCAAGTCAAAAAAGTTTAGAAGCAGATTTGAACGCGGTTGAACCATTCTGAAAACAAGGCGTGAACGTGCCATGGAGCGCAACATTTATAAAGTTCACATAAGCCTGGACTGGAGCCACATCTCCTACCTGCGCAAAAAGCTGGCAGGGCTGAAGGCGGACGTGCGCATCCGCGTCTTCCGCAACGCGGGCTACACGCTGGAGAGGATCCCATGATCCGCCGGCTGCGCTTCAAGCTGGTCGCCGCCACGATGCTGTCGCTGCTGCTGGTGCAGACGGTGATCATGTGCGCGCTGAACGTCGTCAACTACCGGGGCATCGTGCAGGAAGCGGACAGCGTGCTGGACATTCTGCGGGCCAACGGGGGGCGGTTTCCGGAGATGCCGGAGACCTTCGACTGGCGCATCGACGGCCCGCGCTACAAGTCCCCGGAGCTGCCCTTCGAGATTCGCTACTTCTCCGTGCTGCTCAGTTCCGCCGGGGAGATCAGGGACGCGGACATGGTCCCCGTTTCAAGGCAGTTCCGATCGCTGGTTCGCATGGATCGCAGGGCGGATCCTCCAGGTCCATCAGAAAAGCTCATCCGCCGGTTTGCTGCGGATGGGCCGCCTTTTTGCGCCACAGGGGGATTTTGTAAGGAGAAATGGAACCGGTAGAGCTGCGTCAAGCGCGGATTTCCCGGCGCATAAAGGCGATATAGGAAACTGTGAAGGCTGCCATCGTGAGCGCGACCATGCTGGTGATGTGTGGCCAGATGAGCAGGAGGCTCTGGTCAAAGGACAGATAGCTCGCCAGCACGCCCGACAGGGACTGCGTGGTGGTGATGCCGATGGTGCGCACGTTGGGGTTCAGGAGGGTCGTGACAGCTTCACAGTAGACGTAGTAGGGCGAGGTGCGGTTCAGGCTCAGCTGCAGCTCGTAGTTGCTCATCATGTTGTAGTAGCCCTCGATGCCGTCCACCGGATAGCAGAGGTTTGCGATGACCTTCATCACCATGCTGGCAAAGAGGGTGAAGTAGATCCACAGGGCGATGACGATCAGCGCGGAGGTGGACGCGTGGCGGCAGAGCACCGAGCAGAGCATGGCCAGACCCATCCACAGCGAGGTGTAGAACACCGTGAGAATCAGGTGGCTCAGGATGCGCAGAAACTCCTCGATTCCCGGCGGGATGCCGATGCACACCAGACCCAGGCCGCCAACCAGAATGCCCACGAAGAACACCATGATGGCCACCACGATCCTGCCCGCCAGGAATTTGGCGACGATCACCGAATCGCGGTGAATCGGCTGGGAGACCAGGCGGTTCAGCGTGCCCTGGCTGCGCTCCCGGTTGATGGCGTCGAAGCCCAGCACCAGGCCCGCCAGCGGGGTCAGGTAGGCCAGGAAGGAAGCCACCGAGGGAATGGAGTTGCTGGAGGCAGTGTAGAGGGACAGGAAGATGAATTCGCTGCTCTCGGACACGGAGTCCGCGATGCCCTCCAACGCGCCGTAGAGACTGGCCAGGCTGGTCAGGATCAGCAGCGCAAACACCAGCTTGAAGCGCGCACTGTGAAAGTGGTCGGCCAGCTCCTTGCGGCAGAGCGTGGAGAAGCCGCCGTGTACGCGCCTAGCTGCGCTTCTTCCTGCGAAGAATGCGGACCTTGCCGCCTGTGCCGTATTCTGCATGCTGCTCACCTGCCTTTTCAAAATATCTGCGGTAGATTTCGTCCGGATCGTTTCCGGCCTGCCGGAGCGAGGCGAGGACGAAGCCGTCCTCGGTCAGATCCTTCACCAGCCGGCCGGTGACGTCCTCGTCCGCGCGGATGCGGAAGCTCTCGCCGCTCTGCTGCACGTCCCGGATGTACTTGCGCTTCCACAGGAAGTGCAGCAGCGCGTCGCCGCCGGGCTTTGCGGTAAACTCCAGATGGAAGTCCGTCTCGGCCTGCAGCTGCTCCGCCAGCTCGCCGATACGCCCGCAGGCGATGCGCCTGCCGCCCACGAAGATGCCCACGCGGTCGCAGATCTGCTGAATCTGGTGCAGCTGGTGGAAGGAGATCAGGATGGTCTTGCCGTCCTCCTCGGCCAGTTCCCGGATCAGCACCATCAGCTCGCGCATGCCCTCGGGGTCGATGCCGTTGTTGGGCTCGTCCAAGATCAGCACCTCCGGGTCCTTCATCAGGATGTCCGCAACGCCCATGCGCTGCTTCATGCCCTTGGAGTGGGTTCCGCTGCGCCTGTCCGCCGCGGCGGTCATCTTCACGCGCCGCAGCAGCTGCTCGATGCGCCCCTCCAGCTCCGCGCCGCCCAGGCCGTTCATCCGCCCGGTCATGCGCAGGTTCTCCCGGCCCGTCATGTCCGGATAGAAGCCCATGTTGTCCGGCAGGTAGCCCACGAAGCGCTTCACCTTCAGTGGGTCGCGGGTGCAATCCACGCCGCCGATCTGCGCGCTGCAATACCAATGCCAATCGCACAATCCGCATCCTCTGCAGCGTATCAATGATGATCAGCTTCGTGTCAGGGTGCTGCTCTAAGAAATCAGCCAGCTTCTCATCCACGCCTTCATTCAGCTTTACCGATGGAACACTTTAAGCAGGAACTGATCGCCTGCCTGGATTGCGATAACAATCATCGCCTCAAGGTAAAACTGAAGGGCTTGCCGCCTGCGATTCACAGACTTCAAGCCCTCTCGGTTCCATAGTCTTTTCTTCTGTCTAACTTTGGGTAGGTCACTTCAGCCAAACGGATGGTTGTGATTTGGTCAAACCGGTATAAAGCATCAAAGATAGAGCTTGAACCACTCCGCTGCTTTTTGGAACACCTCGTTGCGGCGCGGATGGATCGGCATATTATGATCGATCCCATCCATGATGCATATTTCCTTTACGGTGTCATCGGGAATCGCATTATAGATTTCATAAGCCTGCCTGCGGCGTACCAGCTCGTCTTCGCCGCCGTGGAGAATCAGGGACGGAATGCGAATGTCGGAGCATTTCTCCACCGGCTTGTATTTCAGAAGGCTTTTCACAGACGCCACAGTCATATAGTTGCTGTTTGCCATGCCCCATTCGCGATCATTGGTGTTTGCTGTGGCAATTTCATAGGCTTCGTCTTCGGTATACTCCCATCGTAGAAGAAAACAGCCATTTCGAGTGTCCCGTTTTGACGCGCTGATACAGATACTTTCAAAAATGATGGCTGTTTTTATTGTATATGATCCATTTTTGCTTGTAAAGCCTTTGTCGAACATGTCAAATAACGATTCATTATTATTCATTTTTATTCAAAATGGGAAATGGGGCACGGCGGACATCTGCGCCGGAGGCAAGCCTGCTGGGGCTTTTCGCAGGCGCTGATTCCAGTGATTCAAACCACAAACATGTAGTCTGCATTTCCGTGCAAAAATATATGAAAGATGCGGTTTCTCAAACCAGAGAAACTACTTATGCCAACAAGCGCTAGGGCACGTTTTGTAGGAAATACGAGGTAAAAGTGCCGGTTATCTTAAAAAGCGAAGATAAAGAAAACATTGCAGGAAGCCACGTTCAGCTTTTGCCGATCAACGAGCTGAAAGCCTCCTTTGACATTCTAAAGAGTACCCCTAAAACAAAATTGACATGAATGATACACTTCATTCATGAGTGCAAAAAAGAGCTAACTGACTTAATCAAAATCAGTTAGCTCTTTATCTTTGAATAATGAAATTTTGTTGCCATTTCGTTGCCACGAAAGGCTCTAATCCTCGAAAAGCCCAGTGATTACGGGATTTTTTCGACCTATGAGCTTATTCCCACTCGATCGTTCCGGTGGGCTTGGGGGTGACGTCGATGAGGACGCGGTTCACGCCCGGGACTTCGTGGGTGATGCGCTCGGTGAGGGTGTGGATGAGGCTCCAGTCGAGCTCCTCGACGGTGGCGGTCATGGCGTCCACGGTGTTCACCGCGCGGATGACGCAGGGCCACTCGTCGGCGCGCTTGTTGTCGCGCACGCCCACGCTCTTGATGTCGGGCACGATGGTGAAGTACTGCCACACCTTGCCCTCCAGGCCGTGCTTGGCGAACTCCTCGCGCAGGATCGCGTCGGACTCGCGCACGGCTTCCAGGCGGTCGCGGGTGATGGCGCCCACGCAGCGCACGCCCAGGCCCGGTCCCGGGAAGGGCTGGCGATAGACCATGCTGTCCGGCAGGCCCAGCGCAGCGCCCACGGCGCGCACCTCGTCCTTGAACAGCATCTTCAGCGGCTCGACCAGCTCAAACTGCAGATCCTCCGGCAGGCCGCCCACGTTGTGATGGCTCTTGACGGCCTTGACGGTCTTGGTGCCGGACTCGATGATGTCGGGATAGATGGTGCCCTGACCCAGGAAGGAGATGCCCTCCAGCTTGCGGGCCTCCTCCTCGAACACGCGGATGAACTCCGCGCCGATGATCTTGCGCTTCTTTTCGGGATCGGCGACGCCGGCCAGCTTGTCCAGGAAGCGGTCCACCGCGTCCACATAGATCAGGTTCGCGCCCAGCTCGTCGCGGAACACGCGCACCACCTGCTCGGGCTCGCCCTTGCGCAGCAGGCCGTGGTTGACGTGCACGCAGGTCAGGCGGTCGCCGATGGCCTTGATCAGCAGCGCCGCGACCACGGAGGAATCCACGCCGCCGGACAGCGCCAGCAGCACCTTGCCGTCGCCCACCTGGCGGCGGATGCGCTCGATCTGGTCGTCGATGAAGTTCTGGGTGTTCCAGGTCTTGCCGCAGCCGCACTTGTCAAAGAGGAAGGCGGAGAGCACAGCGGCGCGCGCAGCGTCGTCCTCGGGCCAGGCGGAAATCTTCTCGCCGGACTTCGCGTCGTGATCCACCGCCAGCATGGGCACGTTCAGCGCGTAGACCGCCTCGGATGCGTCGATGGCGACGCCGTCCACGATGCGGTTCTTACCGCCGTTGAGAATGACGCCGCGGATGTTGGGAATTGCGCCCAGCTCCGCCGCCGTCAGGTCGTGGGGATGGATTTCACTGTACACGCCCAGCGCGCGGATTTCACGCGCAATTTTCGGGTTTTCTTCGCTGCCGAGGTCGAGAACGAGAATGACGTCCTGCTGCATGTGCTTTCTCCTCCTGCTGTTGTCGTATTAAATAGGTACGTTAAGATTATAGCGCCTTTCTGCCCGCTGTGCAAGGGGCTTTGCATTAAAACATGCATATTTGGCACTGTACAAGAGAAGCAGAACGGTGGTATAATTATGCTTAGGCAAGCCGCAGACTTGGCCGGGTCGGCGGGCCCCGTAGGGCAGCACGCCGACAATCGAGATATAATACAAGCATCCAATTCACAGAAAATGGAGGAATGCAACATGCGCACCATCAAGGCCGTACCGATCACCGCAGAGAACTTCCGCCCCTACGGCAGCTTCGCCAGCATGCTCGCGCCCACGGGCAACTGCTTCCCCGGCGACGCGACCTTCTATCCGGATCAGGTGGAGATGAACGTGCAGGGCGGCAAGCCCATCACCTTCTCCCCGCTGACCGTGAAGAAGCCGGAGAAGATGATCGTCACCAAGGCCGAGTACCACAACTACACCGGCGAGGGCGTGCTCGTGCTGGATGACGACGCGGTCATCCACGTCGCCCCGCCGTCCAACAGGGTCATTGTGCCGGAGCTGACCGAGGCCTTCATCGTGCCCAAGGGAACGATGGTCAAACTGAACACCGGCGTTTGGCACCTGGCGGCGCTGCCGGTGCACAACGATCTGCTGCACGTGATGATTATCCTGCCCGAACGGGTGTACGCCAACGACTGTTACGTCTGCGAATACCCCGAGGATCAGTACGTGGAAATCACGCTGTGAGATCCCGAAGGCGCATGAAAGGGGCGCGAACCAAGCGGTTCGCGCCCCTTTCATGCGTCACTGATGGTCGCGCCACAGGCAGGGACCCAGCTCCATGTGGGAAAACACCGCCTCGAAGGAGGAGTTCTCCGGGGAGCAGGCGTACACGCCGAAGCGGATCGTGCCCGCGCCCGCGTGGAGGTGGCAGATGCGCATCTGCTGGAAGTGCACGCCGTCGGTGGAGCATTCGATGCAGTAGTCGGCCTCCCGGCGGCTCAGGCGGTACCACATGCTGCGCACCGAGGCGGGGATGTCCGAGGTGGCCCAGTCGGAGTAGCCCAGGTTGGTCACCACGCTGCCCAGGCGCTGATATTCCGCATTTTCGTATTCGATGGAGGCCTTCAGCCAGTTCTCGCTGTCCAGATAGACGGCCACGCCGCACTGGTCGAAGCGGTGCTTGCTGTCGAAGTCCGTGCGCACGGTGAACGAAAAGCGCGTCTCGTCCGTCTCCAACTGCAGAACCGGCGCATTGTCGTTCTGAAAGCCGTAGTAGGTGCGCTGCCATAGGTCGGTGCCGGGCTCGGTGGTGATGCGAATCTCCTCCGGGGAGACGGAGAAGTCGCGCGGCGGGCGCGTCCACCTGAGAAGGGAAATGTCAAAGGGCATGGGAAAACCTCCTGCAATCTGTTTTGCATCCATTGTAGCAGATGCGTGAAGAAATGTCGAGTAAATATCATTTATAAAATTGTGCAACTGCTGAATTATTGGATCAACATTTTAGTCAATAGATCAGATAAAATGAATTAAGTTATAAAATCTTGAATGCAAATCAGAAAATTGTAGAGAAATAAAGTGAGACCTATGGCATAATAATGGTATGAAAGTGTCGAAAGAGATGCAGGCGGAACGATTGCACGCAGGTGAGAAAGGGAGCGCGATATGAGCGAGCTTTTGAAAATGGTTGGCATCGGCAAGAGCTTCGGCCCGGTGCGGGCGCTGGACAAGGTCGATCTCAGTCTGAACGCAGGCGAGGTGCTGGCGCTGATGGGTGAAAACGGCGCGGGCAAGTCCACGCTGATGAACATCCTGTCGGGATCGCTGGTGCACTACGAGGGCGAGATCTACATCGACGGCAAGCTGGAGCACATCGGCAGCCCCATCGTCGCCCGGGAGCTGGGCATCGCCAAGATTCACCAGGAATTGCAGATGGTGAAGGAGCTTTCTATCGCCGAAAACATGTTCATGGGCCGTGAGAAGGCGAACAAGCTCGGCTTTGTGGACAAGCGCGCCCAGGAGCAGGAGGCGGAGAAGTATCTGCGCCTGCTGGAGCTGGACCTGAGCCCGAAGCGGCCGCTGAAGACGCTGCGCGTGGGCGAACAGCAGATGGTGGAGATCGCCAAGGCGATTTCGCTGAACGCGCGCATCCTGATCATGGACGAGCCCACCTCGGCCATCTCCAAGGCGGAGACGGAGCAGCTGTTCCGGGTGATCCGCCGCCTCTCGGCCGAGGGCGTGGGCATCATTTACATCACCCACCGCATGGAAGAGGTCTTTGAGATCGCCGACCGGCTGACGGTGCTGCGAGACGGCCAGTACATCGGCAGCGTCAACGCCAAGGAGACCGACCGCAACCAGATCATTTCCATGATGGTGGGCCGGGAAATCACGGACATGTACCCCAAGGAGACCGTTCCCATCGGGGACGAGGTGCTGCGGGTGGAGCATCTGAACTTCAAGACCCGCCCGGGCTCCTCCAGCCGTCCGCTTTCGGACGTGTCCTTTAACCTGCGCCGGGGCGAGGTGCTGGGCATCGCGGGCCTGCTGGGCGCGGGCCGCACGGAGATCTGCGAGTGCCTGTTCGGCGTGCACCCCGCCGGCACGACGGGCCAGATCTACATCGAGGGCAAGCCGGTGAGCATCAAGTCTCCCCGGGACGCCATCGATCAGGGCCTCGCCTTCGCCACGGAGGATCGCAAGGGCAAGGGACTGGTGCTGCTGCGGTCCATCGGCGAGAACATGTCGCTGCCGCTGCTCAAGCACTTCACCAAGGGCATCTTCATGGACACCGCTTCGGAGAAGAAGGAGTGGGACGTGCAGATGCAGGGCATGCGCATCAAGGCGCCCAGCGTCAAAACCCTCTGCCAGACCCTCTCCGGCGGCAACCAGCAGAAGGTTGTACTGGGAAGATGGATGATCACCCACCCCAAGGTGCTCTTGCTGGATGAGCCCACCCGCGGCATCGACGTGGGTGCGAAGGCGGAGATCTACCAGATGATCTCCAAGCTCGCGGGTCAGGGCATCGGCATCATCGTCATATCCTCGGAGCTGCCGGAGATCATCGGCATCTCCGACCGCATCCTGACCCTCTGCGAGGGCCGGATCACCGGCGAATTCACCAAGGAAGAGGCCACGCAGGAGAAGCTGCTGTACGCCGCGACGCTCAGAGAGGAGGATCCCGCATGAGTCAGAACCGACCTGTTTCCCAGAAGAAGTTTCATCCGAAAGAGTTTTTTCTGCGGTCGCAGAGCTACATCGCGCTGATCGCTCTGTTCATCATCGGCTCGCTGGTGTGCGTGCGCAACGGACGCAACATGTTCCTGAGCGTCACCAACATCATGAACCTGCTGCGCGCGGTGTCCGAGACGGGCATCCTGGCCATCGGCATGACCATGATCATCCTGCTGGGCGACATCGACCTGTCCGTCGGCTCGGTGGTGGGCCTGGTCTCCACCGGCTCCGCCGCGCTGATGGTGCACAACGGTCTGGGCTTCGTGCCCACGGTGCTGATCTGTCTGGGCATCGGCATCGTCTACGGCCTGTTCAACGGCTTCGTCGTCACCCGCATGAAGATTCAGGCCTTCGTCGTGACCCTGGCGTCCATGAACATCGCCCGCGGACTTGCGCGACTGTGGTCCGGCGGCGCGGGCATCCCGCTGACCTACGGCAAGGGCCCCGGCCTGGCCGCGCCGGAGTTTGAGATTCTCTGCACGCGCCTGGGCGGCGTGGTGCCGGTTCCGGCCATCATCTTCCTGGTGCTGCTGGCCATCTTCTGGGTCATCATGAGCAAGACCCGCTTCGGCCGCCAGATCTACGCCACCGGCGGCAACGCCACCGCGGCGCACCTCTCGGGCATCAAGGTCAAGAACGTCAAGCTCATCGCCTTCATGCTCTCCGGTCTGCTGGCCTCCATCGCCGGCATGATCCACTCGGCCCAGATCAGCCAGGGCGGCCCCAACGAGGGCATGAGCTACGAGATGTACGCGGTCGCGGCCGTGGCCATCGGCGGCACCTCCATGGCCGGCGGCAAGGGCACCATGTTCGGCACCCTGGTGGGCGCGCTGATCTTCGGCATGCTGGACAACATCATGGGCCTGAACGGCATCAACTCTAACATCCAGCTGGTGGTCAAGGGCTTCCTGATCATTCTGTCGGTGTTCGCCCAGGCCGTACACAAGGAGGACTAAGGGTTTTCAAGGGGATTCATAAGCCTGCGGGCTTATAAATAGAAGGAGGAATATACCTATGAAGAAATTTGTGGCCATCCTTTTGATGCTGGTTCTGGCGGCGACGATGTGCACCGCGCTGGCAGAGGAAAAGACCTACACCATCGGCATGTCCCAGTGCAACCTGGGCGAGCCCTGGCGCGTTGCGATGAACGATCAGATCGCTGCCGCTGCTGCCGAGTATCCCATGTTCGAGGTCATCTACTCTGACGCTGCCCAGGACAACTCCAAGCAGATCGCCGACATCGAGAACTTCATTCAGATGCAGGTCGACCTGATCATCGCCTCCCCGAACGAGGCCACCCCGCTGACCAACGTCATCAAGCGCGCCTATGAGTCCGGCATCCCGGTCATCCTGCTGGACCGCAAGATTGACGGCGACACCTACACCCAGTTCATCGGCGCCGACAACGTCTACATCGGCCGCGTCTGCGGCGAGTACGTCGCCGACGTGCTGCTGCCCGACGGCGGTAAGATCTGCGAGATCGAGGGCCTGGCCGGCACCTCCGGCGGCATCGAGCGCGATCAGGGCTTCCGCGAGGGCATCGCGAAGAACCCGAAGCTGGAGATCATCGCCAACAACAACGCCGACTGGCTGCGTGAGAAGGCCATCACCGTCGCAGAGGAAATGCTGCAGGTGAACGACGAGATCGACCTCTTCTTCGCCCTGAACGATCCCATGGCCGAGGGCGCCTACATCGCCGCCAAGAACGCCGGCCGCGAGAAGGACATGTACTTCATCGGCGTCGACGGTCTGCCGACCCCCGACGGCGGCATCCGCAGCGTCATGGACGGCCGCCTGAGCCTGTCCATGGTCTATCCCACCGGCGGCAAGGAGGCCATTGAGAGCGCCTACAAGCTGCTCGTACTGGGCGAGGAGCTGGAGAAGAACGTGACTCTGGGCACCGAGGTCATCACTCCCGACAACGCGGCTGAACTGCTGGTCAAGTACGGCGGCTCCGTCGAATAATCCGGGCCTATACTCCAAGGGACGGCATCTGCCGTCCCTTTTTTCACCCCGCCAGGCGCACTGTCCGGCCAGGGGGAGGACAGCGAATCGGTTTCCGGGTGGAAACTGTGTGCAAATCTTTACATTCGTGTCGTTTTATCCTATAATGAGTCCATGGGAGGGGGTGCGCGCATGAGCCGGTTGAGCCTGCAAAAACAGCTGCTGATCTCCATGGTGCTGCTGATCGCGGTGCCGCTTCTGTTCATGACGGCCTTCGGCAATTATTACTACGCCAAGGCCATCGACGAGCAGGCCAACGAGTATTCCACGCAGATGCTGGATCAGGTGCGCACAAACATCGACGCCTCGGTGCGCACGGTGGACCGCATGATGGAGTACCTGTTCCGCAACGAGGACGTGATCGCCTATCTGCGGCTGGGGAGCTTCTACGATCCACAGCGCATCGCCCTGGAGACCGCGGCGCGCATGCAGATGCGCATGTACATGGACATCAATCCGGAGCTGCTGGGTGGGCTGCTGATCGCGGGGGAGAACGGGCTGTACGCCTCCAACGAGCTCTACCGCGTCACCAGCGACCCCCTCAACGAGGACGGCTGGTACCGCCGCGCGGTGGAGGCCGGCGGTGAGCGGGTGCTGATCTCCCGGCCCATCGGGCGCAACATCCGCAACTACCGCAACTATTCCGCCAACGACATCGTATCCGTGGTGCGCGCGGTGCACGATCCTGACAGCGGCGTGCTGCTGGGCGTGATCTGCGCGGACATGCGCACGGACGTGATCGAGGAGCGCATCCGGGACGTCACGCTGGGCAAGAGCGGCTACGTGTTCGTGCAGGATGGCAGCGGCGAGATCGTCTACGCGCCGGTGAACGAGACGGTGTACCGCATCCGGCCGGAATGGGTCAGCGCCGCGCCGGGCATCCACACCATCGGCGGCGAGCGCTACCAGCTGCTGCTGGCCCACTCCGAGATCACCGGCTGGGGCACCGTGGGCGTGTTCCGCATGGGCGAACCCCTGCAGCCGGTGCTGGCGCTGCGCAAGTACACCATCGCGGTGGCGGTGGTGGCGATCCTGCTGGCGACAGCCATGTCCCTGAGCTTCTCCGCATCCTTCACCGGCCCGATCAGCAAGCTGCGGCGGCTGATGGGCGAGGCGGAGCGTGGCAATCTGGACGTGGAGTTCGATGTCGAGCGCTACACCGGCGAGATTCACCAGCTGGGCGGCAGCTTCAACAGCATGATGGACAACATCCGCGACCTGCTGAACCTGGTGTACCGGGAGCAGCAGGAGAAACGCGAGGCCGAGATCCGCACCCTGCAGGCGCAGATCAAGCCCCATTTCCTCTACAACACCCTGGACACCATCCGCTGGATGGCGGAGGAGCACCAGGCCGACGAGATCGTGCGGCTGGTGAGCGCGCTGACCCGCCTGTTCCGCATCAGCCTGAGCCGGGGCCGGGAGATCATCTCCCTCGCGGACGAGACGGATCACGTGCGTAGCTACCTCTACATCCAGAAGGTTCGCTACGAGGACAAGCTGAACTACGAAATCGACGTGCCGGAGGAGCTGCTTGCGCTGCGGGTGAACAAGCTGATCCTGCAGCCGCTGGTGGAGAATGCCATCTACCACGGCATCAAGCAGAAGCGCGGCGCGGGGCACATCCTGGTGCAGGCGCGCCGGGAGGCGAACAGGCTCATCCTCCGGGTGGAGGACGACGGCGCGGGCATGACCCAGGAGAAGTGCGATCTGCTCAACGCCGAGCTGAGTCGCCCCGCGGGCATGGAGTACGACCACGGCTACGGCATCTTCAACGTCAACGACCGCATCCGCCTGTCCTACGGCAAGGACTACGGCCTGCGGTACGAGATCAATGCAAGCGGCGGCATTACGGTAACTCTGACCTGTCCGGCAGTGTCCCGGGAGGACGCGGGCAGTCAGGCGGAGGAATGAGGAGGTACGGACGATGGAGCGCTGGAAGATCCTGATTGCGGACGACGAGCCCAAGATTCGCCGCGGCCTGCACGCGCAGATCGACCGTCTGGGCCTGCCCTGCGAGGTCTGTGCGGAGGCCGAGGACGGCGAGATCGCGCTGGAGGCGGCGGAGCGGCTGCGCCCGGACATCCTGCTGGTGGACATCAACATGCCCTTCGTCAACGGCCTGGACTTCATTCAGGCGCTGCGGCGCACCCGGGCCGACGCGCGGGTGATCCTGATCACCGGCTACGAGGAATTCGAGTACGCCCGGCGGGCGCTGGAGCTGGACGTGCACGCCTACCTGCTCAAGCCCATCAACGTGGGCGAGCTGCGCCGCGCCGTGGAGACGGCCATCGATCAATTGGAGGTCAGCCGGCAGCGCAACCGCCACTTCGAGTGGGCCATCGCGCAGATCGGCAACCGCCGGGAGTTTTTGCGGGAGGAATTTCTGCGGGACGCGGTGTCCGGGCGGCTGGAGGCGGACGAGATCCGGGAGTTCCGGGTGTACTTCGACTTCCCGGAGCCGGAGCGCATGATGCTGATGCTCATCAGCACCCGCAGCAGCGCCGCCGGGGAGAAGCCCTGGCAGCACACCCTGCGCCAGTATGCGCTGCAGGACGCGCTCCGGGAGGGCCCGGAGCTGCGCTACCGCTGCCTGTTCTCCGACGACCGGGGCAACGTGCTCCTGCTTTACGATGCGCCGCCGGAGCTGGACGCAAGGCTTACCGAGGCCGTGCATGCGGCCCTCGGCGGGGAGCTGGGGCTAACGGTGCAGCTGGAGACGGAGCCGGTGGCGAGCCTCACCCGCATCGCCGAGGCCTATGACGAGGCCATGGAGCGCATGATGAACAGCGCCCGGCTCTCCCCCATCGTGGAGGGCGCGAAGGCCTACATCGCGGCCCACTATTCCGATCCCAACCTGAGCCTGATGGAGGTGGCGGAGGCGCTCAACGTCCATCCCGCCTATCTGAGCCGCACGATGAAGCAGGAGCTGGGCATGCCCTTTGCAAAGTATCTGACCAATGTGCGCATCGGCAAGGCGGTGCAGCTGATGCGCGACCCAAGCATCCGCATCTGGAAGGTGGCGGAGATGGTGGGTTACAGCGGCGGCAACTACTTCAGCGCGGCCTTCAAGAAGGTGCTGGGCGTGTCGCCGGCGGACTATCGAATGGAGGACAAGCGGAAATGAAGTGGTGGCGCTGGATGCTCGTGTGCCTGCTGCTGACGGCAATCGCCTTCGTCGGCGTGGTCGCGCTGCCCTCGCTGCCCCGGAGCGAAGAGGACGCCGCGCCCCGTCAGTTCCTGATCGGCATGAGCCAGGCCAATCTGGTGGAGCCGTGGCGCGTGACGATGAACCTGGAGTTCGCCGAGGCCGCCGCCGAGCACGACAACCTGCGGGTGATCTACACCGACGCAGCCCAGGACACCGACCGGCAGATCGCGGACGTGAACATGCTGATGGGCTACGGCATCGACCTGCTGGTGATCTCGCCCAACGACAGCGAGGCGCTGCGGCCGGTGCTGGCGGAGGTGTACAAAAAGATCCCCGTGGTGGTGCTGGACCGCGCGGTCAGCGGCGAGGACTTCACGCTGTTCATCGGCCCGGACAATTTCCGGATCGGCTATCTGGCGGGCCTGCGGATCATCGACATGCTCGGCCCCGAGGGCGGAAATGTGGTGGAGATCCTCGGCGCGCAGGATTCCCCGCCGGTGGCCGCACGCTCCGAGGGCCTTGCACAGGCCATCGCGGGCAATCCGAACATCGTGATCGAGCAGCGCCTGGTGGCCGACTGGCTCCAGGACCGCGCGGAGGATCGCTTCAAGGAGTACGCCGTGGCCTGCAAGGAGATGGCGGACGTGGTGGTGGCCCAGAGCGACGCCATGGCCTACGGCGCGTGGATTGCCGCGAAGGAATACCGCGTGGACGGCGTGCACTTCGTGGGCATGGACGGCCTCATGGGTGCAAGCGGCGACGTGGATCTGGTGGAGCAGGGCGTGCTCGATGCCACATTCTACTGTCCCACCGGCGGACGGCAGGCGGTGGATTACGTGCTGCGCATCCTCTCCGGCGAGACCATCGACGACAAGTGGGTCATTCTCGAACCCACGCCCATCCTGCCCGACGACGCGTGAACCTGCGCTTCTCCTACGAAACTGCGCCCCGCAAACCAGTCCGGTTTGCGGGGCACTCGTTATTTTTGGGGATGGTGCGCTGCTTTGCTTCAGGGGATGCCCCGGCATGCGCAGCTCTCCCGGGGTGCGCGGCGGAGGGCGGCCGTGCGCGTCATCGACGAGGGCCGCAGCATTGCGGAAAATGACGATCTTGAAACGTATACGGGGAAAAAGGGAAGTCGATTCAAAAATATAGGCATAACCAACATCCGCGCGTGCATACGCTTGTACTGTGACGTGGCCATGGATGGAAGCATCCTCCGGCGGCGCCGTTGTTATAGCAAATATGGGAATGATGGCTTGGGTTTTGCGCAGAAATGAAGGCGCGTGGTTTTTGGAGCGCCGGTCGGACGGGGCGGGGGAGGAAACCGCTTCCGGCTGCGGCGTCCTGAACAAAATAAAAGGAGGCGTACCCATGAAGAAAGTTTTGGCTCTTGCACTGATGGCGATGCTGCTTCTGTCGAGTCTCTGCGTGTCCGTCGCGGAGGAGGAGTTCGACTGGAGGGCCTACGAGGGAACCACCATCCAGGTGGCGTTTGTGGAGCACACCACCGCCAATGCGATCGTCAGCAAGCTGGACGACTTCCAGGAGCTGACCGGAATCACCGTTGAATACTCCATCACCCCCGAAGCGAACTACTTTGACAAGGTCAATGCCGCGCTCTCTTCCCGCACCGGCACAATCGACCTGTTCATGTCCGGCGCATACCAGCTGTGGGACTACTCCGCAGCGGGCTATGTGGAGGATCTGACTCCCTGGCTGGAGCACACCATTCCGGATTACGACTTCGAGGATCTGGTGCAGTCCGCGGTCAACGCCCTGAAGTGGGACGGCGTACCGGGCCATCCCGTGGGCGAGGGCGCGCAGCTGGGCCTGCCGCTGTGCTTCGAACTGTACTCCCTGGCGTACAACAAGCGCGCCTTCGAGGAGAACGGCCTCGAGGTTCCCACCACCTATGAGGAGCTGCTGGAGGTCTGCGACGCCCTGCAGGAGTGGAACGGCCCCGGCTCCTATCCGCTGGCCATTCGCGGCGCCCGCGACTGGGGCACCATTCATCCGGGCTACATGTCCACCTTCGCCAACTTCGGCGCCAAGGACTTCGAGATCGTCGACAACAAGCTGGTCTCCCGCCTGGACAGCGAGGAAGCCATCGCCATGACCAAATTCTGGGTCGAACTGATCGAGCGCGGCGGCGCACCCTCCTGGTCCAAGTACACCTGGTACGAGGCGGGCGCGGATCTGGGCGCCGGCATGGCGGCGATGCTCTTCGACGCCGACAACAACGGCATCACCCAGAACTGGATCAAGGACGGCGTGCCCGCATCCGCCGAGGCCGGCAACATCGCCTGGACCGTCATGCCCGTGGCCAGGGAG
Organism: Clostridiales bacterium; assembly: GCA_004557125.1. GTDB lineage: Bacteria > Bacillota > Clostridia > Christensenellales > Aristaeellaceae > SFTH01. Next base: position 22,179 of record SFET01000012.1, on the reverse strand, counting down.
GGCGATACCCCCTACTCCAACTACTGGACCTGGTCCATGGCCATGAACGCCAACAGCGACGCCAAGGAGGCCGCATGGCTGTTCCTCCAGTACTTCACCAGCAAGGAGTTCGCCTCCTATGCGTCCATCACTGAGTACAACATGGACCCGATCCGCACCTCCGTGTGGAACGATCCGGCCTTCATCGAGAAGATGGAGCAGCATGAGGGCTACATCGACACCTTCAATGCCACCATCGGCTCCACCTCCATCCTGTTTACTCCGCAGCCGGAGTTCTTCGTGACGACCACCGAGTGGGCCGCCACGCTGCAGGACATCGTCATGGGCCAGTACGGCAGCGTTGAGGAGGCCATGACCGCCCTGACCGCCAAGGTCAACGAGGCCGTGGATTACATCGATCTGAGCGATTACGAATAAGTGACATCGGAGCCGCGCTCCGGTACCTGCCTCCGCGCCTGTCCTGCCCCAGGGTAGGCGCGGCTTTCACGCAGCAAGTCCTGACGGCGCCGGTCCGAACCGCAATTCCATATGAAATGAGGAGGCCGCTACCATGCGCAAGCCGAAACAGCGATCCGGCGCCCGGCGGGAGATCAGCTACAACGAAATCCCTGCCGCGATCCGGCGCCGCCCCTATTACGTTGTACTTCCGGGGCTCATCATTCTGATTGGAATCATGATCCCCTTCGTCACGGCAATCGCCCTGTCGCTGACCAATTACTCCTTCAAGCTCCCCGCCACGAAGTTCGTCTTTCTGAAGAACTGGATCGGCCTGTTTGCCAGCAGGGACTTCTATCGCGCTCTGGGCGTGACCCTGCGCTACGCCGTTTATTGCACGGGCACGCAGATGATCCTGGGCAGCTGCGTGGCGTTTCTTCTGAAGAACGACAATCCCTTCAACCGCATCCTGAAGGTGCTGTTCACCTTTCCGCTGATGGTTGCGCCGGCCATCGCGGTGCTGGTGTGGCAGCTGATGACCTCCAACACTGTGGGTGTGCTGGAGAAGTTTCTGAACCTGTTCGGCGTGTACAACTTTCCCTGGGCGGCGTCCAACAGGACGGCCATGTTCACCGTCGTGCTGATCGACACCTGGGTGAACCTGCCCTTCGTGATTCTACTGGTGCAGGCGGGCATACAGTCGCTGCCCAAGTCGCCCTTCGAGGCCGCGCAGGTGGACGGTGCAGGCGCATGGTTCACCTTCCGGACCCTCACGTTCCCGCTGCTCAAGCCCTTCATGTACATCGCGCTTTTGTTTCGCCTGATGGCGTCGCTTCAGGAGTTCGGCATCATCTTCGCGCTGACCAAGGGTGGGCCGGGCAACACGCTGATGAACATCTCCCTGACCGGCTATCTGACGGGCTTCACCTATCAGAACCTGGGCAAGGCGCTGCCGTACCTGCTGGTGCTCTGGTGCCTGGTCAACGTATCCGCGCGCTTCATCGTCAAGCGCCAGCGGCAGCTGATCCTGCAGGCGGCCGGGCGCGAATAGAGAGGAGGAGAGGCAATGCATCACACAACGGATCTCCGGCAGGCCCGGAGCGCGGCCTCGCACCGCAAGCTCCTCCGGCGCGCCGGCCTCATCGGGCGCAACCTGGCGCTGATCGTATTTGCGACCTTCGCGCTGTTTCCCATCATCTGGATGATCACCTGCACGTTCAAATCCGACGCGCAGATGTACAATACGGTGTTCAATTTCACGCCGACGCTCTCCAATTACAGGGAGGTGCTCATCGGCACGGACTACTTCAAGGCGTTTCTGCAGAACCTCGTGGTGGCCGGCGGCGCGGTGCTGGTGACCATCATCGCGGGCGTGCCCGCCGCCTACGGCCTGGCGCGCTACAACTTCAGGAACAAGGAAGACATTGCCTTTCAGATTCTCTCCTTCAAGTTCGCGCCGGAGATTCTGGTCATCCTGCCGGTGTTCCTGATCTTCCAGAAGATCGGCCTGTACGACACCTACTTCGGCCTGATCTGGGTCTATCAGCTGATCACCATGCCGCTTCTGATATGGGTGGTGCGCGGCTACTTTGAGGACATCTCCGTGGAGATCGAGCAGGCGGCGCAGCTGGACGGCTACCGCTGGTACGAGATCTTCCTGAAGGTGCTGCTGCCGCTGATCAAGCCCGGCCTGGTGGCCTCGGGCCTGCTGGCGTTCATCTACGCCTGGAACAGCTTCACCTTCCCGCTGATCCTCTCCGGCTTCAGGATCCAGACCATCACCATCACATCGCTGCGCTACATCGCGTCCGACAGCGTGCACTACGGCCAGGTGGCCGTGGCCGCCACGGTCGCGATCACCCCGGAGATCATCGCCTGCCTGTTCATTCAGAAGCACCTGGTGCGCGGACTGAGCTTCGGTGCGGTCAAGGGTTAAGGGAGGTTTTCCCATGGCAAGAATACAGCTCGAAGGCGTGACCCGCCGCTACGGCCGGACGACGGCCATCAACCATCTGTCACTGGATGTGAAGGACAACGAGTTCTTCGTGCTCTTCGGCCCCGCCGGTGCGGGCAAGACCACCACGCTCAAGTGCATCGCCGGCAGCGAATTTCCGCAGGAGGGCCTGGTGAAGATCGACGGAAGGATCGTCAATCTCGTGGAACCCAGCGACCGGAACGTATCCATGGTGTTTGAAAACTACGCCCTCTATCCGCACCTGAGCGTCTACGACAACATCGCATTTCCGCTGCGCTCGAAGCTCTACCGCAGAAGCGAGGCGGAGATTCGGGAGGCCATCGACAGGATCGCCAGGTTGATGCGCATCGACATGCTCTACGACCGCAAGCCTGCGCAGCTCTCCAACGGACAGCGCCAGCGCGTGGCCATCGGCCGCTGCCTGGTGCGCACGCCCAACGTGTTTCTGATGGACGAGCCGCTGGCCCACCTGGACGCCAAATTGAAGCACACCATGCGCTCGGAGCTCAAGGAGATGCAGTCGGCCTTCAATACCACCACCATCTATGTCACCCACGATTACATGGAGGCCATGTCCCTTGCGGATCGCATCGCCGTGCTGGATAAGGGCGAGGTCCGCCAGCTGGGCACCGCGCGGGAGATGTACTATACCCCCGGCAGCGAATTCGTCGCCAGGCTCTTCGGCGAGCCGGAGATCAACCTCCTGCCGGCGCAGTTCAGCGTCTCCGACGGCGAGGGCTGGATCGCACTGCCGGACGGCGTGCGCTACAAGCTGCCCGAGGACGTGACGGCCGCCCTGAAGGGCGCGCCCAGTGCGTCGCTGGACATCGGCCTGCGGGGAAACGACATCGAATTCTCCTTCGAGCGCCGGGACGGCTGGATCCCCGGCACGGTGTACGCAAGCGAGCCCATCGGCAACAAGGTCATCCTGACCGTGGCCGCGGCCGGCGCGCAGCTGCGCCTGGTGGCCCCCAACGACACCCAGGCCAGGCTGGACAGCGCGGTGTACTGCCGCCCCAACTACGAGCGCGCGCTCTACTTTGACCGCGCGAGCGAGGCATTTATCACCCGGCACGACGTGGAGGGCATCCTTGCCTACCATCGCGGCGACCGTGAGAAGGGAGGTGAAGGTTCATGGCAGTGCTGAAGCTCAGCGGCGTCTGCAAGCGCTACGACAACAATTCCGGTTCCCTGTTCCGGAGGAAGGCAAGGAACGATTTTGCCGTAAACGACCTCTCCTTCGAGTGCCGCGACGGCGAGTTCCTCGGCATCCTCGGCCCCTCGGGCTGCGGGAAATCCACCACGCTGCGCATGATCGCCGGCCTGGAGAAGATCACTGCGGGCGACATCTACATCGGCGACGTGCGCATCAACGACCTGCTCCCCAAGGATCGCAACATCGGCCTGGCCTTCGAGGACTATGCCCTCTATCCGCCGCTGAAGATCTACGACAATCTGGCCTTCAACCTGCGTGCCAGGCACGTGCCCGAGGCCGAGATCAGGGAATCGGTGGAGCGCATCGCCAAGCTGATGAAGGTGGACGATCTGCTGGAGATGAAGCCGCTGGCGCTCTCCGGCGGCCAGAAGCAGCGCGTGAACATTGCCCGCGCGCTGGTGCGCAAGCCGGGCCTGCTGCTGCTGGACGAGCCGCTGTCCCACCTGGACGGCAAGATGCGCCAGCAGCTGCGCTACGAGATCAAGCACATGCACCACGAGATCCAGTGCACCACCATCATCGTAACCCACGACCAGATGGAGGCCATGTCCCTGGCGGACCGCATCGCGATCATGGACATGGGCAGGCTCCAGCAGATCGGAACGCCCCTGGAGGTCTACGACGACCCGGTGAACGTGTTCGTCGCGGGCTTCATCGGCGAGCCGCCGATGAATCTGATGACCTCCATCATCCGCCGCGTGGAGGGCGGCTTCGACTTCAGCTTCGAGGGCAGCGACCTGCGCATTCCGGTGCCGACGCGCTACAACGGCATTGTGCGCGACGGCATGGCCGTCACCCTGGGCGTGCGCCCGGTGGACGTGCGCATCGCACAGGAGGGCGAGGCCTCCGGCACGCCCATACCGGTGGCCGTCTACGAGGATCTGGGCGACGAGCGCCGCATCGGCGTTCGCGTCGGAGAGAATCTGCTGAACCTCACCACGCCGGAGACCATTTACTACGACCGCGGCGACCCCGTGACGCTGAAGTTCAACGCGGAAAAGACCCATCTGTTCGACATCGACACCGGCGAGCGCATCCGCGCACCGGAGAAATGACCGCGTCCTCCGCCTGGCTGCTGCTCTCGGTGATCGTCGCGCTGCTCTAGCGCAATTCTGGAAGGACGGGAACGAAGCATGAATCTGATCATACTGGTTTGCGCCGTGCTCAGTGCGAACGCGCTGCGCGGTTTTGCGGGCAAGCTGCTGGGCCGCTTTCTGCCGCAGAAGTGGTGGACGAAGCTGCTGTGCCTGATCCCGGGCCTCGCTGTGGGCCTGGTGTATCTGTATTTTGCGGGTTACTACATCATGGACAAGGAGGCAAATCCCGTGCTGGCCGCCGTGATCGCTCTCTTGCCCTTCGTGGCGAGCCTTGTGGCAAAGCTGATCTGCCGGTCGCACTTTGTGGATATGGACTGAAGAATCAAAGGAGGAAGAGATCAAATGCGCATTCCGAAGACGATGAAGGCGCTGGTGGCGTACAGCAAGACCGACTATCGCTATGAGGAGAACTATCCGGTGCCGGAGTGCGGCGCGGACGACATCCTGATTAAGACCGAGGGCTGCGGCATCTGTGCGGGCGATCTGAAGTGCCTGCACGGCGCGGACATGTTCTGGGGTTCGGATGACGGCTCGCAGCCCTCCTGGGTGGAGCCGCCGTTCATTCCGGGGCACGAGTTCCTGGGCCGGATCGTGTACGTGGGCGGGAACGTGAAGGGCTACGAGTTGGGTGACCGCATCGCGGTGGACCAGATCGCGCCCTGCGGCGCGTGCCGCTTCTGCAAGGACGGCCACTACTGGATGTGCCAGCCCCACAGAATCTACGGCTTCTTCAAGGACTACTGCGGCGGCATGGCCGAGTACGTGCGCATTCCGACGAAGCACTCGGTGATCCACAGGGTGCCCGAGGAGCTGACGCTTCGGCAGGCACTCTGCATCGAGCCCTACGGCTGCTCGAAGCACTGCGTGGACCGCGCGCAGATCGGCAGCGAGGACGTCGTGGTGCTCTCCGGCGCGGGCACGCTGGGCCTGGGCATGGTCACCTACGCCCGCATGCGCAATCCGAGGAAGCTGATCGTGCTGGACATGAAGGACGATCGCCTGGCGAAGGCGAAGGAATTCGGCGCGGATCTGGTGTGGAATCCCTCGAAGGTGAACGTGGTCGAGGAGATCATGAAGCTCAGCGGCGGCTACGGCTGCGACATCTACATCGAGGCCACGGGACATCCCTCCTCCGTCACCCAGGGCATGCAGATGATCCGCAAGCTGGGCCGCTTCGTGGAGTTCAGCGTGTTCGGCGCGCCCACGACGCTGGACTGGTCCATCATCGGCGACCGCAAGGAGCTGGATGTGCTGGGCAGCCACCTGAGCCCCTACTGCTTCCCCTTCGTGATCGAGAACATCGCCAACGGCAAGCTCAGAACCGACGGCGTGGTCAGCAGCCTGTTCGAGCTCAGGGACTGGGAGAAGGCCTTCGAATGTGCCACCGGCAAGTACGGGGACTTGAAGGTCGCATTCAGGTTCTGACGCGGCAGGAACCGGGCGCGGAGCCGGCAGCTGCCGCACGGGCATTGCGCCGGGTTGGAATTGCGTCAAACAGGGCCGGATCCCTTCGGATCCGGCCCTCGATTGTTGATCGTATGGGGCGGTTGAAAGCGCGGCGTCACAGCTTCAGCGCATCCCGCGCGGATTCGGGAAGCACGGCCGCGACCTGATCGAGCAGCTCCTGCAAACGCTCCCGGGTGCGGGCCTCGGCGCGCAGCGTGATCTGCTCGGCGGTCACGCTCTTGCGCATCAGGAACCAGCCGTCGGCGAAGTCCGCGCGCACGCCGTCCAGGTGGCTGATCTCCGCGCCCTGACTGCGGGCGAGTGCCTCCGCGCGATCCAGCCAGCTCTGCTGCTCAGCGTAGGGACAGGCCATGCGCAAATCGGGGGTGATCGGCGGGCACACGATGTCCGCCACCAGCTCTGACAGGCGCTTGCCCGACTGTGCCACCAGCTCCGCCATGAAGAGCCCCGCGTACAGGCCGTCGTCGTAGCCCAGCTCGCCGAAGAAGAAGTGGCCGCTGACCTCGCCGGCCATCGCCGCGCCGTTGTCCAGAAAGCGCTTCTTGATGAAGGCGTGGCCACTCTTCTCGGGCAGCGGTGTGCCACCCATCTCCAGCACAGCCTCGCGGATCACGGAGGAGGACTTCTGGTCGTACACCACCGGGGTGGGCCTGTCCTTCAGCAGCGCGCGGATGAACAGCACCAGCGACTTTTCGTTCTGCACCGGCGCACCGGTCTCGTCCAGGAACACCGCGCGGTCGCCGTCGCCGTCGAAGGCCACGCCCAGATCCGCGCCGCAGGCGCGCACCGCATCGCTGGTCTTGCCCAGGCAGCTGTAATCCGCCGGGTTGGGGGAGCGGTTCGGGAAGGCGCCGTCCGGCTCGCAGAACAGCTCGGTCACGCGGTAGCCCGCCCGGCGGAAGGCCTCCGGGGCCACGCGGCTCATCGCACCGTTGCCCGCATCCACCAGAATGTGCAGCGGCTTCGGTGCGGCAAAGCGCTGGGCAAGGCTGTCCAGATAGTCCCGCGTCACGTCCCAGTTGGACAGCGTGCCCTTCGCGTCCGCAAAGCTCCGGTCAAGCACGATCTGGTGCAGCGCGTCCATCACCTTGCGGGTCACGGGCTCGCTGCCGATCATGAACTTCACGCCGTTGTACTCCGGCGGGTTGTGGGACGCGGTGACGGTGGCTCCGGCGACCGCGTCGCTGTGCTTCAGCGCGTAGTACAATACCGGCGTGGGGATGGTTCCCAGATCCACAAGCTCCGCGCCGGACTCCAGCAGGCCCTCCGTAAGCGCGGCCTTCAATTCCGGCGTGGACAGGCGCAGATCGCCGCCCAGCAGAATCTTCCCGGAAGCCATCGTAGCCAGCGCCCGGCCGATCAGGCGGCACTCCGGGGCGGTGATTTCGCGGCCGTATACGCCGCGAACGTCGCAATCTTTGTAAATGCTCATTCAGACCTCCACAGCGTAGATTTTCTTCACGTCCTCGCGGAAGCGGGCGTAGATTTCGGCGTAGCGCCTGGCCAGCTCGGGATCAGGCTCCACCTTGGTGGTGTAGCGGATCATCGCGCCCGCAGCGGCCCCCAGAGAGCCGAAGGATGCGGATGCGGCCAGCAGCGCCGAGCCCATCGCCGCGTCCACGACCTCGGGCACCAGCAGCCGCCGATTCAGGATGGACGCGCGGATCTTCAGCCACAGCGCGCTCCTGCACGCGCCGCCGGTGGTGTAGACCGTGTCGCCCACGGGACAGCCCAGATCGATCATGTGATCCAGCGACAGGCGCTCGGCGTAGCCCACGCCCTCCATGATGGCGGGGTAGAGCCTGCCTCCGGTCACGTCGCCCAGATAGAAGGGCTCGCAGTCCGGCAGCACGAAGGGGAAGCGCTCGCCGCGCCCGGTGAGGGGATAGCAGCGCACGCCGGTGGGGATCAGGGTTTCGCTTGCGGCGTTCATCTCGTCGAAGCTCTTCTCGCCCCGGGCCTGATTGAGCACCCGTCCGCCCAGGTTCGCCGCGCCGCCCAGCAGCCATTCGCCGCCCGGCAGCATGTGGGAGTAGCTGGAGCCGTTGGGATCGATCACCAGGCGGTCGGTCACGCCCTTGAGCACGAAGGTGGTGCCGATGATGGAGGCCCAGCGCCCCGCAGCCACCGCGCCCGCGGCCAGTGCGGAGGCGTAGCCGTCGGTGGAGCCGCCTACCACCAGCGTGCGGGTGGACAGGCCCAGCTTCGCGGCAGCCTCGGCGGTCACGTTTGCGATGGGTGCGCCCGGAGAGACGATCCTCGGCAGCTTGGCAAGGTCGAGGCCCAGTACGGACGCGTATTCCTCCGGCCAGCGGCCGTCGATCAGGTCATAGCCGGTCTTGAGGGCGTTGCTGTAATCGGAGGTACAGTATTCGCCGCAGAGCATGCCCGCGATGTAGTCTGCCTGATGGGCGAAGATGCGGGTCTTTTCGTAGACCTCCGGCAGTTCATCATGAATCCACAACACCCGGGGCAGCGAGAAGGACGCGCCGAACTTGTAGCCCAGCTTCTTCTCAATATGGCCCATCGCAGCGTGAATGCGCGCGGCTTGCGCCTTGGCGCGGGGGTCGTTGTACATGATGCCGTTAGTCAGGGGCCGCATATCTGCGTCCAGGGGCACGATGGTGCCGCTGGTTCCGTCGATGGAGATGGAAATGATGGAATCCGGGTCGGAAATCTGCGCGGTGCAAGCCCGGATGGCGGTCTCAGCGGCAGTCACCCACGCGGCGGGGGACTGCTCGTACCACAGCGCATGTTCGGAAATGTTCAGAGTTTTAAAGGGAACGGAGTGCGCTGCGGCGATGCTGCCCTGCGCATCCGAAATTACGCAGCGTACGCCCTGCGTGCCGACGTCAATGCCCATGAAAAGCATAGAATCCCCTCCTTTATACATAGTATTATAGCGGAAGCGCGGCCAACCCGCAAGCGGGATTTGGCGCACAAGTTCATGATCGATTAATATTATGGCGCTAAAATGGTGCAAAAGGAGAGAGGGAAGTGAGATCGGATGGACAAAGTGAAGCGAAAATTCGGCCGGGGAATCTGGTATCTGTTGTATTTGCCCATCTATCTGCTGCTGTTTGTGCTGGTGGAGCATTTGGTCGTGGACAACTACTGGGTTTCCTGGTGCACGCTGGATGACAGGATTCCTTTCGTGCGCCAGTTCGTGCTGATCTACGTGCTGTGGTATCCGCTGATGCTGGGCACGACGCTGTACCTGCTGCTCAAGGACCGGCGCGCCTTCGTGCGCTACGCGCGGTCGGTGGTGCTGGGGCTGACCGCCTGCATGCTGATCTTCCTGCTCTTCCCCAGCGGGCAGGAGCTGCGGCCCGCAGAGGTGCCGGGCAATGATCTTTCAGCCTGGATGCTGCGCGCCATCTACGCGGCGGACACCAACACCAACGTGTTCCCCAGCATGCACGTGGTGGGCACGCTGGCGGCGGTGATCGCGATCTTCGATAGCCGGAGCGCGTCGGGCTGCGCGAAGTGGGGCGTGGCGGTGCTGGGCATGCTGATCAACGCCTCCACGGTGCTCATCAAGCAGCACTCGCTGCTGGACATCCTCGCGGGAATCGCGCTGTATTGGTTGGTGTACCTCGCGGTGTACCGCCTGCCGGAACTGAACAGGGGCAGCCGCTTGGCAAGGCCCTGTGTCGCGCGAAAGCATCGCAGGGGAGCCGCGCCGCAGCATTAGAGCTCGTCAATGAAATAGACGTAATCCAGGGATCGAAGCGCTTCGATGATTTCATCGTGGCGCTTGTATTTTTTCAGCTCGGGGCTGACGATGGTCACGGAGATGGAGTACACGCTCAGCCCGGAGTTGAGGTACGCCGGGTTGGATTCGATGTCATCGATGCGCAGGCCCAGACGGCGGATGGTGGTCACGAAGTCCTGAAGGTTCCGCCTGTCCTTCAGCTCCAGGTGCACCTCGAAGTGGTTGGAGCGATCCTTCAGATAGGCCTCGAAGGGCGGGAACAGCGACAGGCAGCACAGCAGCGCTCCGAAGCCGATCAGCGCCAGCGCATACAGCCCTGCGCCGATGGCCAGCCCCAGCGCGACGATGGCCCACAGGCCCATGGAGGTGGTCAGGCCCTTGATCTGGCTGCGGGAGCTGTACAGGATGGAATTGCTGCTGATGATGGCCACGCCGATCACCGCTGCGGCGGAGACGATGGGAATGCCGCCGCCCAGACTCTGATCCACCATCATGGCGATGGCGCTGGCAAGGCAGGCCAGCATGAAGGTGCGCAGGCCTGCGGCATGGCGCTTGGTGGCGCGCTCGCAGCCGATGATGGCGCTGCATAGTATGGCGAGGGCGATGCGCAGCAGCGCCGACCACACGTTGATTTCGGCGGCCCAGCTGCCCAGCAGCACGGCGATGGGATCGTGAAGGTTCATCATGGGTGTTCCCTCCTGTCATGGATGGATTCAGCGGCGGTTCAGTAGTCGCCGCCGGTGTATGCTGTGGTTGTACTCGCTCTGCTCCAGCGCGGCCTGGGTGAAGGCGGCCTCCTCCTCGCTCATCTCCGGCTCGCTGTGCACCGGCAGCTCCTTCTGGATGCGCTGGATGCGCTCGATGAGGATCTCGGCCTCGCTGCGGGGCTTGTCGTCTGCGCCGGTCTCCGCAACGGGAGCCAGATCCTCGATCTTATTGGAGTAGGAGCCGGAGAGGTAGAGCGAGAGCTTCGCGCAGGCGGGGCCCACCAGCTCGTAGAGCACGCTGGAGGCCAGGATGATCGTCTCCAGATGCTCGCCGGTCTCGCCGCCCAGCGTGCGCGCACCCAGCGCCGCAAGGCCGATGGCCACGCCCGCCTGGGGGATCAGCGCAAGGCCCAGGTAGTCCCGCACCTGCGCGGGCTTTTTTGCGATCAGGCAGCCCAGATATGCGCCGATGTACTTGCCCAGAATGCGCACCAGGAAGTACACCACGCCGATGGTGATCAGCGGCACCGAGCCGATGGAGCCCGACGCGCTGGTCAGCGCGTCCAGCCGGAAGCCCAGGCCCGAGTGCACGAAGAACAAGAGCAGAATCGGCGGGCTGAAGTAGTTGAGCTGCTTGAAGAGGTTCGCATCGTCGGTGATGTTGATGTACACCATGCCCATGGACATGCAGCCCAGCAGCGGCGACACGTCCAGCAGCGCGCAGACGCCGCAGAAGGCGAACAGCAGCGCGATGGACACGATCAGCCGGTTGTCGGCGGAGCGCTTGCCCAGCAGGAGCTTCAAAAGCACGCCGAACACGCCGCCCAGCCCCAGCACGCCCAGGTTGATGGCTAGGGGTTTGCCGATCTCCAGCAGCATGTTCCGGGATTCCCCGGAGCCTGCGCCCATGGAGGAGATCGCCACCGAGATGGCGATGGAGTAGGCCACCAGGCTGACCACGTCGTCCAGCGCCACCACCTGCAAGAGCGTGTCCACGAAGTGTGGCCGAGGCCAGCGCCGCCAGCACGATGGAGAAGGGCAGGTTCACCCCCAGCACCCAGTAGCACACGATGAAGATCAGCACCGAGGCCATGCAGGCCTCCAGCAGCGTGATCAGAATTACTCCCATGCCGCTCTTCTTCAGCGTGGACAGGCGGAAGAACTCGCCCACGCTGAAGGCGATGAAGGCCAGCGCGATGTCGGAGATGAAGTCCATGCCGTCGATGATCCGCCCGGGGATCAGATCCAGGCAGTAGGGGCCGATCAGGATGCCGGTCACAATGTAGGCGGTCACGTTGGGCAAGCGCAGCCGCTTGGTGATGCGGGTCATGGCGAAGCCCAGAAACAGCATCAGCGCGATGGAGATGATGATGGGCGCGACCTGCGAGGAGGACGCCAGCTTTGCGTAGGTTTCATCGAGCACACAAACACCTCCCTTCGGACGAGAAATGCGCGCGCCGCCCGCCGGAGAAATTTCCCCATAGGGCGGGATGCGTCAATGTAAAATTCTATGCCCACCGCCGGAGGAAGATTCCTGCCGGGCGGCGGGCGCGGCCAGCGCACTTGCTGGCGTGTTTGCTCCTGTATGCGAAATTATTCGTTCAGGCGCAGCACGTAGCTGTACCGGCCCTCGCTGAGAATCAGACTGCCGTGGACATAATCCTCCGCGACGGAGAGGTGCAGATCGGCAATCAGATCGTCGGAGAGGTTCAGGCTGCCGTTGACGCCCAGTTCGTCGGCGGAGAAGTGCAGCTGCAGCAGATCCGTCACCACATCCAGCATCAATGCGTCGTAGCCGGCCACCAGGTTTGCCGTCAGGCCGGAGAAGCCCTCAACCGGCGTTCGCGGAAGCACCCGCAGCATTGCCGCGTCATCCAGGATGCTCAATTGAACATCGAGGACCAGGCTGTTGCTGGTGTAGCGGCTGTTCATATAATCGTAGTCCTCGTAGCTGAGGCTCAGCGTGCCGCTGCCGTTGCCCATTTCGTCGAAGTCCAGCAGCAGCGTCGCGCTGGCGTCGTCGATCACGTTGCGCAGGCTGAGGTTCAGGCGGCTGGTGCCGTAATCGGAGAGATAGAATTGCAGATCCGCGCCCGCATCGCCGGTTTGCTGGGACAGCAGCTGCTGGCGCGCAGCCCACCAGGCCTCCTTCAATTCGGCGCAGCTGTACGCCACGCGCTGGACATATTGGCCGGTGGACGGATTGTAGATCTCGTAGAGATCGGGGAACAGCATGCGCAGCGGGGCATCATAGCGCTCCAGCAGTGCATCCATCTCGTCCTCGTACTCCAGAATCCGGTCCACGAAGCGCACCGCCGCATAGATCAGCCGCCTGGGGGAGAGGGACAGGTTCAGATAGCTTCCCTCGTTGGTCTCGACTGCCCGGAAGTCCAGTCCGGCATTGGAGAGCTCCTCCAGCGCGATCATCAGGGCCTGCCGGAGGAAGTCGTCGGCTTCGACCAAGGAATCGAGGAAGGACAGGTCGGACTGGAGCGCGCCGTTGACGGCGGCGTTCAGACCGGTGGAGGAGAACAGCGCCTCCAGCAATTCTCCGTAGCTGTATTCCGCGACATCGCCGCTGTACACGGTGCAGCCCTCGGCGTCGGCCACGATGCGCATCAGATTGCCATAGGCCGGTAGGAGGGTGATTTCCAGCTGCCGGTCGTCCAGACGGTGCAGGATCAGCACGTCGCTGGTGCCGGAGCGCACGTCCTCGTAGGTCAGCGTGTAGTCCCGCGCCTCGAGGATCTCCAGGATGCCGTCCAGCAGCGGCCCGACCGGCAGCGATGCATCGTCGGGATCCGGCACGGACAGTGCGGGCTGCGGCGTACCGGTGGGCAGGGGCGCTTCGGTGGGCTCAGAGTCGGTGAACTGGACGGCGGGTACCACCTCCGGCATTTGCGTCTCTGTGGGGAGCGCCGCATTGCCCTCGACGCCGGGGATCGTGACGGGGGGAAGCGGGTCTGTGCCGCCGTTGGCCGGCTCTGCGATCGCCAGGGAGGACAGCAGGAGCAGGGCAGCCAGCACGAAAATCAAAAATCGTCGCATTTATGTCTCCTCCGCTTGCATTTTTTTGTATATTATAACACATATTAAAAAAAATACCAGCCCTTTGGCGCGGAATTGCATTTTGCCGGGACTTGTGGTATAACATTAGCGGAATATATATCTGTGGTGGCGGCGCAGCGGCGTCGCAGGGAGGAGCAACATGGAACAGCGGGAGACCCTGGAGCTTTTGCGGAAGGTACAGGCGGGCGAGATCGCGCCTGAGCAGGCGCTGCATGCGCTCAAGACCCAGCCCTTCACCGACATCGGCTACGCCAAGGTGGACCACCACCGCGCGCTGCGCAAGGGCGCGGCGGAGGTGATCTACGGCGAGGGCAAGACGGCGGAACAGATCTGCGGCATCCTGGACAGCATGGAGGCCGCGGGCCAGAAAACCGTGCTGATCACCCGGCTGAGCGCGGAGAAGGCGGCGGAGGTGATGTGCACGCATCCCATGGACTACCGGGAGATCTGCCGCATCGGCATCGTCGGCGGGATTCCCGAGCCCGACGGCGCGCGCTACGTGGTGGTCTGCACCGGCGGAACCAGCGACATCCCCGTGGCGGAGGAGGCGGCGGTCACGGCAGAGGCCCTGGGCAGCCGCGTGGTGCGGCTGTACGACGTGGGCGTGGCGGGCATTCACCGCCTGCTTTCCAACATGGATGAATTGATGGATGCGAGGTGCGTGGTGGCGGTCGCGGGCATGGAGGGCGCGCTGGCCAGCGTGGTGGGCGGCCTGGTGGACTGCCCGGTGATCGCGGTGCCCACCAGCGTGGGCTACGGCGCATCCTTCCACGGCCTGGCGGCTCTTCTGTCCATGCTGAACTCCTGCTCCAGCGGGTGCAGCGTGGTGAACATCGACAACGGCTTCGGCGCAGGGTACCTTGCGAACATGATCAACCACATCGGCTGCTGAAAACGGTTTATAAAGAAACGGCGCGACCGCAAAAGTCACGCCGTTTGCTTTGGAAGGATCGCCGCAGTGCAGGGGATGGGATGCCCTTGCTTCGCAGCGCAAATGCGGGTCTGCCCCGCATGGAGGTGCGCCCCTGGACCGATCCGATCCATTGGGATCTGCCGTCCCCGTCGTCCGGATCCTTCATTCCGGGAAATAGGGACGGTCTATTCATTTCGCAGTTCTTCCAGAATGTCTCTGACAAGATACTCGAGAAATTCTTTGCATTTTCCACAGCTCTTGCCCGCACTGGTCACATCCATGACCTGCTGCAAAGTGCACGCTCCGTTCCGGACGGCATCCTCGATCATGCCGTATGTGACATTTTTGCAATGGCAAGCCTCTTTCTTGCGATTCATGACATCTTCCCCTTCAATAATTCCGATTTGTATGTCTGTTTCCTTCCATGTCATCCTATCCCGGGACAGAACAGATACGGCAGAGCAGGCGACTGCGGGAACTGTTCCATGAATGTCCCTTGGATGCGGCCTTTCAGTTCGGCTCGAAGCGGAAGCCGCAGATCAGCCTGCGCGGCGGGTTTGCAAGCCGCAAGTTGAGCAGGAAGCGCCCGGCGGCGCCCGGCAGCTCCTCCACCTCGGGGGCGAGTTCGACGTCCCAGCTGAGGGACATCGGGCCGAGGCGCACGCTGTCGTGCAGGGGGATGGGCCGCTGCACGCACAGAAAGCGGAAGCAGACCTCGCGCGCCGGCCGCAGGAATTCGAAGGCGTCCACCAGATGCACGCTGCCCTCGCCGCGCATCATCATCAGCGTGCGCTGGCAGGCGGACAGGCCGCATTCCTCCGGGTAGGCGTCGGTGAGATCCACGCTCATCAGGTCGCGCCCGTCACCGAAGTCCGCGTCGCAGGCGAGATCCGCGCGGGGGCGCTGCAGCGGCGCAACGCCGTCGATCTCGGGCAGGCTGTGCACCTCGCCGCCCACGTCGGCCAGGATGGGCAGGTTGTTGTAAAACAGGGTGATGTCGCCGGCATTGGCCCGGCAGCCCGTGCCCGTAAGTGCGGCAAAGACGCCGTCCATGCGGGAGACCATCAGCCGACCGTCGTCGCTAGCGCCGCGCCTGAGCCGCGGCGGTGCGGAGAGCTCGTCCTGGGCCGCACGGGTGTACTCCATGGCCAGCACGCGCCCGGTGACGCTGAAGCAGGGCCGGTCATTCAGCCGCAGCAGCTGCGCACCCAGCGCGCACAGCATCCGCTCCCGGCTGAAGTAGCCCAGGCGGAACACGTCCATGCCGGAGACGCGGGTCTGTATGCCCGCACCGGCGGGATCGACGAAACATTCGTTGGCGATCCAGGGGATCAGCACGTCGTCCAGGCGTGCGTCGGCGGGGGCCTCGCGGGTCAGATCCAGTTCGCCCCGGGTCAGGCGCTTGAGCAGCCGCGCGAGATCCGCCAGAGCACAGGCGTCGGCCAGGCGATCCTGAAGGGGGACGTCCGTGCGGGGCGGCGTGAGATTGCAGCGGTCCAGCAGGTGCATCAGCGCCTTCACCGGCTGCTGTCGCCGGGAGGGACTGGCCTCCATCAGCAGACAGCTCAGCAGCAGATCCGAGAGGATCAGCCCCGGACAGCGGCCCTCGCCTCCCATGAAGGGATAGTCGCCCTGCAACAGTATGGGGGAGATCAGCCGCCGGCGCACCTCGCCGATCATGGCGCTGACCAGGTTCGGCGCGGCGTCGCGCAGCAGCGCGCGGTGGCGGCGCAGCGTCCAGGCCAGCAGCGCGCCGGTCTCGGCCGCCTGAAGGTCGATGTCGGGGTGCGCGGGATCGTCAAAGGGCTTCGCGCCCTCAGCCCAGCGGCCCTCCTCCAGGATCATGCCGATCAGATCCAGCATGCGCTCCGCCGCGGCTGCGTTGGGTTCCACCCACAGAAAGGCCTCCAGCTGTTCGCGGCGCGCGCGCTGGATGCGGGCGTAGCGCTCCGGCTCCTGCATGCGCGCCGAGGGCGGCATGAACTCCGCCTCGGCCTGCATCGAGCGCAGCGCCGCCTGATTGCAGCGGTCGGCCAGGGCGTCGTTGGGCCGGGGCACCGGAAGGTTGCCGGGATCCATGGCGGAACCGGCCAGGATGTTGATCCCCCTGGCAAACATGAGGCTGCACTCCTTTCGTGAATCGGTTCGGTGGGGAGGTTCAGTCCTCCTCGGTGTAAGCGGCGCGGGCGCCGCCGATGAGCCGCGGGCGTGTGCGTGCGGCGGTCACGATGGCGCTGCCCACGTACTTGTGCTGGAGCCGGATGGGCACCGCCACGGCGCGCAGGTGCATGCCGATCATCGTCAGTCCCACGTCCAGGCCCGCGTCGGCCTGAATGCTTTCCACCAGCACGGGCTGCCTGAGCAGCTTCCACGCGGCGGTGGCCAGCGATCCGCCGGCCTTCGGGCGGGGAACGGCGCATACAATATTGTAGCCGCGCCTCTCGGCCTCGTCGCGCTCCATCACCAGCGAGCGGTTCAGGTGCTCGCAGCACTGGAACGCCGGGGCAAAGCAGCGCTCCTTGGCCAGATCGCACACGGCCTTTGCGGCGGCCTCGCCGTAGACGTAGGTGCTCATGTGGCCGATGGTTCCGCCTGCGATCTCGCTGGAGGAGCCGCCGATGACCAGCAGCCGCACCGGATTGAAGTGCTCGCGCTCCTCGCCCAGCAGCTCCTCCGCCGCAGCGCGAACCTGGGAATAGATTTCGTCAAATGTATAGTCCATCTTTACTCGCCTCCATGCAGGAATACATAGCTGCCCACCGAGACAGCCACCGCCAGATTCAGCGAATCGATTTCGCTGCTCTGGGGGATCATCACGCTCTGGCCCAGCTGGGCAAACTCCGGAGGAAGCCCGGTCTGCTCGTTGCCGAACACCAGCGAAAAGGGCGGCTTTGCACCGCGCGCGGCCTCGTTCAGCGGGATCGCGCCGTCCAGCATGAAAGGGAACAGCAGCCGATCCGGATGGGCGGCGCGGTAGTCGGCGAAGGTATCGTAGGTGTGCACGCGCAGCTTGTAGAACGCGCCCATGGACGCGCGCAGCGCGTGGGGCTCGAACACGTCCACGCAGGGCCGGATCAGCGCCACGTCCCGGATGCCGAAGCCCAGCAGAGACCGCATGGCCGTGCCCAGGTTGCCGCTGTCGGAGATCTGGCAGAGCACCGCGTGGCAGGCGGCGGGATCGAGGTCGGAATCGAACTTTTCGAACACCAGCGCGGCGAAGCAGTTGTCCTTCTTGGATTCCCTTCGCAGCACGCGCTCGGCCATCTCCTCGCGCACGCCCCGCGCAGCGCACATCTCGCGCAGCTTGACCACGCCCTCGTTCTTCAGGCCGTCGGGGTGCAGCAGCAGGCGCAGCGCGCGCTGGGGCTGGGCCTCCATCAGCATCAGCGACGGAAACACGCCCAGGGCGTAGCTGTAAGTCAGCTTTCGGGAGTAGGGTTCTAGTTTCGGCATAGGATCACCTCGGAAAGATCGAATCATACCGGCGGATGCCGGTCTGAGAAGCGAAAGGTCGTGGCGGGGAAGCCTGCTCCCCGTCCATCATCATTCCTGCGCGTTGTACCGGATCCAGCCCCGCAGGTAGTCCCGCAGCGCCTTGCTGTGGGTCTCCATGGGGAAGTGCCCGGCGGATTTGAGGATGTGGGTCTCTGCGCCGGAGAGGTGCGCGTCGATCTGGGCGCGTGCGGACTGCGTCAGCATGGCGTCGCGACCGCCCAGGATCACCATCGCCGGGCAGAAGCCCAGGTCGCAATCCGGCGCCTCGCGGCCGGCGCGCAGCATGTTGAGGAAGCTCTCGCGGCCGCCGGGGCGCATCAGCGGCGCGCGCATGCGGTCCACGATGTAGTCGTCCATGGGATAGCCGGAGCAGCGCTCGATCATGCGGCGGAAGTTCTCCTTCACCAGCACGGTCTGCTGGTACCAGCGCGCAGGGGGTTCGGCCTGGGTCACCTCCGACGTGGTCAGAAGCGGCGCGATGTGCACCTGGGATTTGACGCTGTCGGGGTAGAGCGCCGCCATCTCCAGCACGGTTGCGCAGGCGCTGCTGTGGCCGATGAGGTGCCACATGGAATCGGGCGCGTCGCTCTGCCGGTCGATCTCGTCCAGCACGCCCCAGAGCATGTTGGCGCGCATGATCCCGTCCTGGGGGACGTCGCGATTGCAGTCGCTGCGGCCGAAGCCGGGCAGGTCGATGCACACCGTCAGGCAACCCAGCTGCGTAAGCTCCGGAACGATCTTGCGCCAGTGGAAGGTGCTGATCAGCGGCGAGGACAGAAGCATCACCCGGTGTGCGGGCGGATCCTCGGGCGAACAGATGCGAAAGTGCACGCGGATTCCGCGAAAGGACAGATACTGACTTTCCTCGGCCACTGAAGCGCACACCTCACCTATTCTAAGAATATTGACATCATTTTAGCATACGTCGGCCAGTTTGGCAATGAAAACCGCGTTTTTACAGGGCAAACGCAAAGCTCAACACAAAATATCTTGCAGGAATGGGGAAACTGTTGTATAATGATTGTCGGCGTGCTGCCTGCGGGCCCGCCGACCCGGCCAAGCCTGCGGCTTGCCTAATCATAACGTATAATGATTGTCGGCGTGCTTCCTGCGTGGCCCGCCGACCCGGCCAAGCCTGCGGCTTGCCGAATCATTAATAATTAATAAGCGGAACAACGGAATTTTCGGCGTTGTTTTTTCGCGTCCGGCGTGCATCGCGGACGCTTTATATGCGTATATGTGCAGAGATTGCCCTTTGCAAACCTGCTCTGCGCCTGATATGGGAAAGGGGCCGGCCTGCGCCGGATGGATGAGGATATGAAGGAAAAGCTGCGAATTTACGGCAACGAACGCCTCGAGGGCGAGGTCGCGGTCAGCGGCGGCAAGAACGCCGCGGTGGCCATCATCCCGGCGGCGCTGCTGGCGGATTCCCCCTCCACAATCGAAAATATCCCGGATATCAACGATGTTCATGTCATCATCGAGATGCTCAAATGGCTGGGCGCGCACGTGGATTTCAGGGACAATACCCTCTGGGTGGATCCGCGCACGGTGGATAAGTTCAACCCGCCCTACGAGCTGGCCGGCAAGATGCGCGCTTCCTATTATCTGGCTCCGGTGCTGCTGGGGCTGTTCCACCGGGCGGAGGTTCCGCTGCCGGGCGGCTGCGACATCGGCGCGCGGCCCATCGATCAGACCATCAAGGGAATGTGCACCCTGGGTGCAAAGGTGGAAACCCTGGGCGGCGTGCTGGTGGCCACTGCGGACGAGATGCTGGGCGGGGACATCTTCCTGGATATGCCCAGCGTGGGCGCGACGGTCAACTCCATGCTGACCGCGGTCTCCGCATCCGGCCTGACGTGCATACATAATGCCGCCAAGGAGCCGCATATCGTGGATCTGGCCAACTTCCTCTCCAGCATGGGCGCGTACGTCAAGGGCGCGGGCACCGATGTGATCCGCATCCGCGGTGGACGGCAGCTCCACGGCGCAAACTACACCGTGGTGCCCGATCAGATCGAGACCGGCACGCTGATGATCGCTGCGGCCGCGGCGGGCGACGACGTGCTCATCACCGGCGCGATTCCCACCCACATGGAGTCGCTGTCGGCAAAGCTGCTGGAGATGGGCGTGAACGTGGCCAGCGAGGACGACTGGATCCGCGTGCGCTCCAACCGGGTGTTCCGGGCCGTAAACGTCAAGACCCAGGGCTATCCGGGCTTCCCCACGGATCTGCAGCAGCCCCTCTCGGCGCTGCTGACCGTGGCCAACGGCACCAGCATCGTCACCGAGACCATCTTTGAATCCCGCTTCCGCTTCCTGGACGAGCTGCGCAAGATGGGCGCGAACGTGCGCACCATCGAATCCAGCGCCATCATCACCGGCGTGAACCACCTGGTGGGCTCCCGCGTGAACGCCACCGACCTGCGCGCGGGCGCGGCGATGGTGGTTGCGGGCCTGATGGCCGAGGGTGTGACCGAGATCGGCGGCGTGAGCTACATCCTGCGCGGCTATGAGCGCATCGACGAAAAACTCAAGAGCCTGGGCGCGCACATCGAGCGGATTCAGTACGAGGATCCGCTGCTCTGAGTGCCCTGCAACGCCAGAATATAACACAAAGCGACCGTAAACCTCAAATTTTTTGGTTGTAATTGGATCCAATGCGTGTTATAATAGCTTAGGAACAGAACAGGGCAATCGCGACCGCCGAATTTCGGCGGTGTGTTTTTAGGCCCGTGATTGAGAGGTTTTTGCACGGAAGGACAGACGCAAAGACCTGTTTTGTGTGTCAGTGAACGCCTTGAGAGCGGAGGGATCGCCTTGCCGAAGAAAGCAATGTCCGTCAGGGAAGCGGAGAAAATCGCCCAACGGATCGCGGACGAACAGAATGTGGAACTGGTGGATGTTGAGCTGGTCAAGGAGCCGACGGGGCATTTCCTGCGCTTTTTTATCGAAAAGCCGGACGGCATTTCCCTGAACGAGCTGGAAGCCTATCACCGCAGGATCCAGCCGCTGGTGGAGAACGTGGAGTACGACTTCATGGAGGTCTCCTCGCCGGGTGCGGACCGGCCGCTCAAGAGCGAGCGCGACTTTGAACGCGCCGAGGGCCTGGAGGTCGAGCTCAAGACCTACCGGCCGGTGAACGGTGCAAAGCAGTTCCGCGGCGGCCTCATCGGCCTGCGGGACGGCATGATCGAAATCGAAACCGGGGACGGGGAGACGCTCTCCTTCCCGAAGAAGGACGTGGCCATCGTGCGGCCGGTCATTGAATTTAGCGAAGAGGATCTCAAGGACGACGCTCCTGTGGGACCGTAAGATAAGAATCAGGAGGAAACCCAAATGGCAAACGGTGGAATTGATTCCGTTGAATTTTTCAGCGCATTGGACGCGATGGCGAAGGAGCGCAGAATCAACAAGGAAGTGTTGTATTCCGCGATCGAATCCGCGCTGATTTCCGCATATAAAAAGAACTTCGGCAAGACCGCCAACGCGCGCCGTCATCGATCCCCAGAAGGGTCAGGTGGAGGTGTACTCCCGCAAGATGGTGGTGGAGGAGGTCAACGATCCCCAGTGCGAGATGTCCCTGGCGGACGCCCGGGAGATTCGCCCGCAGTACGAGATCGGCGACCTGGTGGAGGTTCCCGTGACGCCCCGCAACTTCGGCCGCATCGCCGCCCAGACGGGCAAGCAGGTGGTCGTGCAGCATCTGCGCGAGGCCGAGCGCGGCGTGATCTACGATGAATACAGCCAGAAGGAAAATGAAATCCTCACGGCGATCGTGCAGCGCATCGAAAACAAGCAGGTCTATGTGGAGCTGGGCCGCGTGGAGGGACTGATCGAGCCCTCCCAGCAGATGCCCACCGAGGATCTGAGCGTCAACGACCGCATCAAGGTCTACGTGCTGGAGGTCTCCCGCATGGGCCGCGGCCCGCAGGTGTTTGTCAGCCGCACCCATCCGGGTCTGGTGAAGCGCCTGTTCGAAATTGAGGTGCCCGAGATCGTCACCGGCGTGGTGCAGATCAAGTCCATCGCCCGCGAGGCCGGCTTCCGCACCAAGATGGCCGTCTATTCCACCGATCCGATGATCGAC
>SFET01000052.1 GCA_004557125.1 Clostridiales bacterium | reverse complement strand
TAGCCGGTGCCGGAGAGGGTGATGGTGGCGGTGTACTTGCCGTCTTTGGCGGTCAGCTTGCAGGCGACGACCTTGAACATGGAGCTGCTGGAGTCCACAGGCGTATCATACTCGCCGTCCTCGACAGAGGTCTCGTCCCCGTCAGGCGTCTCGGGTTCGGCGGGGATCTCGGGTTCGGCGGGGGTCTGGGACTCGGTGAGGGTCACACAGATCGCATACTCGATCTCCTTCTGGGTGGACATGGCGGTGGTCATGCCGATGATGGTGTTGTTCCGGTTGAGGGCCACGGGGATCTCGAAGGTGGACTTGCCGTCCACGATGCTGGCGAGATACTTGCCGCCGCTGGCCTTCACGTAGGCGTAGCTGGAGCTGCTGAAGGCGATGGTCGCATAGGACTTGCCGCCGGAGACCCGCACCTGATCGCAGGTGATCTTGGTCTTGCCGGTGCCGCCGGAGAAGCTGAAGCCCTCCGGAACATAGGCGCCGTCGGCCAGGGTGGTGGAGTTGTCCACGGGCTCGGTGGTTCCGTTCAGGCCATCCTCCTCTTCCTCATCATCGTCGAGCAACATGATTCCGTAGGGATCGTCGGACGCTTCGGGGCTGGAGGATACCACCGGTTCGACGGATGCATCCGGCTCAGTGGATGCCACCGGATCGGTGGAGGCTTCCGGCTCAGCGGAGGCTTCCGGATCGGTGGATGCATCGGGGCTGGCGGATGCTTCCGGCTCGGTGACTGCGTCGGGATCGGGGGTTGTGTCGGGGCTGATGCTCACGAGGGGATCGCCGGTCGTACCGGAGGTGGAGACCGGTTCGCTGCTCTGGCTGGCAGCGGGGACTTCGTTGTTCCCGCCCTCATCCAGGGGCAGCTCGGTGGCATAGCAGGTGCCCAGCAGCATTGCGAGCAATACCAGCAGGGCGATCAGGCGATTGGCGTGCTTTTTCATGGTGTTCTCCTCTTTGGTCCGATCAGGACAGGCTCTGCAGGGTGGTGGAATCCAGAGTGATGCTGCGGTCGTACCACAGCGACTTCTTGGCCGAGTGGGTGGCGACCGGAATTTCGTTGTCCAGGGTGGGAATCTCCACCAGGTAGGTGAAGGCGCCGCTGGCGTCGGGCGCGGCGGGGATCCAGGCGGATTCGTCGTCGGGCGCATCCTTGGCAAGGCCCAGATACAGGTAATCGTAGCTGCTGTTGCCGGCAGTGAGCATGGCGGTCATCTTGCCGTTGCGGATGCTGAGCACGCAGCCGGTGATCTTCAGCAGATTGGAATCCGTCCTGACGTCGATGGTGTACACGCCGTCCTCAGCGCCCACGCTGTGATCCGTCAGCTCCGCGCTGTTGAGCAGCAGATATGCGTCGCCGCCGTTCACCTGCGCGGGAATGCGCTTGTTCAGCGAGGGCAGGGTGAAGCGCAGCGTGCCGTTCTCCGGCGCGACCTCCGCACCGTCGATGGCGAGCGCATCGATGCCCTCGCCGCTCAGCTCCACGGTCATGGCGCCGCCCTTCGCAGTGAGCACGCAGGCCGTGCCCTCCAGGGAGGCGTCGGAGCGGAGCACGCCGTCGTACACGCCGTCGGGGGCGGTGTCCACGCGCTCGGTGAGGGTGCTGGAGAAGAAGTTCAGCGTGCGGTCGTACCACTTCTGATACTTCATGGAGAAGCCGGACACGGCGACGTCCTGATCCAGCGCGGGAATTTCGATTGCGTAGGTGTACTTGCCGTCCCAGTTCTCAACGTAGGGCGCCCAGGCCTCCTCCGGCGCGGCCTCCGCCTCGGCGGACGTTCCCGCGAACACGTAGCCGTATCCCGTTCCGCTCAGGGTGAGCACGGCAGTCATTCGGCCATCCTCGACGCGCAGCGCGCAATCGACCACCTTGAACATCTTCGTGCTGGAGGATACGCTGATGCTGTACAGGCCGTCCGCCGGGGCGGATTCCGCAGCCGCGCACAGGCCGCAGAGCGTGGTCAGGATCAGGACGAGAATCAGTGTGCTTGCAAGTTTCTGTTTCATATGTATGCTCCTTCTTGCGGGATGGGGCGCTCTCAAAACGGGGAGATCGCCCCTGCACAGGCGTAGGGCGGGGTGCCTTCACCCCGCCGCAGTCTGTTGAAGTGGCGGGGGAGCTTGCTCCCCCGTCCACCAGCTTATCCGATGCTGTCGATGGCTGCGCCCACGTGCTCCACGTAGACGTTGCGCACCGCCGCGTTCTGGCCGAGGCCCTCGATCACGCACTCGACCTCGTAGCCCGCCTCGGTGAAGGCAGTCTTCCAGGAATCCGCCTCGTCGCCGGCCATGTCGTTGTTGGCGTGGTCGCCCGCAACCACCATCAGGGGCTGAAGGATGACCTTGCTCGCGCCGAACACGCCGACCTGGGAGAGCATGTCGTCCAGGCCCGGGAAGCTCTCCACGGTGCCGACGAAGGCGTTCTCATAGCCCTCGGCGTGCATCATGGCCTGCAGCTGGCTGTAAACGGCGTTGGCGAAGTGCTCGGTGCCGTGGCCCATGTAGACCAGCGCCACGTCCTCGGAGCCGACGTTCTCATTCTCAGCCAGCAGGGCGTCGATGACCGCCTCGCAGTCCTCCAGGGAGGAGAGCAGCGGCTCGCCGATGGCGAAGGAATCGAACTGGTCGATGTAGGGGGCGATCTCGGCGATCACATCGTCGTACTCATAGCCGTGCATCAGGTGGGTGGGCTGAAGGACGACCTTCTTCACGCCGTCGGCCACCAGGCGCTCCATGGCCTCGGTGACGTTGTCGGTCTGGATGCCGTCGCGCTCAGCCAGGATATCGATGATGGTCTGGGCGGTGAAGGCGCGGCGCACCTCCCAATCCGGGTAGGCGGCCTGGATGTCGGCCTCAACCGCACCGATGGTGAGTTCGCGGTTGTCGTTGTAGCTGGTGCCGAAGCTGACCACGAGGATCACCGGCTTGACCTCCTCGGCGGAGGCGATGGCCATGCAGCCCAGCAGCATCATGAGGGTCAGAGCGAGAGCAAGTACCTTTTTCATTTGGAATCGTTCCTTTCCTTGGGCAGTGCGCCCGATACTTATGCGCGGGAGCTCCGTCCGTCGGCCAGTGCTCCGGCGGCATAGTCAGATCAGGATGGCGGGCCACAATGGTTCGGCAAGCCGCAGGCTTGGCCGGGTCGGCGGGCCCTGCAGGGCAGCACGTCGACAATCCATGCACAGGATTAGGCAAGCCGCAGGCTTGGCCGGGTCGGCGGGCCCCGCAGGGCAGCACGTCGACAATCCATAAATAAAAGCGCCCGCCTTTCTTCCGAAAAGCGGGCGCTGCAATCGCAACTGTGGAACGAAACCGACCCAGGCAGGCCAACCGCTTTCTTCGGAAGCTATGCGCCGATTTTTTCAGCAGGTTTCCTGACTTGCGGATCGCCGACGCTGGCCGCTCCTTCTCGTGCCGAGGCACAATGGATAATTGCGGCCGGTCTCCCCGTTCACAGTGACCGGATCGTTCAGGACTTGCACCTGATTCCCTATTACCCCGCGGATCTTCACCCTGCGGGCACTGAAAAAACATATGTGAAATTGTAATCCATGTAGAATCCGTTCTCATATATGCGGATTCATACAAATGGATTATAGCATAGTTTCCATGCCTTGTAAACCGGTATTTTGGCGGAAAGCACCGCACAGGTCACAAAAATGAACGTAAAAATTTATGCTTTGTTCACCGGAGCTTTGTGCGGCCGTGCTATGATACAGGCGGAGCAAAAAGCTCCTTCGAACCTTGGCTTTGCGGGAGGATGAAACAAACATGAAGGGAAACCGCCGTGGCCTGCGCCTGCTGGTGCTTGCGCTGCTGCTGGCGCTGGCGCTGAGCGCCTGCGTCCGGGACAGCCATGCCTGCGACGACCCCTGCTGCATTCTCTGCCGCTTCGCCGAGCTGCGCCGGCAGTTTCTTCCGCTGTCGCTGGTTGCGGCCTGCGCCGCGGCCTTCGGCGCCTGCCGCCTTGCGCAGCGCGCGCTGTGCGATCTGTGGAAGCGCCCTGCCCACACCCTCGTCTCCTTCTGCGTTCAGTTGAACGATTGACCTCCGATCTCCATTTTCACACCACAGGGTCCGCTGTGCTCCGGGACGATTTGCCCGGGGTCGCTTGACGCATCCTGCAATTGCATATTGAACGAGAATTCGGAGGCATCCCTTTATGATACAAACCCGGAATCTGCTGGCGCGCTTTTGCGAAGGCGCGGCGATTCGCTATGCGGATCTGAACTTTGAAGCCGGAGCGTCCTACGTGCTGCTGGGCGCGTCGGGCTGCGGCAAATCCACGCTTCTGAACCTGATCGCCGGCGTGCTGACCCCGTCGGAGGGCGCGGTGACGGTCGGCGGCGAAACCGTCAGCGCCTGGCCCCAGCGCCGCCGCGACGCGTTCCGCATTCGCGAGGTGGGCTACATCTATCAGGACTTCAAGCTGATGGAGGGCATGACGGTTCAGGACAACATCGATATTCTGCGCATGGAGGGCGTGGACACCACCGGCAAGGACGCGCTGCTGGACAGGCTGGGCATCCTTTCGCTGAAGAAGCGCCGCGTGCGCTCGCTGTCCGGCGGCGAGAAGCAGCGCGTGGCCATCGCCCGGGCGCTGATCAAGCAGCCCAACATCATCCTCGCCGACGAGCCCACAGGCAACCTGAACTACGAAATCGGCCGCGCGGTGATGCAGCAGCTCATCGAGAACATGGGCGGAGGAACGCTCATCGCCGTCACCCACGACGATCGCCTGGCCCCCATGTTCGATCACACGCTGGACATGAATGCCATTGCGCGCTTCGAGTCCGGAAGGGAGGCTGCAGCCGATGCTTAAGTTCGCCCTTCGCCACATGGCGGTGCGCCGCACCAAGCTGATGATGACCTGCCTCTCCATCGTCGTTACCGCCTGCGTCGCGCTGCTGGCCTACAACATCTCCACCCAGATCTCCGAGGGCATCATCCGGACGGCCTCCAGCTTCGACATCATCATCGGCCCCTCCGGCAGCTCCACCCAGCTGGCCATGAACACCATGTTCTTCACCGACAAGCCCCTGGGCACGATTCCCTACGCGCTGGTGGAGGAGATACAGAACAGCGGCCTTGCCAGCGCCGTCGTGCCCTTCAGCATGGGCGACAGCTACAACGATGCGCCCATCGTGGGCACCACCCCCGCGCTGCTGGAGGGCAAGTCCCTGTCCTCCGGCGAGATGTTCGCCAATGTCTGCGAGGCCGTCGTGGGCTATGACGTTGCCAAGAAGTACAACCTGCACGTGGGTTCTTCCCTGATCACCTCCCACGGCCTCAGCGGCAGCGGCAGCGACCACGCCGAATCCCCGCTGACCGTCACCGGCATCCTCTCCCGCACCCACACCGCCTACGACAACGCCGTGTTCACGCCCTGCGAGACCATCTGGGCGCTCCACGACCACGAGGATGAGCACGAGGAGAGCGGGGAGCATGACGAAGATAAGACCGTGTGCGCGGTGCTGGTGCGCTCGAAGAGCATCGCGGACTACTCTACGCTGACCGCCGCCTACTCCGACAACTCCGATTACCTGGTCATCAACCCCAATACCGTGCTGCGCGAGGTGCTGGAGAACGTGGACATGAGCCGCAGGATCGTCTACATCCTCTGTGCGGTGATTCTCATCATGAACGTGTTCGTCATCACGTTGATCGCCCTGCTCAGCGCCTACGATTCCCGCAGTGAGATTTCGCTGATGCGATTGATCGGCGTCTCCATGGGGAAGATCAACCTGCTGTACCTGATCGAGAACGCACTGACGGGCGCGCTGGCGCTGGCGCTGTCCCTGCTGGCGGCCCATGCTTGTCTGCTGGGCATCCGCAGCTTCGTGGCCGGCATGGGCATCGTGCTCAACGCAGCGAAGATCTATCCTGCGGAGTGGGCCGTGCTGCTGCTGGTGTTCGCCGTCAGCATCCTGCCCACCTCCATCATGACCCTGCGCATGTCCCGCCGGGACGGCGTCGATCGTTGAGAAAGGAAGATACTATGAAGAAATTCGCGGCACTGATCGCGCTGCTGATCTGCATCGCCCTGCTGGCCACCGGCTGCGGCGGCACGAAGGTCTCCTCCGCGGCGGCGACGAAGCTCAGCTTCGCGGACTCCGCCAGCCTGGATATCCTCAAGTCCCTGGATGGCAAGCGCGTGACCATCACCGGCTACATGGCCACGCTGTCGCCGCTGGACGGGACGTACATCTACCTGATGAACCTGCCGTATCAGAGCTGCCCCTTCTGCGTGCCCAACACCACCCAGCTGGCCAACACCATGGCGGTGTACGCCCCCAGCGGCAGCAAGTTTGACTTCACCGACCGCCCGGTGCAGGTCACCGGCACGCTGCGGGTGCAGGACAGGGTGGACGACTACGGTTACAGCTACAACTACTACATCGACGACGCGAGCTACGTTGCCGTGGATCTGAGCAGCGTCTCCCAGGAGTACGCGCTGTACCAGTCCCTGGCCGAGGACGGCGTGATCGCCGATGTGAACGCCATGTTCGATTACCTGATGTTCATCTGCCAGTGGACGGAGTACATGGGCAGCTACACCGATGAGAGCGGCGCGGAGATCAGCTACTACCTCTATCCCGGCGATGTGGAGAACATCCTGGCGGACGAGAGCGCCTACGGCTACGCTGCGGAGACGTCGCCGGACTACTTCCCGGGCCTGATCCGCCGCGTGGAGGCCGTCAGCGCCACGGGACTGACGGAACTTACGGACATCATCGCAGGCGCGCAGGAGGTGGAGCAGTACGCCCGCGCCGAGCTGAGCGCCGGCAGCTACACCTACGACGAGGTCGCGGACAAGTATACCCTCGAAAACAATGACGAGCTCTACAACCGCTTCTACGCGGTCTATCTGGAGTTCTCCGACTGGCTGACCCGCTACGAGCTGTGATCCGATCCCGAGGGCAGCAAAGAACCCCGCACTCCGTTGTGAGCGCGGGGTTTCTGTGCGCAAAAGAGCTGCAATGAAAGTGTCCCTGCAGCAGCGGGCATCTCAGGCGCAAATCATCCGGCGGATGCGCCGCTTAAAACTTCGCCTTGCCCACCAGCTTGCGGCAGGAGGTCTGTCCAGCCTCGCTGATGCCGCAGTTGTGGGCGTCGCCGGGGAAGAACACCGCGAAGGTGCCGGGAACCATGTGAAGGGGCGTGCCTGCGGGGCCGTGGGTGAAGCCGGTCTCGCCCTCGAAGTCCCACTCCAGCTCCTCCACCGGCTTCACGGTGATGATCTCGCCCGCATCCAGCGGAATCTGCAGGTCAAGGTGCTCCAGGTGGCGCTCGTAGAGGTCGGTCTCCGGAACCAGCGGCGCAACGTTTGCGTTCATCCAGGCGTTGTCGCCGTCGATCTCGTTGCGACCCGCCGGAAGCGCGTTCAGCTCGTGGGACAGCGTGAAGTCGATCAGCTTGTCCAGGCCAGGGCAGATGCCCCTGTACTGGCCCAGGCGGTTCAGCGTATCAAAAATCATTTCTCCTCATCCTTTCCATTGGATTCGCTCTTCAAATATTTCTCCGGCACATCGATGCCGGCCTTCTTCAGCGCCCGGGCGTAATCGGGGTCGGAGAGGCGCTTCTCTGAAGCCTCCCGCTCCTTCCGCAGCTTGCCCATGCGCATGGGATACATGCCCAGATCCATCGCCAGATAGACCACCGCGACGGCCGCCGCTACAATCGCGAAGGTCGGCTGACCCAGCAGATACAGCAGCACCGCCACAACCGCACCCATCGGCAGCAGCATCTTCGTGTTAGCGGTGATCTTCGCCGTGTCGGACTTGCGCAGCTCGGTGATTGCCAGCTCCTTCACGTCCATATCGATGAAGATGCGCTTGCAGTTGCCGCAGAGCTTCATCGGCGAACCATAGACCCACGCATCCTCGGGCGCAGGCTTGCGGCCCACGCTGCCGTAGGAGCGCTGCTCGTAGATCCTGCCGCAGTAGGGGCACTTCTTCGTCAAATGCTGCATCGACATTCAATCTTCCTCCTTCAGGGTGATCTGGCCCATCAGGCCGTAGGGCTTCAATGTATAGCCATCGCAGTGCCAGCGGCCCTCGGTGCGGAAGTCCTCCCAGCTGATGCGGCTGCATCCGTCGTAGGCCCGGTGGAAGGGGCCCAGCAGGTTCCGGGGTGATCCGACCACGCAAATCTCCAGCAGGTTGTCCGTGGGACGCAGCAGCGGCGTAATGTCGCTCTCCCGGCGGCATGCGCCGAACAGCACGTCCGCGCGCGCGCCGTTGACCCGCAGCTCCGCAAGCATGCCGGCATATTCCCCCAGCTTCAGCACGATCCTGCGGTTCGCGGGCGGATCGGGCAGATGGAAGCGGTAGGTCATGCCGCCGGAGTAGTGGGGATAGCCCTGGAAGCACCAGTCGCCGAAGTGCAGCTGCTCCGGTTCGCGCACGATGCGTCGCGCGTTGTCCACCGCAAAGTCGCCGATGATGTAGACCTCCTCCAGCTCCCGCTTGTCGGTGTACAGGCCGGAGACGCTCACCGTATTCACGCCCGGATTCAGGCCCTCCAGCGCGAAGCAATCGATGCTGCGGTCGAGGAACCATTCGCCGGTGGGCGCGCAGTCAACGCCATTGAGCCGCACCTGCAGGCCCGCGCTCTTCTCCACAGCAAGCTGCACCCGGCCCTGGGGCACGTCCGCGACCTCGAAGTCGAAGCACATTTCGAAGGGTACGGCGGTGTCGTTTTTCTCCCAGGTGTAGCGCTGGGGGATGCCGTTGGCGTAGATCTGCCGCAGACCCAGCCTCTTACGCAGAATGCGCTGCGCCTGCCAAACCTCCATGTTTTCGGCGATGACCTCGCCGCAGAGCGTGCAGCGGCAGATGTCCAGCGGCAGGGCGTTGGGCGCGGTGCGCTCGAACTCCGCCACCGGCCCCAGCGCCGCAAACACCCGCTCCGTGCGGTGGGGATGCTCGTAGGAGAAGCGCAGTTCGTCGCTGTGGGGCGCCTCGTCGTGCTCCACGAAGTACACGCGGCTCCCGGCGGGCTCCAGCGCGTCGATGAAGGCCGTGCCGCGATTGTCCGTGCGGCAGGGCAGCGCGCGCTTTTCATCCGTCCACGCGTCGTAGGCGACCACGCGGCCCTGCACCGGCAGCGTGATGCGCACCTCCCGGCGATTCGTGCGGTCGCTGTTCACGGTGATCAGCAGGCAGTCCTCACCGCAGCGGCGCAGCATGGTCAGAATCTGATCGTCCTCGCCGCCGGTTTTGCGCTCGATGCGCACTTCATTGGGCAGCAGGTGGTTGAGCGCATGCAGCAGCCCACTCTCGCCCTCCACGTGGCGCACGCCGTCGCGATGGTACAGCGCCGCGATGCGCCCGTCCGGCGCGCCCTCGACCAGCTCCGGCGCAGCGCCCAGCCAGATCACTTTGCCGCCCGCGTCCAGATAGCGGTTCAGCAGCTCCACGGTGCTTGCAAACAGCGACCGCACCTGAGGCACCACCACCGCCCGGTAGCGGCCCTCGCCCACGGTGAGCACATCGCCTTCGACGGCAGCGCGCTCGGCAAGGATCGTCTCGTCGCCGAAGTCGAAGTCCCTGTGGGCCCGCAGCAGCGCCTCGGCGAGGCGGTTGCACTTGTCGCCCTCGATGTTCCCGGCCACGATGTGCCCGTCCGTCCAGCCCATGTTCATCTCCACGCGGCCCAGATCCTCGTCGGGATGGGAGCTGGTCTTGCACCACAGCGAGGAGATCGGGTGGATCACCAGCAGGTCGCGCGCGGCCTCGCCGGTCGTGGCGCAGGCGGCCATGCGGGCGAAGTAGTCCTCCATCAGGCCGTCATACTCCCACCAGCTGTTCTGGTAGTTGAACACCGGCGGATAGTCGCGCTTGCGGCAGCCGGCGATGCTGTACTGCATCATGTGCTGGCAGCGGCGGGTGATACCGTTCACCAGCAGCCAGTCGCCCAGGCGCTTCTGGCCCTCGAAGTCGAACTCCCAGCCGGTGCAGCCGTAGACCTCGGCAATGGTCTCGTCGCGTCCGTACTGGTGGGCCACCGAGCTGCACTGGCGCACCGTGAGCCATTCCCGGGTCTGGTCGCCCAGGATGTCCACGCCCGGCATGTGCAAAAAGCGGTACTGGGGCATCGCCGCGCCGCAGACGCGCACGCTGTAGCCCATGTCGTTCTCGTAGAGCACGTGGCCCGTGGTGCGCACGCCGTTGTCCTCGCACCAGTCGAAGATCTGCTTCATGTAGCGCTCGGAGAACAGCTCCATCAGCGTCCGCCAGTAGTCGTGGCGGATCTTCTCGCAGCCCTCGCCCTCGAAGAACAGCAGCGGCAGCCGGGGCACGGGATCGTAGCCCCGCAGACGCGCAAAGGCCTGCGCAAAGTCCCCCGTCCAGGGCAGCCAGGGACGGCCCGGTGTGAAGGAACTGAAGAAGTCGCAGAAGTTGGGCTCGTCGGTGAAGAAGCCCTCCACATGCTCGGAGAGCTTGCCGTCAAAGAGCGCCTTGTACTTCTCGTGGGTCAGCTCGATGAAGGCGCGCACCGCGTCGACATTGAGGTTGTCCGAGGGCGCAAGGCCGTTGTACCAGTCGCTGCTGCCACTCTTTTCCATGCGCAGCACGATCTGCACATCCCCCTCGCCCAGCTCCAGCACGCGCGCGCCGTCGATCCTCGCCCGGCAGAGCAGTACAACGCCCGCTTCATCGATCTCCGCCTCCGCCGCCGCGACCTCCAGCGTCAGCGCCTTGGCGGTGAAGGCTTCGGGGTTCAGGGCGGACACCTTGCCGCCGGCGCTGCCGCTGGGCCACTTGTCCTCGTCGTAGATCCAGGCCTCCAGGCCGAGCTGTGCGCCGGTCTCCGCCATCACGGCGATGTCGTGCATCCATTCGTCCGACAGATAGGGCGTCTCCAGGCCGTCGCGGGAGTGGGCGAAGGCGCCGCCGATGCCCTTGTCCTTCATATCCCGCATCTGGCGGCGCAGCTCATCGGGATCGAGCTTCTCGTTCCAGGCCCAGAAGGGCAGGCTGCGGTAGCGGTGGTCGGGCTGGGGCAGAGTTTCGTACAGGCTCCTCAGATCGGATATGCGCATGTTTTTTTCTTTCATATACATTTTCGCGCATCGCCCGGGCAATTCCCGCCGGTGCGCATCTTTTCCTTCCAAAGAATATCGCATCAGGTAATTCGGCACATCTGCGCCGCTTCCCTGCTGTTTTCAAAGTAAAAATCAGGAGCCGCAAACGGAGTTGCAGCTCCTCAGGTTGTCAAAAAAGGTTTTTGACAACCTGGTGGACGGGGGAGCAAGCTCCCCCGCCACTACCACCCCTACCAGTTTTTGCTTGAATTGCAAGCAATTCCGGTCGCAAAAACTGCAAAGAAGCGATTTTGCAAGGCAAAATCAGCACCGTGGTCGCCGTACATGCCGCCGACCACGATTGAAATGCGAGAGGGCTGCGGCCCTCTCGCACTCTCTTGGGGTTTTCGACAGTCTGAGGAGCCGCAAACGGAGTTGCAGCTCCTGAAGTGGAAACCTTAGCCCATCAGGTTGGGCAGGAACATGACCACCTGCGGCACGTAGGTGCAGATCATCAGCAGACCGATCATGATCAGTACCATTGGCAGTATCTCTCGTATTACGCCTGCGATCTTTGTCTTTCCCAATCCGGTGACGATGAACAGAACCATGCCGAAGGGCGGCGTGGACAGACCGATCATCATGTTCAGGCAGATCACAACGCCGAAGTGCACCAGATCGATGCCGAAGAGGTTCACCAGCGGCAGAACCATGGGAACGAACACATACTGAATGGTGGAGACGTCCAGCACGCAGCCCAGCAGGAGGAAGACAACGTTGATGACCAGCAGGAACAGGTACTTGTTGTCGGTGATGCCGGTGACCCACTGCGCGATCACGTTCGGAACGTTCTCACGGGCGATGATGAAGCTGAAGATGAAGGAGGTACCGGTCAGCAGCGCCAGGGTGGCGGTGTTGGCGGCGGTCTTCTTGATGATGGTCATCAGCTTCTTAGGTCCCAGCGTGCGGTAGATGATGAAGGAGATCAGCAGCGCCCAGGTGGAGGCCAGCGCACCGGCCTCAGTGGGGGTGCAGACGCCGGTGTAGATGCCGCCCAGCAGCAGGATGACTGTGAACAGCGCGGGGAAGGCAACCAGCGTCGCCTTGCCGAACTCGCGCAGGGACATCTTCACGCCTGCGGGGTAGTTGCGCTTCTTGGAGATGAAGAAGCAGTAGATCATCAGCAGGATGGCCAGCAGCACGCCGGGCACCATGCCGCCCAGGAACAGCTTGGAAACCGAAGCGCCGGACAGCATGCCGTAGATGATCATGGGGATGGACGGCGGGAAGATGGGGCCGATGGTGGCGGAGGCTGCGGTGATGGCGCAGGCGAAGGGCGCGTCGTAGCCCTCCTTCTTCATCTGCTCGATCTCCATCAGGCCGATGCCGGATGCGTCCGCGACGGCGGAGCCGGTCATGCCGGAGAAGACCAGGGAGATGAACACGTTCACCTGAGCCGTGCCGCCCTTCATGCGGCCGAGCAGACCGTTGCAGAACGCAAAGATCTTGTCGGTGACCTCGCCCTCATTGAGCACGTTCGCCATAAAGACGAATAGTGGCGCGGCCAGCATCGTGTAGTTGGAGAACATCTTGGTGTTGATGGTGTTCGCAACGATGCCGAGGGCCTGGGGCATGGTGCAGAGGTAGTAGACGATGCAGGAGATGAGCATCGAGAAGGAGATCGGCATGCGGATAATGAAGCATACCGCCAGGCATACAAACAGAATGACGACAGCTGTAAGATTCATTACGCCTTAGCCTCCTTCCTGGAGTTTTCCTTGTACTCGACGATCGCATCGCGGATGCAGATTGCAGAGCGGATGATGGTTTCGATCAGCAGCCACATGTAGGGGAAGAAGACGACCTTGTAGGGCATCTTCAGAACGCCGGTGACGTTGCTCGTCTTCATAATCGCCTTGAAGCTGGGCACAACCGTCAGCGCCAGCAGCACGATCATGGCCGCGTAGCACAGCAGCTTGCAGAAGAGCTTTCCCTTGTTGGGCAGCTTGTCGTAGACCAGGGAAAAGACCACATGCTCGTCGGCGGACAGCGCGCGGCCGGTGCCGAAGTACATGCAGTACATGTAGCCGAGAATGGACACCTCATTGGACCAGCCAATGGAGGTCTTGAAGAAGTAGCGTGCGATGATCTGCGCCATAAAGACGACGAAAATCACGAGGAAGGAAATCGAGGTTACGCCCTCAGAAAAGACGTCGATTGCGGACTTGAGGCCCCGCTCCTTCATCGTGGGGACCGTGAACAGAATGGCGGCAAGGAGAAAGCACACGCCGATGATAACAAGAGTTCCTGTTGTCAAACTGTTCCCCTCCTTATCCTGAAAAGGAGATGAACCCGATATGCGGGTTCATCTCTTCAGCCGTTGTGCGCAGCTTATTCGGCCAGAGCCTGAACAGCCTCGTAGACCTCCATGTTCCAGCTCGCGGTCTGCTCCGGATGATCGGCATAGTACTGCTGGACATTGGCGCGGAACTCGGCGATGTCGGGATAGGTGATGGTGCAGCCCTGCTCCTCGAGGTAGGCAATGGCCTCGGCCTCGGCCTCAATGCGCAGGGTGTCGTTGACTTCCTTGGCATAGGCCATGGCGTCGATCACGGCCAGCTGCTGGGCCTCGGTCAGGGTGTTCCAGGTGTCGCCGTTGATGCAGGGGATGATGGAGTCAACGACGTGGTTGGTGATGGCGATGTAGGGCGCAACCTCGTAGAACTTCGCGGAGATGTCGGAGGGCAGCGGGTTGTCCTGTCCATCGCAGGCGCCGGTGCTCAGAGCGGTGTAGAGCTCAGAGAAGGCGATGGAGGTGGGCTCGGCGCCCAGGGCGCGGCCCAGATTCTGCCAGGCTTCGGAGCC
Source organism: Clostridiales bacterium (assembly GCA_004557125.1). Taxonomy (GTDB): domain Bacteria; phylum Bacillota; class Clostridia; order Christensenellales; family Aristaeellaceae; genus SFTH01. The sequence continues at coordinate 3,674 of SFET01000052.1, read as the reverse complement.
GGGCATGCGCAGCATCACGCCGGCCATGTCGGCATAGGAGTTGATCTCCTTGGCGCGGGTGTTGATGCAGCGGGAGCCCAGGTACATTGCGCACATGGGAACCAGACCGGTCTTCTCCTGAATCTCAGCGAAGATCTGGTCGCCGATCTCGGAGTTGTTCAGGGTGTTGGTCATGTGCTCATAGTCGGCCCAGAAGTAGCCGGAGTTCATCATGGCCATCCACTCCAGACCAGCCTGGGTGGACAGGGTGGGGAAGGAGATGTAGGCGATGTCCATGCCGCCCATCATGGAGCCGGTCTTCAGGTCGTCCAGCTCGGAAGGCGTACATTGCGGTGGTGTGGGAGTCGCCGGTGACGGAGACGGAGGTGAAGTAGAGGGTGAAGGGAGCATCGCCGGAGGCGTCATACTCGGAAGACTTGGCATAGGTGGGCTCCTCGGCAACGCCGACGGAGACGACGGCCAGCAGCATCACTGCAGCCATCAGGATCGCAAGAAACTTTTTCATGTGTGGTTCCTCCTTACATATTTATCACTGAATAGCCTTGCGGCTATTATGATCAGCCGAAGAAATGCTTGATGTAGCGCTGCTCGATGTTGTAGAACTGGTCGATCTCCAGCTTCTTGCTGCCGGTGAGCAGGGCGGCGTCCTTGGTGCGGGTCATCAGGTCCATGTCAACGCCCATCAGGTTCATGTGGTACTTGCAGTTGACGGGGTACACCTGGCACTCCACCATGGAGGCTGCGCCGATGAAGTCCATCAGCTTTTCTGCGCGCTCGGGCTCCTTCTCAAAGTTGTCCACCAGCCAGGCGTACAGGGACGCGTGGAAGTTGGCCATGACTCCGCTGTAACCGGCGCAGCCCATGCGCAGGCTCTCCAGCAGGGTGGCGGCGTTGGCGTTGAAGATCTTCAGGCCCGTGCCCTTGACGGCCTCGCACTTGGCCTTGATCTGAGAAAGGTCGCAGCAGGTGTCCTTCAGGAAGGCGAACTTGCCGGTCTCGGCGATCCACTTGAGCAGATCCGCGCTCAGCACGCGCTTGTAGGGATGGGGGCACTCGTACACGCCGAAGGAATCGGCCTCGATGTGGTTGACGAGGTACTCGATGCGCTTCTTGGCGACGTCCTCACTCTCGTCCTCGCGGGCGAATTGGTTGGAGATGAACACGTAGGAATCCGCGCCCGCGTCCACCATGGCCTGGGCCTCGGCGATCTGATCCTCCACCTTCTCGGCGACGTGACCGGACACCACCACGCCCATGTGCTTGGGCGTATTGTCGATCACGAATTTGGCCAGATCGAAGCGCTCCTGCTTGGACAGGTGGAACATCTCGCTGGACTGGCAGACCGCGAAGATGCCGGTCACGCCCTCCTTGTCGTACCAGTCGATGATCTTCTGCACGCCGTCCCAGTCGATCTTGTTGTCGGCGGTAAAGGGCGTGATCATTACCGGCCATACGCCATTCTTGATGGTCTTCATGTTAAATTTCCCCCTCCTGTATCAATGCGAAAAAAGTATGCAGAAAGTATCTGAAAAATTTTTCGTAGATTCTTGCAAATACTCCTACATTTAAATATAATGATTTTACAGGAAAATAGCATTCAAATTTGTATTCAGTACGAATTTATACTTTTTGTCGAGGGAGGCAGGACCATGGAGCACGAGCGCATACCAAAAATTTCGCCCGTCGAGCTGAACGATCCCTTCAAGTGGACGAAGGAGCACAAGCTCATCCCCCGCAGCATGCACGGGGTCAGCGGTCTGGAGAACATCACCCACAGCACGCTGCTCTACACCTCGCCTGCCACGGCCTACCACTACCACCGGGACACCATGGAGATCTTCTGCGTGGTGAAGGGCCGGCGCGAGTGCACCGTCTGCAGCGGCGGCAGGGCCATCAGCTTCGAATTCACCGGCAGCGAGGCGCTGATCGTCTTTCCCAACGAGCCGCACGTCACCGGCAGCAATGGCATCGATCCCTGCGATCTGTACGCCCTGCAGTTCAACCTTTCGGAAAAGGAAAATTTTCTCGGCCTGAATGCGGAAAACGGCCGGCGGCTGTGCGAGGCGCTGCGGACGCTGAAGCACCGCCACGTTGCCATGACGCCCGTCGCCTTCTCCCTGATCAAGTGCGCCTTCGACCGCTTCTACGAGATGACGCCGGAGAGCTGCTGCGAGGGCGCGGCCTTCCTGGTCAGCTTCCTGTGCACGCTTCTGCACCTGTCGCCGGTGGACAGCGCGCCCGCCGAGGCTCCCAACGACCGCATCCTGCGGGTGGTGGACTACATCGCCGAGAACATCTCCCAGCCGATGACGCTCAAGGAGCTGGCGGACTACGCGGGCTACTCGCTCTCCCGCTTCAAGGCGCTCTTCCGCGAGGTCACGGGCCAGACCCCGGCCCAGTACATCTCCATGCACAAGGTGGAGCAGGCCAAGGAGCTGCTGCGCGACCCGGACAGGAGCATCACCGACATCGCCTACGATCTGGGCTGGTCGTCCAGCAACTACTTCTGCGCGGTGTTCAAGAAGTACACCAACATCAGTCCCCTGCACTATCGCAGGCTGCGCATGCAGATGGACGACGACGGCACGTGAGCTCCGTCACTTCCGGGCGGAGCCTTCCTCCTGCTCCCGGGCGTCCTCCTCCTTGTCCACGGCGTACATCATGGCGTACCAGAGCTGCTTCTTCTGATTCAGGAAGAGATTCGGGTCCTTCTCCCGTACATTCTTCTTGTGCTGAGCGACGATGGCGCGCAGCGCCTCCGCAAAGAATCCGTCTTTTTTCATGGCGTGCCTCCGTTCGCCGCTTGACATCGTTCCGCGCGGCAAATACAATAGAATTATCGGAAATCGAAGGGAAACGGGTGAGTATCATGCGAATTTTCATTGCAATCATCGCCGATATCTTCATCGCGATCATCGCGCTGTTTGCCGCGAGCGAATACTTCGGCATCCGGCGCTACAACAGCTTCACGGTGCCCTACACGGACAAGCTGATCTCCCTGGGCGTCATCGAAGCCGACAAGCGCGAAACGGTTCTGCGGGAGGATCGGATCAGCCACCTCACCGGCGTGGGCATTGCGGCGCTGGTCTGTGTGCTGATGGCGCGCTTCCTGGCCTGGCCCACAGGGCTTGTGGTGTTCGTGGCTGCGTTTGCCGCTGCCTGCATCTTCACCCATCCGGACATGACGGAGACTGATGCCACCCGCGAGGGCTACTTCCGCATGCACAAGGCGAGCATGGATCCCCGGCGCTATGCCGAGATGGTGCAGTCGCAGCGGGAGGCGGGGGAGAAGCGGGACGCCTGATGCCCGTCTGTGACATTATAGCACAGGCCACAAACGCCGCGCAAGCGGAAATAACTGCACATCGCGCGCAGGCGAATGGGCGGCAAGCCTTGCATTTGCATCCCTGTCATTTCGCTTTATATATCTGAAATGACAGATTCTTTTCACGCGCCGGAATGTGCGTGCGAATCGCACAGCGATCATACGACGAGGACCAGAAACGACAGGAGGAAACGCCATGCGCATCGAGGAATGCTATCGGGAAATGGGCGGCGACTACGCCGACGTGAGCACCCGTCTTCCCAGCCCCACACTGATTCATCGCTTTGTACTGAAATTTCTGGAGGATCCGAGCTATACGACGCTCTGCAGCGCAATGGACGCCGGCAGC
>SFET01000051.1 GCA_004557125.1 Clostridiales bacterium | reverse complement strand
TGCGCGCGCGGTTCTTGATGAACTCGCTGTCCCGCTTCGCGATCGCCTCCGCCACCGCCGGTATCGATCCGTTGATCTTTTCGCCGATGATTATCATAGCCTTGCCTCCGCTCTCGGTTCTGTACGTTCCGTTTCTGTTAAAATATTAACAGATAATGTCTCAAAGCTGAACTCTACAAACTATATGCAAATCAAAACAAATTTCCTACATTTTGTATTATATCGAAGTACAAACACCGCCGAAATTTTGTATTTCCTCCATGTTTTTTAAGCGGAACAGCCGCCTTCCGAAAATGTGCTTTGAAATATCTCAATAAATCTCACACTTCTTTCTGAAAGAGCGCAACTTAATATAATAAAATTTACAAACATCTCCCGCGTTTTCTGATATAATTAAGAAAAATATGAATTTGGGATGTGAATCATCGTGCGCAATTATCAAATCAAATTCATTCGTGAGAACAAAGTCGCAGAGGCGAAGGAGGACGTATCCCTGCTGCAGGTTCAAATTGATGCAGGTCTGCAGCCGGACGCCCCGTGCGGCGGTCGCGGAACCTGCGGCAAGTGCATTTTGCAAATCCGTCAATCTGTGCAAGAAGAATGGCAAACGGTGCGCGCCTGTCAGACCAGCGTGCATTCGGATCTCGAGGTGCGCACGCCTCTGCCGTCACAGCGCGCACAGATCCTGACCGACTCCGCCTGCACATCCTCCGAGGCGCTGTCCCCCCAGGTGGAGTGCGTTGAGGTGCACGTTCCTGCGAACCGTCCCGGCGAGAGCGTCGCAGAGTGGGAGCTGTTCAAGACCGCGCTGCGCACCGCGACCGGCCGCGACGGCTGGCAGATCAGCCTTCCCGTTGCCGCGAAGGTCGCCGCGCTGAAGAAGCACAGCCGCAGCGGCGGCGCGCTGTACGCGGTGATCGACGCCGATCGCGTGCTGGATGTGAGCGAGGCGCCCCAGCAGATCTGCATGGCGGCCTTCGACATCGGCACGACCTCCATCGCGGGCTATCTGCTGCGCACGGATTCTCTGGAGCCCATCGCCGCCCGGGGCATGCTCAATCCCCAGCGGCAGTTCGGCGCGGACATCATCTCCCGCGCGGACTACGCCCTGGAGCACGGCGCGGAGGCGCTCGCGCGCTGCGTGCACAGCGCCATCGATGGGATGCTCGGTGATCTCTGCGCGGATGCAGGCGTGGATAACCGCTCCATCTACGCGCTGAGCATCGTGGGCAACACCTGCATCCACCACCTGTTCCTGGGCATCGTGCCGGAATCGCTGACCGTGACGCCCTACAATCCGGTGATCAGCGAACCGCTGCTTTTGCGCGCCGCCGACTTCGAGCTCAACGTGCATCCGGAGGCCACGCTGCGCATCCTGCCGGTGATCGCCGGCTTCGTGGGTGCGGATACCGTAGGCTGCCTGGTGGCGGAGGACTGGGAGCGCATCGAGCCCATCACGCTGATGATCGACATCGGCACCAACGGCGAAATCGTGCTGGGCAACCGGGAGCGGATGATCGCCTGCTCCACTGCCGCCGGGCCGGCCTTTGAGGGCGCGAAGATCGCCTGCGGCATGCGCGGCATGCGTGGCGCCATCGATCGCGTTCGCCTGGAGGATGGCCAATTGCGCTGGCACGTCATCGGCGATTGCGCGCCGGTGGGCATCTGCGGCTCCGGACTCATCGATCTGATCGCCGCGCTGCACGCCTGCGGCGAGATCGACGCCTACGGCAAGCTCGCCTGCGGCGCGGAGTACCGCCTGGAGGGCACCGACGTGGTGCTGACCCAGCGCGACGTGCGCGAGGTGCAGCTGGCCAAGGCTGCGATCTGCGCGGGAATCCGCCTGCTCGCCGCGCAGCTGGGCATCGGCCTGGAACAGATCGAGCAGGTGCACCTGGCCGGAGCCTTCGGCAATTACATGGATCCCGCCAACGCCTGCGCCATCGGACTGATCCCCATGGAGCTGCGCGAAAAGATCCACTCCATCGGCAACGCGGCCGGCGAGGGCGCCAAGCGCGTGCTGCTGGAGAAAAACGCATGGCAGCGCGCGTCGCAATTCGCACGGCAGGCGGAATTTCTGGAGCTCGCCTCGCTGAGCAACTTCCAGGATGAATTTGTGGATGCTCTGGAGTTTCCGGAACCGGAGGATGAACAATGATTGATTACGAAGAACTGATTGCCCAGGGCAAGGCCTGCGGCTTTACCCACGTGGCGCGGCTGGATCCGGCCACCATCGAATTGCGCGAGGAGGTGCGCGCCATGTGCGCCTCGGACAAGTGCCACATGTACAGCAAGAACTGGAGCTGCCCACCCGGCTGCGGAACGCTGGATGAGCTGCGCGCGCGCATCTCCCGCTACCGCGAGGGCATACTGGTACAGACGGTGGGCGAATTGGAGGACAGCCTGGACGGCGAGGGCATGATGGAGGCCGAAGAACAGCACAAGGCGCATTTTGCCGCCCTGCACGATCTCCTGCTGAAGCGCTATCCCGATCTGCTGGCCGTCGGCGCCGGCGCATGTACGCGCTGCAAGACGTGCAGCTATCCCGACGCGCCCTGCCGCTTCCCGGAGCGCATGACCTCCTCCATGGAGGCCCTGGGCATGCTGGTGCTCGAGGTCTGCAAGAACAACGGCCTCAATTACTACTATGGACCGAACTCCATCGCCTATACCAGCTGTTTTCTCTTGAAATGAAAGGAGTCCTGCATGCAGCGGATCGAAGAAATACGCAGGGCTGTTGAATCCGGCTATCCGAAGCTGATGGAAAAGCTGATCTTTCAGGCCCTTACAGAGGATATCTCCCCCGCCGAAATCATGGAGAGCGCCCTCGTGCCCGCCATGAACAGCATCGGTCGCCTGTACCAGAACGACGAATGTGAGCTGATGCAGATTCTCGTCGTCGCGCGCTGCGTACAGAAGGGCATGGACATCCTGCTTCCCCAGCTCGAGCCCCAGAACCGCTTCGTGCTGGGCAAGGTCATTCTCGGCACCGTGGAAGGCGATCTGCATGACGTGGGCAAAAAGCTGGTGGCGGTGATGATGCAGAGCGTCGGCTTCGAGGTCATCGATCTGGGCGTGGATATCTCCGGCAAGCGCTTCGTCAAGGCGGCAAAGGAGCATCCGGACGCCAGCATCATCTGCCTGTCCTGCCTGTTGACGACCAGCATGCGGGCCATGCGCAATGCCGTGGAGCTGATCAAGGGCGACAAGTCCCTCTCCCATCTGCGCGTCATGGTCGGCGGCTGTCCCATCACTGAGAGCTTCGCCCGCTCCATCGGCGCGGACGCCTACACGGAGAATGCGGCGGAAGCGGCACAGCTCGCCAAGAAATTCGTCCTCGATGGGAGGAATGCCCCTTGAGGCTCTCCATCGAACTGCTGGTCGACGCGCTGGAGCAGCGCTTCGAGCTCCAGGATCGCCGCATACAGCAGTGTCCGCCGCTGGGCAGGCCCCAGCTGTACCTGGATGGACAGACTGCGGAGCCCGGCCGGCTGTACATCAGCGACCAGCCCGCCCGGGAACTGTGCCGCAGCGGCGTCTGCACCCTCTATGTGGGCGGCGCCCGTCCCGCCCAGCATGGCGGCTGCGCGCTGTGCGTCGATGCGCAGATCGCGCCGCTGTTCAATGCAGTGCAGGAGATCTTCGATATCTGCGAGGACTGGAACCGCCGCCTGGAGCAGGTGCTGCTGCGACGCGGCAGCCTGCAGGAGCTGTTGCGCGAGGCGCGCACGCTGCTGATCAATCCGCTGATCGTCATGGGTGTGGATTTCAGCCTGGTGGCCCAGGACGGCGAGGACGAGCTGGAGGAGGATCAGCGCCTCTTTGACGAGCGCTACAACGCGCTGCTTCTCCACGACGCCCTCAACCAGGACCTTTTGTACCGCCAGCTGCTGGACCGGCGCGTCCCCTACCTCTATCCGGGGCACATCCTGGGCTGGAATTCCCTCAACGTCAACATCCTTCAGGATGGCGCCGTCTCCCACCGGCTGGTGCTGGCCGAGCACAAGCGGAAGCTGCGCCCCGGCGACGCATGGCTGATGCAGACCCTGGCGGATTACGTCCTCTACATGCTGGAGCCGGAGCAGCCGGAGCATCAGATGGACAGCCGCCTGCGCAATCTGTTCCTGCGCGTCCTCTCCGACCGCACCGCAGATCGCCTGGATGTCAGCCGGCAGCTTTCCCAGCTGGGCTGGAGCAGCGAGGACGAATACTTCTGCCTCGTGCTGCGCATGCCCCGCGCGGACTCCGGCGGCGCCACGGAGAACCAGATCCGCGACAACCTGAAGAGGCAGTACCCCGCCAGCTGCTCCGTCAACTACAACGACAACATCGTCACCTTCTTCAACCTTTCGAAGCTGGGAAGGGACTTTGCTGCGCTCAGCGATGAACTGAAGTATTTCATCCGCGAATGCCTGCTGCAGGCCGGTTACAGCCGGGTCATGCGCGGCCACGACAACCTGCGCCGTCTCTATCTGCAGGCGGACGCCGCCATCGGCATCGGCAAGCGCGTCAATCCGGACTTCTGGATCCATCACTTCAACAGCATCTCCCTGAATTTCCTGCTGGAGGAGGCCATGCACCGCCTTCCCGACACCATGCTCTGCCACGAGGGGCTGCTGGCCCTGCGCGACCACGATGCGGCCCAGGGCACCGAATACATGCACACCCTGCGGGTGTATCTGGATTCGAACCTCAACGCCGTGCAGAGCGCGCGCCAGCTGTTCATCCACCGCAGCACGCTGCTCTACCGCCTGGAAAAGATCCGGGAGATCCTCGACAGCCCGCTCAACGATCCCGAGGAGCTGCTCTACCTCTCCCTGTCCTTCCGGCTGTTCGAAAACCGGCCCGTCTGACGGAGGCCGGTTCACAAAACCGATGCGAAAGGAGTTGAGACACATGAAGCTCTTCAAACTCGCAAACCGCTACATTCAGGAGTCCGACTGGAGGGCCCTGGCCGCGCTCAAGCTCTGCCTGCTGTCCATCGGCCTGATCGTGGGCGTGCTGCTGCCCGCGTCCTGCAGGACGGCCGTGCTGATCGTCTCCGGCGTCGTCTTTGTCGCGACCTATATCCCGCTGATGGCCAAGTTCTTCCGACTGATGCGCAAGTAGCGCACGGCCGGCCGCACTTTCAACGACAATACACGAAGGAATGGAAGGATTCACATGCAGGCAATCTTTGAAACTCTGTTTGACATCGTCTATCTGGTCACGGTCATCACCCTGGGCGTGCGCATGCTCCGGGACAGCCGGGGCCGCCAGCAGGCCCAGCTGTACGGCGCCATGGCGGTGACGCTGGGCTGCGGCGACGCGTTCCATCTGGTGCCCCGGGCCGTGGCACTCTGCACCACGGGGCTGGAGAATTACACGGCGTCCCTGGGCGTCGGCAAGCTGATCACCTCCATCACCATGACGGCCTTCTATCTGCTGCTGTACTACGTCTGGCGCAGCCGCTATCAGATCCGCGGCCGGTCCGGACTTACGGCGGCGGTGTGGGTGCTGGCGGCAGTGCGCGTCGCGCTGTGCCTCATGCCCCAGAACGCCTGGACCAGCGCCGACGCGCCGCTCTCCTGGGGCATCTACCGCAACATCCCCTTCGCCATCCTCGGCGCGCTGATCGTGGTGCTGTTCTATCGCAGCGCGCGGGCGCGTCAGGACGCGCCCTTCCGCCACCTGTGGCTCACGGTGGTGCTGAGCTTCGCCTGCTACATTCCTGTGGTGCTCTTCGCGGATGCGGTGCCGGCGGTGGGCATGCTGATGATCCCCAAGACCTGCGCCTACGTCTGGACGGTGCTGATCGGCTACAACGCCCTGCGCAAATTGTGATCTGCCGCGCTCCATTTGAGACAAAAACAGGAGAGGAATGCTGCATTCCTCTCCTGTTTTTGTCGCCCATCTTTCCCACATGCCCTGCATCACGCGGGAAATTGCAGCCGGATTGTGAGCCGGCCGCCGGCATAGCCCGCATCGATCCGCCCGCCCATGCGCTCCGTCAGCACCCGTGCGATGGACAGCCCGAGCCCGGTGGATCCCCGTGCGGTCTCCACGGTATAGAAGCGGTCGAACAGCCGCCCCACCTGCAGCTCGTCCAGCCCGGAGGCTGCGTTGGAAAAGCATACGCTGCCGTCCTGCGCAAGGCGGATCTCCAGATCCCCGTCCGAGTGCCGCGCCGCATTGCTCAAAAGGTTTTCAAAGACGCGCAGCAGCGCCGCCCGATTCAGCGCGCGCACCACCGGTGCATCCGGCATGCATATCTCCGGGGCGATGCTCCGGCTGCACAGCGCGGCATAGCTTTCGGCCACGGCCTCCTCCAGCACGTCGTTGAGCGACAGCGGCGCGACCTCCAGCGGCTCTCCGGCGGAAGCGGCGACGGTGTAGCGCAGCAGTTCCTCCGTCAGCTCCCGCATGGCGTCGGCGCGACCGGCAATGATGGACAGATACCTGCGCGCCGCCTCGGATTGTTCCTCGCGCTCCAGCAGATCCAGATAGCCGCAGATGGCCGTCAGGGGCGTGCGCAGATCATGGGAGATGTTCGCAATGGCCTCCTTGAGCTCCCGATCGCCGCTGAGGAAGCAATTCTGCCGCTTGCGCAGCAGTCGCAGCTGGCGGTTCAGCGATGCCGCAAAGGAACGCAGCTGCTGATCGCCGGAGGACAGATCGATCAGCACGTTGGTGTCCCCGGCAAGGATCTCCGCAAGCCGCGCGTCGATCTCCCGCAGGCTCCGGTGAATCAGATGGAGCCTGACGCAGAGAACAAAGATGAACATCGCCAGCGCGGCGCACAGGACCCACGGCAGCATGGCTTCAACCTCCCTTTACTTCAGATCCCTCCGGCGGAACAGCATCGTGCCTGCAGCGGACGTGATCAGCGTCACCAGCAGCGAAAACACGGGAAGCCGCGCCGGATGGGCGCACTCGTTGTTGCAGATCTGGAAGGCCTGGCCGGTGGGCAGCAGGTCGTAGGCGACCTCCAGCACCGCCCGCTTTGTTCCCGTGACGTAGCGCGGGTTGGGGTGCAGCTCGCCGAGGATCGGCATGCCGTCCGCAGCAATTTCAAAGTCCTGCACCATCTCCGGCTCGGTCAGCGCGTCCTCGACGGCGGAGGTGACGAACAGCAGGCACAGTGCCAGTACCAGGCAGATCACCGCGCCCGAGGCCTTGCTAGGGGTGAGCATGGCCACCAGCGTGAAGATGGCGGCAAAGGACAGCGTGCTCAGCAGGCCGATGAGGATGTAGAGCAGCAGCGTTTTGTACGGAAGCCCCAGCGGATCCAGCAGGAAGGAACCCAGGCCGAGGCCAATGGTCAGTGAGATGACCAGCAGCAGGAGGGAGCCCGCCGCGCAGATGAGCAGGTTCGCCAGATAGATCCCCACACGGGTGTGGCCCACGATGATCTTGTTGCGGATCGTGCCGTCGCTGTACTCCGTGCCCAGGAACATGCCCACGAACACCGAACAGACGAAGCCCATGATGATGCAGTTCTGAAACAGCATGTCCTCCAGCGGCTCGGGATAGCCGATTCGCCCGGAATTCCAGCCGTCGATCACGAGAAAGACGTTGAGCAGCACCATGAAGATCAGCGCGACATAGAAGATGCGCGACTTCCACAGCCGCGAGAAATTTGCGCGCAGCAGCTTAGCCATGGTTCGCACCTCCCACCAGCGACACATAGTAGCTCTCCAGGCTCTCGCTTCTCTCCTGCATGGAGATCAATTCGCCGCCGGCATTGGACAGCGCCAGCGCCAGGCGGGTGATGTTCACCTTCGCATAGATGTCCGCGCTGTTCCCGGAGAGGATCTTGTAGGGGACGCACATGCCGTCCAGCACCCGCGCCAGCGCCTTGATATCTGACGTCTCCACGCGCAGGCACTTGCGGCACGCGGCGTCCAGCTCCTCCGCGCTCATCTCCCGGAGGATGCGGCCGCCGTCGATGAAGCCGTAGTGGGTCGCCAGGCGGCTCAATTCGTCCAGGATGTGGCTGGAGATCAGCACGGTGATGCGCCGCTCCCGGTTCAGCTTCAGGATCAGCTCGCGCATCTCGATGATGCCCTGGGGATCCAGCCCGTTGACCGGCTCGTCCAGCACGAGAAAGTCGGGATCCCCTGCCAGGGCCACGGCAATGCCCAGGCGCTGCTTCATGCCCAGGGAAAAGTTGCGCACCTTCTTCCTTCCCGTGTCGCCCAGGCCCACCAGCGCCAGCAGATCATCGATTCCCTCGTCGGAGGGCAGGCCCAGCACCCGGTACTGCGCCCTGAGATTCTCCGATGCCGTCATGTCCAGATAGACGGACGGCGTCTCCACCACCGCGCCCATTCTGCGCCGGGCCCGGGCGATGCCGGGATCCCCGCAGGGGATGCCGTAGAGGGCGTAGCTGCCGGATGTGGGTGCCTGCAGGCCGCAGATCAGGCGGATCAGCGTGGTCTTGCCCGCGCCGTTCTTGCCCACAAACCCGTAGATCGACCCCTTGGGGACGTGCATGCTCAGGCCGCTGAGCGCCGTGAAATGTCCGTAGCGCTTGGTCAGGCCGTCGGTTGTCAGAACGTATTCCATTTGAAGCCTCCTCTTCTTTGATGGAACCAGTGTACCGCGAAATGCTCAAGGAAGCTGTCAAGAAAAGGTTCAAGAAAGCGTCAAGATTCCATCCGTTCCCCCGGGATCAGACGGAAGCCGATCCCCCACACCGCCTCGATGTACTCCCTGCCACCGGCCTCGCGCAGCTTCCGGCGAAGGTTGCTGATGTGCTGGCGCAGGGAGTTTTCGGTGCAGTCCGGCGTATCTGCGCAGATGCGGTCCAGAATCATCGATCTTGCGACAACCTGGCCCGGATTGCGCATCAGCAGCTTCAGGATGGCGTACTCCGTGCGCGTGAGGTGCACAACGCCGTCGTTCACCCGCACCGCATGGATCGCGGTATCCAACTGCAAATCTCCTGCGCGGAGCACTTCGGCGTCCTCCGCAGCGCCGGCTCTGCGCAGCTGCACCTGAATGCGCGCCAGCAGCTCCTCCGTGTCGAAGGGCTTGGTGATGTAATCCACCGCGCCGCCCAGCAGCAGCCGCACCTTGTCCTGCACATCCGCCTTCGCGCTCAGCGCAATGACCGGGACATTCCGGATCCGGGGCAGCACCGCCTCGCCGGACATTCCGGGCAGCATCAGGTCCAGCAGCACGAGATCCGGCCTGCACCGATCCAGCAGCAGCACCGCCTCCGTGCCCGAGTAGGCCCGCAGCACGCCGTAGCCCGCGCCCGTCAGGATCTCCTCCAGCAGGTTGCCAATGTGAACATCGTCGTCAATTACCGCAATGGTCTTCATGTCTCTCCTCCACGCCCATGCGCCACATTTTTCGCCTTCATTATATCGGATTCTGCCGCGTATTACAATGTCCATTTTGCATTCCGCCCGCGCGTGTGAAGATTCTCTCCCGATTGTTGCTCTGCGCCATGGAATCATAGAAGAATAGAATCAAAGCCGGTTCCTTGCGAAACCGGCTTCATGGCTCCCTACGCAGCTTTTGATGCAATTCGTGTGGAACTGCATCGGAGTTGGCTATCCTGACCTGTGCGGCGCCCTCGTTCCCGATGCTCAGGATCATGACATCGTTTCCGTCGCGAATGAACTTCCCGACATCTCGTTCACGACCAATATTGATCGTCGACTATCGAAAACGCTCTCCCTTTTTCCCATCAGACACGACAACTCCCCCTCAAGCAGTATCCGCGCATTTTGTATAGGGTTCTGAAAAGCAAAAGAATAAGGGGCCGTGAAGGAACGTCAATGCGCTCAATCACAGCCCCTTTTCAGCATTCAGGCTTTCATCCGAAAACCATCTTTACGCATCAGGGTTTCTTTGCGCCGCAGTTGGGGCAGAAGTTGCCCTCATTTTCCGTATTGCAGTTTGCGCAGACCCAGCCGGTCTCAGGGGCCTTCGCGCCGCAGTTGGTGCAGAAGTTGCCGCTGTTCTCGGCGCTGCAGGATGCGCAAACCCAGCCGGACGCAGGCGCTGCCGCAGGTGCCTCAGCCGCAGGTGCCTCAGCCGCAGGCTCCTCAACATCCGCGCCGGGCACATAGGGATCTTCGTTGACGTCGGAAAAGCTTACGCCTTTCATCACGGTCTCCAGCAGTGCGGTAATCTCCTCATAAGATTTCCATTTCATATAATGGCCATCGAACGTAAACTGCAGATAGAAGGGTTCATCCTTGCCGTATCCGGCGTCGTTCGCAAGCAGCTTGCTGCAATACACCAGACTGGTCTCTCCCTCTTCCTTCATTTCGTAGCAATAGACATCAAACTGCGATCCGTCAGACAGCGTGACGGTTGCGCAATTCTCAGGTTCGTCTTCCTTATTATACACAGCAGAGGAGTGCGTACTCAGTTCAACGGTCACGTCGATCGAGACGTCGTCTGCCGCAGCGATGAGGTATGCGCGATTGTCCTCCAATGCGTACAGATACGCTTCGGTTTCAACCGTTGCTCCGCTCTCTGTCAGAACAGGCAGCGTGGGGAAGTCAAAAACCAGCATATCGCTGCCATGATCCAGGCTGGGCATCTTAAAACCGCGATAGTCGTTGGTTGCCCAGAAATCCGCTTCCTGCTGGACCTTCTTTGCATTCATTACGCGCTGGGCTTCCGCAACAATCATCTCCGCAAGGATCTCCGCGCGACGCTCATCCGTATCGGAGGACATGAAATCGTCCCGGTAGATGGAGATGTACAACTTGGCGGATTTGGAAATCTCCGGCAGTCCCACGAGTCCGTAGGCGCTCTTCCTTCCGGGATCAACATATGCCGCATAACCGGCACTTCCGTCTGCAATGATGTAATCATCATTTTCGCAATTGTTCAGCAGACTTTCGAAGGAAGAGCTTTCCATCGCCTGATAGGCATACTGAATGCTCTGATTTTCGTCGATACAGGAGCATTCCTTGACGTCAAAGGAAGCAATCTGGGCGTTGGCGGGCGCGTCAAAGCGAATCACCCACGGCTCTGAATAGCCCGACATCATCGAACTCAGATATGCAGGGGACAGGCGGATTTCGGGATAGGATTCGGGCGTGATAAACAGTGTGTGAACATAGGTATTCTGATGGATCTGGCGCATGTACGGTCTCTCTTCGGCCAGAGCAAGACCGGAAACAAGCATCAGCGCAACCAACATAAGCGCTAAAATCTTCTTCATCTTGAGTTCCTCCCAGAGTAAATTTTCAGATAAGTCCGGCAAATGACATTCAACGAGGTTGGGATAAGCCGAGAGATATGGGTTCTGCGTGCTGCGACGCAGGCTCCCTGCCGCAATTATGCGGCTTCCAGAACGAAGACGATTTCCTCGCCGAACATGTCGGTCGTTGCGCTCATGGTGCCGTCTACCAGCAGCTGAACATTTATGGTGCACTCTTCTGCGGTTTCTTCGTTGTACATGCTCAGTACCAGCGTATTGCCCGAGAAATTGCCTCCGGCGGTGATGGTTGTGGATTCACCGTCGACGGTGAATGTTAGGGTAGCGCTGTTGCTGTCAATGCTCAGATCCAGGCTGAGTCCCACCTGCTCAGGAGTCATATGCGTACCCAGCATGCAGAGCATCTTCGTGGTCCAGTTGCCGCCCATGTCCTCCAGCGTGACAATGCCCGCGCGCGGAGCCGCCATTTCGAATTCCACCGGGGGTTCACGGAAGAACAGAAGGTCTTCTCCGTCGATGTCGGCATACAGGGAATCCGATCCGGCGTCGTAGACCAGTATCATTTCATCGCTGGTTCCCTTGTCAAGTAGCACATCCGTTCCAGCCATTTCCCAGAATCCGCTGTCCGGGTCTTCGCCTTCAATCGCGTTGGTGTAGCTGCCGTCCGGGTTCAGGGTGATACGCAGGGTGAAGCCATAGAGATCGGCGTACCAATCGCCGGAGTGATCGATGGTTTCGGCAAACGCGCCCGTGCACAGCAGGGTCAGCGTCAGAATCAGGGTCAGCGCGAGGGAAATGTGTTTCTTCATTGGGGGGTCCTCCTTTGTTGTCCTTGTTTGATGCTATGGGGAGACCGGCCGAGGCTTGGCTTCGGTCAGTAACCGCGCTGCTTTGCCTGTGCCACCAGATTCGGCAGGATCGTATCATAGTTCTTGTTCTTCAGCACATAGGTCTGATCTGCCACGATGAAAAACTCCTTCTTGTTCTGGAGACCGCAGCTGGAAACCGCAGCCAGCGGAATCTCCAGCCAGGGCTTGGGGCCTGCGCCGGCGGCCGCCTTCACACCCTCGGCGATGAGCGAGCCGACAAGACCACCGCCCATTCTGGCCACCATGCCCGCATTCTTCGAAGCAGCGCTTTCCCGGTAGAAAAGGATGCGCTGATTGGTTATTTCCATGTGATAGGCAAGTTTTCCGCCGTTGGGCTGCAGCATTACAATTTCGTGCCTGTTGCGCATGTTCTGTTCGCCCGGACGCATCTCCCACTTCTTCATGGATTCATCCGCATAGCGCACCTGAGCGGTGCTCGCCGTCGCCCGGGGTGCAGGCGAGGTCTGCGGCTGGGGCGCCGGTTGATAGGTTGCGGTCATTCTCTGGCCGCAGTTTGCGCAAAACATGCTGCCCACTGCGTTCGATTGCCCGCAATGGGGGCAAAACGTCTGCGCAGGCTTGGGCTGTACCGGTTGAGGCTGAGGTGCAGCGGGTGCAGGTTTGGGTTGAACAGGCGCAGCAGGCTCGCGCATGACGAAATTATCGCCGTTCACAGGTTCCGGGATGTCCGGCTTCTGACTCTGCAGCTCCTGCAATTTGCGCTGAAGCTCCGCAATTTCCCGCTGGCGCCGTTTTTCCTGCTCGATTTTTTCCTGACGCAGGCGTTCCTTCTCCAGCAGCGCCTGTTCAGCCTCCTCCTTGCGCTTTTTTTCCAGCAGGATTTTGGCGCGCACGATCAGGCTGTCCAGCTCATCGGCCTTGAGCTCGTTGAGCATCTTCAGAATTTCATTCATTGGTTTTTATCCCCCGTAGTATTCCTGCGTCAGTTCGCGGATTTTCTGTTCGCATTCCTCCTGGGTCAAAATGCCGCAGTCCAGGAGATCTTTGTATGCTTGAATCTGCTTCTGCACATCCTGATCGTTTGTCTTCGGCGCCGGTTCCGGCTGCTTCGGCGGTTCGGGAGCGCTGTAGACGGGTTCAGGCTGGGGCTGCGCAGGCTGTACAGGCGGCGCGTAATATACAGGCTGCGGTTCGCTCTGAGTGTACACCGCAGCATCCTTTCTGCACAGCCGATGGAAGCAGAAGCCGGATATGAACACAGCCAGCGCCAGAAGAACCACGGCATATACCTGCAGCAGCGACGGACGCGTAAGACCCTTGAGTCCGGGGAAAGTTCCGAGTCGGGCGAAAACCCGAATGGTCGTCCAGAAAGAGTCATTGCAGAGGATCTCCATTGCGACCCCCAGAACCAGCGGCAGCATGGGAACGAACCAGAGCCACCGGACGATACCGCCGCAGCTTTCCTTGATTTTCCGCGTTGAAAGCAACGCGAAGAGGGCCAGCAGGAAATACGCCGCCGCCTTGAGCGCGGACATGACATACAAGGGGTGTCTGCCGGAACCAAAATTCCGATAAGCGATCAGAGCGACGTCAAGGTTGCCCAGGGCCAGCCCCAGGAAGCATAGGATAAACAGCACGGAAACCTGCTGGATGTGCCTGCTGCGCAAGGCCGCGATCGCCATGAGCAAGCCCATGGAAACCATGGAAACCCGATTCAAGTTCATCGGATCATTGGGAACGTGCGAGTATGTATCGCTGAGCACGATGAATTCCAGCAGAGCCGCCAGCAGGAAGAGAATTGCCGCGAACACGGCGGATATGTTCACGCGCTTGCCCTGAACAGCAGAGGCGGCATAGCTTGCCACGGGTGCAGACTGTTGAGGCTGCGCGTAGCTTGCCGTGGGAGATGAAACAGCAGCTGTAGCAGCCTGCTGCGCCTTCTTCCGCTTCCGCTCTGCTTTCTTCGTGCTAATGATGTCGCCCAGCCACATAAAGCCCAGAGCGGCAGCAATGACGCCGATGCCGGGCAAAATGCCCAGTTCACCGGAAACCATCGACGTCACCGCCATGACAATGAACGCTGCACCGAACATACTGCAAATCGTTGCAAGGACGGAGTTCTTATAAATGACGAAACGCATGGCGCTTTCTCCTTATTCTATTTTACGGTAATGCGGTTCAGTCCCATCGTCTGCGTATCGTCTGCGCTCAGAGCGTATGCAGAAGAAATATCAAGCGTATCGAATACCTGATCGATCGCACCGTATCCATGGACTGGTTGACCGGCGTGCTGACGGTTGATACGGCGTTGCTGACATTGACCGGTACAGAAAGTTACAGTGGTACGTATGTTGATGGCAATGTATACCGCGTGACCTTGCCGGTTTCAAATGCTGCGCTGAGCGGAGGGATTGTAAGCTCGCACTTTCGACATGTACAGACCGGTTCGGGTGTTCCTAACGCTTTCTGGATAAGTACATCGTACCCAATATTGGCTTTTACAAGTGAAACGCTGACGACAAAAGAAGCGTTTGTGGATTACTTTGCCGCCCAGTACGCCGCAGGAACGCCGGTTCAGATTGTGTACAAGCTGGAAACGCCCGCCACGATCCAGCTCCCGCCCGCCACGGTGACGGCGCTCAAGGGCGTGAACACGCTCCACACGGACGCGGACAGCGTTTCCGTCGCCTACACCGCTTCGGGCTGGGAGATCGTCAACGACCTCTCG
>SFET01000075.1 GCA_004557125.1 Clostridiales bacterium | reverse complement strand
GTGGCCAAAGTGCTGAAAGATCTCTCCATTTTCGTAGGTGACCGCAATTCTCATGATGGTTTCTCCTTTCGATTTTGCGTATTGCTCCATGATTTTTTGTTTGTAGCAGCCGCTGCAGCCCGGATTGCCTCCGCCGCACAGCGTCACGTCGCCGCCCTCGATCCGCAGGGGCAGGCCGTCCACCAGCACATCCGCGAGCTTCTTGCGCGCGCTGGCGTAGATCTGCTGCACCGTGGTGCGGGCCACCTGCATCTGCTCGCCGCACTGCTCCTGCGAAAGCCCTTCTTTGTCGATGAGGCGGATCGTCTCGTATTCATCCACCGTCAGGATGACGGGCGGCTGACACGCGCCGCTTTCCTCCGGCGAAAAGGCCAGCGTCCGGGGATAGTCGCACACCCGGCGGCATTTTCTCGGTCTTGCCAGATGTCTCAGCTCCTTCCTTCCTGATTCTGTGCTCAGTATAGCAAAGATTTTCGGCATATGTCAACAATATTATTTGACATATGCCGAAAATTCTTGTATACTGCGGGAAGAAAGAGGTGTTCATCATGGATGTACAGGACTTTTTCCCCGTTTGGGCACAGCTGACGCCGCAGCAGCAGAAAATCCTGACGCAGAGCGCCATCCGCCGAAGTATCCCAAAGGGAACGACGCTGCACAGCGGCAGCACGGAGTGCACGGGGCTGCTGCTCGTGTGCAGCGGTCAGCTGCGCGCGTTCATCCTGTCCGACGAAGGGCGGGAGATCACCCTCTACCGTCTGTTTGAGCGGGACATTTGCCTGTTTTCCGCGTCCTGCATGCTGCGTTCCATGCAGTTTGAGATCATGATCGCAGCGGAGAAGGACACGGAGCTGTTCGTCATCCCCGCCGACGTGTATCAGAGCGTGGCCAGGGAATCCGCCCCTGCGGCGAACTTCACCACGGAGATCATGGCCGGCCGGTTTTCAGAGGTGATGTGGCTGATGGAGCAGATCATGTGGAAGAGCTTTGACAGGCGGCTGGCGCGCTTTCTGCTCGACGAGAGCGCACTCGAAGGAACCGCCGTGCTCCATCTCACGCACGAGACCATCGCCAACCACCTGGGCACCGCGCGGGAGGTCGTCACCCGAATGCTGCGCTACTTCCAGAGCGAGGGGCTGGTGCGTCTCTCCCGCGGCGCGGTCGAACTCTCGAATCATAGTGGGCTGGAGGTGCTTGCAGATGCATAAGCAATCCGCCATTCTGGCAGAGCTGTTTCTGAGCATGATGAAGGTGGGGCTGTTCACATTTGGCGGCGGATATGCCATGATTTCTGTCATCACGGATACCTGTGTGGAGAAGAAGCGGTGGCTTTCGCAGGATGAGATGATGAACCTGACCGTGGTTGCCGAATCCACGCCAGGCCCCATAGCCATCAACTGTGCCACCTTTGTGGGCTACAAAATGGCAGGGATGATGGGTGCGGTATTGGCAACTCTGGGACTCATTCTCCCATCGTTCACCATTCTCTTCTTCATATCCTTGTACCTGGATCAGTTTCTGGAGATTCCGCTCATTGCAGCTGCCTGCCGGGGCATCCGAATTGGCGCAGGGCTGCTGATTCTGGATGCGGGGATGACGATGCTTCGCAAAATCAAAGGGAAGCGGCAGCCCTGCCTCATTGCAGGCGGAGCGTTTGTGCTGATGCTGGCGGGCAATCTGCTCGGGATGCGTATCTCCTCCATCGTTCTGATGCTCGCTGCCGGAGCCGTCAGTCTGGCGCTGTATGCCGCTCGGTATGCAGCGGGCAGGAAAGGCGGTGCGGGAAATTGATCTATGCAGAACTGTTTGCGGGCTTTCTGAAGGTAGGCTTCTTCTCCTTTGGCGGCGCGTACAGCGCCATTCCGCTAATCCGCGACGTCGTACTCTCCTATGGCTGGTTGACGGACGAGGCGCTTGGTACCATGATCGCCATCAGCGAGAGTACGCCCGGTCCCATCATGGTCAATCTGGCGACCTATGTCGGCAGCAGTCAGGCGGGGCTGGTCGGCGCAGCGCTGGCTACGCTGGCTGTTGTGCTGCCCTCGTTCTTCGTGATTCTTCTCGCCATGAATCTGCTCGGCAGCCTGATCAGGTATCGCGGTGTTCAGGCTGTGCTGCAGGGAATCAAGCCCTGCATGATCGGCATCATTCTGGCAACCGGCGTGTACATGACACTGCGCAGCTGCCTGACGCTTTCTCAGACCAATGCAGTGGATTTTCGGGCCCTGCTGATCACCGCTCTGCTGCTGACTGGCTCTTGTATTTACCGGCGCATCCGAAAGAAAAAGCTGTCGCCCATCTCGCTGATTGTCGTATCAGCTTTGCTGGGCATGCTGTTTGCGTGAAAGCAGCCCCTTCCAAAGCGCTCATAGAGGAAGCGTAGAAGCGATAGCCGCCGGAGAAGTTGTAGCAATCAAAGCCGTGCCCAGCGAGAATCCGGCAGGCAATATAGCTGCGCAGGCCGCTCTGGCAGATGACGTAGACGGGCTTGGTGCGATCCAGCTCATGAAGCCGCTCCCGCAGATCGTCCACGGGAATATTGATGAAGCCCTCGATGTGACCGGCGCTGTATTCACCCGGTGTCCGCGTGTCCAGCAGCGTGACGCTGCCGTCGCGCGGCAGGCTGTCCGCGTCGGCCAGATGCCACTGACGAAGGAGACCGCGCGCGATGTTGTCCACCATGAAGCCCGCCATGTTTACCGGATCCTTGGCGGAGGAATACGGCGGCGCGTAGGCAAGCTCCAGATCCTTGAGCTCTGTGGCCTTCATGCCCGCCCGAATGGCGGTGGCCAGCACATCGATGCGCTTGTCCACGCCCTCGTAGCCGACGATCTGCGCGCCCAGCAGGCGATACGTTGCTTTCTCGAAGACTACCTTCATGGTCATGACCCT
Source organism: Clostridiales bacterium (assembly GCA_004557125.1). Classification (GTDB taxonomy): domain Bacteria; phylum Bacillota; class Clostridia; order Christensenellales; family Aristaeellaceae; genus SFTH01. Next base: position 325 of record SFET01000075.1, on the reverse strand, counting down.
GCCGCCCGGGTAGTAGCCCGCGTGGCTCATGGGCGAGAGGATCACCGAGTCCGCGTCAAACCCCGCCGCTGCGGCCTGCGTTTCGTTGAGACCCGTGAGCGCCGCTGTCATGTCGAAGACCTTGAGTACGCTGCTGCCCTGCGAGCCCGTATACCGGCTGTCCCCGCCGCAGATGTTGTCCGCCGCAATGCGCCCCTGCTTGTTGGCCGGCCCGGCCAGCGCGATCAGCGCGTCCTGACCCGTGACAAAGTGCCTGACCTGCACCGCATCGCCGACAGCGTAGATGTCCGGCACGGAGGTCTCCATCCGGTCGTTCACCACGATG
>SFET01000050.1 GCA_004557125.1 Clostridiales bacterium | reverse complement strand
CGTGTCCGCACTGCGCGCCGGCAGCGTCACCATCACCGTCACCGCCTACAACGGCGTGTCCGCAAAGTACACGGTCAAGATCGTCAAGGCCCCCAGCAAACTCACCCTGACGGGCGCAAAGCTGCTGGGCGTGGACGATTCCGCCGTGCTCAAGGTCACGGCGAACGCCGGGGCGGGCGTAGGCCAGTACAGCCTCACCAGCAGCAATCCCGAGGTGCTGCGCGTCGAGCCCGACGGAAGAACGATCACCGCGGTCTCCGTGGGCACGGCCGTCGTCACCGCCAGGAACTTCAACGGCAAAACCGCCAGCGTCGCCGTCACCGTGGTGCCTGCGCCGGAATCGGTGCACTTCGCCAGTGAGACGCCGACCGGCGACAATGACAGCGTCGCAACGGTCACCCCCGACGGCAAGCTCGTCGCCCGGGGCGAGGGCAGCTGCACCGTCACCGCCACCGCCTACAACGGCGTGTCCGCACAGCAGACCGTCACTGTCGTTCCCGCACCCACGTCCATGGAGTTTGCGGAGACCCCGATCTACCTCGGCCTGAATGAGACGCTCACGGATGCGCTGCGCATCGTGCTGAACGAAGGCAGCGCCGCCGGCATCAGCTTCAAGAGCTCCAGCACCCGCTACGTCAAGGTGGACGCATCCACCGGCAAGCTCACCGGTGTACGCGTGGGCAACGCCGTAATCACAGCCACCTCCCACAACGGCCTGACCGCCACCTGCCGCGTGATCGTTCAGAAGGCGCCCACCAAGGTGACGCTGAAGGCCCCCATGCCGGCGTTCAGCGTGGGCCAGACCCAGCGAGTCAGCGTCACAGTCACCGGCCGCGGTCACTACACCCTCACCAGCAGCAACCCGGATGTGATCGCCGTGGAGGAAGGCGACGTGCTGCAGGCCCTTTCCGAGGGTGTTGCCACCATTACGGCCCGAACCTACAACGGAAAGACCGCCAGCATCAACATCACCGTCGCGCCCGCGCCGCAGGAGATCCATCCCTGTACGGAGATGCTGTCCGTGGGTGAATGCCTCAGCGTACAGGCGGAATTTGCCGTCAATGCGGGCAGCTATACCGATTTCACCTACGCAGTGGAGGATCCCGAAGTTGCCAGCGTGGATGCGAGCGGCCTCGTCACCGGCCTGCGCAGCGGATCCACCCGGATCTTTGCCACCACGCACAACGGTCTGAGCGCCTCCGTGGAGCTGACGGTTCTGCCCGCACCGGAGAGCATCCAGTTCGAATCCAACCCGCTGACCATCGGCCTGGGCGAGCTGCGGCCGCTGCACTTCATTGCCGCGCCGGAGAACGCCGTGGGCGTGTACACTTACGCCAGTGACAACGCGAAGATCGTGAGCGTCAGCGAGGATGGCACTCTGGCGGGCATCGCCACCGGAACGGCCACCGTCACCGTCACCGCCCAGAACGGAACCAGCGCCGCGCTGGAGGTCACGGTCGTCCCGTACAGCAGCGTGAATTCCGCTTACTGCATGGCGCACCGCGGCGCATCGGGCTACTATCCCGGCAACAGCCTCGCCGCCTTCCGCTATGCCGCCGTACTGGGTGCCGACATGGTTGAGCTGGACGTGCGCAAGAGTCTGGACGGCACGATTGTAGTGGTCCACGATTCCACCATCAGCTACAACGGCAAGAAGTACAGCGTGGCCAACCTGACCCTGCAGCAGATCCGGATCGCCAACCCCGACATCTGCACGCTCGACGAGGCGCTGGCCCTGATCGCCTCCACCGACATGGAAGTGATGATCGAATTCAAGATCGCCGGCATCGAGCAGGACGTGCTGGACTGCGTGGACGCCAACGGATTGCAGAACCGGGCGAAGTACGGTTCCTTCACCCTGAGCGTCATCAACAAGGTCAAGGCATTGCGCCCCTCCGCGGAGACGATCTACATCATGAACACCACCGACACCCTGAACAAGGTGGTCAGCAACCCCAGCGCTTACAGCGCCTCCACCATCTCCGTCAGCTCGTCGATCCTCACGCCAACCGCGATCTACCGGCTGCACCTGGGTGGCAAGCAGGTGGTCGCCTGGACGATCAACAGCCGCAGCGAAATCGCCCGCTTCGTGGCGATGGGCGTGGACGGCATCACCACCGACTACCCCGATTACATGTAAAATCCATTTCGCGCCGCATGGAAGCTCCTTCCATGCGGCGCTTTTTTTGTCTGTAGCGTCATAAACCGGCGCAAATCCGTGCAAAATAACTGCAATTCCCGGAGAAATCCAGCCGGGAAAAACTCCTATGACGGAGGTTTTTGCCATGCAAAAGCACCTGTTTCCCTGCGCGTGGATCTTTGCAGCGCTGGTCCTGGGCATCCTCGCCTGCCTGATCGCCATCGCATGGATGCTCCTGCATCCGCCGGAAGCCACCCGCATCAGCGCCGGTGCGCACTTCGTTTGGGAGGTGCTGCGCCATGCGACGGCCTGATCCCCGTGCCATCGACATCGAATTTCCCGGCCGCTACACGCTGGACGAAGCCCGCTTCCCCGGCGGCAGCGAGCGCATCCGCAACAAGGAGGACAAGCAAGATGGACCGACAGCCAATCTCCCCTGAAGCATACTCCAAGCTCGTATCCGAAATGACGCCACCCTCGCGCCACCTGCGGGGCTGCGTGCGCGCCTTCTGGGTGGGCGGCGTGATCTGCTGCATCGGCCAGGCGCTGAACCTGCTGGGCGAGGCGCTCGAGCTCTCGGAAATGACCGCGCCGATGTTCACCTCGGTGGTGCTGATCTTTCTGGGCACCACCCTCACCGGCATCGGCGTGTACGACCAGATCGGCCGCTACGCCGGAGCGGGCTCCATCGTGCCCATCACGGGCTTTGCCAACTCCGTGGCGGCCCCGGCCATTGAGTACCGCCGGGAGGGCATGGTGATGGGCGTGGGCGCGCGCATCTTCCAGCTGGCCGGGCCGGTGCTGGCCTACGGCATCACCAGCTCCATGCTGGTGGGCATCATCTACTGGATCGCAAGGATGTGGTTTCTGTGAGCAGAGTGGGCAGACAGACCTTCGTGTACGACCATCCGCCGCGCATCGCCGCGCGCACCAGCATCGTCGGCCCCAAGGAGAGCAAGGGCCCGCTGGCGGATCAGTTCGACATCCTGCTGGACGACGACCTGCTGGGCATGAAGAGCTGGGAGCTGGCGGAGGGCGAGATGGTGCGCCGGGCGGTGGATCACACGCTGAAGCAGGCAAGTCTCCGCCCGGAGGACGTGCAGGCGATGATCAGCGGCGACCTGAACAACCAGATCATCGCGTCCAGCTTCGCGGCCCGGGCGCTGGGCGTCCCCTTCTTCGGCCAGTACGGCGCGTGCTCCACCTTCGTTCAGTCGCTGGTGCTGGGCGGGGCGCTGCTCTCCGGCGGCTTCCTGGAGAACGCCATCTGCTGCGCATCCAGCCATTTCTGCACCGCCGAGCGCCAGTTCCGCATGCCGCTGGAGATGGGTACCCAGCGACCTCCCCAGGCCTCCTGGACCTCCACCGCCTGCGGCTGCGCGCTGCTGACGGCAAACGCCCAGTCGCAGGACTTAAAGGTATGCAGCGGCACGGTGGGGCGCGTGGTGGATCAGCAGATCAAGGATGCGAACCACATGGGCGCGGCCATGGCCCCGGCGGTGTACGACACCATCGTGGCCCACCTGCAGGACACGGGCCGCACGGCCGATGATTATGACCTGATTGCCACCGGCGACCTGGGCTGGATCGGGCGCAACCTGCTGATGGAGCTGTTCAAGCGCGGCGGCGTGGAGATGCCCGACGGCAAGCTGATCGACTGCGGCAACTCCCTGTTCTCCCAGGAGCAGGATCCCCACGCCGGCGGCAGCGGCTGCGGCTGCGTGGCGGCAGTGAGCTGCGGGTGGCTTCTGCGGCGGGTGGAGAGCGGCGAGCTGCGGCGGATTCTCATCGCAGGCTCCGGCGCGATGCTCAGCCCCACCAGCACGCTGCAGGGCGAGACGATCCCCTCCATTTCCTACGCGGTGTGCATCGAAGGAGGTGCGTAAGTGGATACCGTTCTGATGTTTGCAAAGGCCTTCGTCGTAGGCGGACTGATCTGCGTGGTGGGTCAGCTGTTGATGTCGCTGACCAAGCTGACCAGCGCGCGCATCCTGGTGCTGTTCGTGGTGCTGGGCGTGTTTCTGGGCGCGCTGGGAATCTACAAGCCGCTGGTGGACTTCGCCGGGGCCGGGGCCACGGTGCCGCTGACGGGCTTCGGCTACAACCTGGCCATGGGCGCATTCGAGGGCGTGCAGAAGTACGGCTTCTGGGGCGCGTTCACCGGCGGCATCACCCGCAACGCCGCAGGCATCGCCGCCGCCATCCTCTTCGGCCTGCTCAACGCGCTGATCTTCAAGCCCCATGCAAAGAGCTAAAGTGGAGGGGGAGCCATCTCCCCCTCCACTACCACCCCCTCCAGTTTTTGCTTGAATTGCAAGCAATCCCGGTCGCAAAAACTGCAAGGAAGCGATTTTGCCATAGCAGTCGGTCTCCAAAGGAGCCGCGACCAGCCGCCGGTGAATTTTCGATTCACTTCGGCGTGCTGCCGGCCGCTGCAATACGTTGCAGTGCGGCCGGTGCATACAGCAAAATCAGCTGCGAACCCGCCGTACACGCCGCCGGGCTCGATTTTCCAGGCTGTTCTGCGCAAGGTATTGGACAAACTAGAAGCAGGCGGAGAAAACTTCGCCTGCTTCTTTGTATATTATTCTTATGCAATTCCGTTCACGAAATCCGCGATGTCCGCGATCACGTCCTCCCGCACGTGGGACGGCGTGACGTACTCGGTGGTGTCGCGCATGCCTTGGGTGGGCATCATCAGGTGGTTCAGGCCCTCGTAGAGGCAGAAGCTCACGTTGTCCCGGCCCGCCAGCGCTTCCTGCCACAGCGGATAGTCAACGTCTGCGTAGACCTGGAAGTCCGCGTCGCCCTGCAGGATCAGCAGCGGCAGCTTGAGTTCGTCGATGAAGTGTTCGCCCGCATATTCCTCCAGCGACCTCCAGTAGCGCACCGGGACACCCAGCAGCAGCGCATCGTCCGAAAGCTCAGAGATGCCGCCCCGGAAGGTCTCCATGTCGGCCTCGATCTGAGCAACCTGCGCGTCCAGCGTCGCGCGCTGGGCCTCGGGCAGCTCAACCGCGTCGTAGGCCGCGATGGCCTCCTGATTCTGGTCGTACACGATCTCCCACAGCCTGCGCAGCGAGCCCGCCATGGAGATCGCGCCCGCCAGATCGGGGTTCTCCGCGGCGATGGCCGGAACCATCATGCCGCCCAGCGAGTGCCCCAGCACGAAGATGCGGCTTCCATCCACGCGCCCGTCCGTGCGCATCAGATCGATGGCGGCGTTCACGTCGTCCAGCATCTCCGCCCGGATGTCGATGTCCAGGCCAGTGTCCCCGGCGCACTCGGGGTAGACGAAGGTGCGCTTGTCGTAGCGCAGCGTGGCCACGCCCAGCTCCGCAAGGCCGTGGGCGATGTCCTGAAACGGCGCGTTCTGCAGGATCGCCTCGTTGCGGTCGGAGGAGCCGGAGCCCTGCACCAGCACCACCACCGGCGAAAGCATCTCGTCCCCGCCCACGGGCAGGCACAGCGTCGCGCCCAGCGGATACGCAGGATCGGCTTCGACCGTCAGCTCGACCTCCGTCCACGCGCCCGTCCCCTCTGCATTGTCGGTGGTCTCCGGCGCGACGGGCTGCATCTGCATGCCGCCGATGCGCTCCGCAGCGTCGTAGGCGATCTGCACCTTCAGATTGCTGTTGGCAAAGCGCGCCTGAAGCACCGCAACGGTGAAATCGCCCTGCTGTGTCAGCTCGGCCTCGCCCCGGCCCAGGTATTCGCCCAGCAGCGGCGCGACGGCGCTCCAGCTCTGCGCAAGGCCGTCCGCGTCCAGCACCGCCGCCATGTTTTCGTCAAAGCGCTCGGCAACCGCAGCGAAGTCCCCCGCCAGCAGCGCGTCGCAGTCCGCCTCCGCCTGTGCCTTCAGATCGCTCTCCGCAAAGGCAAGGCCCGTCGCCAGCAGCGTAAGCGCCAGCATCATCACAAGCATTTTCCGCATACATTTTCCCTCCCTTGGGTCATTTCTGCGTTCAGTATAGCGCCCGCGCCTCTGCAACGCAAGTCCCTTCGCACCAAAGATACAAAAGCGCGCCCGAATTGTCATTCGGACGCAGCTTCCATATTATTTACCGCGCATCAGCTCGTACATCATGATGCCTGCCGCCACCGCCGCGTTCAGCGACTCCGCGCCGCCGCGCATGGGCAGCTTCACCCGGCAGTCCGCCGCCTCCCGCACCGCGTCGGAGATGCCGCGGGCCTCGTTGCCGATCACCAGCACGAACTTCTCCCCCGCGTCCGGTCGGGCGTAGAAGTCCGCACCGCTCAAGTCCGACGCGAACACCCGGTAGCCCCGCTTCCGCAGCGCCGTCAGGGCCTCCGCCAGCTCCGGCGCAGCACAGAAGGGCACGCGGAAGCCGGATCCCATGGCCGCGCGCTGCACCTTGGGCGACAGCGGATCCGCACCGCCCGCGCCCAGCAGCAGCGCCTGAAAACCCGCCGCGTCCGCCGTGCGCCAGATGGTGCCCAGGTTGCCCGGGTCCTGCACGCCGTCCAGCGCCACGATGCGCTCCGGCAGATCCTCCGGCGCCACCGGCTCCGGCAGCTCGAAGGCCGCGCACACGCCCTGGGGTGTGCGGGTGTCGCAGATCGTCTCCAGCAGGCTGCGGGGCACGATGCAGCCCCGCACGCCGCCGCAGACCTCCCGGGCGAAGTCCGCGTGGGTCTCCTCCGCCGCCAGTTCACGCAGCTTCAGGCCGCAGCCCAGAGCCTCGCGGATCATCACCTCGCCCTCCACCAGAAACAGGCCCGCTTCACGCCGCGCCTTTGCGTCCTTCAGAGATCGCAGCCGCTGCACCGTGGGGTTCTTTGCGCTGGTAATTCTGTCCATGTTTGCTTCCTCCTCCATACGCATAGGCCGCAAAGTACACCTTCGCTGCACCGGCATCCCGCAGCGCGCACGCACAGGCATGGGCCGTCGAGCCGGTGGTAAATACGTCGTCGATCAGCAGAATCCGCCGGCCTGCGACGCGCTCCGACCACTCCGGACGAACCGCGAAGCCGCCCCTCAGATTGGTCCTGCGCTCCGCGTCGGTCAGCCGCGCCTGCTGGGGTGCGTTGCGCGTACGCATCAGCACGTCGCCGAATTCCAGCTGCATCTCCCCGGCCGCGCCCCGGGCCAGCAGCTCCGCATGATTGAAGCCGCGCGATCGCAGCCGCCGGGGATGCATGGGCACGCAGGTGACGAGCACATCATCCCCAACGCGCAGCAGCGCCGCCGCGCGGGCAAGCTCTCTGCACATGCGCTCGGCCAACACCTGCACGCCGTCGTACTTCAGGCGGCGCACCAGTCCGCCCGCAGGGCCGGCATAGCGATAGGCAAAGGCCGCGCCGTCCAGCCGCAGAGTGGGATCGGTTGCCCGCACGCCCACCCAGCTCCGGGACAGCCGCTCACGGCAGCTTTCGCACAGGTCGTCCCGGTCGCAGCCGAGCATGCTGTCACAGCCCATGCACATGGCCCGCCGGGGAAACAGCAGCTCCAGAAGCCAGTGCTTCAGGCGATCGATATGGTGCCGCAGCTTCACGTTTCTCCCCCACCCAACAGCACGAGCTGCTGCTTCAGCGCGCTGTACCGGCGCACGATGCGGTTGTTGTCCACCATCTGCCGCATGCAGAGCTCCCGACCCACCACCACCACAAGGCGACGCGCGCGGGTCACGGCGGTGTAGAGCAGGTTGCGGGTCATTGCGGGCCGGAGATCAGCGGCAGCACCACCGCGTCGAACTCGCTGCCCTGGCTCTTGTGCACCGAGATGCAGTAGGACAGCTCCAGCTCGTCCAGCATGGAATCGTCGTACTCGGCGCGGCGGCCGTCATCAAACTCCACGGTCAGTTCCCGGTCGCTGCGGCTCAGGGAGGCGATGTAGCCGATGTCGCCGTTGAACACGCCCTCGCCATGCTCGCTGCCCCGCGTCCACTCCAGGTCGTAGTTGTTGCGGATCTGCATCACCTTGTCGCCCAGGCGGAAGCTGCAATCGCCCCGCATGAGCTCCGGCTTGTCCCGTCCGGGCGGGTTCAGCGCTGCCTGCAGAGCAGCGTTCAGCGCGTGCACGCCCAGACCGCCCTTCTTCATCGGGGCCATCACCTGAATGCCCCGCAGGCTGTCCACGCCCAGATACCTCGGCAGCCGGGTTTTCACCAGCGCCACCACCGACTCCGCCGCCTGGGCTGCACTGTCCCTGCGCTCCAGGAAGAAGTCGCTGTCCCGGTTCTGGATCAGCGGATATTCGCCGCGGTTGATGCGGTGGGCGTTGACGATGATCCGGCTCTCCCGGCCCTGGCGGAAGATCTGATCCAGCCGCACCACCGGCAGCACGCCGGAGGCGATCAGATCCCGCAACACATTGCCCGCGCCCACGGAGGGCAGCTGGTCGGCGTCGCCCACCAGGATCAGTCGCGTGCCCGGCCGCAGCGCCCTGAGCAGGCTGCGCATCAGGAAGATGTCCACCATGGACATCTCGTCCACGATCACAACGTCCGCCTTGATGGGATCGTCCGCGTCCTTCTGGAAGGACTCGATCTCGCCGCTGTACTCCAGCAGGCGGTGGATCGTGCGGGCAGAGCGCCCCGTGGCCTCGGACATGCGCTTGGCGGCGCGTCCCGTGGGCGCGCACAGCTCCACCTCGCCCCGGCCCTCCAGCAGCCGCAGGATGCAGTTGATGGAGGTTGTCTTGCCGGTGCCGGGGCCGCCGGTGATGATCGTCACGCCACCGGTCGCCGCAGCCGTCACGGCCTCGCGCTGGGCGTCGCAGAGCTCCACGCCCTCCTCGTTTTCGTACAGGCGAATCTGCGCTCTGGCCTCCGCAGCGCTCATGCCATGGCCGCCGAAGGAATCGCGCAGACGCAAGAGCAGCTCCGCCACCTCCTGCTCCACCTTGTGGTAGCGCGGCAGGTACACCGCGCGCTCGCCCTCCACGTCCTCCTCGATCAGCCGCTTCTCCAGCAGCAGGCTCTGCACGGTGTGCTCCGCCGTGGCCTCCTCCACGCCCAGCACCTCCGCGGCGCGGCGGATCAGCAGCTCCTTCGGGAGATACATGTGGCCCATGGAGTTCACCGCCTCGGAGAGCACGTACTGCACGCCGCTGACCAGCCGAGCGGGATCATTTGTCGCAAAGCCCATGCTCCGGGCGATGGCGTCCGCCGTCTGGAAGCCCACGCCCTCGATCTCGTCCGCCAGGCGATAGGGATTGCTCCGCAGCACATTTTCGCTCTGGTCGCCGTAGGCCTTGTACACCTTCATCGAGAGCGCCGGGCTCAGCCCCGCGCCCTGCAGGAAGATCAGCGTGGTGCGCATGCCGTTCTGGTCCGCGAAGGATTCGGCAATCATCGCGGCCTTCTTCGGCCCGATGCCGGGGATCTCCGTCAGGCGGTGGGGCTCGCTCTCCAGCACGTCCAGCGTATCCACGCCGAAGCGCTTCACGATCAGCTTTGCGATCGCCGGCCCCACGCCCTTGATCAGCCCTGAGGCCAGGTACTTCTCCACGCCGCTCTTCGTCTCCGGGCGCAGCAGCTCGTAGGAGTCGACCCTGATCTGCTCTCCATAGTCCCGGTGCTCCACCAGCTCGCCGTCGAGGATCACGTGCTCCCCGGCGTTCAGGAACGGCAAGATGCCCACGGCGCTGATGCGCCCCGAGCCCTCCACATTGAAGGAGATCACCGTCCAGCCGTTGGCGTCGTTGCGGAAGGTGATCTGCTCCACCGTTCCCTCAAATTTCGACATACGCACCTTCCAGTTTCAGCAGGTATTTCTTCACATCCAGGCCCCCCGCATAGCCCGTGAGACGGCCGTCCGCGCCCACGACCCGGTGGCAGGGCACAAAGATGGGCAGGGGATTTACGTGGTTCGCCATGCCCACCGCCCGGCAGGCCCTGGGCCGCCCGATCTGTACCGCAAGCGTAGCGTAGGAGCGCGTCTCCCCGTAGGGAATCGTGCGCAGCGCCGCCCAGACCTCCATTTGAAAGGGCGTTCCGTGCATGGAAAGCGGAACGGAGAACGCCGTTCTCCGCCCCGCAAAGTATTCCTCCAGCTCGCGCTCGGCCTGCAAGAGCACCGGCGCAGCGTCCATCTCCTCCCCCGCGGCGGCAAAGCGCAGCGCACACAGACCGTCCCCGTCTGCGCACAGCGCTAGCCTTCCGATGGGCGTTTCGATGTGACGAACAAGCTCAATCTGCATTTTTCTGATGAATCAGGCACAGGCCCTTCAGGGTCAGCAGGCCGTCCATGACGTCGATCACATTGGATTCCCCGGCCACCAGCACCGCAAGACCGCCGGTGGCGATCACCTTGGCATTGGGTGCGCCCAGTTCCTTCTTCATGCGGTCGATCAGGTAGTTGATCTGGCCGATGTAGCCGTAGACGATGCCCGCCTGCATGTTGGTCACGGTGTTGCGCCCGATGACGCTCTCCGGCTTGACCAGCTCGAAGCGGGGCAGCTTTGCAGCGCGCTCGGTCAGCGCCTCCGCCGCCAGCTTCAGGCCCGGGCAGATTGCGCCGCCCAGGAACTCGCCCTTCTCGGAAATCACGCCGAAGGACGTGGCCGTGCCGAAGTCGATGGTGATGCAGGGCCCGCCGTAGAGTTCGTAGGCTGCCACGGCGTTGGCGATGCGGTCGGAGCCCAGCTCCCGCGGGTTTTCATACTTGATGTTGATGCCCGTCTTGATGCCGGGGCCGATGATGCGCGGCTCCATGCCGAAGTAGGTCTTGCACATGTGCTCGATGGTGAAGTTGATCTGCGGCACCACGGACGAAATCATGATGCCCTCCACCTGCTCGGGCGAGATGTGCTTGTGCGCGAACAGGTTCATCAGCAGGATGCCGTATTCATCGGAGGACATGTTGCGGTCGGTGGACACGCGCCAGTACTGCACCATCTCCATGCCTTCGAAGAGCGCCGTCTTGATGTTGGTATTTCCGATGTCCAGGGTGAGTATCATGGAACCCCTCCGTACTTGCTTTTACTTGCGCTCGCGGAACAGGCCGGCCTTGTCCAGCGCCGTGCCGATTGCGCCCGTGAGGATCGTGGAGGAAGCCATCTCCGCCACCGCGTTCACGCCCACGAAGGTGCAGATGAACACGATGATGTTGCGGCCCCCGATCAGCTCCTGCATGTACTGCGTGTTGCCGAAGAGCACCACCAGCGCAGTCATGAACAGCAGCGTGTTCAGAAACGCCGATGCAAAGCCCGTCACCGCGCAGGCCACGTAGGACTTGGTTCTCTTTCTGAGGAAGCGATAGATATAGCCCAGCAGCAGACCGTCCAGTGCCCGGGGCACGAAGCGCTGAATGAAGGTCAGCACCGGATCGATGCTGAACAGCATCACGCCCATGGCGCTGCTGCCGCCCACACCGATGCACTGCAAAAAGCTGGTGATGCCGAACACGCAGCCCACGATGAGTCCGCCCCACGGGCCCAGCGCGATGGCCGCGATCGCCAGCGGAATGACGTTGAAGGTGATGGCCAGCGGGCCGATGTTGAGGTAGCCCAGCGGCGTGGTGCTCATCAGCAGCAGAATGCCCACCATGAGCGCAAGGATGACAAAGTCGCGAATTGTGAATCTTTTCATGGTCGTTGTTCCTCCGTTCGAGTTCTTTTTGAGATACCCTACGAATTCTTGGGACGTATAGGGTTGCCATGTTCGGTTCCGAAGATACCGACGCTCCCATTATAGCACATTTCCCCCGTCTTACCAATAGATTGCGTAAATTTCTGCTTGCGTTTCGGGGTTTTGCGTCAAGAAAGGGTCAAATCATCGAAAAAAGTTCGCAGATCCGGAAGAATTCCACTTGACAATCCCCTTATTGTCGTGATAGAATGCAAAAAACATCGATTGCAGGAAGGTATTTATCCATGCGCTTCTTCTCCCTCGGTTTTGCATACGCCAGCTACTATTACTTTACCAGCTTTGGTACGAAGTAATGGTAACTTTGTGATGCGCAAAGCCCGGGGCTTTCGATGAAGAAAACCCAAAGAACATTCCGCCGCACAGTTACCGGACTGTGCGGCCTTTTTATTCCCGGCGACGATGGAAGAGAGGTAAACAGAAATGATTGCAGTACTGAAGCATGACGCATCCCCCGAAAGAACCGAAATGCTGATCGAATGGCTGAAAAAGCAGGGCCTGGGCGTGCACGTCTCCCAGGGCGAGTACACCACCGTTCTGGGCCTGATCGGCAACACCAAGAACGTGGACATGGACATGCTGCGCAGCCTGGACATCGTGGAGAGCGTCACCCGCGTCACCGATCCCTTCAAGGCCGTGAACCGCAAGTTCCATCCCGACGACAGCGTAATCCCGATCGGCAATGCGGGCCTGACCCTCGGCGGCGGCTCCTTCGGCCTGATCGCGGGCCCCTGCTCGGTGGAATGCTGCGACCAGATCGTGGGCGTGGCCCAGCGGGTGAAGCTGGCGGGCGCAAACATGCTGCGCGGCGGCTCCTTCAAGCCCCGCACCTCCCCCTACGACTTCCAGGGCCTGGGCGGCGAGGGCATCCGCCTGCTGCTGGAGGCCAAGAAGGCCACCGGACTTCCCATCGTCACTGAAATCATGGACATCCGCACGCTGGATCTGTTCGAGGACGTGGACGTGATCCAGGTGGGCGCGCGCAACACCCAGAACTTCGATCTGCTCAAGGAGCTGGGCAAGACCAACAAGCCCATCCTGCTCAAGCGCGGCCTGGCGGGCACCATCAAGGAGCTGCTGATGAGCGCCGAGTACATCATCGCCAGCGGCAACGAGAACGTCATCCTCTGCGAGCGCGGCATCCGCACCTACGAGAGCACCTACACCCGCAACACGCTGGATCTCTCCGCCGTTCCGGTACTCAAGGAGCTGACCCACCTACCCGTGGTGGTCGACCCCAGCCACGCCACCGGACGCGCCTCCCTGGTCGGTTCGATGGCCCTGGCGGCGGTGGCCGCAGGCGCCGACGGCCTGATGATCGAGGTGCACAACGATCCCATCCACGCCCTCAGCGACGGCGCACAGTCCCTCACGCCGGACGCCTTCGACGATCTGGCGAAGCGGATCTTCAAAATCCGGGAGGCGCTGGTATGATGCGCGTCGGTATCATCGGCCTTGGCCTGATCGGCGGCTCCATGGCCAAGGCCTACAAGCGCGACCCCCACTGGGAGGTCTACGGCGCGAACCGCAGCAAGTCCATCGTGGACTTCGCCCTGATCGCTCAGGCCATCGACGGCGAGCTCACCCACGAAATTCTACCCACGCTGGACCTGCTGTTCCTGGCCTCCTACCCCCAGGGCGTGATCGACCAGCTGCGCCGTGTCGCGCCCATGCTGTCCAAAAACTGCGTGGTGATCGACCTCTCCGGCATCAAGCAGAAGGTCTGCGAGGCCTGCTTCCCCATCGCAGCGGAGTACGGCTTCACCTTCGTGGGCGGACACCCCATGGCGGGCACCCACAACTCCGGCTTCAAATACAGCCGCGCGGACATGTTCGACGGCGCGCCGATGGTGCTGGTGCCGCCGGTGTTCGACGACATCGAGCTGTTCGACCGCCTGCGCACGCTGCTGCTGCCCGCGCGCTTCGGCCGCATCTCGGCCATCACCGCCGAGGAGCACGACCGGCGCATCGCCTTCACCAGCCAGATGGCCCACATCGTCTCCAACGCCTTCATCAAGAGCCCCACGGCCCGCCAGCACGACGGCTTCTCCGCAGGCAGCTACCGGGATCTCACCCGCGTGGCGTGGCTGAACCCGGATATGTGGGCGGAGCTGTTCCTGGAGAACCGGGAGCCGCTGCTGTTCGAGCTGGACACGCTGCTTGCCTCCCTGCAAAAGTACCGCGACGCGCTTCAGAATAACGACTTCGACGGCCTGCGGGCGCTGCTGGACGAGGGCCGCAGGATCAAGGAGGAGGTGGACGGCAGATGAGAAGCATCCACGTCGCCGCCTCCCGGGAATACGACGTGCACATCTCTTCCGGCCTGCTGGACGAGCTGGGAAGCCGTGCGGCACAGGTGCTGCGCGGGCGCAGCGCGGTGATCGTCACGGACAGCAACGTCGCGCCGCTGTACCTGGACCGGGCACTTTCTTCCATGCGCGCGGCGGGCTTCAACGCCGAGGGCTACGTGATCCCCGCGGGCGAGGCCTCCAAGTGCGGAACTACCTATTTAAATCTGGTGAATTACCTGGCCGAGCGGCGGCTGACCCGCGCGGACGGCCTGATCGCCCTGGGCGGCGGCGTGGTGGGCGACCTCACCGGCTTCGCCGCGGCCACCTATCTGCGGGGCGTGGGCCTGATTCAGGTTCCCACCACGCTGCTGGCCTGCGTGGACTCCTCCGTGGGCGGCAAGACCGCCATCGACCTGCCCGCGGGCAAGAACCTCTGCGGCGCGTTCTACCAGCCGTGGCTGGTGCTCTGCGACCCGGAGACCATCGAGAGCCTGCCCGACTCCGTGCTCTCCGACGGCTGCGCCGAGGTCATCAAGTACGGCATGCTGGGCGACGGCGACCTGCTGCGCCGCCTTCAGGCCGTGCACATCAGGGATCAGCTGGAGGCCGTCATTGCCCGCTGCGTGGAGATGAAGCGCGACGTGGTGGAGGGCGACGAGTTCGACACCGGGCGGCGGCAGCTTTTGAACCTGGGCCACACCTTCGCCCACTCCATCGAGAAGCTCAGCGACTACACCATTCCCCACGGCAGTGCGGTGGCCATCGGCATGATGCGCATCACCCGCGCAGCCGTCCGCAAGGGCCTGTGCCCCCGGGACTGTCTGGATGTGCTGGAAGCGCTTCTGAAGAAGTATGAGCTGCCCACCGAGACGCAGTACAGCCCGGAGCAGCTGGCCGAGGTGGCCCTCTCCGACAAGAAGCGCAAGGGCGACGCGCTGACGCTGGTGGTGCCCTGCGCCTTCGGCGAGAGCGCGCTGCGCCCGGTTCCGGTGGCGGAGCTGGCGGATTGGGCCCGGGCGGGCCTGGACGCATGATCGCCCGCATCACCCCCGGGCCGCTCCGGGGCAACATCGCCGCCATCCCCTCGAAGTCCGAGGCGCACCGGCTGCTGATCTGCGCGGCCCTCGCGGATGCGCCCACCACGCTTCCCCTCGCATCCTCCTCCCAGGACATCGACGCGACCATCCGCTGCCTGAACGCCATGGGCGCGGACATCGCACTGTCGGACGGAGAGCTGCGCGTCACGCCCATCGCCGATCCCCCCGCCCGCTGCGAGGCCGACTGCGGCGAGAGCGGCAGCACGCTGCGCTTCCTGCTTCCCGTGGCGGGTGCACTGGGCATCGAGGTGGACTTCCGCATGCACGGGCGGCTGCCGGAGCGCCCCATCGCGCCGCTGGATCGTGAATTGACGCGCGGCGGCTGCGTGCTGACCCGGCCCGAACGGGACGTGCTGCGCATCTCGGGAAGGCTCACCCCCGGCGCATACGAACTTCCCGGCGACGTATCCTCCCAGTACATCACCGGCATGCTGCTGGCGCTGACGCTGCTGGAAGCCGAGAGCACGCTCGCCATCACCGGAAGGCTTGAGTCCGCCAGCTACATCGGCATCACCCGCCGCTGCATGGCCTCCTTCGGCGCAAATCCGCTTCCCACGGACAGCGGCTACCGCATTCCGGGCCTGGGCCGCTACATCTCCCCCGGACGGATGGAGATCGGCGGCGACTGGTCGAACGCGGCCTTCTGGCTGTGCGCAAGCGAACTTCCGGGCTGCAAGGTGGAGGTCACCGGACTCGATCCCGACTCCGCGCAGGGCGATCGTAGGATCGTCTCCGCCCTCGCCGAGCTTCGTTCCTCCGAAGGGGAGTGCGTGCTGGACGCGGGGGACATCCCCGATCTGGTGCCCACCATCGCGGCCTGCGCCTGTGCGGCGGGACGTGCACTGCGCGTGACCCACGCCGAACGGCTGCGCATCAAGGAATCCGACCGCATCGCCACCGTCCGTCAGGCGCTGAACGCGCTGGGCGGCGACGTTTCCGAGACCCCTGACGGGCTGATCGTGCGCAAATGCAAGCCCACCGGCGGAACGGTGGACGCGGCGGGCGACCACCGCATCGCGATGATGGCCGCCGTCGCCTCGGCGGGCTGCACGCAGGAAGTTGTGATTCGCGGTGCGGAGGCGGTCAACAAATCCTACCCCGGCTTCTGGCGGGACTTCAAGTCCCTGGGCGGTCGGGTGGAACTCACGGAGGGCTGATATGGGCAGCACATACTGCGGAAATCTGAAAATCTCGATCTTCGGCCAGTCCCACTCCGGCGGCATCGGCGTGGTGATCGACGGCCTGCCCGCCGGGGAGAGGATCGACATGGACGCGCTTCAGGCCTTCCTGTCCCGGCGCGCGCCCGGCGGCAAGGCCTGGTCCACGCCCCGCAAGGAGGCCGACCTGCCCCAGTTCCTGGGCGGACTGGTGAACGATACTACCTGCGGCGCACCCCTTGCCGCGCTGATCGCCAACACCAACACCCGCTCCGGCGACTACGACAACCTGCGGGACGTGCCCCGTCCGGGCCATGCCGACTACACCGCGCAGGTAAAGTACGGTGGCTACCAGGACGTGTCCGGCGGCGGACACTTCTCCGGACGGCTCACCGCGCCGCTGTGCATCGCCGGGGGCATCTGCATGCAGATCCTCGCGCGGCGGGGCATCGAGATCGGCGCGCACATCCTGCGCATCGGTTCAGTCTGCGAACCGGGCTATGATCCTGTAAACCTGACCCCGGAGGAACTGCACGCTGCCGCGAAGCGGGACTTCCCCGTTCTGGACGAGTCCTGCGGCGCGCGGATGCAGGCGGAGATTGCCCGCGCCCGGGAGGAGCTCGACTCCGTGGGCGGCGTGATCGAATGCGCCGCCATCGGACTGCCTGCGGGCCTGGGCGATCCCATGTTCGACGGCATGGAGAACCGCATCGCCCGCATCGCCTTCGCCATCCCTGCGGTCAAGGGCGTCGAATTCGGCGCAGGCTTCGACGTTGCAGGCATGCGGGGCAGTGAAAACAACGACCCCTTCTACATGGACGGAAACACCGTGCGCACCCGCACGAACCACGCGGGCGGCATCCTGGGCGGCATCACCAGCGGAATGCCGCTGATCTTCCGCGCGGCCGTCAAGCCCACGCCCTCCATCGCAAAGGAGCAGGACAGCGTGTCGCTCTCCCGGATGGAAGATGCAAAGCTCGCCGTCCGCGGTCGCCACGACCCCTGCATCGTACCCCGCGCGGTGCCCTGCATGGAGGCCGCGCTGGCCATCGCCATTACCGACGCACTTCTTGAAAAGGATAAGGTGAATTGATATGGAGCTTCAGGAACTTCGCAGCAAAATTGATGAGATCGACGCGCAGCTGACCAAACTGTTCGAGGCCCGCATGGACGTCGCCGCCGAGATCGGCGCATGGAAGCGGGAGAACCACATGCCGGTGCTGGACGCTGCCCGGGAGCGCGACAAACTGGCGGACATCGCCGCAAGCAGCCGCGAGGATATGCAGACCTACACCCAGATGCTCTACTCCATGATCTTTGAGCTGAGCCGCAGCCATCAGAGCGACCTGATCCGCCAGAAGAGCAGCCTGCGCGAACAGGTGGAGCGCGCCATCGAGGAGACGCCCCGCCTCTTCCCCACCTCGCCCATCATCGCCTGCCAGGGCACCGAGGGCGCCTACTCCCAGATCGCCGGCACGCGCATGTTCAAGAGCCCGAAGATCATGTACTTCAAGAGCTTTGACAGCGTATTCTCCGCCATCGAGAGCGGCTTCTGCCAGTACGGCATCCTGCCCATCGAAAACAGCAGCGCAGGCTCCGTGAAGAAGGTCTACGACCTGATGCTGCGCCACAAGTTCTACGTGGTGCGCTCCTGCCGCCTGAAGATCGACCACAACCTGCTGGCGGCCCCGGGCGTGAAGAAGGAGGACATCCGCGAGATCTTCTCCCACCAGCAGGCGCTGGACCAGTGCGCGGGCTATCTGGAGCAGTTCGGCCCGGACGTGAAGATCACCCGCTGCGAAAACACCGCCATGGCTGCCGAGGCCGTGGCCAAGTCCGAAAGAAGGGACATCGCCGCCATCGCCTCCTACGACTGCGCTTCCCTCTACGGCCTGAAGTGCCTGGAGAGCGACATTCAGGATCGGGGCAACAACTACACCCGCTTCATCTGCATCTCCAAGAAGCTGGAGATTTACCCTGGCGCGAACCGCACCACCGTGATGATGACCCTGCCCCACCGCCCCGGCTCGCTGTGCCGCGCACTGAGCCGCTTCTACTCCCTGGGCATCAACATCACCAAGCTGGAGAGCCGCCCGCTTCCCGAGCGCGACTTCCAGTTCATGTTCTACTTCGATCTTGAGACCAGCGTCTACTCCAGCGAATTCGGCCGCATGATCGATGATCTGGACTCCATCAGCGAGGAATTCCGCTACCTGGGCAGCTACAGCGAGGTGATCTGAATGCGCGCAGGACTTCTTGGCCGCAAGCTGGGCCACAGCTTCTCGCCGCAGATTCACGCCCGGCTGGGTTCTTACAGCTACGATTTGTTCGAGGTGGAGCCCGACACGCTGGACGCCTTCATGCGCAGCGACCGCTTCGACGCGATGAACGTGACCATCCCCTACAAGAAGGACGTAATCCCCTACTGCGCGGAGCTGAGCGACGCGGCGCGCGCCATCGGCAGCGTGAACACCATCGTGCGACGAGCGGACGGCACGCTCTTCGGCGACAACACCGACGCGGCGGGCTTCACGGCCATGCTTAGGCGCCTGCGCATCGATCCCAAGGGCAAGAAGGCGCTGGTGCTGGGCAGCGGCGGCGCGTCGCTGACGGTATGTCACGTTCTTGAAAAGCTGGGCGCAGATGTGGTGGTGATCTCCCGCAGCGGCGAGGACAACTATGAGAACCTCGACCGCCTCAAAGATGCGCGCATCCTGGTGAACACCACGCCGGTGGGCATGTATCCGGGCAACGGCACGGCTGCTCTCTCGCTGGAACACTTCCCCCGTCTGGAGGGCGTGCTGGATCTGATCTACAACCCCGCCCGCACCGCGCTGATTCTGGACGCGATGGCGCGGGGCATTCCCGCACTGGGGGGACTGACCATGCTGGTGGAGCAGGCCCGCGCGGCTGCGGAGCGCTTCACCGAAACGCAGATTGACCCCGCATGCAGCGAGGATATCCGCCGCAGCCTTCAGGGCGAGACCGAGAACATCATCCTGATCGGCATGCCGGGCAGCGGCAAGACCACCCTCGGCCAGATGATCGCGGAGCAGACCGGACGGCGCTTCGCCGACTCCGACGACCGCATCGTGGAGCGCGCGGGCATGTCCATCCCGGAGTACTTCTCCACCCACTCCGAGGCGGAGTTCCGCGCGCTGGAGACGGCATGCATCGCGGAGCTGGGCAAGCAGTCCTCTCTGGTGATCGCCACCGGCGGCGGCTGCGTCACCCGACCGGAGAATCTGAACCTGCTGAAGCAGAACGGCAGAATCTTCTTTATTCAGCGCGATCTCGACAAGCTGCCCACCGACGGCCGACCGCTGTCCCAGGCCAATCCGTTGGAAGCCCTGTATGAAAAGCGCCTGCCGCTGTACCGCAGCTTTGCGGACGCGGAGATCGACAACAACGGCGCGCCGGAGACTGCCGCCGCGCGGATACTGGAGGTGTACCATGAAACTGTTGGTCGTTAACGGGCCGAACCTGAACCTGCTGGGCGTGCGCGAACCGGGCATCTACGGCGACCAGAGCTACGCAGCGCTGGTGAAGCTGATCGAGGACAGCTGCGCCGCCGAGGGCATCGAAGTGGACGTGTTCCAGTCCAACCACGAGGGCGCAATCGTCGATCGCATTCAGGCGGCCATGGGCGACGCGGACGGCATCGTGATCAACCCCGCCGCCTACACCCACACCAGTGTGGCGATTCTGGACGCGCTCAAGGCCGTGCGCATCCCCGCGGTGGAGGTGCACATCTCCGACGTGTCCTCGCGGGAGGACTTCCGCCAGATCTCCTACGCACGCCTTGCCTGCGTCAGGACCATCATGGGCCAGGGCCTGGATGGCTACCGCCAGGCGATCCTCTTTTTGAAATCGTATATTGAGAATATGGACAAGTAAAGCAAGGAGCTGTCTCAAAACGGAGAGAGCGCTTTGATTCAGTCCCCGCATAACCGTAGGGCGGGGTGCCTTCACCCCGCCGCATTGTAATCGTGGAGCTGTCTCAAAACGGCAAAAAGTTTTGAGACAGCTCCTTCTTCATATGTAGACTACAAATGTGTAGACTTACTTCTGGCCGTAGTAGGCGTTTGCGCCGTGCTTGCGGAAGAAGTGCTTGTCGCGGATGGTGTCGGGTGCGGGGGTGACGCGGGGGTTGATCATCTCGGTCTTGGTGGCCATCTTGGCGACCTCCTCCAGCACGACCGCGTTGTGCACCGCCTCGGCGGCGTCCTTGCCCCAAGTGAAGGGGCCGTGGTTGCAGCACAGCACGCCGGGGGTGTAGACCGGGTTGATGCCGTTCTCCTCGAAGGTCTCGATGATCACCAGGCCGGTGTTCTTCTCATACTCGCCCTCGATCTCCTCCTTGGTGAGGCTGCGGGCGCAGGGGATCGGGCCGTAGAAGTAGTCGGCGTGGGTGGTGCCGTACAGCGGAATGCTGCGGCCGGCCTGGGCCCAGGAGGTGGCCTCCGGGGAGTGGGTGTGCACGATGCCGCCGATCTCCGGATACTTCTTGTACAGCTCGATGTGGGTGGGGGTATCGGAGGAGGGACGGTACTTGCCCTCGATGACCTTGCCAGTAAGGTCCACGACCACCATGTCGTCGGGAGTCAGTTTATCGTAATCCACGCCGCTGGGCTTGATGACAAAGTAGCCGGTCTCCGCATCGCGTCCGCTGACGTTGCCCCAGGTGTAGGTGATCAGTCCGCGGCGCGGCAGCTCCATATTCGCCTCATAAACGTCCTTCTTCAGTTGTTCAAGCATGGCTTTTCTTCCTTTCCATGTGATGTGTATACCTATTATAACGCATTTCTCCGAAGTTTGCATATATCCCGCATGCAATTCTTGCAATTTTACACGAAATCAACCTGTTTTCCAATGTGCATTTCGGCGGCGCCGCCCGGTCGCGCTTGTTTCTTTTCACCAGTAATGTTATAATTGGGATGGTAGATTGGATGATTTTTTCCATCGGAGGTTACAAATATGAAACATACATGGCTGCGCCTGTTGTCGGCGCTGCTCTGCACCGCCCTCCTCTTCACTGCCGCTCCCGCGATTGCAACGGAAACCGGTGAAATGCCCGCAACAATCGCAGAGGCCGTCCCTGCAAGCGAGGCGTCCGTGGAGAGTGAGACGCCTTCATCGGCGCCCGCACCCGAGGGATCCGAACCGGATGCTGCAACAGGCTCCGGTGACGGCCCTGCACAGCAGCCCGACGTTGGCTCCGGCGACGATCCCGCGCAGCAGCCCGATACCGGCTCCGGCGACGATCCCGCACAGCAGCCCGACGCCGGTACTGGCGAGGCAGGCGACGTGGCGGAGGATTCCGTTGTTCCCGCAGAGCGCGTCGCAAGCGATCTGGGCATCAGCCTGGAGGAGCTGGCGCTGCAGCTGGGCGTCTCCACGGATGCTCTGCGCGCCATGTCTGCCGAGGAACTGGAAGCGGCGCTGCAGGTGCTGCAGGGCATCCGCACGACGGCCGAAGAATTCTTCGTCGAAGGCGGCAGACTGGTGGCCTATACCGGTGCGGGCGGCGATGTCACCGTGCCGGATGGCGTAAGCGTCATTGGCGAGGCTGCGTTCCGGAATTGCGTCACGCTGACTTCCGTGACCCTGCCCAGCGGTGTAACGGAAATTGAACCGAATGCCTTTGAGGGCTGCGCCGGTCTTGCGCGCATTGTGCTCCCCGAGACCCTGCGCAGCATCGGCCCCCGCGCCTTCAAGGACTGCGCCGCGCTGAAGGCCGTTGCACTGCCCCGACAGCTGGAGACCATCGGCGAATATGCCTTCCAGAACTGTGCAAAGCTGGAAGGGATCGAAATTCCCGAGAGCATCCGCCAGTTGGGCGGCATCCTCAGAAGCGACGAACAGCACATCTTCCTTGGCTGTACCAGTCTCAAATCCGCAAGGCTGCCGGAAGGCGTTTCCGTGCTCGGACGCTGCATGTTCTCCGGCTGTACCGCGCTGGAGGAGCTGAAGCTGCCCTCGACGCTGACCGCAATCGAATCGGGCGCGCTCGCCGGCTGTACTGCACTGCAGCAGCTGACGATCCCCGTGGGCGTGCAAACCATCGCCGGCGACGCCTTCGCTGGCTGCACGCAGCTGGCGGCGGTGGTTTCCTATGGAAGCGCCGCGGAAGCCCATTGCAAGGCGGCAGGCATCTCCTATACATACTCTGACGCCATCAACAGCGTCCGCTTTGTCGATGCATCCCTCACTTTGGGCGTGGGCGAAACCTTTGCGCCCGTCGTGGAGTGCGCTCCGGCCGGCATTGATCCTGGGCTGAAGTTCTCCAGCTCCAACACCCGCTATGTCGCCGTGTCTGCGGACGGGGTGATTCAGGGCAAGCGCGCAGGCTCGGCGACGATCACCGTCAAGACCTACAACGGCAAGACCGCCACGCTGAAGGTCACGGTGAAGAAGGCGCCGACCTCCGTCAGCCTGTCCACCACCCGCACCGAGCTGGG
>SFET01000049.1 GCA_004557125.1 Clostridiales bacterium | reverse complement strand
CCTATAGATGATGGAAGTATAAAAGGCAGTATGCCGCCTGTCGGTTTCCCGGCAGGCGGTTTTTTACAGGAGGATGCCTATGATTCAAGATAATGCCAGATAGTAATCAACCGTTCGCTTCATTGCGTCCGGCAGTTTGCTTATTGCAATCTCTCCGCCTTTTGCGACGAAAAAGAGTTCATCACCGAATTTGAGTTCCAACCGCTGGATGACCTCTTGCGGCAGGATCAGAGTGCCGTCCTTCTGGATTACGGCGTTTCCGACAATCTCCATAATACCTCCATTCAGTAAAGCGTCCACCAGTAATCGAAAACTCGTCGATAGCTGTTTCCCTTATGCGGGAGATCCATATACTTGCGCACCCTTGCGCTTGATGCCTTTTTGCACCAGTTTTGGCAGTTGCTGTTCTTAGGGTACTTTATGTATTTTCCTGTGGGCATCCACTTGCCATCAAAATATGACCAATCAACATAACCAGCATGCGGCCGATATCCATGCGTGACGATTCCGAAGAGATGCTTGTATTTCCGCTCGTTCATCATGCGTCTGTACGCACGTCCCGTCCGTCGTTTCGGCTGCGGCGGTAGCAAGTCAACCCTCTGCTGCTCGGATGCTTCGATCTGCCTGTTTAGCCCTATTTCGGTCATAAGCCCTCTTGTTCGGTATCACCCGCGTAACGGGAACCACGCCATTCCATGAACCGCGCTGTTTGTCATGATGCTCTTTCTGAGCACGCTTGCTCTGTTTCTCCAATGGGATGTGCTTCATCAGAAATTGATGGAGACGTGCGGTTGGGCGTTCGGATGAAGGATTGGGCAAACTGGCGGATAGGCAGTTTTGCGTGGATCGATGAGTGAAACGGCGTCTGAAGAACGAATCATCTTGGAGCTCTAGCAGGAGCAACAGTCCTATGACACTTAATTCCAAAATGGCCGGAGAAAAAGATAAAATTTCCTCCGGCCAAATCCGCAAAAAGTGTCATAGGACTTTCAGAGCGACCGAGAGTTGCTCGGAAAGAGAGGGTTTGACAATGTGTGAAAAAGCAGTATGCGTCCAGCGGCGTCGCCGCGAGGATCTTGCTGATACGCTCACCGCGATCAGCGTGCTGGCAAAGATGCTCGCTTCACTCCTGAGATGCGGCAGCAACGACTACGAAGACGAAATGAACGGTCAAGATGAGCAAGATGAATGAACTGGCAATCGAGCTGCAGGAACTTAAGAGCTGCGGCGAAACCCTGATCACCATTGCGGACACGCTTACGGCGCTGTTCTCCGCTGGTGGGGAGGAACCCGAAGCACAGCCCGCGCTGGAAACGAAGCAGCCTGAACCCGCCAGGCAGGAAAAGACCTACAGCTTTACGGATGTGCGCGGCATTCTCGCTAACAAGTCCCGTCAGGGACATACCGTTGCCGTGAAGGATCTGCTCCGGAAGTATGGCGCGGAGAAGCTCTCCGATCTGGCTCCGGAAAACTACGCGGCAATCGTCGCTGATGTGGAGGCGCTGTGATGGCCGGTCAGCACGCACTTCTCTCGCCGTCATCGGCGCACATCTGGCTCAACTGTCCACCGGCGGCAAGGCTGGCGGCGCAGTACGAGGACGCCGGTAGCACCTTCGCCCAGCAGGGCACGGACGCGCACGAACTCTGCCAGCACAAGCTGGAAAAGGCACTCGGCATTCAGACCGAGGATCCGCGAGAGCATCTCGCATACTGCGATGCCGAGATGGAGCGCTGCAGCGATGATTATGCTTCCTTTGTAATGGAAACCGTCGCGGAGATCAAAAAGACCTGTCCGGATCCGACTGTGATGATCGAGCAGCGGCTCGACTTCTCAAGGTATGTGAAGGAAGGCTTCGGGCACGGCGACTGCATCATCATCGCGGACGGCACCATGCACGTCATCGATTTCAAGTACGGTGTCGGCATTCTCGTCTCCGCCGAAGACAATCCGCAGATGATGCTCTACGCATTGGGCGCATTGGAACTGCTCGACAGTCTGTACGATTTCGGCCGCATCAGCATGACGATCTTCCAGCTGCGCCGTGACAATGTCAGTACATGGGAGATCGGCAAGGACGACCTTCTCCGGTGGGCAAAGATGACGCTCATGCCTACGGCCCAGCTCGCTTACGACGGGAAAGGCGAATTTCATGCCGGTGACCACTGTCTGTTCTGCAAAGCGAAAGCGAACTGCCGTAAGCGCGCGGAATACAATCTGGAGCTTGCGCGGTACGATTTCCAGAAACCGGAACAGCTGGAGGAAACGGAGATCGCCGCCATTCTGGATCGCGTCGATCAGCTGGTCGCATGGGCGGAGGACATCAAGGAATACGCGCTCGCCGAGGCGCTGCGCGGCGTCAAGTATGACGGCTACAAGGTGGTCGAAGGTCGTTCCGTCCGGAAATACACGGATGAAGCAGCAGTTGCCGAAGCTGTCGCCGCCGAAGGAAAAGACCCATATGAAAGGAAGCTGCGGGGCATTACGGACATGACCGCGCTTCTGGGCAAGAAAGAATTCGAGCGCATCCTGGGATCGCTTATCTACAAACCGTCCGCGAAACCTGTGCTCGTCAGGGACAGCGACAGGCGCCCCGAGTACAACACTGCAAAATCTGATTTTGAAGAATAACTAGGAGGACAAGATTATGCCATCTGTGACCACGTCGGTGCCGAATTCAAAGTTGTACTGGTCGCGCAGCGCCATCAGAATATCATAGAAGGCTTTTTCTTCAAAGGTAAGACCTGCCTTACGGAAGCTCTCACGGTCAGCATTCATTTCCCGCAGAATCTGGAGCGCCTGTTCCGTCGCATTTCGGATAATCTCTTCTGTTGCAGCCTCCTGTGTTTCGCCGGCTTCTTCCGCCGACAGATGCTTTCTGCGTTCATGATAGAGTTTAATGGTTTCTTCCAACATCTCCTGAAAGCGTTTTGCAGCCATTTGATTGGTCTTCCCGTATTCAGTGATCTGCTTGCGCAGCATCTTCACGAGCATTTCCAGCTTGGTGGCGGGCATCTTCACATCGGACAGCTTTTCAAAGCATTCGGGGCTGAAGATATCCTCCTGTTCGCCATTTTCGAGGATACTCTCAACCTCGTTGTATTTCAGGGCTTCTTCAACCATCCGCGATACATAAGATAATGCCACTGTGTCAAGAGGACAACCGGAAAAGAAGAGTGCGTTGAGGAAAAGGGCGCACTCTTTTTGTCGAGAAAGCAGGACAAAGAAGCGAATCAGGAAATCCGCTGAAAAAGGCTATACAAAACGAAGGGATGACCTGCCAGAGGCAGCCGATCTATATGGCATTGGAGAAACAGAGCAAGCGTGCTCAAACAGAGCATGCTGCTTCTGTTTGTGTCAGGCTATCTTCGTCCCCTGTGCGCCTTCAATTAGTCCCTCTGCATTCGACCCTTCGTAAAAGGCAGATGGAATCGACCTTTCTCCTGGCTTTGCGGACTCTGTCGCCGTTTGTATGCAGCCGCGCCAAAGATGGTTCCTGCGGCATCTGCGCGCATCCTGGGGTTGAGCGTCTGTCCAGCAACCTGAATTATACTACTCTTCTGCGGGGGTTCAACTCCTCCGCCATCTTGTGCTTCCGAAACCCGGCCACGAGCATACGGCTGTTGCCGGATCCGGATCGGAGGCTCGGCTGGACATGACGTAGTTCCACTACAGCAAGTGCGATCCTCTTCATGCGCAGCATGATAATTCTCTCACCGCGAAAGCGGAATATTCATTGTTCGCTGATTGTTTTTTTAGAAGAAATAAAACGAGATCGAAAGTGGGAAGTGGATGGCGTGACCGGAGTAATAATTTTAAATGAAAAATAAATTGCATAAATTTCATTGATAAGTATTGACATATCGGCGATATGTGACTAGAATAGAATTAAAGATTTTACAGAGATAAATAAAGAAAAAACATGGCAAATCTGAGAGAAGTAGCGAACATAGCGAACGTTTCCGTTTCCACTGTACATGCAGTGATGTCGGGTAAAAAATATGTCAGCCCGTTGCTGAAGAAGCGGGTGGAGAACGCATTGGTGCAGTCCGGGTACATTCAGGAGAAGCAACAGCTCGCCGTTCAGGAT
This sequence comes from Clostridiales bacterium, assembly GCA_004557125.1. Lineage (GTDB taxonomy): Bacteria > Bacillota > Clostridia > Christensenellales > Aristaeellaceae > SFTH01. The sequence continues at coordinate 11,047 of SFET01000049.1, read as the reverse complement.
CTGCAAAAGGAGATCGGGTTGATCCTGCCGGGCATCTACAGTTCCTATTTTCAGCCACTGCTGAGTGGAATTGAGGATGTTGCCTGCAAGGAAGGCTACAACGTCATTCTCTGCGATTCGGATCGGAAGTGGTCGCTGGAGCGCAACCTGCTCACACGCCTCATGGATCGTGGCGTGCAGAACATCATACTGGACTCCGTGTGCAGCATCGAGGATGAAGATGAGTATTACGAAACGGAGCTGCTTCCCCTGGTGCGCAAGCGTGGCGTGCTGATCTACATGCTGAGCCGACCGTCACGTTCGCCCGAGATCGGTTCCTTTTCGATCGATCATTACAAGACGGCCTATGAAGCGGTGAGCTATCTGATCGAGCGGGGGCATCGGAAGATTGTCCACATCTGCGGCGACTCGACCTTTCCCCATTCCGCATTGCGCATCCAGGGCTACCGCATGGCACTGCTGGATCACGGCATCGGCTTTGACGAGCGCCTGTTGCTGGAGGGCAATTTTACGCCGCTGAGCGGCTTTGCCACGATGAGCGAGCTGATGGAGAAGGGCATCAATGTGGACGCGGTTTTCTCCGCAAACGATCAGATGGCCATCGGCGCAATGAAGGCAATCCTGAATGCGGGGCTGCGCATTCCCGAGGACGTGGCGGTGGTTGGCTTTGACGACCTCGCCGTATCCTCCATTGTCAGTCCCAGCCTGACGACCGTGCATTATCCGATCTATCAGATGGGCTACGGTGCGATGCGTAACATTGTGGATGAGCGCATGGGACGGCCCGTGGAGAAAAAGGTGGAGCTGCCGGCGAAGCTGGTGGTGCGCCGTTCCACCGATGCGTCCAGAGCGGACGACTGGGGCCTGAACCGCTGGTAAAAAACAGTTTCGGCCGTTGGGCGAAGCTGTTTAGAATCGGGATAGAATCCCGGAGAATAAAAGGAGGAATACCCATGAAGAGAATCCTGACTGTCGTTCTGGTTGCATTGCTGGTGCTTTCATGCGTAGCAGTGGCTTCCGCAGAAGGAAACCGCAAGGTCTTCTTCACCAACGCCTTCTACACTGCGCCGTTCTGTGATCCGCTGAACACGGCGGCCACCGCCTATGCGACGGAGCATGGCATCGATCTGACCATCGTGGATGGCCAGGGAGATGCCTCCGTGCAGTTGGATCAGATCAAGACGGCAATCGACCAGGGCTATGATGGCATCATCTACTTCCCGGCGGATGCAGAGGGTTCCATCACCATCGTCAACACCCTGAACGAATCCGGCATTCCCTATGCCATCATCGACTCCAAGGTAGATGCCTCCGTGGCGGACACGATCTACGCCTTCGCCGGCCCGGACAACATCGCCATGGGCGAGGCCGCCGGTCAGGCCTGCGTGGATCTGCTGGGCGAAGAGGGCGGCAAGGTTGTCTGCATGATGGGCGCAGCGGGCACCGATCCGGCCACCAATCGTCAGCAGGGCTTCGAGAACATCGTTTCCCAGCATGACAACATCGAGATCATCTACAAGCAGAACACCGAGGGCTGGGACACTGCAATCGCAATGAGCCAGATGCAGGACGTCATCACCCGCTTCGGCGACGACTACGACTTCATCTTCTGCCACGACGACGGCATCTATCAGGGCGTGCATCAGGCGCTGGAGGCCGCGGGCATCGACGAGGCTGAATCCGGCATCTACTCCGTGGGCACCGGCTGCAACGCCGCTGGCGTTGCGGGCATCCGCGGCGGCTATCACTACGGCGACGTGCTCCACTCCGCCAAGGAGGAGGGCCAGCTCGGCGTTCAGGCCTGCATCGACGCGATGGACGGCGTGATCAAGCCCGGCGACGCTGTATGGTACAAGTGCAGCGCTCCGCTGGTCACCATCGAGAACGTCGACGAGTTCGACGGCATCGGCTGGTAAGCACATATCGCGCACAATCCCTGCGGGGTTGGGTTCAACCCAGCCCCGCAATTTGTCTGCAAGGCAGGAGAATGGCGTGTCGTTGGCAAGCGGCAGCGGGCGGGAAAACCGCAGCCGGTCAGCTGCCGGTTGTCAATGGCAGCGCGCAGGCCTGCCAGAATGGATGCAACGAAAGGATGATTCCCATGCAAGAGAATATTCTGTCCATGAAGGGAATAACCAAAACTTTCGGCAGCACATTGGCGCTCGATCATGTGGATCTGGAGGTGCGCAAGGGCGAAGTGCACGCGCTGCTGGGAGAAAACGGCGCAGGAAAGTCTACGCTGATGAAGATTCTGAGCGGCGTACATCAGCCGGATGAGGGTGAGATTGTCATTGATAATCAAAAGGTTAGCTTCCGAAACACCCGCGAGTCCGCCCAGGGCGGCGTGGGACTGGTCTTTCAGGAGCTGAACCTTGTGCCGTCGCTGACGACCACGGAAAACGCCTTTCTGGGCCGACTCAAGACCACCCGAAGCGGCCGCGTATTGTGGAAGGAGATGCGCGAGGAGTTCACGGCCTTCATGCGCAGCATTGACTTCGCTATGGATCCCAATCGTCTGGTGAGCGACCTGTCCATCGCAGAAAAGCAGATGATCGAAATCGCCCGCGCACTGATGCTGGAATCCAGGATCATCGTGCTGGACGAGCCCACCGCGCCGCTGACGACGGAGGAGATCCGCAAGCTGTTCGACATCATCCGGAACCTGAAGGAGAAGGGCATCACCATCATCTACATCTCCCATCGTCTGGAGGAGGTCTTTCAGATCTGCGACCGCGCCACGGTGCTGCGCGATGGCCACTACATCTGCACGCTGAACGTGCAGGAGACGAACAAATCCGAGCTGATCGAAAAGATGGTCGGCCGCAGCATGGAGGGCGAATTTCCGAAGCGCAGCTTCGGCGCGTACGGCGAGGAGTTGCTCGAAGTGAAGCACCTGTTCACGCCCGGCTTTCTGCGGGACATCAACCTCACCCTGCACAAGGGGGAGATCCTGGGTCTGGCGGGTCTGGTCGGCTCGGGCAGAAGCGAAATCGCCCGCGCGATCTTCGGTGCAGACCGCATCGAAAAGGGCGAATTTATCGTAAATGGAAAGAAGGTCGCCATCCACTCCACCATGGCGGCCAAGGCGCTCTCCATCGGCCTGGTGCCGGAGGATCGCAAGGACGAGGGACTCTCCACGCAGTTCAGCGTGCTGAAGAACATCACCATCACAAACCTCTCCCGCGCCTGCAATCGGCTGGGGTTCATCAGTCGTGCCAAGGAAAACGAGGCGGCCGAGGGCTTTGTCAGGGAGCTCAAGATCAAGACGCCCTCCGTCAACCAGCGCGTGGAGCAGCTCTCCGGCGGCAACCAGCAGAAGGTGGTGCTGGCCAAGTGGTTGTACAACGACGCGGACATCCTGATCCTGGACGAGCCCACCCGCGGCATCGACGTGGGTGCGAAATATGAAATCTATTTGCTGATGCTGGAGATGGTGCGACGCGGCAAGGCCGTGATCATGATCTCGTCGGAGCTGCCGGAGATCTTCGCCCTGTCGGATCGGATTATGGTCATGTACGAGGGCGAGGTGCGCTCCTGCGTGGACAACCGTCCGGGCCTGAAGCCGGAGGACATCATGCGCTTTGCGCTGGGTTGATGGGAGGTCTTGGAGAAATGAAGAAAAAAATCAACAGAGGATCCGTCATCTGCCTGATCGCGGGCGTTGCGCTGCTGTTCACCGGGATCTACGGGCGCGCAAACTATCTTGCGCAGAAGTCCAAGGTGCTCGCAGCCATGATCGAGGCGCTGGAGGCGGGTACGGCAACGCCATATCAGAAGTATCTGAATTTCTGCTACCATGCGTTCTGGCCGCTGTTTTTGCTGGGCGCAGCGCTCACGCTGGCTGGCCTGGCGCTGCACATCTGCGCGCGGGTGATTTCCAACCGCCGCTATCCACAGAATGAGGATTCCACGCTGCGGGACGTGCTGTTTTCGAGGTCGTTCCGGGAGGATGCGCTGGATTTCCTGGGGGATTACATGATGTTCGTCATTATCCTGCTTCTGATGATCGTCATGTCCTTTGCCTTCCCTCGCTTCTTCACGCTGTCCAACTTCCAGAACATACTCAACCAGATCGCCATCTGGGGCGTGATGGCCTGCGGCATCACCTTCGTGCTGCTGACGGGCAACATCGACCTCACCATCGGATCGATTCTCTCCCTCGTGGGCATCATCTGCGCGTCTCTGCTGCGCAGCACCAGCAGCCTGCTGCTCTGCTTCCTCGTGCCGGTGCTGCTCGGCTGCCTGATGGGAAGCTTCACCGGCGGCGTGATGGCCGGCATCAACGGGCGCATGGGCGAATCCTTCATCGTGACCTACGGCGGGCAATCGGCGATCGCCGCGCTGGCGCTGCTGGTGCAGGGCGGAACCTACATCACCCTGGAGGCGGCCGACCTGCAGAACCGGGGTCTGGGCCTGTTTCAGAAGCTGGGCGCGGGCATCAATCCCGCATACATCTTCTTCGGCATCATCGTGATCTGCCAGCTCGTGCTCAATTACACCAGATTCGGCCGCAACCTGATGTTCGTCGGTTCCAATCCGAAGGCGGCGCAGCTGAGCGGCATCAACGTGCGGCTGTACATCCTTTTGGCGTTCCTGATCTGCGGCGGCATCTGCGGCGTTGCGGGTGTTCTGCAGACCTCCCGCGTGATGACCGCGAATCCCACGGCAGGCACGGACTATGAGATGAGCGCCATCGCCATGTGCGTGGTAGGCGGCGTCTCCATGAAGGGCGGCAGCGGCAGCTTCATCAATACGATGCTGGGCGTGCTCATCATCGGCATCATCACCAATTCGATGAACCTGCTGGGCTATTCCACCTATCCGCAGATGATGATTAAGGGCCTCGTCATTATCTTCGCCTTCGGCCTGGACGTCATCAACAAGAACCGCAAGCTGAAGAGAGGTTGATGCGCTATGAAGAAAAAAACAGGATTCATTGCCTTCATCAGAAGCAACATCATCATCGTGGCGCTGATTGCGGCTGTGCTGGTGCTGTCCGTCTCTGCGAAGGGCTTCTTGTCCGTCACCAACATTTCCAACATCCTGCTGCAGATCTCCACCTACGGCATCGTGGCCTTCGCCATGACGATTTCAATCATCGGCGGCGAGTTTGACCTCTCCATCAGCTCGCTGATGGGCTTCATCACGCTGCTGTTCACCGACATCGCCAAGAAGGCGGGCGTGTTCCCGGCGGTGCTGCTCTGCCTGGCAGTTGGCATTGTCGTAGGCCTTTTGAACGGCCTCATGGTCTCCAAGATCAAGATGAACGCCTTCGTTGTGACGCTGGGCATGATGATGTTCCTCAAGGGACTGGCGCTGACGTACACCAACGGCAAGCCAAACAACTATCCCAACGATGCGCTGAACGCCTTCGGCAATGGCAAGCTGTTCGGGATCCCCACGATCACCTGGTTCTTCCTGCTCGCCTTTCTGATTACGCATCTGGTACTGAAGCACACGCGCTTTGGACGCAATGTGTACGCCACCGGCGGCAACATGACGGTGGCGAAGATGGCGGGCATCAACGTGGACTTCTACAAGACCATGCTGTTCGTGATCCTGGGCTTCTGCACCTCGGTCTCGGGAATTCTGATGTCCATGCGCCTGTCCTCGGGCAATTCCCTCTATGGCAGCGACCTGACGATGTCCTGCGTGGCCGGCGTGGTCATTGGCGGAACAAGCATGTCCGGCGGCAGCGGCAGCGCCGTGCGCACCTTCTGGGGCATGCTGTTCATCGGCGTATTGTTCAACGGCCTGCAGCGACTTGAGATTCAGGCGAGCTGGCAGGACGTGATCAAGGGACTGATACTGATTGCGGTCATTGCAACCGACTGTCTGATGGTGCAGAGAAAGACCCGGAAGGTCATTGTGCGCAACGATTAATCTTTACAGAGAAGGAGTGCGGTAAATATGAAGACAACCATGAAAGCACAAGTGTTTTACGAGCCCTGCGTGATGCGCATGGAGGAGGTGCCGGTTCCGGAGGTCGCGGACAACCAGGTGCTGGTTCGCGTGCGCGCCTGCGGCATCTGCGGCAGCGATCTGGCCTATTATTATGGCAAGAGCCCGCTGGAGACGGCAAACGGCAAGGGCCCGCTGATTCTGGGCCACGAATTCTCCGGCGAGGTGGCGCAGGTCGGACGCATCGCCCGCGAAATGAAGCTCTTTGAGGTGGGCGATCGCGTTCTGGCCAACCCGGTGCAGAACTGCAACGCCTGCCCGGAATGCGCCAGGGAGCAGGTGAACCTGTGCAAGAACACCCGCACCAGCGGCGTGAATTTCAACGGCGCATTTGCGGAGTACGCGCTGGTGAACTACACGCATCTGCACAAGATTTCCGACGACATTTCCTTTGAACAGGCGGCGCTGTGCGAGCCGCTGGCCTGTGCTTGCTATGGCGTAAAGAAGCTGGATGTGAAGCTCGGCGACTTCGTCGTGATCTTCGGCCCCGGCACGCTTGGCCTGATGCAGCTCAAGCTCATCCGGGCGAGCGGTGCGGGCAAGATTGCGATGGTCGGCATCCTGGACTACGGCCTCGAGAAGGCAAGGGAAATGGGCGCAGATTACGTGTTCAACACACTGGATAAAAATTCGCCCTACTATACGGACGATCTGGCGAAATCCATATCCGAAATCACGGACGGGGACATGGCGAATCGGGCGATCGTGCCCACAGCGGCCAAGAGCGCGCTGCAGGGCGCGCTGGACGTCACGGGTCGCGGCGCAAACATCGTCTACTTCGGCCTGCCCGGCGAGGACACGATCCTGGAGGTTCCGCTGCTGCACACGCTCCAGATGGACAAGCGGATCAACGTCAGCTGGCTGGCGCCCTTTACCTGGGACACGGCCATCAAATCCATGAAGGCGGGCTTTGTCACACCGGAGGAATTTGTAACCCATCGCTTCCGTCTGGAGGAGCTTGAGCAGGCGATTGCGTTCATGAGCGACAATTCCAAGCCGGAAAAGATCAAGGGCATGGTTTTGATGGATTGAGAGAATGCATCTTCAGAATTTTATGGAAATGGAGGGGTTTTGCATGTCGAAAGCTATCATTGATCGGGCATTGAATCAGGGCAACGGCGTCGTTCGCCTGGCCCCCAACTGGGTACCCCGCTCCTTCTGCCGTCCCGGACGCAGGCTGCGCCTGCATCCCGACGATTACTTCGCACTGGGAACCGAGCGCGGCGGCATTGATGAGCGCTGGTTCTCTTCCACAACGCCAGCGGACAACGGCCCGGGCACTCCGGAGAACCAGGGCCTGAGCTTCATCGTCACCGAGGATGGAGAACAGGCGCGGCTGATCGATGCTGTGGCTGAGTTCAAGGGTGAATTTATTGGAGACAAGCTCTTCGCCAAGTATGGTCGCTGGCCCATGTACTCCAAGTTCTTCGACAACAAGGGGCCGCTGCCGCATCACATCCACCACAATGACGAGTATGCCGCGAAGGTGGGCGAAGCCGGAAAGCCCGAGATGTACTTCTTCCCGGCGCAGTACAACAATGTCTACGGCGGTGAATTTCCCTTTACCTTCTTCGGCTTCAATCCCGGCACGACGAAGGCGCAGGTGCGCGATGCGCTGGCTGCGTTCACCAAGGGCGACAATCGCCTGCTGTCCCTCTCGCGCGCCTATGCCATCGATGTGGACACAGGCTGGGACGTGCCGCCCGGAGTGATGCACGCACCGGCCAGCATGTGCACCTATGAGCCCCAGTTTGCCTCCGACGTGTACGCCATGTACCAGTCCGTGCTCTACTTCGACCACGTTGTGGGCGAGGATCTGCTGTGGAAGAACTGTCCCGAGGACAAGAAGGGCGACTTCGACTACCTGGTGGAGGTCATGGACTGGGATCTGAACCTGGATCCGATGTTCTATCAGAACCGGCGCATGGTTCCGCTGCCGGTGGACAACATGGAACAGATGAAGGCGGAGGGCTACATCGACGAGTGGATCTGCTACAAGTGCGACCAGCTGGGTGCGCGGCGCTACACCGTGCTGCCCGGGCGCACCGTGACGCTGAAGGACGAGATGGCCTACGGCCTGATCTGCATCCAGGGCTTCGGCACCATCAATGGTATGGAGCTCTCCTCGCCCAACATGATCCGCTTCGGTCAGCTGACCCACGACGAGTATTTCGTGACGGAGCCGGCTTCCCGCGCGGGCGTGACCTTCACCAACCTTTCCAAGTCTGAGCCGCTGGTGATCCTGCGCCACTTTGCGAGGATCTGAGGAGAAATGCAATGAAGAAGAGTCAGGAATTTGCGCTCCGGCAGTGCGTCGGCGATCTCAACGCCATCTGCGGTTGGAAGGAATACGTCTTTGCAGACGGCCCGGCAAGCGGCGTGCGCGCCTTTGACCTGAAGAACGGACGGAATCTGGAGATGACGGTTCTGGCGGATCGCGCCTTTGATCTGCCCTACGTCAGCTACAAGGGAAGGAACATGGGCTTTGCCTCCAAGCAGGGGATCCGGCATCCGGGGTTGTACGTCGAGGACGGCGTGCGCGGCTTCCTGAAGCAGTTCTCCGCCGGACTGCTGACCACCTGCGGCATGACCTATGCCGGTGCTCCCGGCAACGACGGGCGGGAGCTGGGCCTGCACGGCCCCTTCAGCAATCTGCCCGCGCAGCAGGTGTGCGTGCGGGACGACTATGAGGGCGATGAACTGGTGTTCCGCGTGGAGGGCAAGGTGCGCGAGGCCTGCGTGTTCGAGGAGAACATGCTGATGCGCAGGCAGCTGACGCTGGAGACCGAGCGGGATGTGATCCGCATCCACGACGTGATTGAGAATCAGAGCTTTTCCACCGACCCCGTGATGATGATCTATCACATCAACTTTGGCTATCCGATGCTGGACGCGGGCGCGCGGGTGTACACCTCCGCGACGCGGATTGCACCGCGGGATCCCATTGCCGCTGACGGCATGGAGAAGTATGCCCTGATGGAAAAGCCGGAGATGAATCGGGACGAGCAGTGCTACTTCCACACGGAGCTGGGCAGCGAAGCCTTTGCGATGCTGCACAACGAAAAACTGGGAATGGCCGCGATCATCCGCTTTGACGGAACGGTGCTTCCGCTGCTGTGCGAGTGGAAGTGCATGCGCGCGGGCGACTATGCGCTGGGCCTGGAGCCCACCACCTCCGGCGTCATGAACCGGAGCGATGCGCGCAAAAGCGGCCTGCTGACCTATCTGGAGCCGGGTGAGACGCGGGAATATAATTTGGAAATTGAATTTACGGACGATCCTGCAATGATCGACGACTATCGTGCGCGGGCGAAGAATCCCTGATGCGCACACGGGCGGCTTGCACCCGTCGACCGCACGCCGCCCGCAATTCCAATGAAAGAGAGGCAGAAATCCATGTCCAAGCTAGAAACCATTCGCGCGACGCTTCAGGCCGGTGAAGGCGTGCTTCGCCTGACCCCGACCTGGGTTCCGCGTCCCTTCAACCGCCCCGGTCGCCGCATTCGCCTGCATCCGGACGATCTGTTCGCGATGGGTATGGAGCGCGGAGCGATCGTGGAGCGCTGGTTCTCCTCCATCACCCATGTGGAGACGAAGGGCGCCGGCCCCTACGAGGGCATGAGCTTCGTCAATGTGGACGATGACAAGGAGCACGTCGTGCTCTTCAAGGATTTTGTGGACGAGCTGGGCGCGGAGCTGATCGGTCAGGAGCTGATCGACCGCTTCGGAACCTGGCCGATGTACTCCAAGTTCTACGACTACGATATGCCGCTGTTCCACCACATCCACCACGGCGAGGAGGCCTGCAAGCGCTATGGCGGCGTGAAGCCCAAGCACGAGCACTACTTCTTCCCGAAGCAGTACAACCAGACCCTGGGCCAGTTCCCGGTGTCCTACTTCGGCTTCGATCCCTCCGTCACCCGCGAGGAGGTCAAGGAGCGCCTGGCCAACTTTACCAAGTGCGACGGCCGCATCACCGAGCTCTCCCGCGCATTCCGCATCGAGCTGGACACCGGCTGGTACACGCCCGCGGGCGTGGTGCACGCGCCCGGCTCCCTGTGCACCTATGAGCCGCAGTGGAACTCCGACGTGATGGCCATGTGGGAGAACGTGGTCAACGGCGAGGTGTTCGGCTATGACGATCTGGCGGGATATGTGCCGGATGCGGACAAGAACAATCTGGACGTGATCATGGATGTTGCGGACTGGGATCTGAACACCTGCCCGGATTATCGCGAGCGCTTCTTCCGCAGACCTCTGCTGGAAAAGGAGGGCGAGGGCTGGAACCAGAGGTGGATCGCATACGGCAACGACTATGTGGGCGCCAAGGAGCTGACGGTCAAGCCCGGCTGCGAGGTCGTCATCAGCGATCAGGCCGCATACGGCTGCCTCGTGATCGAGGGACACGGCAGGTTCGGTGTATATGATTGCGAAACGCCGACGCTGATTCGCTACGGCGAGCTGACGGCGGATGAATTTTTCGTGTCCCACGATGCGGCGGCTCGGGGCGTGCGGGTCGTCAACACCTCGAAGTATGAGGATCTGGTCATCCTCAAGCACTTCGGCCCCGACTGCGGCGCACCGCAGGTGGAGGCGATGAAGCGTCCGTTCCATTGATTCCATTTGGAGGCCTCCAAAGCGATCGTAACTGGCAGAATCAGAAGACGAATGCAGGAATAGACTAATTTGATAATCAAGTACACAAGTGTTCACTCTATACTTTCAGATCGAAGAAATTGGATAAGTGTCCCGCAAGGATGGTCAAGAGATCATCCTTGTTTTTTGCAAGAAGGATAGATAACATTGAAAAGAAACGTGAAAGACTGCCTAGAGTATGTTTCCAAAAGCATAAATCCGAGCGAAAAGCGAAGGAATATGCAAATATGAAGAAATACCAAAAGGGAAACAGGTAGTCAATGTCGAATATCACGCATGAGGTGAGCCAGATGAAGCGGATAATACGACGGTACGAACTGACAGACAACGAATGGCTGAGGATCTGTGCAGAGAAGCCGGCTTTATGCTGCCTCAGAGCAGCAACACCAGATCGTTTCTGGAAAGTATTAAAACGTATCCCGGCATTCCT
>SFET01000011.1 GCA_004557125.1 Clostridiales bacterium | reverse complement strand
AAAACAGAATACATGGGAGTTCGCAGGTGTCCGCGCGCATCGCGCGGGTGAAAAGGGAACGGAGTGAGAATCTCCGACAGGACCGCTGCTGTGAAGAGGAGCTTTGTGCAATAGACCATTGGCCGGAGGGCTGAGAAGGCTGCGCGAGGCGATGAATCCAAGTCAGAAGACCTGCCTGTGAATCAAACGTATCTCATTCTTCGGACTAAAGAATGGTATGTACCCGGGCGGTGCGCGGCGGAAAGGCACACATTTCTCGCACACCGGTGGTTTGGCAGCCCCTGATGCTCAGGCTTGCCCTGCGACGCGCAGGTTTTTTCTTTTCCTGTGTCCCATAGAGTGGCGGTCAGATTCCCACTTGCCACAGCACAGCACCAGAACCGATGGACGAAGAATCCCATCGGTTCTGTTTTTTTGCTTCGCTGCATGCAAACACACTTTGCCAAAGTTATTCTCTCCGAAAAGCAAATCTCGAATTTTGTGGCGAAGCGCAGCGGGCGGCGCATGCCGCCCGCCATCCCGAATGCAAAGGAGGCCCCGCGATGTCCATATTCGATACGGATGTTCAGAAACTGAAGAACAAGGTGCTGCAGGAGGTGGCGTCCCTCGCCTTTACGGACGCGCTGACGCCGGAGAATGTGCTCGCCATCCCGGAGAGGATCATTCCCGAGGGCAAGCCCCTGCTGCGCTGCTGCATCTACAAGGAGCGCGCCATCATCGGCCAGCGGGTGCAGCTGGCGCTGGGAGGCGGCGCGCCGGATCTGCATCGCCCACCGCTGCCTGAACGCCTGTCCCAAGGGCGCGATCTCCATCGTCAACCGCCACGCCGAGATCGATAAGGCGAAGTGCGTGGAGTGCGGGCGCTGCGCACAGGCCTGCTCCTACTCCGCCATCATCAAGCAGACCCGCCCCTGCATCAGCGCCTGCAAGGTTCGGGCGCTGTCCCTCGACCCGGACAGCCGAAAGGCGAGGATCGACCATGAGAAGTGCATCGCCTGCGGCGCGTGCGTGTACCAGTGCCCCTTCGGTGCGATCTCCGATCGCTCATACATCGTCGAGGCCGTGCGCATCCTGAAGGAGTCGGACGAAAACCGCAGGTACCGCACCTACGCGGTGGTTGCACCCTCGGCAGCGGGACAGTATGCCGACGTGGACATGGCTCACATACTGGGCGGCATTCGGGCATTGGGCTTCGCCGACATCGTGGAAGCGGCATGGGGTGCGGATTTTGTTGCATGGCTGGAGGCGCAGGAGCTTGCAGAGAAAAAGTTCCTGACTTCGTCCTGCTGCCCGGCGTTCGTGTCGCTGGTGCGCAAGAAGTACCCGCAGCTTGCGGACAACATCTCCCACAACCTATCCCCCATGGCGCACATGGCCATGCGCATCAAGCAGCAGGACCCGGAAGGCAAGGTCATCTTCATCGGTCCCTGCATCGCCAAGAAGAAGGAGACGCTCTACGGTCCCGCGGCGCAGTATGTGGACTGCGCAATCACCTTCGAGGAGATGCACGCGCTGTTTGAGGCGCGCAACATCGACCTCAAACAGGTTGAACCCTACACCCCCGACCGGGCCAGCTACTACGGGAGGGTGTTCGCCCGCTGTGGAGGACTTGCCGAGGCGGTCACGCAGGCGCTGAAGGAGCAGGGCGTTTCCGAGGCGGAGTTTGCGCTGAAGGCGGTGTCGTGCAGCGGCATCGCGGACTGCAACGCAGCGCTATTGAAGGCGTCGAAGGGGAAGCTTACGGAAAACTTCATCGAGGGCATGGCCTGCGAGAGCGGCTGCATCGGCGGCCCGGCCTGCCTGAGCCACGGTGCGCGCAACCGCGTGCAGTTCGGCAAGTACGAAAAGATGGAATCGGAGCGCACAATCTCCGGCGCGATTCATATTGGTGATGATGAGCTCTCGAACAACATAGCGAAGGGGGGAGAATAATGATTCGGGTATTCAGTTTTACCTATTCGGATTGCGCGGAATGCTCAGATAAGGACGATTGCGTACAATGCGGAAGCCTGCTGGAAGAGATGCTGATGCGTCTGGATTGCGTAAGCGGAGTTGATGTGGACATGGATGCAGGACGTATCTGTGTTGAGACCGATGGAAGCGACGAGGATGCGCTGACTGAGGCATTTGAGAACGCTGGCATCCTTGTGGACTCATTTTTAATCCGCCCGGAGTAAGTGCAGCAGGGAGGCCAGACGCAATGTTTGTATGGTTGTGACAATGTAGGCGAAGTATCATCGGGCAGAATAATTTCCAAAAAACCATTTACACCATTGGAAATACATGGTATAATGGTTTATGAAAACAGAATATTTGGGAGTTCACAGGTGTTCGTACACATTGTACGGGTGAAAAGGGAACGGAGTGAGAATCTCCGACAGGACCGCTGCTGTGAAGCGGAGCCGTGCGCAAGATGTCATTGGCGAGAGCCGAGAAGACTGCGTAGGGCGAGGATGCTGAGTCAGAAGACCTGCCTGCGAATTGCGTATCATATTCTTCGGACTAAAGAATGATATGACCCCGGCATCTGCCAAACGCCGAGACAGATGCGCTTGTGCAATATGCTGTGGCACTCCTGCCGCAGGTGTTGTTGCAATTGTGGGTACACCAGAACCTGATTGGACGAAGAATCTGATCGGGTTCTGTTTTTTGTTCTTCTCAAGATACGGAATAGAGTTCTGAACAACGCCAAAGTCTTTCTCTGTTCAATAAACTTCAGAAGGACAAAACGGGCAGATCTGCTCCCGATCTGCCCGCTGATCCAGCCATCATACGTGGACGTTGTGCGTCAAGAACGTCCGCCATCGTCGTATCCCCCGACGAAATACAGATGGAGGCGGCCGGTTGGGCCCCGGCCGCCGTTTTTCCGCAAATACCTGCGAAAGCAGTTGTTTGATTACATGCAACAGAACATCGGGATGTGCTGCTGCGCATGCATCGCAGCTTCGGTAAAATCTGACCCATCCACCTCGGTTTGCCCATTGTCTGGTGTGGAGATTCCCGGAACTCCGATCTGCGATCCGTTCTGTTCATCCTCCCCTGCCGCAGCGGCGTTATTGCCTGGCCGCCGCCAACGACGTGGTCTGCGTGGCTCTGTGTTCCTGCAACGGCATCGCCGCCGACAACGATGAGCGCATGGTCCACTGCCAGAACATGCTGGAGCGCGGTCTGAGTCTGGGAATGGAGCGCGAGGATCTGTGGTTCGACCCGCTGTTCCTGGTGGTCAAGGGCATGCAGGACAAGCAGCTGGAGGTGTTGGAGGCCATCAAGATGTTCTCCGACATGGGTCTCAACTCCACCGGCGGCCTGTCCAACAACTCCAACGGTATGCCCAAGCACATCCGTCCCATCATGGACAGCGCACTGGTGGCCATGGCGATGATGCAGGATCTGACCAGCGCCATCGTCAACCCCTGCGACCTGCGCCTTATGGAAACCATCAAGAGCTGCGACATCATCAAGAACAACAAGCTCTATGCGGATTCCTATCTGGAGATCTGAACATGAAGCACGGGAGAATGCCCAATACCGCGCATTCTCCCGTTTTGATCAGGAGGAAAATCATGGTAAGCGTAACATTCAAAGTTGGCGGCACGGACGTGGTGCTGCACGCATCCAAAGGCGACAACCTGCTGGCGGCGGCGCAGCGTGCGAACGTGGCCATCGACGCGCCCTGCTCCGGCAACGGGGCTTGCGGCAAGTGCAGGGTGAAGCTCCTCTCCGGTGCGCTGGATTCCCCGCAGACCCGCCACATCTCCGATGAGGAGTATGCCCAAGGCTGGCGGCTCTCCTGCGTAAGCAGGCTCGTCTCCGACGTGACCGTGGAGGTGCCCGACATCGCCTCGGCCTACCGCAGCCGCATGAAGGTGGCGGACATCTCCTCGGAGAAGGAGCTGGCCATCTTCAACCAGACCAAGGCGGAGATCGTGGAGGCGGGCATCGAATTCAAGACCAATCTGTCCGCCGTGACCGTGGCGATGGATGCGCCCAGCGCCGACGACACCATGCCTGACAACGAGCGCCTGATGTGGAAGCTGGAGGAGATCACCGGCGCACAGAAGATTGTGCTCTGCTTCACAGCACTGAAGAAGCTGGCGCGCGTGCTGCGGGAAAGCAACTTCCATGTGCGCTGCGTGATTGAGACGGAGGATGACCGTGTCACCGTGCTGGACGTGCTGCCCGCAAGCGATTCCGCACCCATCGCAGGGCTGGTGGTCGACCTGGGCACCACCTCGGTGGCGGCGATCCTGGTGAACCTGGAGGACGGCTCGATTCTGGCTAAGGCCTCCACAGGCAACGGACAGATTCGCTACGGCGCGGACGTGATCAACCGCATCATCGAGTCCGGTCGGGAGGGCGGCAGCGAGCGCTTGCAGAAAGCTGTGATCGACGAATCCCTGCGCCCGCTGATTCAGGAGATGTGCGCCGCGGAGAAGCTGAACCCCAGGCAGGTCTATCGCATGTGTCTGGCGGGCAACACCACCATGAACCACCTGCTGCTTGGCCTGTATGCCGAGCCTGTGCGCATGGATCCCTACATCCCCAGCTTCTTCCATGCGGACGACATACGCGCAAGCTCCCTGCACCTGGGGCTGCACCCCGAAGCCAAGCTGATCCTCGCGCCCAACATCGGCTCCTACGTGGGCGGCGACATCACCGCGGGCGCGTTCGCATCGATGCTGTGGAATAAGGAGGAGCTTTCGCTGTTCATCGACCTGGGCACCAACGGCGAGCTGGTGTTCGGCAACAGTGAGTTCATGATGTCCTGCGCCTGCTCGGCGGGTCCGGCCTTCGAGGGCGGTGACATCTCCTGCGGCATGCGCGCAACAGACGGCGCAATCGATTCCTGCACCATCGACCGGGAGACCATGGAGCCGTCCTTCACCACCATCGGCAACACGAAACACCCCGTGGGCATCTGCGGCTCCGGCATCATCGACGTGATCGCGGAGCTGTTCCGCGCTGGGATCATCAACGGCAAGGGCAAGTTCTCACGTGAGGGTCGGCGCGTCCGTCATGACGAGAACGGCATGGGCAGCTACGTGCTCGCCTTCAAGGAGGACACCGGCGCGGTGCGCGACGTGGAGATCAACGAGGTGGACATCGACAACTTCATCCGCGCGAAGGGCGCGATCTTCTCCGCCACCATGACTATGCTGGGCTCCATGGGAATGGATCCCTCCGTGCTGGGCCACGTCTACGTGGCGGGCGGCATCGGCAGCGGCATCAACATGCAGAACGCCGTGACCATCGGCATGCTGCCGGACATCGATCCCGCGCTGTTCAGCTACATCGGCAACTCCTCGCTCTCCGGGGCCTACGCCATGCTCACCAGCAGTGCGGCACGGGAGAAGGTGGACGAGCTGGCCCGCGGCATGACCTATCTGGAGCTCTCTACCGAGCCGGGCTACATGGACGCATTTGTCGCCGCCTGCTTCCTCCCCCACACCGACGCGAACCTGTTCCCGTCGGTGGACACAGCCATATCGTAAAGACTGGCATACAATTATGGTTGGAGAATCGGGGGAAGACGCGCATGACGCGGGATTATTGCTTTACCTATTTGAGCTGTCAGGCGTGTGCGCAGCGCATACACTGCGACCAATGCCAGGCGCAGATTACAGAGATGCTGATGCGGCTCAAAGGCGTGCAGGCCGTTGAAATCAATATTGTCATGAAAACAATGCGCGTGGCCTTTGAAGGAATCAATGCGGACGACATTGAAGAAGTCCTTGAAAACGCGGGCATCTTCGTAGATTGAAGATCGAGGAT
This sequence comes from Clostridiales bacterium, assembly GCA_004557125.1. Classification (GTDB taxonomy): domain Bacteria; phylum Bacillota; class Clostridia; order Christensenellales; family Aristaeellaceae; genus SFTH01. The sequence continues at coordinate 48,011 of SFET01000011.1, read as the reverse complement.
TGCTATGCCTGGAAGATGAAAAGGGGAGCGCTCTGGTTTCAGAGGGCTCCCCGGATCTTTACTGCAAATCCTTCAGCACTTCAGCGAGATGCTCGTTTCCGTGCCGGAACAGTTCGACTGCGTGCTGGATGCGGTCGTAGGCGTTCGTCTCACCGATGGTATCCAGCTGCTTGGCCAGTTCCGCCAGCTCATCGATGTGCGCGGCATTATGGCCGACCATGTACTTCATCAGCGCCACCAGCTCGTCCTTCGGGGAGATTTCGGGCGCATTGTGGTCGTGGTGATGGACATGTTCCGCGTCGTGCAGATGCTCATGTGTGTGGTCGTGGCTGTGACCGGTCTCGTGCAGATGCTCGTGTGCATGCGGATGGGCATGCTCATGATCATGCTCGTGCATGTGTTCGTGGGAGTGGGCGTGTGCATGCGGATGGCTGTGCGCTTCGCCGTCCTCGTGGACATGCGCGTGCGTATGCTCGTGGGTGTGGACGTGCTCGTGCTCATGCGCGTGCAGATGCTCGTGTTCTTCGTGTCCCATGATGAAAACCTCCGAATCAGAATCAGTATTTGGGCTTCGACCCGCAGGGTAGGACGCCATAGGCGACCATAGGGCCTTTTTCCAGCACATTGAGTGAAGATGCCTGATACAGCATCAGCCCATCTGTTTTTGCAATGACTTCGTGCAGCTTCTTTCCCAGGTAATCACAAATGACGCCGAGCCGCTCACCTCTGTGAAACCGATTGCCCGTCTGAACGTCGGGATACCAAAGACCGGTCGCGGGCGCGTCCTCGTAGATGACCTCCTCAAAGATGAAATCCTTGGGATAACGCGCGGGTTTTCCCTCGATCATACCCGCTGTGCGCAACAGGTTGATCACGTCGGTCTTGTCCGCATCCACCTCCTCGCGGCTCCACCTTCCCATACAGCCGCGCTCGATGAGTACGGATGGAATCCCTGCAACAGAAGCGACGTTGTAAGCACCGCCGCTATGACAGGATGAGCGCACAGCGCAGGGAACGTCCACCGCTTCTGCGAGACGCCGGGATTCTTCCTCTGCGGGGGTATTTCCCACGAAATAGACATAGGGCGTGAGCGTTTCATAGCCGTCACCGCAGTGAAGATCGATGTACAAATCTGCGCAGCGAATGAAATGATTCATGATGGAAAATGCCAGTTTCTCTGCCACGCTTCCGCATGGATTCCCGGGAAAGACCCGGTTCAGATTCTTGCCATCCTCCCATACCATGCTCATGGTACGATTTTCAAAGCCCGACCGATTTACCAGAGGCAGCAGGATCACCTTTCCCTGAAGCTCCTCCGGGGTTAATTCGTTCCTCAGCTCCACGAGCGCCTGAATACCAACATACTCGGCGCTGTGTATTCCTGCGGTTACCAACGCTGTCCTTCCCGGCGCGCCCTCCAGAACTGTGTATGGAATGGAAAGCTGCGTCCCGGGAATCGCATGAAACCCATGAATCTTCTGTGGCATACGATATTCTCCACCTCAGCGTTTCCGGGCAGAGACCATAAACATGGGCGTTGCGCGGAAGTTGATCTTTTCCTCGCGGGACCAGACTCTCTCCCAGATGTGCCCGTCGGCAACAGGGTCAACCGCTCCCAGAGAGCGCAGGCAGTTCAGATCCCATTCGGGCCGGAGAATGCGGCTCAGCGGCACCCTGCGCGCAATGCCTTCCATGGCGTCGATGTCTGTACAGGCATACTCGTCCTTGATCTGCGCCAGCTCCGTATGTCGGCGATCCGCATCGTAGGCTGCGCGGGCAGAAGGATTGTAGAGGTGCGTGTACCAATTCGCATCAAAGTTGACCAGCAGTCCGCCCGGCTTCAGCACCCGCAGCCATTCCGCATAGGCCGCTTCGGGCTCCGGCAGATTCCAAGTCAGGTTGCGAGTAAAGATTGCGTCGAAGCTGCCCGCATCAAAGAGCAGGTGGGCGGCGTCCATTTCAGCAAAGCGAATCCGCTCCGCCAATGCGCCGGCATTTCTGCGCGCCTCCGCCAGCATCGCCGGGGTGTAATCCACGGCGGTCACGCGGCAGCCCAGCTCCGTGAGGATGATTGCAAAGAAGCCGGGGCCGGTGCCCACGTCCAGAACACTCAGCTCCTCCATTGCGCGGCCGGGAAAGGCGCGCTGAAGCTGCTCCAGCAGCGTCTCCTCCCAGATTTCCCGCTGCGGCGTATTCAATTCCACCTGGTTGACCTCGGAATACCCCGGGGCGCGATTTGTCCAGTAGATTTGGTTCTCCTCTTTCAGCATGTCGTTGTTCTCCTGTCTTGGAATCGTCCAGGTCATTTCACAGCGCTGAGCGCAAACATGGGCGTTGGATTGAAAAAGGCGTCGGTTTGGGCATAGAGCCGCTGGGACAAGGCGTTGTCCACACGGATTTCCGAAAAACCGATCTGTTTCAGCAGCGCGCAATCCCATTCCGGGCGGGGATGCTGCGTCGGACGCAGTTCCGATTTCAGGTGTTCGTATTCTGCCGCCTGATCTGCGGTGATTGCCTTGTGCGCATGGCATGCAGGGAGCGCTTGCGCAGCCTGTTCGCGGCAATAGTCCGCGTCAAAGTTGATCAGCGCGCCGCCCCTCTTCAGCATGCGATGCCACTGGCGGTAGGCCGCTTCCAGATGCGGCAGACTCCAGGTCAGGTTGCGCGTCACCACTGCATCGAAGGTCTCGTCGGGAAAAGTTGGGTTTTCGGCGTCCATCACCTGAAAGGTCGCCGGCAGATTCCGTCGAACGCTCTCCTCCCGGGCGCAAAGAATCATGGATTCGGTCAGGTCAATTCCCGTGACCTCGTGTCCCATGGCCGCAAGGATCAGCGCAAAGAAACCCGTACCCGTGCCAACATCCAAAATGTGCAGGCCGTTGCGCCGGGGTAGGAAGCGCAGAAGCTCCGCTTCCCATTGGGCGCGCTTGGCGCTGTCGAATTCATCTCTTCGCAGCTGCGCAAAGGAATCGGTTCTCCCTGTCCAGTATGCCGAGATCTCGGATTTCAGGCAGGATGCCATGATAGAATCACCTCTCCGAAAATTTTAGCAGTTCAAAACCCACTCCACAAGCCCCCATGGGGGATACGGAGTGAGAAATTTCTATCCCCTACCGGGGCTTGCGGAGACGCATCTGAGGATTTATAATTTTTTCATCGTGATTTGATAACACAGGCTCCATGTAGGATCGCAGATCTCTTCAGGAAGTGAAAGCGCATGCTCAAATATATATTGAAACGCCTTTTGCAACTGATTCCGATTCTGATCGGAATTACGTTTCTATCCTTCGGTATGATGCGTCTGGCGGGCGGCGACGCGGTCACATATATGTATGACCGTGCGGGCGCGAACGTATCTCAGGAAATCATCGACGCAACCAAGGCGGAATATGGTCTCGATCAGCCGTTTCTCGTTCAATACGGAAAGTGGTTCGCGGGCATGATCACCGGCGATATGGGAACCAGCTATGTGTCAAAGCGGGATGTATATACAACCTTCGTGTCCAAACTTCCTGCGACAATCCTGCTGACGGCCTCTTCCATATTGCTGACGGTGGCCGTCGCCCTTCCGCTGGGTGTGCTTTCTGCGATCCGGCACAATCGCTTCATTGATTATGTCATTCGCGTTCTGAGCTTTGTCGGAAATTCCATGCCGAACTTCTTCGCGGCGCTGGTGCTGATGTACTTCTTTTCAATCCGGCTCGGATGGCTCCCCGTGATCACCACCAAGAATCTGCTTCAGAGTCTGGTGCTGCCAACCCTGACCCTGACGGTTTCCATGGCTTCCAAGTATACCCGTCAGGTGCGCGCCACGGTGCTGGAGGAGCTGAACAAGGACTATGTTGCCGGAGCCAGAGCGCGGGGCGTGCGCGGTCATGTGATCATCTGGAAGAACGTCATGAAATCGTCCATGCTGACGATCATCACGCTGCTGGCGCTGTCCATCGGCTCGCTTCTGGGCGGCACGGCCATTGTGGAGACCATCTTCATGTGGGACGGCGTGGGCAAGCTGGCCGTGGACGCCATCACCATGCGCGATTATCCCATCATCCAGGCATATGTGGCATGGATGGCGATCATCTATGTGGCGGTCAACCTTCTGACCGACATCATTCACCACTGTCTGGATCCGCGGGTTCGGCTGGGAGGTGCAGGCGAATGACGGGAGCAAAACCGACCACCCTCCGCGTGCAGCGGGTGAAGAAGAATCATATTCGCGCAAAACTGACGGTGTTTGCGGCGCTGGCTGCGCTGCTTCTGCTGGTTGCGATCTTTTCCGAGCAGCTCTGCCCCTACGATCCCTATGCGCAGGATCTGTCCATTGCACAGCAGGCGCCGAGCAGCGCTCACCTGATGGGCACGGATCGCTACGGACGGGACATGTTCTCGCGCGTGCTGGTGGGCAGCCGGACGAGCATCTATGCCACGCTGGTTCTCGTCGCAGTGGTGACGGCGTTCGGCTCTGCCGTGGGTGTCACATGCGGATGGTACGGCGGAAAGCTTGATACGACGCTGATGCGCGTCTCCGATCTGTTTCTGGCATTCCCGAGCCTTGTGTTTGCGCTGGCGGTCGCCGGCGTATTGGGGGGCGGCATCCAGAATGCGATACTGGCGCTGGCCTTCATTGGCTGGCCGAAGTTCGCGCGCCTGGCCCGGGGGCTGACGCTTCAGCAGAAGAGTTCTTCCTATCTGATGGCGGCGCGCCTTTCGGGCAGCAGCGGGCCAAAGCTGCTGGTGAAGCACATTCTTCCCAACATTGCAGGGCCAATTCTCGTCACGGCGGTGCTGGACATCGGCACGATGATGATGGAGCTGGCGGGCCTGTCCTTCCTGGGACTGGGCGTAAAGCCGCCGATGGCGGAGTGGGGCAGCATGATCAACGATGGCCGCAGTATGCTGCAGATTTCGCCCTGGATGGTGCTCTCTCCGGGTCTGGCCATCTTTGTAACGGTGATGATCTTCAATCTGCTGGGCGATACGCTTCGGGATTTCATGGATCCCAAGGAGCGGAATCTGAAATGACCGGCTTTCCTAGGGGCCGTGCTCATAATACTTCAAAATAGGAAGGTGTTTGCTATGAAGAAAATCCTTGCACTGCTGCTGGCCTGCATGCTGCTGGCCGCGGCGATGCCCGCCGCGCTTGCGGAGAGCACGTTTGTGTACGGAACCACCGGCTACGGCGAGTCCATGGGCGATGCGGGTCTGAATCCCCACGACAACTACTCCGGCTGGAGCGCCCTGCGCTATGGCGTGGGCGAGACGCTGTTCAAGTACAACGACAACATGGAGGTCGAACCCTGGCTGGCGACAGATTACGAATTCCTGGACGAGACCACGGTGCAGATTCAGCTGCGCGAGGGCGTGCAGTTCTCCTCCGGCCGCGTGATGGATGCGCAGGCCGTCAAGGAGTGCCTGGAGCATCTGGTCGAGGTGCATGACCGCGCGCCCTACGATCTGATGATCGAATCCATCGAGGCCGATGGCCTGACCCTGACCATCCACACCACCGAGCCCTGCCCGGCCATCATCAACTATCTGGGCGATCCCTACGGCGCGATCATCGACATGGAGTACGGCATTCAGGGCGAGGGCGGAAACGCCAATGTCGCCGGAACCGGCCCCTATGTGGCCACCGCCGTCTCTCCCACGGAGATTACGCTGGTGCGCAACGAGCACTACTGGGGCGGCGAGGTTCCGGTGGAGAGCGTCATCGTGAAGTCCTTCGAGGACGCCAGCGCACTGACCGCCGCGCTCCAGACCGGCGACATTCAGGGTTCCTATGGACTTCAGTACGACAATTACGCGTTGTTTGAGAACCCGAACTACACCATCCATTCCGTTGCGACCAGCCGCTGCTTCTTCGGCCAGTTCAACTTTGAATCCGAGCTGATGCAGGATCAGAACATCCGCTGCGCCATCGAGATGGGCATCGACAAGGAAGGCTTCTGCAACGTCATTATGCAGGGTCGCGGCATTCCCGCAGTGGCGGCGTTCCCCAGCAGCTTCTCCTATGGCAACGAAGCCGTGACCCAGGTGGGCTACGATCCCGAGGGCGCGAAGGCGCTGCTGGCGGAGTCCGGCTGGACGGATACCGATGGCGACGGTTATGTGGACAAGGATGGACAGAAGCTGACCATCACCTGGCTGACCTATCCCACCCGCCTGGAACAGCCGAAGCTGGCAGAGTACGCCCAGGCGACGCTGAAGGCGATCGGCATCGACGTGGAGGTCAACGACACCACCGATCACCGAACCTACGCGGGCAACGGCGAATTTGACGTCTATGTCAGCTCCACCACCACCGCCCCCACCGGCGATCCGGAGTACTTCTTCACCAGCACCGTTGTGGGCTCCAAGAACTACGGCAAGTACGAGAACCCGACTGTGTCCGCCCTCGTGGAGGAGCTGCATCAGAGTTTCGATCCCGAGGTGCGCGCTGAACTGGCCGTGGAGCTCCAGCAGGCAATTCTGGACGACGACGCATTCTTCTTCGTGTCCCATCTGAACATGGGCATCGTGACCGCGGCGAACGTCACCGGCCTCGAAGCCCATCCCTGCGACTACTATGAAATCACTGCCGACCTGAACATCGAATAAATCCGGAGGAATACGATGACTCCTTTGCTTCGCGTTGAGAATGTCACCGTTTGTTACAACGGAACGCCCGTTGTAACGGACGTCAGCTTTGATCTGAATGAGGGGGAAATCCTGGGCGTCGTGGGCGAATCCGGTTCGGGCAAGAGCACCCTCATCCGGGCCGCCATGGGACTTCTGGGAAGTGCCGGCATGGTGACGCGGGGTGACATTCTCTATCGCGGAGAAAACCTGACGGACATGCCGGAAAAGCGGCTGTGCGATCTGCGCGGCAAGGAAATCAGCATGGTGTTTCAGGATTGCAAGGCAGCCCTGTGTCCGGTGCGCACGGTGGGCGCGCAGATTCACGAAGCCATGTGCGCCCACCAAAGCGTAAGCCGCAGGCAGAGTGACGCCGCCGCAGCGGAAATCATGCGCAAGATCGGTCTGGAGGATGTTGAGCGCATTCTGAACAGCTATCCCTTTGAGCTGTCCGGCGGCATGAACCAGCGCGTGGGCATCTGCATGGCGATGCTGCTTCGACCGAAGCTGCTGCTTGCGGACGAGCCCACCAGCGCGCTGGACGTGACCGTGCAGAAGCAGGTGGTGGAGGAGCTGATGCTCATGCGCCGGGAATACGGCACGGCCATCATCCTCGTGACCCACAACATCGGCGTGGTGCGGAAAATGGCGGATCGGATACTGGTGCTCAAGGATGGAAAAATGATGGACTACGGCGAACGCGACCGCGTGCTGGATGCGCCCGAGGGTGAATACACACAGCAGCTGATGGATTCCGTGCTTCATCTGAAGCGCGCATGAGTGGAGGTGAGGGCTTTGAGCGAAACGCTGCTCGAGGTGGAAGGCCTGAAGAAGGTCTTTCGCAGCCACAAGAGGGAATTTGTCGCTGTGGACAATGTGAGCTTCCGATTGGAAAGGGGCGAATGTCTGGGCATCGTGGGTGAATCCGGCTCCGGCAAGAGCACCATTGCAAGGATGATCGCCCGCCTGATCGATCCCACGGAAGGAACAATTCGACTCATGAACCGCGATATAACCCGGGCCAAGGGGAAGGAACTTCGGGAGATTTACCGCGGCATTCAGATGGTGTTTCAGATGCCCACGGAGTCCTTTGATCCCCGGCGGACGCTGGGCGACGGCATCGGCGAGAGCCTGCGCAACATGGGAATGTCCCGAAAGGAAACCCGCGCGCGTGTTGAGGCGCTGCTGGAGCGCTGCGGACTGGTCGCGGAGTTTGCAAAGCGCTACCCCCATCAGGTGAGCGGCGGACAATGCCAGCGCGCAGCCATTGCGCGGTCCCTGGCGGTCAATCCAGATATTCTGATCTGTGATGAAGCCACCAGTGCGCTGGACGTCACCGTACAGAAGCAGATTCTGTCCCTGCTGATCGAGCTCACGGCACAGGAGAATCTCTCCTTTTTGCTGATCTGTCACGATCTGGCGCTGGTGCAGGCCTTCTGCGACCGGGTGCTGGTGCTGTATCAGGGCAAGGTCGTCGAAGCCGGAACGCCGGATGAGATCATCAACCATCCCCAGACTGATTATACCCAAAAACTCATAGATTCCGTGCTGTAATTCCTGTACCGCAGGAGAACCAACGGTTTATTGGCATCATAAATCACGACGGCATCCCTTGCACAAGCGCTGCAAAGGGTTGCCGTTTCCTTGATAGAAGCGAATGGCTCTATTGGCTTCAACTTGTTCCCGGGCTATCCCATGCCCCGGCACGGGATCCAGAGGGGTTTCTTGTAAGAAATACATGAAGTTTCTTCTGATAAAGTATAGAAATTGTCTGAATAATGGAGCAAAACAGACGCTTGAGAAGGTTTTTGGGGGTGAAAATGGGCCAGGGGGGATTCCCGAAAGGGAAAAATCGTATCCCCCATGGGAGCTTGTGTGCGGTTTCGTTCGCAGGTATAATGCACTTGTGATGAACGGATCCCATAATTCATTCCATCTATGTTGATTCCATCCATGGCGGTGGAGGCGCGCTGCGTGGTGAACGGCGCGCCTCTTCTCGTTTCAGGGCATTGGGAGGACGATAGGAGGTTACATATGTCAATCATCAAACCGCACAACCCATGGGAAAGCGGCGATCCTTTTGCCACGTCGGAGCGTCTGGAAAGCGGCGAGGGATTCAGGCTGCTGCAATGGCCCATCAAGCTGTGGAAGATTTCAGAGACCGCGCCCTTCTTCCATGGAGCGCATCTCCTGGTGGCCGCAGACTGCGCTGCGTTCTGCCATGTCAATCTTCATGAGCGTCTGACCCCTGGGCGGATTCCGCTGCTGTGCTGCCCGGAGACGGATTTTGACATCAGCACGAAGCTGGCCAAGATCATCTCCATCAACGACATCCGCAGCGTCACGGTCATCCGCATGGATATGCCCTGCTGCACGAATCTGACGGCGATGGTGCAGGACGCCATCAAGCTGAGCCGAAAGCCTCTGCCCTTCCAGACGGTCTCCGTCTTTGTAGATGCGGAGGAAGTTGATTGAACCGGATTCTCACGAGCGTTCAAGCGCGTTGAGGAAATAGAATTTTCGGAGGATGATCTTATGAAACGAAAGCTCTTTGCCATGCTGCTGGCACTTGCTCTGCTTCTGAGTTTGCTGGGCTGTGCGATGGCTGAAGCGGAGATGATCACGGTCACGGATGTGCTGGGCCGTGAGGTCACGGTCAAAAAGGATGTGCAGCGCGTGGTGATCACATTCAACATCGAGGAATACCTTGCCGTCACCGGTGTGGAGGGCGTTGACAAGATCGTCGGTTACAGCCATGCCTACTGGCAGGGACGCCGCGAGGACGCATGGGGGACCTACACGACGGCGTTTCCGCAGCTGCTGGAGACCCCGGACGTTGGTTACAACGACGACATCAACGTCGAAGCCATCCTTGCGCTGAATCCCGATGTGGTGTTGATGAGCGCGCCGGTCAACTATACCTTCATGGAGACCCAACTGGAGAAGTTTGACGCAGCCGGAATCCCCGTGGCGTTTTTCAACTTCCATGCCCAGACGCTGGAGATGCACCGTGCCAGCATGCTGCTGCTCGGACAGATCATGGGCAACGAATCCCGCGCTGCAGAGATCGCCGACTTCTACGAGGAGCAGATGAATCTGGTCTATGACCGCATCGCAACCCTGGGCGAGGATGCGCACCGTCCCAACGTCTACATGGAGTTCAGCATGGGCCCCGGAACCTTTGGCAACACCTGGTCCACGCGCATGTGGGGCGCGCTGATCGGTCAGTGCGGCGGAACCAACATCGCTGCGGATCTGGGCGATGCCAACAGCGTGGAGATTGCACCGGAACAGGTCATCGCTGCCGATCCTGAGCTCATCATTTTCACTGCCAGCCCCCGGACGGACGTCAGCGACAATGTGGTGCTGGGCTATGGCGCTGACGCGGACGCAGCGAAGGCGGCACTGAAATCCTATGAGTCCCGTACCGGCTGGAGCAGCTTGAGCGCTGTGCAAAACGGCAAGCTCAGCGCCGTCTACCACGACCTCTCCCGCCACATCTTCGACTTCGCCGGCACGCAGTTCATCGCCAAGCAGATCCACCCGGAGCTGTTTGGGGACGTGGATCCCGTAGCGAATCTGGAGAGCTTCTTTGAAAAGTATATGCCCGTGGAGCTGGAGGGCGTGTGGCTGATTTCGCTGGACGGAGAGTAAGATGACAAAAAATGCAGTTCAGGGGATGGGCGCTGCCGGGAATACCGGCGCGTCCATTTACAGAAATCAGAATCGGAAAAAGTATGTCGTGCTTGCGATTCTTTTCGTGGTATGCGTCGCTTCGCTGATCGTGGATGTCATGACCGGCGCGGCAATGCTGCCCGTGGGCGATGTGCTGGCCTGCCTGTTTCGCCGCAATGCGGCCCCTGCCACCACACAGGTGATTGTCTGGGAGATGCGCCTGCCCATCGCGCTGATGGCGCTGGTGGTCGGCTTTGCCCTGGGAAGCTCCGGCGCAGTGATACAGACCATCCTGCACAATCCGCTGGCGAGCCCCTATACCCTCGGCGTGGGCGCGGGTGCGTCCTTCGGCGCGTCGCTGGCCATTGTGCTAGGACTGGGCGAAGCTGGCATCTGCGCCTGCGCGTTTGCATTCGCCATGCTCATCTGCCTGCTGATCTACTGCATGGGGCGGCTGCGGAGCATGAACACCAATTCCATGGTGCTGGCAGGCATTGCGCTGCTGTTTCTGTTTCAGGCGCTGCTGGCGCTGATTCAATACGGCGCATCCGAGAGCCAGAATCAGAGCATCGTGTTCTGGTCTTTCGGCAGCCTGCAACGCACCACATGGCCGCGTCTGGCAATCACTGCTGCGACCGTGGCGGTCGTGTTTCCACTGCTGATGAAGGATTCCTGGAAGTACACTGCGCTGTTGATGGGCGATGAAAAGGCAGAGAGCCTTGGCATCCGTGTCAATCGGTTGAAGCTGAAGGCATTCTTCCTGATCTCGCTTTTGTCTGCGGTCTCGGTGTGCTTCACTGGCACCATCGGCTTCATCGGTCTCGCCGGGCCACACATTGCACGCATGCTGGCAGGTGAGGATCAGCGCTTCTACATTCCTGTCTCGGCGGCGTGCGGCATGGCGCTTTTATCGATCGCGTCGATTTTGAGCAAGCTGATCGTACCCGGCACCATCTTTCCCATCGGCATCATCACCTCCATCATCGGTGTCCCGTTCTTCTTTGCGCTGGTGATGCGCGGCAAGGGAGGTCGGTAGAATGAATGTTCGCGTGGAAAACCTGTCGTTCGCCTATCGCCGCGGAAAGCCGATTCTGGACGGCCTGAGCTTTGAGGCGCGGGAGGGCGAGATCACCGCCATCGTGGGCGCAAACGGCGCGGGCAAAACTACGCTGGTCAGGAGCATCCTGGGCTACCTTATGCCCCGGGGCGAGGTGTATCTCGGCGAAAAAAACCGAAAGGACTACGCCTTTTCCGAGGTGACAGCGCTGGTGGGATACCTGACGCAGGAGAGCGCTGTGCAGGCCGCGCTGACCGTGTTCGACGTGGTTCTGCTGGGACGGATGCACCGGCTTGGGTTGCGGGTGGATCCCGCCGAGCTGGAAAAGGTCTGGACAATTCTGAAAAAGCTGAAGATCGACTATCTGGCGGATCGCCAGTACAACGAGCTCTCCGGAGGACAGCGTCGGGTGGTGAACATCGCCCAGACACTGGTCAAGGAGCCGAGGGTGCTGATCCTCGACGAACCTACCGCCAATCTGGACATGCAGAACGAGATTGAGATGCTGGAGCTGGTTCGCGCCTACACCCATGACCGGAGGGCGGCCACGCTGGTAATCCTGCACGATCTGTCCATGGCCTGCCGCTATGCCGACCGGATTCTGATTTTGAAGGATGGGAGGGTCTTTCGCGCCGGAACGCCGCTGGAGGTCGTCACGGAAGAAAGCGTGCGGGAGGCATACGGGGTCAACGTCCGTCTGCTGATGACCGATGAAAGCACGCCGCTTCTGCACATCCTCGGCTCTGTTCGTCCGACAGACTATCATTTTTGGGAGGAATAGATATGGAAATGATGGATCGTATCAACACCTACTGGTCGCGGCGTGCCGAGGAGTTCAGCGACGCGCGCCGGCTGGATCTGGACGGCCCGCTGCGGGGCGTATGGACGGCGCTCATCCGGGAATATCTGCCCAAGAAGCAGCCGCCGCGCGCACTGGATCTGGGCACCGGCGCAGGTTTCTTTGCCTTCATGCTGGCAGATCTGGGATGCGAGGTCACGGGCATCGACTATTCCGGGAACATGGTGGATCATGCCCGGAAGAATGCCCGGGAGCTTGGCTACGATGGCGTCCGCTTTCTGCAGATGGATGCCCAGCAGATGAACTTTGATGACAGTTGCTTCGACTTCATCTTCACCCGGAATGTTACATGGACGCTGCCGGATCCCGCCCGCGCTTATGCGGAAATGTGCCGCGTATTGGCTCCGGGCGGACGGCTTCTCAACGGCGATGCAAATTACGGCGCACAGTTCCGTGAGGCCGACCGCACGGGCGTAACACAGCTTCAGTATCGTGAACAGCCAGAATCAACATACCAATACGCGGCCACGAGCCTTTCCATGATCCGGGAGCGCAACGACATCGCGGACAATCTCTATATCAGCGATTGCCGCCGCCCGCAGTGGGATGTGGATGTGCTTTTGAAAAACGGCATGAGCCGCATCTCCATTGACATGGAGGCCGCCAACCTCGTCTATCCCGAGAAAGACGGTCGCAGGATCTATCCGGACTACACCGATCGGTTCTTCCTGATTTCTGCAACAAAACCGGAAAGATAGATTATTATGCAAATGATGCCCCCAAATGGGGCAATCTCATAGCCATAGAGAATTATTATGAGAATTCCATCCCCCGGGGAGGCTTAAAACGCAGAACAAACTGTGGTAGAATCGAGCCGATGAAGGCCGCTACAAACATTTGAAACCATGAAAGGAAGGAACAAAGGACAATGAAAAAACTGCTTTCCATTCTGCTGACCCTGTCAATGGTTTTCGCAATGGCAACCTGCGCCCTTGCGGAGGCCACTCCCGAAACGCGCACAGTCGTTGACGTATGGAACCGCGAGGTGGAGATTCCCTATGAGGTGAACTCCATCGTCTGCCTGGGCTCCATGGGACCGCGCTTCGCCGCGTATCTGGACGTGGTGGACATGATGGTCGGCGCAGAAGACATGGACATTGAAAAAATGTCCGTCCGCTTTGATTACAGCCCCGTCTACCATGAACAGCTCAAGACCCTGCCCAGCGTCGGCCCCGGCGGCGGCTCCGGAGAGAACAACGGCTATGCTGAGGCGATCATTCAGGCGCAGCCGGACGTGATCATCGCCGGTTTCAACGAGGACGATTGCAACGAGCTGCAGGCGCAAACCGGCATCCCGGTGGTCAGCATCCGCTATCGCACCAAGGGCTTCATTGATGAGGGCTTCCATCGTTCCATGCGCGTGTTCGCGGAGGTTGTCGGCGCACAGGAGCGCTGCGAAGAGGTTCTCTCCTATGTGGATGCCTGCAAAGCAGACCTGAACGACCGCACGAAGGACGTGCCTGACGAGGACAAGCCGAGAGCCTACACCGGCGCAGTGACCTTCAATGGCCGTCACGGCTTTGCGTTCACCTATGTCAACTTCCCCGCCTTCACCGCCGTCAACGCACTGAATGTGGCCGACGTTCTGCTGGAGGAGCGCACCGGCGAAGCAGCCGCCGAGGCTGCCGCGAGCGGCAAGGCCTACATCGGCAACGATGGCTTTGAGGTGGATCTGGAGCAGATCATCGCATGGGATCCCGACATCGTCTTCCTCGATCCCGGCAACATGGATCTGGTCAACGATGAGTACGCCAACAATCCCGGCTTCTTTGATTCCCTGCGCGCGATTCAGGAGGGACAGGTTTACACCATGCCCTCCACCAACGCGGCCGGCCCCAACGTCACCTACCTCCTGATCAACGCCTATTACGCCGGCACGGTACTCTATCCTGAGCAGTTCGCTGACATCAACCTCGAAGAGAAGGCTGGCGAGATCATGGAACTCATGCTGGGCGAGGACTTCTTCGACCAGATGCAGGAGGGCGGCCTCTACTACGGCCCGATCACCATCGGCGCATAATCGAAGATGAGCAGACAACAGATCAAAGAGCTTCAGGGCGGAAATTATCGCCAGTACATCCGGCGCAAGTGGATGGTGCTGATCACGATGATTGTCCTGACGGTAGCAGCCGGCCTCGCATCGCTGATGGCCGGCTCTGCCGGTCTTTCGCTGAAAGAGGTTGTGCTGGGCGTATTGAAGCTCGGCAGCAAGCAGACAAACACCATCGTATGGAACGTGCGCATGCCGAGAATTGCCGCTGCGCTGGTGGTGGGCGTGGCGCTGGCCATGTGCGGCTGCATCATGCAGAACGTGCTGCGAAATCCGCTGGCCTCCGCCTCCACATTGGGCGTCTCCCAGGGCGCGTCCTTCGGCGCGGCGGTTTCCATCATCTGGCTGGGCGCGGGTTCGCAGCTGAATACCGGCTCCGGCTCTGCGGCGGCGCTGACCATCAGCAATCCCGCGCTGGTCACGCTCTGCGCGTTTCTGGGCGGCGTTGCGACCACGCTGGTGATCCTGGGACTCTCCCGCGCGCGGGGCGTCACGCCCTCGGTGATGGTTCTGGCAGGCGTCGCCATCAGCTCCATGTTCAGCGGCGGCACGACGCTGGTGCAGTACTTTGCCGACGACGTGATGGTGGCGACCGTCGTTCACTGGACATTTGGCAATCTGGGCAGGGCTGGTTGGAATGAAATCGCACTCATCGGCGCCCTGGGCCTTGGTGCGTTTCTGTTCTTCTATTACCATCGCTGGAACTACAACGCCATGGAGAGCGGCCCGCATACGGCGAAGAGTCTGGGCGTGCCGGTGGACTTTCTGGTTCCCGCAAGCATGATCGTCTGCGCGCTGATCTCGTCGGTGTCGGTGGCCTTCGTGGGCTGCATCAACTTCATCGGCCTGATCGCTGCGCACATCATGCGACGCTTCGTGGGCAATGATTTCCGCTTTCTGATTCCGTGTACGG
Organism: Clostridiales bacterium; assembly: GCA_004557125.1. Taxonomy (GTDB): domain Bacteria; phylum Bacillota; class Clostridia; order Christensenellales; family Aristaeellaceae; genus SFTH01. The sequence continues at coordinate 32,842 of SFET01000011.1, read as the reverse complement.
CGCTCTGCGGCGCTGTGCTGCTGCTGGCTTCGGACATCTGCTGCCGCATGCTGGTGCCGCCCACAGTGCTGCCGATCGGCGCGCTGACCTCCTTCCTCGGCGCGCCGCTGTTCCTGTGGCTGATCATGCGAAGGAGGAGCGTCAAATGATAGAAATCAGGGACATCGCCTTCTCCTATGGCAGGCAGAGAATCCTGAACGGCGTGAGCTTCACGGCCCAGCCAGGCGAGTGCGTGGGCATACTGGGCAACAACGGCGCGGGCAAGAGCACGCTGATCACCTGCATCAATCGAATCCGCACGCCCGAACGCGGCGAAGTAATCATTGACGGAAAACCCGTGCGCGAAATGAGCCGCAATGAAATGGCGCGCACCATCGCGTATGTGGCACAGAAAAACGAAATGAGCCATGCGACCGTCTTTGACTGCGTGCTGCTGGGACGCAAGCCCTACATCAAGTGGAGTGTGAGCCAGGAGGACATCGACCTGTGCGAAGCGATGATTCGCCGCGTCGGTATGGAGCAGTTTCAGGTGCGCAGCCTGGACGAGCTCTCCGGTGGAGAGCTTCAGAAGGTCATGCTGGCGCGTGCGCTGGTGCAGCAGCCGAAGCTGCTGCTTCTGGACGAGCCCACCAGCAACCTCGACCCCCGGAATCAGTATGAGATGATGGCGCTGGTGCGTCAGATCGCCCGGGAGCAGGGCATCGCCGTTTTCATTGTGATTCACGACCTGAATCTCGCCCTGCGCTATTGCGACCGCTTTTACTTTCTCAAGGACGGAACGGGTTACAGCTACGGCGGCTTGGAAACCGTCACCGCAGAAACCATTCAGACCGTCTATGGAATCAAGGCCGAGATTGCACAGATCAACGGCAAGCAGGTCGTCGTGCTGGACTGACGGCATAAGGAGATGGATTATGAAAATCAGCATCATTTACTACAGTGAAACCGGAAGCACCGCGCAAGTAGCCAACTGGATCGCGGAGGGTGCGCGTGCGGTCGCCGGTGTGGAAGTCCGCCTGTTCAATTTGGCGGAGAACGACTCGCCGGACAAGGCTTTCATCGAGGCCAGCGATGCGGTGATCTTTGGAACGCCGACCTATGTGGCCAATATGTGCTGGCAGATGAAGAAATTCTTCGATACGCGCCTGAACTACAAGCTTGCGGGCAAGCTGGGCTCCGCATTTTCGACGGAGGGAAGTCCCCACGGCGGCGGAGGCGAGCTGGCCATCATGACGATCATTAACCACATGCTGGTCAAAGGCATGCTGATCTATTCCAGCGGCGCGGGCTGCGGACGACCGTTCATCCACATCGGCCCCACGGTTGTTCAGGCACAGATGCAGGAGCGCGAGGAGATCTGCAGGCTCTTTGGTACGAGAATTGCGCAAAAGGCAAGCGAACTTTTTGACAAATAAAGAATAGAATGGAGCAATCATCATGGACGAAAACAAGGTATTGTGGGAAAAGTGCGCCGCATTCCACGGGCATGTGTGCGGTGGCCTGACCATCGGCTACAAGGCGGCGCTGTATGCCATTGAGCTGCTGGATCTGAGTTTCTCTGAGGATGAGCAGGTGGTCTGCATCACAGAAAACGACGCCTGCGGCGTGGACGCCATACAGGTGATTCTGGGCTGCAGCGTGGGCAAGGGCAACCTCCTGTTCCACATGCGCGGCAAGCAGGCGTTCTCCTTTTACAACCGGAAGAACGGAAAATCCGTGCGTCTGGTTCTCAAGCCCAGAGACAGGGAGATGTCCCGCGAGGAGTCCTTCGCCTATTATCAGGCCTGTGAACCTCGCGAAATGTTCGATGTAAAGGAAGCGACCATCCAGCTTCCGGAACGGGCGCGCCTGTTTGATTCCTACGTTTGCGAATGCTGTGGTGAAACGACAGGTGCAAACTGGATTCGCATCGCGGACGGCAAGAAGCTGTGCCTGGATTGCTACAAGACCTACGACCGCTTCAATGTCTGAACATGAGAAGAAACCGGGGCATTTCAAGGCGGGAATGTTCCGGCTCAAATCGGATCTGTTTTGAAATGTATGAAGCGCTAGGCTTTGGGCACCTCGCCAATAAAGGTTGTGCATTCTGGTCGTAATGCCTACAGGCGTAAACTACTTTTGTGTCCACATGAACACTGTCTGCGATTTAGTAGTCCTTCTGAAAATCACGACCACCGGCTTAGCCGGTAGTATGAGTAGGCCCTAGAAGGGCCCAGTACTAGAGTGTGTTTTTAAATGCAAATCCGCAGGGATTATGCAAGAAGAATACGGATGCAAGCCAGATGGACGAAAGCGAGGAAGCGGGAAGCGAGCTTATCGAAACGGGTGGCGACCCTTCGGAACTCCTTGAGCTTGAGGAAGAAATTTTCCACAAGATGGCGCTCCTTGTAAAGCCACCAATCGACGTACTACGGATCGGTATTATCCTTCTTTGGTGGAATACAAAAATCCGCGTCGTGGTTGGCGATAAACTCGCGAAACTCCCACTTGCCGTAGGCTCTGTCGGCGAGAATGGTCGAATCCTTGAAGTTGATTTGTCTGATCAGTTTCTCGGCAACAGTAATGTCAGGGGTATTGCCAGTGGTCAACATGATCGCAATGGGATTGCCCAAAGCGTCTACAGCGGCGTGAATCTTGGTGCTTCTGTCACCGCGGCTCACTCCAATGCACTGATTGACCTGGGTTTTTGCCCAGACAGCGCTCGACTTTTGGCTGGGGGTTTCTACGGTACCATCGGGTTTTGAGAGCCCCCTCTCTCGGCACCGGCGCTTGCCTTGTGTGCCTTGATGTAGGTGCTGTCTATGCTGATATCCTGCAGCAGAAATGTTCAGAAGGTCATCAATGATGGCTTCTTCCATCGCGGAATTGACCGATCCAATGGCGGTGTTCAATATTTTCTGTAAGCGGGCGAACTGTGACGCACAAATGATTTCTGGAGCCTGAGGTCGCCGCCTTTGGAAGCCCGCAAAGGCAGCCACCGCGACAGCGGCCTGGCCTTGGCAGGTTGCCGGGGAAATGCTAAAATGGGTGGCCGACGGGAGGGCGGTAAAGCCTGTGATTCCCATCGCCGTCGGTGAAAAAAGCATAGCATTTCCCGGCGTTTTAATACGCTCTCTCGTTGCTATTTGAGCAATTTCAAATACTTCTTTAACTCTTCTCAGCAACATACATGACGTGAAGTGCTCCCCGAATCGTGGACAAGTTGTATCGTACATCGTACACCTCCCACATTCTGTGCTATAATGTAAATGCTTTACCAGTACGGAGGATAAGGCAACGCTGAGGAGCGACCTAAGCGCCGTGCTGGGTTTGCGGGGAGTGATCTGCGGATCGCTCCTTTTTTCGCACAAGGATGCAGAGAGCGATCACTTCCCGGAAACCAAAGCGATAAACCTCGGGGGTTAGGGGGCAGAGCCCCCTGAATAGCCTTCCGGCACAGCACACGGAAGCGGGTACACGCCAGTTGTGATAAATTCGTAGAACTCATTCGGTGACAGTTTCGCCAGCTGCCACTGATACCGCTCCGTATTGTAGTAATCCATCCAGCGATCAATACTGTCGCTGACGTCCTTGAAACAGCTCCACGCCGGTTGCTCATCAGCCAGTTCATCCTTCATGTGGCCGAAGAAACTTTCCTGCGGCGCATTATCCCAGCAGTTCCCGCGACGCGACATAGATTGGCGCAGGCCACTGTCCTTAACGATCTGGATGAAGCGATAACTTGTATAATGACATCCCTGATCACTGTGAATCATCGTCTCTGCCTGCAGCGATATTCCGTGACGCTCCACAAGCAGCTCTATAGTTCGAAGCACGAAGTCCACTTCCAGGCTTTCGCTCAGAACATACGAAAGCACCTGCTTTGTATAGGCATCGATGACCGTTGACAAATAGCAAAACGTCCCGTTATACGGAATATATGTGATATCTGTCAGCAGTACTGACCGGGGACCATGTGCCTCAAACTGACGGTCTACAAGGTTTTCTGCAATGTGGTTCGTCTTCAACGCCTTTGCCATCCGTCGATATGGATTGGCCTTGCGGATTGGGCAAAACAGATTATATTTCTGCATCAATCTGCGGATCTTCTTGGGATTCATGACAATCCCTTTGTGGAGCAATCGCATATGAATACTTCTAATGCCCTTTTTATATCCGCGATACCTGTACGCCTCCAAGATAAGTTCAAAATCCTGTCTGTCGGCATCTTCCTGCTGCTGTCTGTGTTTTGCATTTTTCTCCCACTTGTAGTAACCGGATCGTGAAACACCTCCGCATTTGCACAATTCGCTTACTGTCAGCAGGTTTTCTTTCTGAAGAAGCGTATCATGGATAAGTTGAAAAACGCTTGCCGGATTTCCCATAATCACTTCTCGCGCCCTTTCCGGCTCGCCGCTTGCGTAGCTTTTTTTATAAATTCCACTTCTTGTCTCAGATACGCCAACTCATTCATTATCTTAATCATAGCCCTGCTGGGCGGCATTTCGGCATATTCCTCGATAGGACGTTTGGGAATAAGTTCTCTGCGCCCTGTATGAAAGCCTTCGGGTGAAAGCGCCTGCTCCCGGATATGTGCTCTGATTCCGCCGATGCGGTTATGCCCAAGTATATCGGGATTATAGCCAAGCTGCCTGAGAATTTGCTTTGGTTTGTAACCGGTCTTATACATCGCCCAGAATTTCTCTTTGAATTCTGCTGTAAAACTGATCGATGATGCCGATACCGTGTGAGTATATTTATTGCTCTTCAATTCCAGAATTTCTTCTTCGGTAAAACTCTTCCATCCCATATTGTACCTCCTGAAGTCCCTGCACTTCAATTCTATCATTGCCTCTATATTTTCTGCAACGCAATTTGTCCAATCTTTCCGTCTATACCTTAACGTGTCCACTTTTCGGGGATTTGGACTTTTCATTGTCCACACTTAGGGTTTTGGACTTTTGTCGTGTCCACTTTCAGGGGTACATTTTAAGCATTGCTTTTTCTATTGTGGACGATAACTGGGCTATTGTGGACGATTACAGTAAACGTCCACAATGGGGTGCATTTTTGCGAAAACGGCAGGCGTTTTGCTGAAAAAGTGCCCTGGTTTGGAGGATAAATGGCCGGACGGGGACAATCCCCATCTGGCCAAATGACGCGATATATTCAATTCCTTGCAAGTGAAAGGAAGAATATTGCAAATTATTCCGGTATTCTGACGCTCAATCCCTTCACAAACGCAAAAAGAATCACCCATGCCTTGTATCAAAACATGGGTGATGAGGTGGTACACCTTCAGGGGCTCGAACCCTGGACACCCTGATTAAGAGTCAGGTGCTCTACCAACTGAGCTAAAGGTGCATGTCCAATCGACTTGTATATAATACATCCGATTGGGGATTTTGTCAACAGGTTTATTTGTTAACTTTTGACTTTTTTCACAGCATCACAGCACAAAATGATCCAGCAGATAGATCAGAATGAGATGTGCGGGATAGAAGCCGTAGAACAGCCACTTGGGCAGCTTCAGACCGGAGTTCGTGCGGATGTAGATCAGCGGCAGCGCGAGGATGGCGAAGGTCTGGATGCCGAAGCTGACGCCGAACAGGTTGTATCCGCTGCTCCTCATGCCCCACCAGAGCATGAAGGCGAGCACGCAGGGCAGCGACAGCCACCGCCTGGTGCAGAACAGATAGAACAGAAGCATCAGCACGATGCCGCGCATGCCGTAGTCCAGCTTGCCCTGGATCAGCCAGCACAGGATGAACACCGCCGCGGTAAAGACCAGCTGCCGCTCCCGGATCGTCCAGATCAGAATCAGTCCGAAGGACAGCGCCACCAGGATGCTGGGCTTGTTCCAGCTGTAAATGTAGAAGTTCCAAACGGCCTTGAGTGGCTGCTCCGCAAAGGACACAGCATACATCTGCTGTACGCTGTGCCCCATGGACACAGCGTACAGCGGCTGGCAGATCAGCGCCAGCAGCACGATGCGCTTCAAGTAGTTCAGCGGATTGCGGGTGTAGACGCAGCCCGCAGCCAGGCAATAGGCGTAGATCGGGAACGCAATGCGGCCGATGATGCGCATGACCGGATACTGGGGAAAGAGCATCTTTCCCGCATGATCGCAGAGCATGGTGAGCATCGCCACCAGCTTCAGAAGGTTCGTATCCCGGTTGAGCGCCACTTCCGACGGCGCAAAGGGCCACGGTATGCTCAGATCGCGTCTCTTGCCTGCCATTTCAAACTCACACTCGAATCCCTTGAATTATGCGCCCTTGAGCGCCTCCAGCGCCAGCAGCAGCGAACCCGCCGCGCCGGCATTGTCCCCCAGTGCCGGGGGTACGATGTAATTGTCGATGTCCTCCAGAATCGCACTGTGGGCCACGTAGCCGTTGAGCAGCTCCAGCGTGCGCCTGCGGATCTTGGGGAACAGATGCATCTGGTGCATCACGCCGCCGCCCAGCACGATCTTCTTCGGGGAGAGCACGACGATGGTGTTGACGCACATCTGCGCCAGATACTCCGCCTCCACGTCCCAGGCGATGTGATCCTCGGGCAGCTCCTTGGCGGACACGCCCCAGCGCTTCTCGATGGCCGGACCGTTGGCCATGCCCTCCAGGCAGCCATCGTGGTAGGGACAGAAGCCCTTCGGACAGGGGTCATCCTTCACGGGGCGCAGGAGCATGTGACCCATCTCGGGATGCACCAGGCCGTGCAGCAGCTTGCTGGCGACCATTGCGCCGCCGCCGATGCCGGTGCCGATGGTGTAGTACACCAGGGAATCCAGGCCCTTGCCCGCACCGATGCGCGCCTCGGCCAGCGCTGCGCCGTTGACGTCGGTATCGATGCCCACCGGCACCTTCAGCGCATCCAGCAGCACGCGGCGCAAGGGATAGTTGGCCCAGCCGGGCTTGGGCGTGGTGGTGATGTTGCCGAAATCCGGACTCGTCTCGTCCAGATTCAGCGGGCCGAAGCTGCTGATGCCCAGCGCCTCGATCTTCTTGTCCTGGAAGTAGCCGATGATGTCCGGCATGGTCTCCTCAGGCATGCGCGTGGGAAAGCTCGCGCGCTCAAACACGTTACCGTTCTCGTCGCCGATGGCGCAAACCATCTTGGTTCCGCCGGCTTCAAGTGCTCCAAGCAGCATATTCTCATCCTCCATTGCAGTATTTTCATGCGGCTCATTCGCCGTCGTCGTCAAAGATGGTATCCTTGTTCGGATCGTCCTTGGGTGCCAGCGGCAGCGTCACCAGGAACTCGGTGCCCTCGCCCAGCTTGGAGTGCACCTCGATCTCGCCGTTCATGGAGCGCACGATGTGCTTGACGATGGCCAGTCCCAGTCCGGTGCCGCCCATCTGGCGGGAGCGGCCCTTGTCCACGCGGTAGAAGCGCTCAAACAGCCGCGGCAGGTTCTCCTCCGCGATGCCGATGCCCGTATCGGAGATGGTGACATTGGCCTCCACGCCGTTGGAGAACACCTGCACGGTGACCGATCCCCCGGGCTTGTTGTACTTGATGGCGTTCTCCACCAGGTTGATCAGCATCTGCTCCACGCGGTCGGAATTACCCATGATGTTCACGGGCTCCCGGTTCATGTGGCAGTTGATGGTGACCTCCTTCTCCGACGCATGGATGGAGAGCATGTCCGCCACATCGTAGGCCATCTTGTCCAGCCGCAGGCGCTCGATGGACACCTCGTCGTTGCCGGACTCCAGCTTGCTGATGGAGAGGATGTCGTTGATCAGGCGCGTCAGGCGCTCGGTCTCCAGCATGATGATGCGCAGGAACTTGTGGGCCATCTCGGGATTGTCAATGGCGCCGTTCTCCAGGGTCTCCACGAAGCCGCGGATGGAAGTCAGCGGCGTCTTGAGCTCGTGGGACACGTTGGCGGCGAAGTCGGTGCGCACCTGCTCCAGGCGGCGGATCTCGGTGATGTCCTCCACCATGGCCAGCGCGCCCACCACCTGACCGTCGTTGCGCATGGGCGAGACGTACAGCCGCAGCGGCCGGTGTCCGCGGCCGACGGCGGTGCGTGCAGCCACCTCGTTGGTGTACACGCCGCCCTGGCGCATGGCTTCATTAAATACGTCGTCCAGGCGCACGTCCTTGGAGGCCTCGTTGATCACCCTGCCCTCAGGATTTCCGATGATGCCCAGCAGCTTCTTCGCAACCGGCGTCACCAGAATCACCTTGAGGTTTGCGTCCACGGCGATGATGCCGTTCTGCATCTGGCTCATGACCACGCTCAGCGCATGGTTGCGGCTGGCCTGGCGCAGCACGCGATCCTGCAGGCGTCCCAGGGTGGCATTGAACATCTGGATCGTCTGGTCGTCGCCGGTGGGATCCGCAATGCGGGTGTCATACTTGCCCTCGGAGAAGGCGTCCAGCGCCGCCAACGCCTGTTCCAGAAGCTTTTCCTTGCGTCCCATGGCGCGCAGGGCAAGCAAAAGATAGGCCATCAGCGCCATCAAAACCGCACAGAACAGGAGTATTCCGTGATTCTGCAGAAGAACCTGCAGCCCCGTCGTTCTGGCTCTGGAGAGAAGCAAAAAAGCGCCATCCTCAAACTGATAGATGGCGTACATGGCTTCCTTACCCTCGGCATTCTTCCGGGTATATACCCGCACAGCTTCGGCATCGGCGACCTCGAAATCCTCCTCCGCCAGCGGCAGCGTACTTCCGCTGGAAGCATGTGCAACGCTACCGTCCGCATTGTACAGGCCGAAGGAGATGTCCCGATCCTCGTGGGCGAGCGACTGCAATACGAGAATGCGATCCTCATTGGATTCGTTCTCGAGCGCAGCGCCGCTCGTCTCACAGATCAGGCGGATTCCGTCCTGATAATCCTTGTTTTCCTTGCCCGCCGAAATCGAGCAGCTATGAATCAGCAAAAAGCCGAGCAAAACCAGAGACAACAGGGTTACAATGGATGCAACCCTTGTCTTCATAGGCGATTCTCCTGACGATCGTTGAATTTATAGCCTACGCCACGGATGGTTTCGATATAGTGCGCATCATCGCCCAGCTTCTGACGGATGTGGCGGATGTGAACGTCTACCGTGCGGGTCTCGCCGTAGAACTCATAGCCCCAGATCCGGTCGAGCAGGAAGTCGCGGGTGAGAACCTTGCCACGGCTGAGCACGAGCAGCTTCAGCAGTTCGAACTCCTTCAGCGTCAGGGAGAGCTTCTCGCCGTTGCGGAAGGCCTCATAATTGCCCACATCGATGGTCAGGCTGCCCACATGCAGGATGCCCTCCTCCTCGTTCTGCGGAGCCGCGCGGCGCAGAAGCGCCTTGACGCGCGCGATCAGTTCGCGAACGGAGAACGGCTTGGTGATATAGTCATCCGCACCCAGTTCCAGGCCCAGAATCTTATCCACCTCATCGCCCTTTGCTGTGAGCATGATGATCGGAATGTCTGCAGTCGTCGGCGCGCTCTTCAGGCGGCGGCACACCTCCATGCCGTCAATGCCCGGGAGCATAATGTCGAGCAGAACCATTGCAGGACGCTCATGCGCACATACCACGAGCGCATCCTCACCTGTGGCGGCAGTTACAACCCGGTAGCCGCCTGCTTCGAGATTGAACGAAAGCAGTTCGAGAATATGAGCTTCGTCGTCAACGGCCAGAATCAGTTCGTTTGCCATGTGCGTATCCTCTTTCTTTCTTGTATATTGGCTCATCTGACGGCGCCATCGCCCTCAGTTGTACCCGGTTCAAAATCGGAAAGCAGCTTGTTCAGTTCGTCCCGGAAGGTCTGAATGTCCCGGAACTGACGGTAGACCGATGCAAAACGCACATAGGCGACCTCATCCAGCGCCTTCAGGCCATCCATCACGAGCTCCCCGATCATTATGCTGGTGATTTCGGAATCGGACTGGCAGTACAGCTTCTGTTCGATATCCCGGGCGAGCCGGTCGATGCTGCTCAGGGGCACAGGCCGCTTTTCGCAGGCCTTGATGATGCCCGATCGGAGCTTGTTGATGTCGAACTGTTCGCGGGTCTGATCCTTCTTCACCACAATCAGCGGAACCAGGTCGATGCGCTCATACGTTGTAAACCGGCGTCCGCAATTCTCGCATTCTCTGCGGCGGCGGATGCTGGTTCCATCTTCACTCTGCCGGGAGTCGATCACACGGCTCTGCAGGCAGTTGCAAAAGACACACCTCATCTGGCTCTCACCTCATACATCATATATTATACACAAAAAATAACGTTTCGTCTAGTCTTTTTTTTAAGAATGTTGTTTTTCAGTCCGAACGCAGCTGCGGTCCATCCTCCTCATGGATCTCCACCAGAATCACATCATCTCCGATGCGAAGGATCCGGTTCCAGGGCACCATGCAGCCCTCCTTGTCCTGCTTGAGAAAGGTGAGAATTCCGCCGGGCACGGGCACCACCAGCGCCTCCACGCAGGCAGCGTCGTTGAGCACCAGATCGATGGGCTTTCCCAGGCGGCGGCCGTCGCAGATGTTGACGACGTCCTTCTGTTTGAGCTCCGTAAACGTCATGTGCATCCCCTCCGTCTCATTTTATGCAGCGGCCGGTACATCTTGCACGCTGTTTTCGCAAAGCCGTCCGCATGCACAATTCGACAAAACTTTCGTATTAGTTTTTCGACAAAGGAAATCGCTTCGTCAAGTATTTCCGATGCCTGTCGCAGTTCGCCGAAGCGGCCGGAAACCGGGCGAAGCAGGGCGTTTTTCCCCCGGTTTGGCCCGCATTTGCGCATTCCCGCTGCCAAGTCCCGCGCCTGCGGGAGCCGCCCCGCAGGAAGGCCTGCATTGAAAAATGTCTGAAAAAAACTTTCTATTAACGACATTCTGTTCTTGGCGAAATTGTGGTTTTTTCATATTATATTTTCGTAATCCGTGGATGAAGCAAAGCGAGGTGTTTCCGGGCATGGCTGTTGAAGCCTTTCTACCCATGGATCTTCTGATGGACGCGTGCATCCTGCTCTCGGTCCAGCTGATGCTGGGCGGTCTGCATGCGCGCAGACTGGTTCTGGCCCTGTGTGCGCTGTGTGCCTACACACTCTGCGCTTATCGGTTTGGCACCTGCCTGGGATGGCTGCGCCGCTGGCCGGGACTGATCCTCTCCTGTCTCATCGCCGCCATGCTGCTGACCGGCCGCTGCCGGCCAGGCCGCGTTCTGGAGGCGGCGGTCTGCATCTGTGTCGCCGCGGCAATCTGCGGCGGCTGCGCTGCGTTCGCCGGAAGCGGACCGGCGCGCTTTCTTCCTCTGGCCGCGACCTGCATGCTGGCACTGATGCTGCTTTTGCGCAGGCGACGGCATATCCGCTTTCGCTGGAACATAGAGCTCACATTGGAGCGTGACGGCATACGCGAGACCCTGCCGGCGCTGATCGACACCGGGAACCGCCTCCGGGAACACCGCAGCGGCCTGCCCGTGCTGATCGCGGAGGCGCGCTCGATTCCCCGACTGGCGCAGCGCATGTTGCAGCTGGAGCCCGCACAGCGGCGCCGCCTGCCCTATGGCGTGCTGGGCGGCGCAGGGGAACTGGAGTGCTTCCTGCCCGACCGCATCGTCCTGCGCACCGCCTCGGGCCGGGAGACCGCGGCGCCCGCATGCTGGGTGGCCGTTTATCCGGGAAAGATCCCGGGAGCGACCCGTGCCCTGGCGCCCCCGGAATTTGCCGAGGCGACCGAGCGCTCAGATACCGATCATCATTCTGCAAGGAGGTTCTGTTATGCCTTTTTCAAGCGTGAGACAATCGATTTACGGCCTGGTTGTACAAATTCGCAAGGGCTCGGTGTGCTACATCGGCGGCAGCGATCTTCTGCCGCCTCCGCTGACGCGCGAGGAGGAGAACAGCCTCGTTCGCAAGGTGCACGAGGGCGACAGCGCGGCGCGTTCCACGATGATCGAGCGCAACCTCCGCCTGGTGGTGTACATCGCCCGCAAGTTTGAAAACACCGGCATCAGCATTGAGGATCTGATCTCCATCGGCACCATCGGACTGATCAAGGCGGTCAACTCCTTCAACCCGGACAAGAATATCAAGCTGGCCACCTACGCCTCGCGCTGCATCGAAAACGAGATTCTGATGGTGCTGCGCAAGACCAGCCGCCTGAAGCTGGAGGTCTCCTTCGACGAGCCGCTGAACACCGACTGGGACGGCAACGAGCTGCTCCTCTCCGACATCCTGGGCACGGAGCCGGATCTGGTGTCCCGGAACCTGGACAGCGCCGTGGAGAAGGAGATGCTCTACAACGCCATCAAGACCCTCAATCCCCGGGAGAAGAGCATCGTGAACCTGCGCTACGGCCTGGGCCAGGAGAAGGAGCACACCCAGAAGGAGGTCGCCGACATGATGGGCATCTCCCAGAGCTACATATCCCGGCTGGAAAAGCGCATCATCGAGAAGCTGAAGAATGAGCTGCGCAAGATGGCTTAGCCTCCCCCAAAGCCCCGACCCCGCAACGGCGGTCGGGGCCTTTGTTTTCCCCGATCCCGCAGTACGCCGCCGGATCCCGACGGAAGAATGCATCATCCCCTTTCCAAATGCACGCTTCCACAGAAAGTTTCCCCGAAAATCCCTTCCATTATGTACATTTTTTCCCGCAAAGAATCCGCCAATTCTGCGTGAGAATTGCAGAGTTAATTCAATTTCAATTTTGTTTTTTCAGTCCGGTCGCGGACGTTGATGTGCAGTTAACATTGAGATTATACAATATTGTTGGTTATGTAGGCTCACTTTTTCAGAAGAATGCAAACGGATTGACAGGTTGAACAAATGGCAAACGAAACGATGCTCTCACTGGGAATCGACATCGGTTCCACCACGGCGAAGGTCGTCCTGATGGACGGCGATCAGATTTTATACGAGAAATACGAGCGCCACTTCTCCCAGGTGCGCCAGAAAACATTGGAACTGCTGGAGGAGATGCGGCCGCAGCTGACGGGCAAAACCTTCACCGCCGCGATCAGCGGCTCGGCAGGTCTGGGCATGGCCGAGGCCGCCGGCATTTCCTTTGTGCAGGAGGTTTACGCCACCGGCGAGGCCGTGCGCCGCTACGAGCCGGACACCAGCGTGGTGATCGAGCTGGGCGGCGAGGACGCGAAGGTGATCTTCTTTGATCGCGGTCTGGACGAGCGCATGAACGGCAGCTGCGCGGGCGGCACCGGCGCGTTCATCGACCAGATGGCGGTGCTCTTGAACATGAGCGTGGAGGAGATGGACGCCGAGAGCCTGACGCATCAGCGCCTCTACCCCATCGCGTCCCGCTGCGGCGTGTTCGCCAAGAGCGACATCCAGCCGCTGCTGAACCAGGGTGCCAGCAAGGCGGACGTGGCCGCCAGCATCTACCAGGCGGTGGTGAACCAGACCATCGCGGGCCTGGCCCAGGGCCGAAAGATCGAGGGAAAGGTCATGTTTCTGGGCGGGCCGCTGTACTATTGCAAGGGGCTGCGCGAGCGCTTCCAGCAGACGCTGAAGCTGGACGATGCGCACGCGATCTTCCCCGAGTACGCGCGCTTTGCGGTGGCACTGGGCGCGTGCCTGTACGCCGCGCACTCCGGCGAGAAATACACCATCGACAGCATCACAAGCGCCATCCGGGAGAGCATCGGCAAGGGCGCGACCCAGACGAACCGCCTCAGGCCGCTGTTCGAGACGGAGGCCGACTACGAGGCCTTCCGCCTTCGCCACAGTCAGGCAACGGTTGCGGTGGACGACATTGCGCGCTACTCCAATTGTTACAGCGGCCGGGCCTGGCTGGGCGTGGACTGCGGCAGCACCACCACCAAGCTGGTGCTGATCTCCGAGGACAAGCGCATCCTCTACTCCTACTACGCCTCCAACCAGGGAAACCCCGTGGAGCGTGTGCGGGCGGAGCTTGAAAAGATCTACGCCCTCTGCGGCGACCGCATCCAGATCTGCGGCAGCGCCGCCACCGGCTACGGCGAGGATCTGATCCGCAGCGCCTTTCGCGTGGACGAGGGCCTGGTCGAGACCATCGCCCACTACACCGCCGCGCGCCACTTCCGCCCGGACGTGGACTTCATCCTGGACATCGGCGGTCAGGACATCAAGTGCTTCAAGATTCGCGGCGGGGCCATCGATTCCATCATGCTCAACGAGGCCTGCTCCTCCGGCTGCGGCTCCTTCATCGAGACCTTTGCGCGCTCGATGGGCAAGAGCGTGGCGGAGTTCGCCGAGTGCGGCCTGCGCTCGAAGGCTCCGGTGGATCTGGGCACCCGCTGTACGGTGTTCATGAACTCCTCGGTCAAGCAGAGCCAGAAGGACGGCGCAACCATCGAGGACATCTCCGCGGGCCTGTCGGTGAGCGTGGTGAAGAACGCGCTGTACAAGGTCATCCGCGCCAACTCCCCGGAGGAGCTGGGCCGCAACATCGTGGTGCAGGGCGGCACCTTCCTGAACGACGCGGTACTGCGCGCCTTTGAGATGGAGATGGGCGCGAACGTGATCCGTCCCTCCATCGCGGGACTGATGGGGGCCTACGGCGCGGCGCTGCACGCCATGCGCTTCGAGAAGAGCAGCCTGATCTCCGCTGAAGAATTGAAGGACTTCCGCCATGACGCCAAGTCCGCCGTGTGCAACGGCTGCACCAACCACTGCCGCCTGACGGTGAACCTCTTCCCCGGCGGCAGGAAGTTCATCTCCGGCAACCAGTGCCAGAAGGGTGCGGGCGCTGCGAAGGCGGATCTGGAGCTGCCCAACCTGCACGCCATCAAGCGCGAGGCGCTGTCCTCGCTGAAGGGCACGCCGGGCAGGCACGGCAAAATCGGGCTTCCGCTGGCGCTGGGCATGTACGAGCTCGCACCGCTGTGGCACGCGATCTTCACCCATCTGGGCTTCGAGGTGGTGCTGAGCAAGCTCTCCACCCGCAAGACCTACGAGCGCGGCCAGTTCTCCATCCCCTCGGACACCGCCTGCTATCCGGCAAAGATCATGCACGGCCACATCGAGGAGCTGATCGACGCGGGCGTGGAGCGCATCTTCTACCCCTGCCTGAGCTACAACGTGGACGAACACGCCGGCGACAACCACTACAACTGCCCGGTGGTGGCCTACTACGCGGAGCTGCTCCACGGCAACATGGAGCGCCTGCAGGAAGTGGACTTCATGTACCCCTACCTCAGCGTGGAGGATCCCAAGAAGCTGACGGCCACGCTGCACCGCTATCTCAACGAGCACGGCTTCTCCTTCCGAAAGAGCGAGGTGCGCGAGGCCGTGAGCGCGGGCTTTGCGGCCTACCACGCCCACATGCAGCGGGTGCACGAGGCCGGCGAAAATGCCATCGAGTACGCGCGCAAGAACGGCAGGCGCATCATGATCCTGGCGGGCCGTCCCTACCACGCCGACCCGGAGATCGGCCACGGCATCGACAAGCTGGCGACCTCGCTGGGCTTCGTTGTGGTCAGCGAGGACAGCGTGTGCCATCTGGAGCCCAAGCAGGACGTGCACGTGCTGAATCAGTGGACCTATCACTCCCGGCTGTACCGCGCGGCGCGCTACGCCACGGAGCACGACGACACCGAGCTTGTGCAGCTTGTGTCCTTCGGCTGCGGACTGGACGCGATCACCACCGACGAGGTGCGCGCCATTCTGGAGGGCGCGGGCAAGCTCTACACCCAGATCAAGATCGACGAAATCACCAACCTCGGCGCGGTGCGCATCCGCTTGCGCAGCCTGCTGGGTGCATTGGAAGAGAGGGGGAAGTGACATGAACACGGATTACATTCCCTTCACCGAGGAGATGAAAAAGGACTACACCATACTGGTGCCCACGATGCTGCCCATGCACTTCAGAATGATCATGAGCGTGCTGAGCACCTACGGCTACAAGATGGAGCTGCTGGACAAATCCGGCCCGGAGATCGCGGCGACGGGACTCAAGTACGTGCACAACGACACCTGCTACCCGGCGATTCTGGTGATCGGCCAGTTCATCCACGCGCTCCAGACCGGCGGTCACGACCCGAACAAGGTGGCGCTGATCTACTTCCAGACCGGCGGCGGCTGCCGCGCGTCGAATTACGTGTCCCTGCTGCGCAAGGCCCTCGCCAAGGCGGGCTATCCCCAGGTTCCGGTGATCTCCTTCAGCCTGCAGGGCATCGAGAAGCATCCGGGCTTCAACATCGGCGTCAAGCAGCTGATGGCCGTGGCCTGCGCAGTGCTCTACGGCGATTTGCTGATGACGCTGGTGAACCAGACAAAGCCCTACGAAAAGCAGCCGGGCGCTGCCCAGGCCTGTGCGGACAGATGGACGCAGCAACTGGGTCGCGAGCTGGGCACCAACTCCCGCACCGCGCTGTCGAAGCTCAAGAAGAACTACCGCGCGATCCTGAAGGACTTCGCCGCCATTCCCCGCGAGGCGCGCGACACCGTGCGCGTGGGCGTGGTGGGCGAAATCTTCGTAAAATACTCCCCGCTGGGCAACAACAACCTGGAGGACTTCCTGGTGCGCGAGGGTGCGGAGGTGGAGGTTCCGGGACTGCTGGACTTTTTGCTCTACTGCGTGTACAACAACGTGATGGACTACCGTCTCTACCGCCGCATCTCCTTCCCCGCCTACCTGGGCGCCTGCGTCGCCTGGAAGTACCTGCTGCACTGCAAGCACGTGATGATCGACTGCATCCAGGAGCAGGGTGTGTTCCGCGCGCCCACCCCCTTCGAGCACACCATCACCCTGGCCCGGGACTACCTGGGCATCGGCGCGAAGATGGGTGAGGGCTGGCTGCTGACCTCGGAGATGCTGGAGCTGGCAGAGTCCGGAACGGAGAACATCGTCTGCACCCAGCCCTTCGGCTGCCTGCCGAACCACATCTGCGGCAAGGGCATGATGAAGCCCATCAAGGACCGCAATCCCAACGTGAACATCGTGGCCATCGACTACGATCCCGGTGCGACCCGGGTCAATCAGGAAAACCGCCTGAAGCTGATGCTGGCCAACGCACGGCGCATCCAGCAGGAGAAGCGCGGCGAGGCCGAGGGCGCGCGCAGCGCTTCCTGATTCCACCCTGTGCGGTGCATCCCAAAGTATACCGATGCAAAAAGAAGATCCAGCCGTCGATTCGGTTGGATCTGTTTTTGTATTTCCCTCTTGTGCGAAGCGTTTCCGTCTCCCTTCCGGGAGCGCCGTTACAGCCGCGCGTCAGTGCATGCCCATCTGGCCCTTGCTGCTCAGACCGTCGCCGGCCATCATCGTCTCCAGCACGTCGATGTCGGTGGCGATGTCCAGCGCGTCGTTCTGGAACAGGCGGTCCAGCTGCTTTTCGAAGGCCGCGATGAGCATGTCCAGCACGCTCTCGATCTTCTTGCGGCTGGCGACGATGTTCTCGCCCTGGTAGCTCTGCTCCTCCAGCATGTCGTAGGACCTGAGCAGCTTGATCGTGGTGGGCAGGTAGTAATTCATGAACTTGCGCACGTCCTGCTCACGCTCGGGATTGTCGATCACCGCGCGGAAGATGCCCGCCGTGAGCGTGCCGATACGATCGATGCGCGCGGACACCGCCTCGTCCTCGATCTGCTCGTTGAGCTGATAGAGCTCGTTGAGGGTGCGCTCCAGCTCGTCCATGTAGGTCTTTTTCACCTCGGTGGCGCTTGCGGGCTTCTTCGGCTGCGCCTCCTCCTTCGGCTGCACTTCCTCCACCCTCACCTCCGGCTGCGGCGCGCGCTCAGGCTCCGCCGGCCTGAAGTCCGCATCCTGCGCGTCGTCGGTAAACACCCTGTCGCCGCGCAGCATGTTCAGCACCTCGCTGACCAGATCGCGCCAGCTGCCGCCGCTCTGTCGGGCTTCATGGGCCACCGGCGGCAGCACCAGTTCGCTGCGGGCCACGTCGAGATATGCCCCGTCGCCGAAGTAACCCCTGGCGATCATCGTCTGCAGCTGCTTGCGCATGTCCGTTGCGGAGAGCTCGCAGACCTTTGCAAGCTCCTTGATCGGAACGTGCTGGCGCAGGCCGATCACCGTGCAGCTCTCGTGGAAGCGCCGCACCATGCGCCGCTCCTTGCCGCGCTTGCCGCACTTGATGAAGCAGCCGACGCTGGCCGCGAGAAAGGCGATGCCCACCGCCGGGATCGACCAGAAGGGGATCAGCACCAGGCCGCCGATCAAAAAGCCCGTGCCGCTCTTGGGTTCATCGGGGCTGATAAATCTTCCATTGTAGGTTCTGACCATCGACATTTCACACTCCTGCCCATACTACCCCGTATTATATCTGATTCAAATGAATTTTTCAACGATTTTCGTCGCCCCAGAAGGCATTCAACTTACGGTTGAGCGCGCTCATGCTGGTGATCTTCTGCAACCGCCAGTGGCCCGGGAACAGCTCCTGATACTTCTCCGACGCGTAGCGCTCGTCCAGCAGCAGCACCACGCCCCGGTCGGTCTCGGTGCGAATCACGCGCCCCGCCGCCTGCAGCACCCGCCGGAAGCCCGGATAGGTGTAGGCCGCGTCGTAGCCGCCCTCGAAGCCGTCGTCGTAGATCTCCCGCAAGAGCTCCGACTCCGGGTTGACCTGGGGAATGCCCGTGGAGATGATCGCCGCGCCGGACAGCCGGTCGTCGGGCAGATCCACGCCCTCGGAGAACACGCCGCCCAGCACGATGAAGGCCGTGAGCGACTCCTGCGGGTTCTGCTCGAACAGCTCGATGAACTGCCTGCGGCGCTGCTCGCTCATGTGACTCTCCTGACACACCGCGCGCTCGCCGGGAAATCGGGTCACATAGTACCTGTACGCCTGCATCAGATAGGCGTGGGAGGGAAAGCAGGCCAGGTAGTTGCCCTTATGGGCCTGGCTCATGGCGTGGATGATGCGCGTCACCTGCTCCATGGTTTCGCTTCGATCCCGGTAGCGCACCGACACCGGCAGCCGCGCCGTGAACAGGTTCTCCCGGGGAAAGGGCGACTCCAGCTGCAGCCAGCCGTCCCGATCCGGTGCAGCCAGGATCTTTCCGTAGAAGTCCATGGGTGCCAGCGTCGCCGAAAACAGCGCCACGCCGCCCACCCGCTTGTAGGCGCGATCCAGGTACTTCTCCGGCGCGAAGCACCACAGCCGCACCTCGATGTGCCGATCCTTCCCCTCCGGACGGATCAGCGCCCGGTAGATCTCCTCGTCGAACTGCTTCGCCACGCGGACGAACCAATTGCAGTCCAGCATCAGCTCCACCGTGTCCTCGTCGCTCACCCGCAGCTGCTCCGCCTTTGCGGCGAACTCCGATGCTGCGCGCACCAGCTCCTGCGGCGGCTCCCGCAGCGCGTCGTACTCCGCGTCCTCCACCGTCAGCTGATCCAGCATCGCCGATATGGACGCAAGCAGCATGTCCTCCTCGCCGAACACCGCCGCGATGCGCGCGCGCAATGCAGCCACGCGCTCACCGGACAGAGATGCCGAGTACATCTCCCGGGCGCGGTCGGGCAGGTTGTGGGCCTCATCGATCAGCAGGCCCGCGCGGCTCTTGCGGTCGAAGTGGCGCTTCAGCCGCACCCGGGGATCGAACACGTAGTTGTAATCGCAGATCACCACGTCGGCGGTCAGCGTCAGATCCAGCGACAGCTCGAAGGGGCAGAGCTCGAACTCCCGGGCCAGCACACAGATCGCCTCCGCATCCAGCACCTCCAGCTCCATGGCCCGCCGCAGCGCCTCCCGGCGGCGCTCGAAGTAGCCGTCGCCGTAGCGGCAAAGCGCGCAGTCCGGCTTGCGCTGAAAGCAGATCTTCTCCTTGGCGGTCAGCGTCACCGAGCGGATGCGCAGACCGCCAAAGCGCATCCGTTGCAGCGCCTGCTCCGCGGCCCGGCGGCCCGTGGTGCGCGCCGTGAGGTAGAACACGCTCGTCACCTTCCCCGCGCCCAGCGCCTTCAGCGCACCGTAGAGCGCCGCCGCCGTCTTTCCGATGCCGGTGGGAGCCTCGATCAGCGCCCGGCCGCCCTCACTCAGGGCGCGCTGCACGCAGTCCGCCATCTCCCGCTGGCCCTCGCGGTACTCCGGATAGGGAAAGCGCAGCTCCCTCAGCGTGGGTTCGGAGGCCTCCTTCCACGTCTCCTGCGCCTCCAGCTGGCGGGCATAGGGCTGTGCATAGCCCTCGAAGCGCCGCGCAAGCTCCGCCGCATCCAATTCCCGCCTGAAGCAGCGCCGGCCGCCGCGCACGCCCACGTAGATCAGCTGCACCTCCGCGCAATCGCAGCCGTGGATCGTGCAGAACAGGTGGGCGTAGATCTCCGCCTGCGCCCAGTGGGCGGGATAGTCCTCGCTGAGGATCTCGTTGGGGTTGATCCGCGTGGTCTTGATCTCGGCCACGCAGGCGCAGTTCCCATCCAGGCGCAGCATATCGGCGCGGCCCTGCACCCGCAGATGCACACCCTCCACGCACACGTCCAGCGAAACCGGCACCTCCGCCGCCCAGCCCTCGCTCAATTCCCGCTGCACGGCGGCGTGGCCCTCCCTGCCCTCGCGCATGCGCGCCGCCATGCGGCCCGCCGACGCGACGCTGCCCGTGGCGCAGGCAAATTCCGCAAGCGTGCGCACGCTCACCGCATGGATCTTCTTCACCGGCCCGACCTCTTTTCCCTTGACAGTTTTTGCGCTTGGTGATAAAGTAAAGTTACATATATGTATGCGCTGCATATCCCCGGCACTTCGCCGCTGCGGCGACACACAGACCAGTATAGAACAGTTTGCACACTTTTTCAAGCAGGAGGATTTGATGATGACGCTTTATCCGCTTCTGATGGCGCCCCACTTCCGCTCCGGCGAGGAAACGCCCTGGGGCGGCTCCATGCTCCGCGACGCATTCATGAAGGACGCGCCCGAGCAGACCGGCGAGAGCCTGGAGGTCTCCGCGCTCCCGAATCGCGAGAGCATGGTGCGCAACGGCGCCCACGCCGGCAAGAGCCTGGGCCGAATGATCGAGCTGTGGGGGCAGGATCTCACCGGGCTCCCCGCAGGCAGCGACTTTCCGCTGCTGCTGAAGCTGATCGACGCAAAGGAGACCCTGTCGGTGCAGGTGCACCCGGACGATATCTACGCCGGCGCCAACGAGGGCGGCAAGCTGGGCAAGACCGAAGCCTGGATCGTGCTCAACTGCGACGAGGGCGCGCGCCTGGCCTACGGCCTGGACACCCATGGAAAGACGATGCAGCAGATCGTGGACGGCGGCGCAGAGGCCATCGAGGGCGCGCTGAACTGGGTGAACGTGCGCCCCGGCGACGTGTACTACATCCCCAGCGGCATGGTGCACGCCATCGGCGCGGGCATGCAGATCTACGAAATCCAGCAGTCCAGCGACGTGACCTACCGCTTCTGGGACTGGGGCCGCGTCGGAAAGGACGGCAAGCCCCGCGCGCTGCACACCCGTCAGGCCGTGGACGTGACCCGTGCGGATCTGCACCTTGACAAGATCCCCGGCACCACCAGCCTGTGCAAGGGCGGCAGCCGCACCTACTACATCTCCAACCGCTACTTCGAGCTGTGCCGCCTGAACGTCTCCGGTAAGATGCCGGTGTGCGACGGCCGCATGCTCTTCCTCACGCCGCTGGGCCCCTGCACCCTGCGCTGGGGCGACGAGGAGCTGGAGCTCGCTCCCTTCGACAGCGCGCTGGTGCCCGCCGCCATGGAGGGCCTGACCATCGAGAGCGACGACTGCAAGGTGCTGATGTCCTCGCTGCCCGATCGCGCTGCGCTGCGCGCGGAGCTGGGCTACCGCGCCGAGAACGTCGCGGGACTTATGGACGACTGATTCCGATCCCGGAACCTCATATATGGACGCACCCCCTCCCGGCTCTTCCGCCGGTGAGGGGGTGCATTTTGATGCGGGCACGTCCGTATGCCAGATGCTGCGCCAGAGCGCGATCAGAGACCGTGGACGGTGCGGGTGATGATTTCATCCTGCAGGGCGCTGTCCAGATTGACGAAGTACTCGCAATAGCCGCCGATGCGCACGATGAGGTTACGGTAGTTCTGCGGCTGCTGCTTGGCCTTCTTCAGTGTCTCGGCGTCCACGAAGTTGAACTGCACCTGCGGACCATCGTTGTCCACATAGGTCTTGATCAGCGTGTGCAGCGCGTCCAGTCCCTGCGGGCTGCGCACCAGATCGGGATTGATTTTCACGTTCAGCGCGTAGCCGCCGGTCACAGCGCCGTGATCCAGACCCAGCACGCTGTTGAGCATCATCGTGGGGCCGCACGCATCCTTGCCCTGGGAGGGACCCATGCTGTCGCTGAGGGTCTCGCCCCGGTGGCGGCCGTTGGGCGTGGCGCCGGTGATCTCGCCGTGGTAGATGTGGAAGAAGTAGCCAAAGAGCGTGTTGACGAACTTGTTGGGATTCTCCGGATCGTTGTAGGAGAACACCTGGTCGTCAAAGGCGGTGAGGATGCGGTTGGCCAGCTGGTCCACGTAGGGGTCGGCATTGCCGTAGTGCGGCGTCCTGTTCTCCAGGCGCAGCCGCAGCGCCTCCTCGCCGGCGAAGTCCTCCGCGAGGATCTGTGCCATGCACTCGATGGAGACGGTCTTGTCCTCGTAGACGTGCTTCTTCACCGCCGCCATGGAGTCCGCTGCGGTGCCCAGGCCGTAGGCGTAGAAGCACCAGTGGGTGCCCAGCTCCGCGCCGCCCTGGAACATGTCCTTGCCCGCCTCGATGCAGCCGTCGATCATCAGCGAGCCGAAGGGATCGTAGCAGCGCCGGGGCTTGTCGGCGATCTTGCTGAGCGCCTCCTGATGGTCGGCGCTGACCTCACCGCGCAGCTCCTGGAGGTAGGCCGCTTCGAACGCCTCAAAGGTTTCCGGGCGCAATTCTCCGCTGCGGATCTTCGCAAAGACCTTGTCAAAGAGCATCGGGAAGGCGATGGGCTCGGTCACGCCCCAGTTCTGCAGCTTGCCGGGGATCATGATCTCCACGCAGCCCATGTTGTAGTAGTCGTTGGCATAGCGGTCGGCATAGCCCAGCTTTTTGAGGTTGGCGATCCACAGATCGTCGGTCATCACCATGGGCTGGCCCGCACCGGCGGCGATGGACTTCGTCACCCGGCGCAACAGCTCCGGCGGATTCTTTTCGTTGATGCGCACGCCCACGTTGGGATAGGGCAGCTTCATTTCCTCCACCACGTCCAGGCACAGGTAGGTGAGCGGATTGACCGCGTCCTCCCCATCCGGCGTGATGCCGCCCAGCGTCATGCTCTGCACCGTGCGCAGGCAGGGCTCGTTGATCTTCAGCCACAGGCAGCACAGCAGCTCCTCGGCCTCGTCCCGGGTGATCCTGCCGGCGGCGAGGTCGGCCTCATAGAGGTCGTTCATGTACTGGTCGAAGCGCCCGAAGGACAGCGCCGAGCTCCACAGGTAGCTGGCCATGATGTGCAAAAGCCACATCAGCTGCACGCTCTCGCGGAAGCTGTGCGCAGGCTCCGTGGCGAGGCGATCCAGCATCTCCGCGATCTCCTGAAGCTCCACCCTGCGCGCTTCATCCGCACTCGCCATCTCCGCGCGCACGCGCCCGGCGTAGCGCGCCACGAGGCCCGACGCCGCGCGGGCCACCAGCAGCGCCGCAGTGTAGTATTCGTTCTCCGGATCCGCATTTGCACGTGCCTCCAGATCGGCAATCAGCGCGCCGAAGCCCGTGTGCACGATCCGGCCGTAGTTCAGACTCAGATGATTGGCGGCAAACCAGGGCAGGCCGTCGATCTCCGCCTTCACCTCCGCGCCGTAATCGATCTTGAAGCCGCGCTCCAGCTCCCGGCCAAACTCATAGGGCTCCAGATCCGGCGCATCGGCGTAGTCCCGCTTCGTGTCCTCAATCAGCTGCTGCAGCTGCGCATAGGTGATGCTGGCGTCGTGGTAGACGCGGCTCATCAGCGCCCAGCGGCTCTTGCGCGTGGTAAACTCGGTCTCGAAGGTCTTGATGGTGCTGCGATCCTTCTGCGCCTGCTGCTGGCTGCGCTTGCGCTCGCGGCAGGCGTCCATGAGCGCGTGGGCCTTGGCGCGCATATCCTCCGGCGTGAGCACGCGCTCGTTCACCGGTGAGAAGTCCGTCATGCTGCCGACGATCAGCTCATAGGGATGCACCGCCAGCGGCGCGCAGTCCAGGATGTGCGCCTCGGCCTTCGCGCGGCGCAGCTGGACGCTCTCGCCGCGCGTGTCCTTCAGCGATTCATAGGCCAGCGGATAGAAGCTGGTCCGGCGCGGGCCCGCGTCGTTCAGTGCGTTCACATGCCCGCGCATCCGTTCAATTCTCTCAGTCAGCATAAATTCATCCTCCCATCAACCAATCAACCGCCCGCCGAAGTTGCAGATCCGCCGCTTCCATTCGGCGATCTGTGCCTCGTCCGGCACGGAAAACTCCTGTATCCGATCCGCATCCCAGTCCAGCTGGCGCGCCTTGGACGTGCCCAGCCGGTGATAGGGCATCAGCTCCGCGCCCCGCAGCCCGGCATTGCGCGCGGTCAGCTCTGCGATGGCGCGAAGGTGTTCGTCGCTGTCGTTGACCCCCGGAATGATGGGGCAGCGCAGCACGACATCCTTCCCGCTTCCAGCAAAGCGCGCGATGTTCTCCCGCACGCAGCCCCCGTCCACGCCGGTCCAGCGCCGGTGCTCCGCGCCAGGCTCCAGCTTGTAGTCCACCAGCACGCAGCTGAGGTATGGCAGCAGCGCCTCGTACTTTTCCCAGGGAAAGCTCGCGTTGGTCTCGATGCAGGTGCCAATGCCCGCCTCCGAAGCCGCCTGCAGAAGCTCCCGCAGAAAGTCGTACTGCAGCATCGGCTCGCCGCCGGTGACGGTCATGCCGCCGTCGGCGCCGTAGAACCGCCGATCTCGCGCGACCTCCGCCAGCACCTCCTCCACCGTCATCCCGCGACCCAGCCTGCGGATCGCATCCGTCGGACATGCCTCTGCGCACGCGCCGCAGCCGGTGCAGCGCGCCGGATCGTGCATGTGCTCTACGCGGCCGTCGGACGCAACGCGGTGCAGCCCCACCGGACAGGCCGCCGCACACGCGCCACAGCCGACGCACTTCTCCCCCGCCACACCGATCTCCACCCGGGGATCCAGGCTCTCCGGGTTGTGGCACCAGGCGCAGCGCAGGTTGCAGCCCTTCAGAAAGACCGTCGTGCGCACGCCAGGCCCATCGTGGATCGAAAAAAACTGAATTCCGAATACAATTCCCTGTCTCATACGCATTCCATCGCCCTCAGCCGCAGTAAGAGGCGCTTCTTCTCCTCATCATCCATGCCGTCGTCCGTGATCAGCAGATCCAGATCCTCCCATGCGGCAAACTGCACCATCGCCCGCTTGCGCGCCTTGCTGGAATCGCACAGCAGAATGCGCACGTCGGCGCACTGCAGCATCGCCCGCTTGATCTGTGCCTCCTCGAAGCTCTCCACGCAGGGACCCGGCCGGTCTTCATGGCCGCTGCAGCCCAGAAAGACCTTCTGCACGCGGATCTCCGCCAGCTGGTTCACGGCCCAGGAGCCGGTGATCGCACCGCTGGATGCGCGCACCTGTCCGCCCAGCGCGAAGGTGCGCACGCCCGCTTCGGAGAGGATCTGCGCCGCCTTCAGCGAGTTCGTGAACACGGTGACGTCCATCTGCCGCATCGCCAGCAGTCGCGCCAGCGCACATACCGTGCTGCCGGAATCCAGCAGAATGGTATCCCCATCCGCAATGTGGGCGATCGCCGCCGAGGCAATGCGCCGCTTCAGCTCCCGGTTCTCCACGTCCTTCTGGGAGAAGCTCTGCTCCGCAGGCTCCACAGTGAGGGTCGCGCCGCCATAAGCCTTCTTGGCCAGGCCCAGCTCCTCCAGATACAGCAGATCCTTGCGGATGGTCTCGTGAGACACGCCGCAGCGCGCCGCCTGTTCCGCGGAATCGATGTGACCGTCGCGCATCAGGATCGAGGCGAGCTCGTCGCGCCGCTGTTGGGTGATCTTTGTTCGCATCGAAATCCAACCTATTGCAATTTAATACTTGGTGTTACTTGTTATTATAGATGCAAATACAGCGCATGCCAATAGAAGAAAAGATTATAATGACATAAAGAAGCAGCCCCGGAACTTGTCCTCGGAGCCACTTCGATTCAAGAGATTTGTACTGCCGGTGGAAAACGCGGTTCGGACGCCTGACCTGGTCTTTGACCCCACACTCGCCTGCTGGGACGTTCGCTCATAAGGACTCTGCCTCCCCACTACTGGCCCTCTCGGAAGAATTTGGCCGGCAGGACTTACTTCTAAGGCGCGCCATGCTCGCCGGACTTTTGCCGGTTTACGTGGATCGCTTTGCCCGCGCCTGGCATCGACTTGCAACCACAGACGCGTCCGAACCGCAGCTTCATTATAATCGGATGCCGGCAGTACGTCAAGCGCTGCGGCGTAAAGACACATCCGATTGAAAGATGCGTCTGCGCCAAATATTTACAGCAAAAAACGATGTAATTTGTTTTTTCCCCTTGACAAAATCCCCGGCGTGCGGTATAATCCTTCTTGTTGCGAGAGAGCAGCACAATAACTGGGTGTGGCGCAGTTTGGTAGCGTGCTTGAATGGGGTTCAAGAGGCCGGAAGTTCGAATCTTCTCACCCAGACCACCAAAAAGGCTGAAAACGATGCGTTTTCAGCCTTTTGTTATCCCCTTTGCATAACCTTTACGCACTGTGATTTCCGGGTTGATCCCACGACAGAGGTCAGTACTTCTGTGGATTTCTGACGGCTATTCATTGTCCCCGCTTCCCTTCAATGGGAGGCGGGGATTCTTATTGTGCGCCGGAAACAGGCCGGACACATTTGAAGCACAGTACCGTTCCATCGCACGCTCCGCAGGCAGCTCCGCTGCATTGTGACATTTCTTCGTAAAAAAAGCGGTGAAATTTCGCGGAAGCAGTGGCACATTCTGTCGATCTATGGTATACTGAACCATATGTATTCTGATACTGCGTCTTTAAGGAAGGTTTCCACATGAGTCAACGAAAAAAGCCGGGCTCCCGATCCGGTTCCAATCAGAAATCCCGCAGGCAGCTCTGGCAGAAGGGCGGCGGATTGGGCAAGGCACTGCGCCCCATCGTGATTCTCGGCCTGGTGCTGCTTCTGGTGGGCTGGCTGCTGAACCTGAGCGGTCTCGCCAGTCTGCGGGGCAACACGCCGGTACAGGCATCCCTGCCGCTGCGCATCAGCGAAGTGCAGAGCAACAACCGCGACACGCTCATCGCCGCCGACGGCTCTGCGCCGGACTGGATCGAAATCGAGAACTACGGCGACGCCGCAGTGTCCCTCAAGGGCGTCACGCTGGCGGTGGACAAAAAGATCAACAAGGTGCTCGTCTTCCCGGAGGTCACGCTGAACGCCGGCGAATATCTGTTGGTCCATGCCGACGGCGAGACCTGCGTCTCCAAGGGAGGCGTGCTGCACGCACCCTTCAAGCTGAACGCATCCGGCGGCAGCACGCTGTTTCTGATCTCCGTGGACGGCAATCTGCTGGACAGCGTCGAAGCGCCGGAGATGGACGATGACTGCTCCTACAGCCGCATCGACGGCGAATGGGAGATCTGCCTCATCGCCACGCCCGGTGCGGAGAACCACGCTGCTGCGGCCAGCGAAACCATCGAGGTGGAAATTCGCGGCGGCGCAGTGGAAATCAGCGAGGCCATGAGCTCCAACAGCGTCTACTTCCCCGATGAGAACGGCGAATGCTGCGACTACATCGAACTGCACAACACGACGGATGCGGACGTCAATCTGAAGGGCTACTGGCTCTCCGACAGCGCGGTGCGGCTGAAGAAGTGGCAGCTGCCGGATGTGACCCTGCCTGCCGGCGGCTATCTGGCGCTGCACTGCTCCGGATACGACCGCACGGAGGATCCCAACCACCTGCACACCAACTTCAAACTCTCCAGGAGCGGCGAGCGCGTGTTCCTCTCCGAGCCCGATGGCATGGCGATCTCCACGGTGGATCTTCCCCTGCTGGAGAAGGGCCAGGCCTGTTCCCTGGAAAATGGCCGCTGGACGACCTCGCTGGCGCCCACGCCGAACCTGGAAAACAGCGCACGCTCGGCTGTCCAGACGCAGGTCGACAGTCTCAGCGGCATCACCGTGCGCATCAATGAGGTCATGGCCGCACCTCTGGACGGCGGCGCCGACTGGATCGAGATCTACAACACCGGCAGCCAGAGCATCGACCTGAGCAACTGCGGCTTCTCCAACGACTTGAGCCACCCCCGCAAATGGCAGTTCCCCGCGGGCACCACTCTGGGGCCGCAGGAGTATCTGGTGGTCTTCTGCGCGGGCAGCGATGCGCCGCAGCAGAGCGGCTACCTGTGCGCGCCCTTCTCCTTCTCCGCCAGCGGCGGTTACAGCCTGTGCCTCTCCACGCCCGGCGGCCAGATCTTCGACGCCCTCTACATTCCGGTTCAGGTCGGCGGCATCACCTACGGGCGCAGCGACAGCGGCCAGTGCGGCTATCTGCCGGCGGCCACGCCCCTGGCTGCCAACGGAAGCATGTACTACGAGAGCCGCGCCGAGAATGCACAGTACTCCGTGCCCGGCGGCCTGTTCACCAGCGGCCAGAGCTTCAGCGTCAGCCTGAGCGCCGAGAGCGGCGCCCGCATCTACTACACGCTGGATTGCTCCGATCCCAGCGAGTCCTCCACGCTCTACACCGGCACGCCGATCCCCGTCTCCTCCAACACGATTCTGCGCACGCGGGTATACAAGGACGGCTGCCTGCCCTCCCTGATGGACACGCAGAGCTACCTGTTCGACGTGCAGGGCGCATCCGGAACGCCGTATGTGATCTCGCTGGTCAGCGATCCCACGGGCCTGTTCGGCTACGAGACGGGCATCATGGTCATGGGCCCCAACGCCACGGACAAGTTCCCCTACGGAGCCTACGGCCAGGGTGCCAACTTCTGGATGGACTGGGAGCGCGAATCCCACATCGAGTTCTTCACCGGCGCGGGCGAGCAGGTCCTCTCCCAGGAGTGCGGAATCAAGATTCACGGCCGCAACTCCCGCGCATACGAGATCAAGGGCTTCAAGCTGATCGCCCGCGCGCGCTACGGCGACAGCATGTTCCGCTATCCCATCTTCTCCGACCGCGACGCCGATGCCTTCAGCACGCTGCTGCTGCGCTACACCGGCCAGGACTACAAGAACGCCTTCATGCGCGACCCGGTGCTGACCTCCCTGGCGTCAAACACCTCCGTGCTCTATCAGGAGGCCGAGGAATGCATCGTCTACCTCAACGGCGAATATTACAGCGCGATGTACGTCCGCGAGCACATGAACACCGACGCCATCTGCCGTCAGATGGGCTGGGAGGGCCGCGAGGACGGCATCGATCTGGTCTCCGGCAGCGCCATCGTGCGCCAGGGCTCCAACGACACCTTTGCCGCGCTAGAGGAGTATCTCAAAACCCACGACGTGACCACGCAGGAGGCCTATGAATACATCGATTCCGTCGTGGACATCGACAACTTCATCGAGTACATCTCCATGCAGCTGGTGATCGGCACCTACGACACCGTCAACGTCAAGCGCTACCGCGATCCTGAGGGCGACGGCAAGTGGCGCTGGATCATCTATGACGTGGACCGCAGCATGCGTGAGAATTTGAACAGCTTCAAGATTCTGGCAAGCGGTGAGTATGGCAGGCTGTTCAAATCGTGCATGCGCAATCCCACGATCCGTGAGCGCTTCCTGGTCTATTTCAACCAGGCGCTGGCCACATACATGTCGCCCCAGAGCATGTTCGATATGATACAGGCCCAGTATCAGCGCCTGCAGCCGGTTCTGCCCCAATACCTCAATATGGTCGGCGTCGAGCGCGAATCCTACGATAAAAACGTCAGGGCCTTCGCCAACCGGGCCGCACAGCGCCCTGCGCAGATCATTGTTCATTGCGCCAACTACCTGAAGCTGAGCTCTGAGGAGACCAACCGCTACTTTGCCGATGCCCTCGCTGCCATCGAGGCCTACAATTCCAAGAGCTGAGGCATCCCGCAGGCAGGCACAATTTCCACGAAAGGGGCGCTCCGTTCACAGTGAACGGAGCGCCCTGTCCTTTTGTACCGAAGCGCGGCGATCCGCACCGGCCGCCATTGTGATCAGTTCGCCGCCAGCAGCTCCTCCAGCGCCGCGGCGATGCCGTCCTCGTTGTTGCTGCGCGTCACCCGATCCGCAGCCGCCTTCACCGCAGCGTCCGCGTTGCCCATAGCCACGCCCACGCCCGCGGTGCGGAGCATGGGAATGTCGTTCTCCGCATCCCCGAAGGCGATGACCTCCGCAGGCCGCAGTCCCAGCGCGCGGCAGATCTGCACAAGGCCACGGCCCTTATCGATCGCGCGCGGAATCACCTCCAGATAGAAGGCCGCCGTCTGCACCACCGCAAGCTCCGCCGGCAACAGCTGCGCGATCTGCGCCTGAACGCCGGCGATCGCAGCGGGATCCACCGACATCAGGATCTTCACCGGCGCAAACTGCAGGAATTCCGCGAGGTTCTCCACTTCAACGCAGCTCATGTTGTTGTTGCGGCACTCGTAGTCCACCTTGTAGCCGTTGCGATCGGTGACGTAAAACTGCCTTCCATCGTCCAGAATCGGCGTCACAGGCAGCTTTTCCAGCGCCCGCAGCACCTCCTGCGCCGCCTCCAGCGGCATGCAGGTTTCAAACAGCACACGATCCGTAGCGGCATCCACGATGCGCCCGCCGTTGTAGGCCATGAGCACGCCGCCGTTCTCCCGCATGCACAGCACATCGCGCTCCTTTCGAAGTCCCGGCGAGGGCCGCGCCGAGGCCAGCGCCAGCCGGATTCCCGCCGACTGGGCCGCCATCAGCGCCTCCCGCGTGCGCGGCGTGATTTTCTTCTCATCGTTGTTCAGCGTGCCGTCCAGATCCATCGCGATCAGTTTGTATCCCATGCTTCCTCCCCCGCGGCGCACCGTTGCGCCCGCATCCGTATCTATGCAAATGATAGCAGAGCCGCGCGGCTTCGTCAAGCGCCACCGAAGCCCTCGCAGGCGCAGGATTTTCTGCGGCATTTCGGGTTGAAGCTGCGGCTGCTTTGCGGTATAATCGATGTACTATGGGCACACAATGGAGGACGTATGAATCGCTTTTGTGAGAAGGTATATCTGGAAATGACGCCGCCCGACGGCGAGGACACCCGCAGCGACCGCCGCCGCCTGTTGGACGCGCTCACCGCGCTGGGCTACGGCGATGTTCAGCTGACCCTTCCGGCGCTCAGGCAGCTGCATCCGGCCTGCCTGGCGGGGGAATACCGCGTCACTGCCGCGCTGGTCTGCCGGGAGGACGGCTGGCTCCTCACCCGCGTGGAGGACGGCGACACCCGCGCGCACAACTACGGCCTGGCGGCGGACTACGGCTCCACCACCATCGTGATGCAGCTGGTGGATCTCAATACCGGCGCGGTGCTCGCCCAGGCCAGCGAGGCCAACGGCCAGGGCGCCTACGGCTCGGACATTCTCACCCGCATCACCTACACGCTGGAGGATTCCGCCCACGTGGACGAGATGCAGCGCGCCACGGTGCAGACCTTCGATCGCCTGCTGGAGCGTCTCACCGCCGAGAGCGGCATCGACGCAGGTGAATGTCCGGCGCTGATCGTGGCCGGCAACACCACCATGATCCACTTTCTGCTGGGGCTCAACGCCTGGACGGTGTTTGCCGCGCCCTTTGCCCCGGTGGCCACGGATCCCGGCTGGTTCTGCGGCCGCGAACTGGGCATGGCCTTTGACGGCGCGGTGTATTTCATCCCCTCGGCGTCGAATTACATCGGCGGGGACATCGTCAGCGGCCTGCTGGTGCTGAACCTGCACCGGCAGTCGGAGCTGGGGCTGTTCTTCGACATCGGCACCAACGGCGAGCTGGTGATCGGCAACCGGGACTTCCTGCTGGCCGGTGCGGGCGCCGCAGGCCCGGCGCTGGAGGGCTACATCAGCCGCTTCGGCATGCGTGCGCAGGACGGCGCCATCGATTCCGTATCCATCGACGGCCCCGAGCTGCGCTGCACCACCATCGGCAATTCGCCGCCGGTGGGCATCTGCGGCTCGGGCATCATCGACCTGCTGGCTCAGATGCGGCTGAACGGCTGGATCAACATCGCAGGCGAATTCCAGCCGGATGCTTCGCCGCGCATCGTGTACCTAGATGAGTCCGCCACCGGCAGCGCGCTGTACTTCTCCCAGACGGACATCCGCCAGTATCTGGAGACCAAGGCCGCGGCCCACACCATGGTGGACTGCCTGCTGGAAAGCGTGGGCTTTACCGAATGGGACATCGATCGCTTCTACCTCTCCGGCGCCTTTGGCGCGCACTCCGACCTGGAGTCCGCCATCACGCTGGGCATCTTCCCGGATCTGCCCCGGGAGCGCTTCCACTGCATCCGCAATTCCTCGCTGGACGGTGCGCGGACGCTGCTGCTGGATCGCACGCGCTTTGCGGACATCCGCTACTTCCTGGAGAACCTGTACTGCGTGCAGTTTGCCTCCGTGCCGGACTTCACCATCCGCATGCATGCCGCAAAGTTCATCCCGCACACGAACATGGAGCTGTACCCCAGCGTTCAAAGGGAATTGGAAAAGAGAGGATGCTGAACCTGCACCGGGAGCAAGCGCAGACGTGCTTGCCCCCGGTTTGCGTATGCCCTGGCGGATTTTGCGCAGAATACGAAAAAGGCGCTGCCGCCAGATTTCCAAGGGTGGATGCGCACAGGAGGCGAAAGCATGGCGAGTCTGTCTCTGCAACACATCTACAAGATCTATCCTGGTGACGTAACGGCAGTCAGCGACTTCAACCTGGAGATCGAGGACAAGGAGTTCATCGTGCTGGTCGGTCCTTCCGGCTGCGGAAAGTCCACCACCCTGCGCATGGTCGCGGGTCTGGAG
>SFET01000048.1 GCA_004557125.1 Clostridiales bacterium | reverse complement strand
GTCCAGATCGTTCAGCCCCGCGATGCTGGCCCGCTTCAGGCTTCCGGCAATCGCGTCGGACGTGCCGCTCCAGACGTTCAGCGTATCATCCGTCTTGAAGGTGGTGCGGTCGATAACAGCCTCCCGCTTGAATCGGAAGACCACATCACCATACCACCCCGCACTGGCACGCATGGCGGCCACCTTGTCCCGTGGGGCAAGGTATCCGTACTTTTCAAAGGTGTCCGGGGACGTTTTCCTGACGCTGTCATAGGGATGCCCGAAATACGCAGCGGACAGCCGCGCCCGGGTATCCGGCGCATTTGCGCCCTGCGATGTGCCGGTCTCCATCTGATTTTTGAAGTGCGTATCGATGATGGCCTCCACATACTCACGTCTCACGCGCATGGCCAGATCATTTTCGCTGATGATCTTTTCCAGCTGACCGTGCATATACGCCAGATCGCTGGCGCTGAGATGATACCTGCGCGTGACATCCTGTATGTATTTGGCCTCCTTGCCCGCAAAGAACTGCAGCGACAGCGGGATGGATGGGTCTCTGGCACCGCCACCGGATCGATGGCTGCTTCCTCCTCGTCCTCCCATGGGTCACCTCTTCTGCGCATGCGCCAACCCTGCATGGTAAGCATTGTGATGCTCGATGCTGCCGGTGCATCCTGCGGGCACATCGCCAAAGAAAATGATCTTCTCCGGCTGCAGGCGGCGCATCATCTCCGAATAACCATCCACGAACAACGTTCGTGCCAGCGGATTCTTCTGTGTGCCGACAGAGGATACAGCCACTGTGCCGCCGACCGGCTCGCCATCAAAGCGCCATGCGTAGCTGTCGTGGTTGCTCCAGCAGATGGAGGGGATGACCGTCAGCCCGAGGCTCTGCCAGTACGCGCCCAGCTGATG
This sequence comes from Clostridiales bacterium, assembly GCA_004557125.1. Lineage (GTDB taxonomy): Bacteria > Bacillota > Clostridia > Christensenellales > Aristaeellaceae > SFTH01. The sequence continues at coordinate 21,403 of SFET01000048.1, read as the reverse complement.
CTTGCGCCAGTGGTTGTAGAGCTGAACCGCCACGGGATAGTCCGTGAACATGGAGAAGTCCGGGGTCATCACTGCCTGATAGCCGGACAGCAGATGCGCGTAGCGGCACGGGTCGTTCCATGCGCGCTGGAACAGATAATCGTCGATAAAGAAATGCACCCCATGGGCTTCCTTCCGTCGGTCAGACATGACGCTGTTGAAGGGAATCCATGGAATGCGGTCATTCAGATGAGCGGGCACCAGCCTCGGGATGCCAAAGGGGCCATCCAGCGGAAAAAGCCCCAGCTCCAGATTGTGCCCATTGCGTTTCAGGGCTTCAAGTGCCACAAGTCTCACCTCGCAAAGGGAAAGGGCGCCCCGCTGTCAGCATGGAAAGCGGGGTGCCCTGATGATCAGGTGCCGGTCGGCGTGAAGCTCGGCTCGTACACGGAGGACAGGAAGGAAGCGGCCTTTTCGGACGTAAAGCCGTTCTGGCCCTCGTCCGCGACCGCCTGATAGCGGCCATCATGGGTGCGCTTGATCGCCGTCCATTCGACCTCGCCCGTCTGGCGGGTGACGGTTTTGCCCTCCTTGGTGGCGTAGTTCTCGGTGACCGGCTTGGCGCGAACCTTGTACAGCCACACATAGCGATAGGTCTTATCGGACTTCTCGCTTCGGAAGCCGACGGCGTAGTAGGGCGGCTTGTCCTGCGATCAGGGGAATGTCGGCCATCTTGGTCTTGAACGACAGCTCCGGATCGGGATAGAGCACGTCGCCCTCGATGTCATCGTAATACTGCACATCCGGATCAGCGTTGTCCGGCGTGATGCTCGCCTCGATAGCACCGGCGAGCTTTTGCAGATCGCCATAGGTCAGCGTCGCCTCGGTGTCCTCCGTCAGCTCCGCGATGACCACGTCCTTAAGGCCCACGGTAGAGGCTACCTTGGGCGAAGCAGCAACAGTTCCAGCCATTTGTGTATCCTCCTCTTACAATTGGTCGATAGCGTCCCTCAGCCCATCCCGGATGATCTCATAGGCTTCATCCTGACGGGTATCGTAGGCGGGACGGATAAAAGGGTGTGCAGGAGCGGGTGCGGGGCCGCCATGGCCGTACTCGACCGGTGTGGCGTAGTAAGCGCCCTCCTCCTTGCGGTGAACGCCGATGGTGATGCTTTTCCCGCTGGCACGGCGTTTGCGCACCTTGCCGATCTGGATGGAGCGGTTCAGCACACCAGTGATGATTTTGGGGTCTTTGGAGGCATTGGCCTTCATCTGCTCATGGATGGGCACAGCGGCAGCCTCCAGTATCCTTTTGGCAACCGGAGCGCCTGCGCCGTCCGTGTCCATTTTGCTGGCCATCCCGGCAATGTCGGTCATGAGATCGTCAAGGCCATTCACGTCAAGAGGCATCCGACTTCGCCTCCTCGTACAGGCACCATGTCCACTGAATGGTGTACTGGTGTGTTGCCGTGTCATAGGCGGGCTGGTTGTAGCCCTTGTCGGATTCCTCCACCATGACAAAACCCGCAGCGTACATGGCACTGCGGATTCGGGCTGCAGCATCAGTCGGGTCAATGTCGCTCCAGAGATTCAGATAGACATAGGTGCGGAATGACTGCACATGATCGTCCTGATGCGAATCTTCTGTTTTCGTGGTCGAGTACACGACATACTGAGCAGGCGGATTCTGATTGGGCGATGTTGCCCGCCATACGCCTGCCATGACGGGAATGCCGATATTCCGCAGCGCATTCTGTACCTGCTTCATCCGCTCACCCCTTCGGACAGGGATGCCTTCAGCCCCAGATAGTCGCGCCGGAAGCCGTATTCGCCCAGCGTGGAGATGATCCACTTCTTTCCGCGAAACTTCACCCACATGCCCGGCACCACATCGGCCCGGTAGCGAATGGTGAAGTTGATCACGGCTTCCGTGTTCATGACGTCTGCGCTGCGGTAGTGCTGGTTACCGGCATCCGTTGCGTCTGCCCACACACGGCACAGCACGATGTCCTCGGCATCTGGATAGCCGTTTTCATTGACCGTGCTCTGGGTATAGCCGATTTCAATTCGATGCCGGAGGTTCCCGGGGTGCGGTGAGCCGTCGAAGTTCTTGTAGCCACGCAAGACTCACCACCTCCTCAGAACATTTTTTCGACTGCGCGGTAGGGGTACAGCAGATTGTGGAAGGCCGTCATCATGGCGTTGTATACGCTGCGCTCGGAGATGTCGCGGTTCTCGTAGTAGTGGCTGACAAAAAGCAGCACAGCCAGTCGAACCGGCTGTGCAACGGTGTCCGTCTCAAACGATACGCGGCAATAATCCTCGGCAACGGCCTGTCCCTGCCGGATGAGGGATTCCAGGTAGGCATCCTCGTCATCATCCTCGATACGCAGATGGGCCTTGACCTCATCAACCGTAAGAATCAAGGCGCATCACCAGCCTCCGGCGCAGCCAGCACACCGCTCTCCCGAAGCGCTGCCAGAAGGTGATTGAAATCATCTCGCAGACCGGCGGCGGTTGTGGCCTTGCTGTCAAGGACGCTGGGCAGCGGGGCCTTGTCCGGCATATCCAGCAGGCCCTCGGCTCCCTCAACGGTTGAGCCCGGGAGGAAGGTGAGCTTGCCGCCGATAACAAGCTCGTTCCCGCCGTGGGCAAAGTAGTTTCTCGTGGTAAAGTCACTCATACGGCGTCACCTCACACCTTCATCTGCAGGCACTTGACGGCCTCGGGCAGGATCAGCTTGCCGTCCACGCGCTCGGAGGACAGGAAGCCCACCTGACCATTGGGCGCGTACAGCTCATTCAGGCGCTGGAAGCGGCGGCCCTCACGATCCGCCACCCAGTAGTAGTTCATGTCGCCAAAGAGAATGGGCTTCGTGCCGGAGCCCAGCAGCGGCACAAACGGCGAGGTGTACACCGGGCGGTTCAGGATAGTATCGGGCGTACCGGCGGTCACAGAGGGCTGCCAGATGTAGTCGCCGCTCCCGTTCTTCAGCTTGCGCAGCGCCTTCACGGTGCTGTCGTTCATGATGAACACGGCACTGCGGCGGTAGGGCGCACGCAGGGAGTAGAACAGGTCCATCACATCATCGAAGGTGATAGCGGTCGCGCTGCCGGTGGTGATACCGACCTGGGCACCATCCTTGTCGTTCAGGATGCCGGTGGGCTTGCCCGCACCATCGCCGACAAAGAACGCTTCCTCCTCGGCAGAACCGATGCGGCGGGCGAATTCCTTAGCGATATAGGACGGCACATCGAACACGGAGTCGTGGAGCAGCTCATCCGACACCTTGATGGTCGTGGCCAGCTTGAACGCGCTGATGGAAATCTGGCCGAAGGTGTCGTCGCTCTCGGGATAGGCAGCGTTCTCGTCAATCCAGGCCGCGGTGCCGTGAGAGCGGACCACGGGAATCTTGCGGTCGCCGGAGCTGGTGGAAATGACATGCGCCAGCTGACGGAAGATGTTCTGCTCCTGCAGCGCATCAATCAGCTGGCGCTCATATTCATCGGGAACCAGGTAGCCGCCGTGGTCGTCCTCACCGATCTTCAGCACGTTGTAGACCTCGTGCGGCACAGACTTGTCGCGCATCGCGTGCCAGAAGGCGTTCTTGTACTCATCGGATGCGGAGCCGGTCTTGCGGGGCTTATCCTCGGGAGAAAGGGGCTTGTCCACCAGCGGGCGGCTGGTCGGACGGTCGAATTCCAGGTCAAGGGCCTCCTGACGCTCCAGCCGCTCGATTTCCTTGCCCATCCGGACAACATCGGCCTCCATCTTCTCATAGGTGGCGGTGTCCTCGGCAGACAGGGTACCATTGGCATCCTTGCGGGACTCCACAAACGCCTTGGTGGCATCCCACAGCTTCGCGCGCTTTTCGCGCATGGAAAGAATCTCGTTCATACGATGACCTCCTCAGTAGGTGTATTTCAGGCGATCCAGCCTGCTCTGCAGGTCAGATGCGCTGGTACGGGGTTCAGTGGGAGTCGTCTGCGGGGCTTCATTGCGGACGGAGCGGCGCATGGGCTTGTGCCTGTCCACCCAGCTCTGGAACTTCGCCTTGGCGTCCTCGGGATCAACCCGATGCTCAAAGGCGGCATTGGTGACACCGGCGGCAGGCTCCGTCATGACAGCGTCGATGAAACCCTCCTGTAGAGCGGCGTTGGCGTCCATCCATGTGGTCGCACGCATCATGGCAGCCACATCGTCCCGGCTGTGCCAGGTGCGCTGGCAGTACATGTTGATGATGCTGTTTTTGCAGGCGCGGAGAATGCCCATTGCCTGCTCAAGGTCATCCTCATTGCCATAGGCCCCCATGATGGGGTCATGGCACATGAACAGGCTGCCGGGCGTCATTTCCAGCCGGTTGGCTGCCATCGCCAGCACGGTTGCCGCGGAGGCGGCGGTGCCGGAAACGATGATGTGGACATTACCCGGATAAGCCTTCAGCTCGTCATACATCTGCGTTGCCGCGTTGCAGGAGCCGCCGTAGCTGTTCAGAATGATGCGCACATCCTCACCGGGCTGTGCGTCCTGGGGATACAGCTCATCGTGGAGACTGGCCGGGGTGATCTCATCGCCGTACCAAATCTCATCATCGATGTAGCCGTTCAGGTGAATCTCTCTCAAGCGGAATCATCCTCCTTCTGTTCCTGGGGCTGGTCTGTCTGCGTCTGTTCTCCAGCAGCAGGATCAACAGCCGTGACTGCCTTGACCACCTGCGTCAGACCGCACACGTTGATGGGTATCATGTTACCGTTGACCAGATACACATTGCCGCCGTCCTCATCGGAGAGCGGGTTCAGATTCTCCAGCTCACGGATTTCATTCGCGCTCATCCAGCCGTTCTGACGGGCAATGGCATAGCCTTCCATGCGGCTCTTGTAGTCGCCGCGCATGAGTCCGTCCAGATTGAACTGCACATAAAAGCGCCCTTTCTCGTTATCCGGGAAGAGGGCGCGATTCATAGCCTGCTCAATGCGAACCAGCCATGGGCGTATCGTGTGTACGGCAAAGCTGATGGACTGATGCTCGATATTGGAGAAGGTGGCCCGATCCAGATCACCGATCATGTGGGGCGGCACCCGGAAGATGCGGCAGATTTCATTGACCTGAAACTTGCGCGTTTCCAGGAACTGTGCCTCATTGTTGGGCATGGTCAGCGGCTCGAAGTGCATGTTTTCTTCGAGTACGGCCACCTTGCCCGCGTTTGCGGAGCCGGTGAACGCTGCATTCCAGCTTGCGCGGAGGGCCGAGGGGTCCTTGACCGTGTTCGGATGCACCAGAATGCCGGAGGGCCGCGCACCGTTGGAGAAGAACTTACTGCCGTATTCCTCCGCGGCGATGCCGAGGCCGATGGCGCTTTTCTCCAGCGCAATGGGGCTGTAGCCGACCACACCGTCAAAACCGAGGCCGGGAATATGGAGAACATCCTCGGGTTTCAGGGTGTAGGTTTTGCCCTCACTGGTGGTATAGGTGTAGGTCAGGTTGCCCCTGCTGTCGCGGTCGACTTCCATCTGATCGGGGATCAGCGGATAGATGCTGTCGATCTTGTTCCGCCCTGTGCGAATGATCTGGCAGTAGGCATTGCCCCAAAGCAGCAGGTGAGACAGCATGGTCTCACGCCACACAAACGAGGTCATTTCAGCATTGGGCTCATCATGCAGCAGCCTGTACAGCGGATGCTCGGGAGCCTTGCGGCTGCCGGTGTGCCGGAGGCGCTTGAGCCGAAGTAGAAGGATGGCGCGGAGCTGACTGCGTCACGAGGCTTGTCCCGGGCACGGAACAGGCCGGAAAATGGGTTTTTCATTGTATTCTCCTATCATTTAGCACGGATATGTGCTATTATTAGAGTACCTATTGCTTGTGAGGTGCTGAAACATGACCAGCAATGATCATTTGTCTCAAAACGAGCTTATCAAGGCAGGAAGCGCGGATGATAAAGGACTTCCTGCTGCCACCCGTGACAAGATTGCAAAAGGGCTTGCCACGATAAACGGCGAGAACATCTCGAAAGCGCTGACCAGCATTTTCAGTCAGGCAGAAATCACTGCTGACGCTGTGAAGTACATTCAGCGCGGTACGGTATATCTTGCTGAGGTACCCAAAAAGCTCCAGAAGGATTTCACTGATGGCAAGCTGAAATTTATGGAAAAGACAACGGGAGAGCTTGTGGGTGAAATCGTTGGTCCCAGCAATTTCGGCAATCAGGGGCATGTTATTATCAAGGAGGCAGGCATCCTTCACAGTGATATTCCTCATGACTTGACCACAATAGCGATGCAGCAGCAGCTTGCCCAGATGGCCGCGGTGATTAACGAGGTTCGTTCTCGTGTGATTGAACTGCAAAAAACCTACGACGAGAGCCTGCTTGGTGAACTGCGAGGTATGCGAGATCAGCTCGCGCAAGTTCAGAATGTTGAAGACCTCGAAAACCAGCGCGACCTCATCAAAGGTGCAATCACGAGCATCAACACAACCCGCGGAAAGATCACCCAACGGCTTATTTCGGAAATGCAGAAGATGCCGGAAGTGCCTGAGTCGACATGGAAGCGTTTCTTCAGAACGCTGACAAAGGAAGGCTTCCGGGAGCAAGTTGTAACTGGGTACGAAAAGGTTCAAGAGCTCTTTTGCTACTATCTGGCAGCATCTGAGTTATTGTCGTTTGCATACGCACTGCTGGGCGAGAAAGGAACATACCAGGACATCTTCACACCGGACCGCGAATTGCTTAATGGCAAGCATCTGATGAATCTGAAGAACAGCGAAGCATTTGTCGGCATCTGTGATGAACGGTGGTATAGCGCACCGCAGCAATACCTGGAGCGTATCCAAAGTGAGGCGCAGAAGGTATTCACTGCACACCCAGACACCATCCGTATAGAAGTAACAGGAGATCAAGTATTGGAGGCGATTGCAAATGTCCGATCAGCAGAAGAAACAGAAAAAGGCTAAGCGTAATGCATTTGCACTCAACATAGTCGATAAGGTCGGTCATTATGCTCGGAAGATCGGCCCCGGTCTTGCACTCGCTGCCGTTACAATCGTGGCTGCGCTTGCCCAGAATAAGGATGATTCCAACAAGGCTTAATATGTGCGCGTTATTCGCCACCACCTGTTTTCCGATCATGGCAGCTCTTGCATAAGGGCTGCCAGTTTTTTTCGTCCCAGAACAGCCGCATATCGCCCCGATGCGGGACAATATGGTCAACAACGGTGGCGGGAGTCAGCCTGCCATCCTTCATGCAGGCAGCGCACAGCGGGTTCTTTTCCAGAAACGCCTTCCTTGCGGCCTGCCATTTCCGGTCGTAGCCACGAAAGGCAGCACTGCCGCGCAGGGCATCGGAAGAAAGCTCCGGCGCATGCTGCGGACAGTACACCTGCCCAGGCTTGCAGAAGCCCGGACATCCGGGCTGCCTGCAGGGACGAAGGGGTGCATGCGGCATGGAATCACCTCACAGAATAATCAGGCCACGGTGGTTGTAGATGGAATCGCCGCCGTTCAGGTTCTTCATGGCCCGGTCAAGGCCCATGACCAGCGCCACCGCGCCGTCAACCTTCTCGGTGGACTTTTCCTTGTCGATTTTGATGTTTCCGGCTGGGTCGGTGCGCACGAACACATTGTCCATGTTCCAACGGAGCACAGGGTGCCCGCCGTGGACGAGCTTCTGCTCCAGCACCAGCCGCATCAACTCCTTGGTCGGCGCAGACATATCCCGGAAGCCCTGACCGAAGGGCACCATGGTGAAGCCGTCATCCTGCAGGGTCTGCACCATCATGCTGGCGTTCCAGCGGTCATAGGCAATCTCGCGGATGTTGTAGTGCTCGTTCAGCTGGAGGATGAACTGCTCGATCCAGCGATAATCGACCACATTCCCCTCAGTGGTCTGGATGAAACCCTGCTTCTCCCACACATCGTAGATCACATGGTCGCGCCGGACGCGCAGGTCGATGGTTTCAGCCGGTACCCAGAAGAACGGCAGCACGATGTACGGCTCGTCCTCTTCGGTCGGCGGGAACACCAGCACAAGGGCTGTCAGGTCGCTGGTGGAGGACAGGTCCATGCCCGCATAGCAGGGACGGCCTTCCAGCAGCTGCGGTGAAACACGCCCGGCGCAGGCATCCCACTTGTCCATGGGCATCCAGCGGATGGACTGCTTGACCCACTGGTTGAGACGCAGCTGCCGGAAGGAGTTCTCTTCGCCGGGATTCTGCCGGGCGCTGTCGCAGGCGCTCTGCACCTTGGAGATGTCGATGGTGTACCCGAGGGACGGGTTTGCCTTCTTCCATACCTCCGGGTCAGTCCAGTCCTCGCTGATGTCCGCACCGAAGATGACCGGATAGAAGGATGGATCGTTGATCGTACCGTCCAGCACGCCCAGCGCCTTCTGGTGCAGCTCATAGCAGATGCTGTTCGTGTCGGTGCCCGCCGTGGTGATCAGGAAGTACAGCGGCTGCTCACGGGCATCGCCGGAACCCTTGGTCAGCACATCGTACAGCTTGCGGTCCGGCTGTACATGAACCTCATCCAGCACCAGCCCGCTCACGTTCAGGCCGTGCTTGGTGCCGACCTCTGCGGACAGCACCTGATAGAAGCCGTTGTTGGCGTGGTTGATGATGCGCTTGTTGGCCCCCAGTATCTTGCTGCGTTTGAGCAGCGCCGGGGTCATCTTCACCATCTGTGCGGCTACATCGAAGACAATCGAAGCCTGCTGTCGGTCTGCCGCTGCGCCGTACACCTCAGCAGAGGGCTCACCATCGCCAAAGAGCAGGTACAGCGCCACAGCGGCAGCCAGCTCACTCTTGCCGTTCTTCTTGGGTATTTCGATGTAGGCGGTGGTGAACTGGCGTTTCCCGTTGGGCTTGAGCGTGCCGAAAATGTCCCGGATGATCTGTTCCTGCCATGGCAGCAAGTCAAAGGGCTTTCCGGCCCAGCGGCCCTTGGTATGGCACAGGCAGCCGATGAAATTGACCACATAGTCCGCGGTGGCCTCGTCGTAGTGTGAGGTTTCCAGCATGAACTTCGTCGGCTGGTATGCCGGTGTCTTTTGCCGCAAGCCTCATCACCATCCTTACTGCCACTTCCGGCCCTTCTGTTCATCGTGAACTGTGCCGTCCTTGATGCCCAGGTCGGCTTCTGTCATTTGGTATACATCATTGCAGTGGAGCTTCTGCCCGCTGCGCAGGACGTAGATGTCCTCGGTGCTCTGTCTGGAGGCGGCATACCGGCGCACAATCGCGGAGGCGTATTTCGGGTCAAGCTCCATCAGGTAGGCGGTCCTGTCCATCTGATCCGCGGCGATCAGCGTGCTGCCGCTGCCGCCGAACAGGTCCAGCACCAGCCCATTGACCTGCGAGGACATCTGCAGGGGGTACGCGATCAGCGGGAGCGGCTTGCTGGTGGGATGCAGCTTGGACTTGGTGGGCTTGTCAAACTCCCACACGGTGGTCTGCTTGCGGTCCCCATAGAACTTGTGTTTCGCGGTGTCCTTGAAAGCGTAGATGACCGGCTCGTGCCGCATCTGGAAGTCCATTCTGCCGATGACCAGCGCGTTCTTGACCCAGATGCATGTGGTGGAATAGTGGAAACCAGCATTCACGGTGGCATTGAAGAAGTTGACCTTCTCTGCGTCGGAGTGGAAGATGTAGATTGCCGCGCCGTCTGCCAGTGCAGCATACGCATTGCGGAAGGCATCGAGGAGGAAGTTGTAGAAGGCCTCGGCATCCGACCAATGGTCATTCATGATGGTCATGCCGGTGCCGCCCTTGTAGGCACAGTTGTAAGGCGGGTCCGTGATGCACAGATTCGCCTTTTTGCCGTCCATCAGCAGAGATACATCTTCGCTTCTGGTGGAATCGCCGCACATCAGGCGATGATTGCCCAGCAGCCAGATGTCCCCCTGTTCCACAAATGCCTCGGCCTCAAGCGCGGTCTCCTCATCGAAGTCATCCTCCTGGACCTCATCCTCATCCTTTGCGAACAGGTCAGCGATCTCTGTGTCCTCAAAGCCTGTCAGGGCTACATCGAAATCCATACCCTGCAGGGCTTCGATCTCAACCCGCAGCATTTCCTCATCCCAGCCTGCATCCTGTGCATAGCGATTGTCCGCCAGAATGTAGGCCTTTTTTTGTGCCTCGGTGAGATGATCTACCAGCACACAGGGAACCTCGGTGAAGCCTTCCTCCTTGGCAGCCATCAGCCTGCCGTGACCGGCGATCACGCCGTAGTCCTTGTCGATGATGACCGGGTTGATGAAGCCGAACTCCCGCAGAGAGGACCGCAGCTTCATGATCTGATCTGCCGAATGGATACGGGCATTGTTGACATACGGAACCAGCCTGTCGATGGGCACCAGCCGCATGTCCGTGGTAGTAGTCTTGCTCATGGCTTATCCTTTCCGGGCGTTCAGAAGACGCTCCATCAAATCATCATTGGGGCTTGCGCCGCCATAATCGACGGAGCAGTTTTCCTTTACGACCTGATAAATCTGGTACCACAGCTGGTTGATCTGCTTGAGGTACTGCTGGGCCATAGAAACGAAGGGCGAAGCAATCGCTCCGCCCGTTGTGGGATGCTTGGCCAGAAAGCCGTATTCGGAAATGGCCTGTTCACACTGTATCCAGCGGGCAACGCTCATGGCGTACTGGTCAATGAGCTGTCTCGATACCAGCTTCTCGCACTTGCGCTGCCTGAGCCACTCATAGGTTTCGCGGTACACGTCCTCTGCGCAGAGGTCGTGGCCGTCTTTTTGTTTTTCCAGCATGTATTCACGCACGGGCGGCATGTCCAGCCCTTCCATCTCAGGCGGCTCGGGCAGGACAGTCGCGTTTCGCAGTCTGCCGGTGGTGATTTTGTCGGCCAGGGCATTGTTCTTTCGCCCGGAGCCGACACGCTGTCCACCCCGGGCAGTGCCATCCTTGGCCATCTACCTCACCATCCTTTCCGGGCAGGGTTAATCCCCCGTTTGATTGTGGCTTTTTCTGCGTGAGAGGGGGCCGCGGTCTCCAGCCGGTCGCGCCCAGGGATTGGAGCCCCCCTGGGGGTACACCCCCGCGGGCCGGGGCCAGCTGTGCTCCCGGCGGCGGGGGCCTTCGCGGGGCGCGAGCGGCGCACACGGCGCTGTGCTTCCGGGCGGCGGCAACGGCGGCGTTTCCGGGCCAACGTGGGCCGTTTCCCGGGGGCCGGGCGTTTCCCCGGGCGGGGCCGCTGGGGGCCGCACGTGGGGCGTTTCCGGGCCGCACGGCGGGGCCTTGCCGGGGGGCGGGCCTGCCGGGGGCGCGGGCGGCGGCGCGACGGCGTGTGCCCGGGCGGCGGGCCGGGGGCGGCGCGGCGGCGGATCACTGCTTTTCCCGGCGGCGTGTGTAGGGTTTGCCGCGACTCAGCGGCGTGGGCGGCTCGGCGCACCGGAAAAGCCTTCCCGCGCAATATAAGGAAGCGCGCCGGACGGCGGGCACTTTTTTGTCAAATCAGAGCTATTCTGACCCAATAACCTTGTGCTTTTCATCGGGGTTGCTTTTTCGGCGGCGCGGAGTGATGAATGTGTCACGCCGCGGGGGCAACCCCGGGCGGGCCGCCGGGCGGGAAAAGCCGCCGGGCCGAAAGGAGCACACCATGGCAGTCAACCACACCAACCCGGCAACCGCCGCCGACCTTTCCCGGGAGACCTTCGGGCTGGAGCTCGAGTTCTTCGGCATGACCCGCCGCGCCGCCGCCGAGGTGGTCGCGACCTTCTTCGGAAGCACAACCCGCCACCGCGGCGGCACCTACGACAAGTACGAGGTCGAGGACCCCGCGGGCCGCCGCTGGACGGTGGTGTTCGACTCGAGCATCAACGACGCGCCGGACTTCTTCGGCGAGGAGTGCGAGCTGAACAGCCCGGTCCTCGGCTGGGACGACCTCGGCACGGTGTGCAGGCTCATCGAAGCCCTGCAGGCCGCCGGGGCCAAGACGAACGGAGCCTTCTGCGGCATCCACGTGCACATCGGGGACGCGGAGCACACCCCGGCTTCCCTTCGGAACTTGGTCAACCTGGTCAACGCGAACGAGGACCTGCTGACCCTTGCCCTTGGGATTACCCCGGAGCGCCGGAACCGCTGGTGCCGCCCGGTCGAACCGCACTTCCTGCGCCAGCTGAACACCCAGAAGCCCAGCAGCCGCGCGGCGATTGCCCGCCTTTGGTACGGCGGAAACGACTGGGAAGCCTGCGCACACCAGCACTACCACTCGAGCCGCTACCGCCTGCTCAACCTGCACAGCCTTTTCCAAGGGAAGGGCATCGAGTTCCGCGCCTTCAACGCCACCCTGAACACCGCCGAGGTCCTCGCCGACATCCAGCTCTGCATGGCCCTTTCGGCCCGCGCCAAGGCGATCAAGACCGCCAGCCCGGCCCGCCCGGAAACCGACAACCCGAAGTACACCTTCCGGTGCCTCCTCTTGCGAATCGGCATGAGCGGGGACGCCTTCAAGACCGCCCGCGAACAGCTGATCCGCCGCCTGCCCGGCAACGCCGCTTGGCGCAGGGCCGCCTGAGCACAGCACGGGAATGGGCGCGGGCCACGCACACGGCCCGCCCGCTCCCAAGGACACCCGGCTTCTGAATCGGATGCCCTTGGGAACGGCCCAGCCGCTACCAAATCAAGCGCCCCGGGCGCACACCCGGGAGAAGGAGAACACCATGCTTCCAGATCTGACCTTCATCATCCGCTTCACCCACCGCGAACAGGGCGTCGGTGTGCCCGGCTCGGAGGAGGAATTCACCAGCCTGCCCGAGGCTTGGGAGGCCTTCCGAATGTTCGCCGAGCCCGACAGCGCCGAGCTGTACTCCGAAATCGAGCTGGTCGAACTGAACTGGGCCACGCACACGGAGCGCCGGATCGCGGGCATGACCTTCGATTCGGCCACGGGCAACTGAATCGCCCCGCCTGACGATGGCCTGCGGCACAGGCCGAAACCTACCCGGTGAACACCGGGGACGGTCGCGGGAGCCGAGCTTCCGAATACACGCGCACAGCGCAGGAGGAAAACACCATGGAAAACACCACCACCAATCGTCAGCTTCTGAATCGACTGCAGGCCCTGTGCGAGGGCACGCCCTACGATCTGCGCATCCGGGAGAGGGAGAACAGCATCGGCCTGAGCTTCTACACCCGCGCGGACGCTCCCGAATACACGCCCTACATGTGCGTGGAGGACGAGGTGTGCTTCACCGGGAGCTTCCGCATCGCGGTCCAGACCACCAGCTACGGAGCCCTGCCGCCCGAGGACATTCTGCAGGTCGCGCAGGGCCTGATGACCGCCGCCCAGCTGGCCAAGGCCATGAGCACGGAAATCCAGCTTGCCGGATACCGGGTGATCGGCGACTGAGCACACGATGGTGTGCGCTCTGAAATTTAGTTTCGCCGATGCACATAACTGCCCGCTAACCGCTTGCTATTCCCCGGCAAAAGAGTGATGAATACGCTGCCGCCCGAGCAAAGGCCCGGAGCTTCAGGATCGAGGAGGCTTTCAAATGAAGCACATCAAGTACGACCTGGATACCTGCATGGACATCTTCGACTGGTTTGACGCCGCCGAGTTCGACTACCTCAACCACATCATGCTCAGCAAGCTGGACGGTGATGAGCGTGTACTCCGGGCATTGCCGGTAATCCGAAAGCGCGCACAGTGGCTGGTCAGGATACACCGCGGCTGCGAGAACGCCTACCCGGAATACACCGCCGCCTGAGCTTGCAAATCAAACCCGCCTGACGATGGCCCCCGGCACGGGCCGAAACACCCGCAAGGGTGTCGCGGGAGCCTCGGCTTCCCTAATACACCAAAGGAGGATTACCGACATGTGTGTAATCTGCGCATCACCCAAGGGCGTAAGACAGCCCAACCGCTCCGAAATCAAGGCCATGTTCCTGCGGAACCCCGACGGGGCCGGATACATGGTGGCCCGCGACGGCAAAGTGACCATCCATAAGGGCTTCATGAACCTCGATGAATTCCTGAATGCCCTCAAGGCTGAACACTTTACCGCGAAGGACAGCGTGGTGTACCACTTCCGCATCAGCACGCAGGCGGGCATCAACCCGAGCATGACCCATCCGTTCCCGCTTTCAAATCAGCGCGAGGTGATGAAGGCGCTGGATGTTCACTGCGGTGTGGGCATCGCGCACAACGGCATCATCCGGCTGACCAGCGATCCGAACGAGAAGGAGTACAGCGATACCGCGATCTTCATCGCCGACTACCTCTCCCAAATCATCGGGAGCCCTTCCGACCTGCATGACCCCGATGTGCTGGAAACCATCCGGTGCCTCATCGGCTCCAAAATGGCCATCCTGGACGGCTCGGGCTACATCGCCACGGTGGGACAGTTTTTCAACGAGCGCGGGCTGCTCTACAGCAACCTCTACCACCGGGGTGTGTGGAGCTTCTGAATCGCCGCGTACAGCGCAGCCGCTTTCCAATGCGAAGGCGGCCGCTTTTTTGTCTTGCGCAGAAAGCCGCCACGTTGGCCCGTGTCGCGGGCTTTGGAATCCACTGGGCCGTTTGCCCGCCCTCGGGGGCGCAGGCCCGTCAGCGGGCCATGTGCGCCCAACGTGCGCAAAGGAAAAGCGCCGGGGCATTGCTGCCGCCGACGCTCGTGAATCTGCCGGGGGTTATTTGGCTTCGAGAATGTTCGCGGCCACCTGTACATCACCGCTTTCCGTCATGCGGAAGCGGACCATGACCGGACTGTCTTTGGAATCGTACCGTGCCGTGAATGGCTCGGTCCACAGCTCTGTCAGGCCCGGGCAGGTCTCGTAGGCCTCCGCTCTGTACTCGTCGCGGTTCTCGGGGTAAGCCTCGCACAGCTTGTAAATCGCGATCAGCGTGTGCAGCTGATCGGTCATGACCTTTGCCAGCACATCTGCGGCGGTCATACCTCCAAATCCGCTGGCCGGTCGCAGGGGCTTGCAAATCGCCCACATCGTGAGCGGCAGCTCCTGCTTCATGAAATCCAGCAGGGCTTCAGCCGTGCCGCAGCTATCGCAGATGTACACATCCTCGACATGGCGGCTGAGGGCGTTGGTTTTCAAATCGGGCTTCATGGTGTCCTGCCCGCAGCGGGGGCAGCGCATGTGTTCACCGGCCTGCTGTCTGGCTCTCAAATCAGCCAGCCGGGCGATCATCTTCTCAGTCATGCTTCTGCACCTCTTCGTTTAGTTCGCGCCGGATTCTGCGCTGTTCAGCCAGCTTGTTTTTATGGGCCTGCATCCGATCCGCGCTCTTGAATGCCGCGTAGCCGTCCAGGTGTCCCATGAGTGTGCGGCGCAGTTCCTTGTGTTCAGCGCCGCCGAAGCCCAGCCGGTTCAGCCATGCGTTGGCATGGTACTTGTCCGCTTCGGCATCCAGCCTGCGCGGCAGGACCCGATTCGCACTCTTGGCGGCCTTGACGCAGGCGCTGATGAGCTGGGAGTAAAACACCCATCGGATGGAATCCCGTTCGTAGGGCATGTCCACCGAAACGGCACCGGCGTCAAGGTTCATGCCTGCGACCTGTCCGTCCCGGATGGCGTCATGCAGCATCGTCTCGAAATCGCTGACGCAGGTCAGGCTGGCTGCTGCAAGGTTCTGAATGTACGCCTCGTCGATGTGCAGGCAATTCATCTGCAGCATGCGGTTGATCAGGTCCTGCCGGGCGTACAGCATGTGCATGAGGTTCGTCATGCTCTTCACCGTCCAGTCAGGCTCGTAAATCCGAAGGGTCGTCACCGTGATGTCCTCGGCTGCGGTATCGGCGGGCTCTGCTTCGGCAGGCGCTTCCTTCGCGGTCGCTTCGGAATCCGCTGCCGTCAGCTCGGCGGGCAGCTCTGTGATGTACCCGTTTTCCAGCAGGCACTCAGCGGCGGGAAGCAGGGCTTCGCGTTCGCCACTGACGGATGCATCTCTGTTCACCGTTATCTCTCCAATCCGGAAGGCGTAGGTCGGGGTGTACAGATAGACCGCTGGGGCCTGCAGGCGCTCGGAGAGCCTGCGGACCATGGCCTTGCGGTCATCGCACTGGGCTGCAATCGTGATCATTGGGCTTGACCTCCTTGTTTTAGGGTAGTGACATATACGCTCTACCCGCCGGAAAAGTCAAGCGATAATATACGGCTTCTGTGCCTGACGGTGAGAAAAATCGAAGAAGCGCAGCTCCTTCTCCATGCGGCGAATGTGCTTTGCAAGATCGCGTCGGTGAATCGGACCGGCGTGCTCCATTTCCCGCTTTGCCGCATCGATCTTCTGAATCAGTTCATCGCGTGTCATGCTTCCTCCAAAAACAGAAGCAGTCCCGGCGGTTGGGCCGAGACTGCAGGTATCACTGTGCATCCAGTTTTGACAAGCATATCATACCACAAAGACAGGCATGCACACAAGTGCCCTTAACTGCCCAATTTGATGACGCTCTCAAATCCCGGCGCGTTGATGATCTCCTCGACCGCCTTCAAGGCCCGCCCGTGCATCTTGTAGGTCGAGCGGATGTGCAGGTGCATGATCTCCGAAATCTCTTCCCAGCTTTTGAAGGCCAGGTAGCGCATTTCAAGCAGCAGCCTGCAGTCCGGGTCGTGGATCTGCTTGAGCACACCGGAAATCTCGGTCTTGAGATCAACAAGGGTGTCGATGGTGCTGTTCAGCAAATCCTCAGCCTCCAGAAGCCGGACAATCGTGTCCTGCAGGGAGGTTACGTTGCGGGTGTGTGAGACCACCTCGCCATCATAGGCCGGGGTGATGCGCTGTGTCAGCGAACGAAGCTGGGACACACGCTCGAGAGTGATATTGATCCTTCGGTCAAGCACCCTCGCCTGATTGAGATACTCCTTGGCGTTCATCTGTCTGCCTCCCTTCTGTGCCGTCTCTCGCCGGTCATGTCAGAACCTCCTGTGCCTGCCGATGTTCACA
Source organism: Clostridiales bacterium (assembly GCA_004557125.1). Taxonomy (GTDB): domain Bacteria; phylum Bacillota; class Clostridia; order Christensenellales; family Aristaeellaceae; genus SFTH01. The sequence goes on along the minus strand of SFET01000048.1, from coordinate 4,518 downwards.
TAGCGCAGGCGGCGTGGCTTCTGTTCTTCGGGTTGCGTGCCCGGCTGCTGCTCCTGCTTCTGTGCCAGCCTGCGCCTGCGGCGTTCCTCATACACAATGTGCTCAAGCGCCTCACCGGCAGTGGGGTCATAATAGCCGTCATGGTTTCTGCGGTAGTTCATGGGCTGCCTCCTTTGCCTTTTCCTCAAGGTACTCGTAAATCGCCGCCAGCAGCCTGATGATCAGCGGATGATTGTTCCAGCTGGCAGACACAGCAGCGATGTCATTTGCCGCGGTCTCCCACCATGCCAGCGAGGCTGCCTGATCGGACATGGGCGGCGGTGACGGGTGTGCGGCGAAGTATCTGTACGCCGCTCGAAAGATCTGGGTCTCAGCTTCACTCATCAAGCTGCGTCACCTCGATCCGGATGCCGGGCCGTATGCGGGTCCAGCGCTTTGTGACGGTTTCCCGGCACACCTGCGCGTCATCCCGCCAGAAGCCGACGCGGGTCATGCAGTCCTTGAGGAGCTTTTGCAGGTTGTCTGTGTCGGGGCGGGTCACACGCAGCGCACCCTCACGGTGTGTCTTGCTGGGGAAATACCACTCGACGGTCAGGGCCAGAGCGCCCTCCATCGGCGTGTCGGGCCGGTTGAGCCGCAGCGCGTGTTCGTACAGTCTGCGGGCTTCCTTCAGGCGCGGGGTATCGTAGAAGACCGGTCGACCGCAGCGAATCATCACCTTGTGTTCCTGTGCGGTGACGGTCGGGGGGATCATGTCGAGAAAGAAATTCATAACGGAAAGCTCCTTTCGGAACGCTTGGTTCACTCCTCGTATGGGGGGAGGAGTGTAACGAACTCCTCCCCGTAGAGGGTTGTGGAACACAACGCTATATATATAGACGTTCCGTTCCGTTTGCGACCAAATCGTGTAGTCAGATGCGGGTCACGACGCCGCGGTCATTTTGGTATTCGTCCGACATTTCTTTCAGCCAGTCGCGCACCGTTCTGTCGGTCATGTCCAGGTAGGATGCGATTGCGGAAACCGTGACCGGTGTGTCGGGATCGAACGAACAGGCTGCGTATGCCATGCGGATACGTTCAGCACGCTCATTGCGGCTGCAGTTTTTCCCGCCCCGAATCTTTGCGGCAACGCTTCCCTTGGCAGGAACCTGTGTCAGCTCCTCGGACTTCGCCAGCGTGTGTATCGGATAGTCGAACCAGAAGTCCACCGGGATGATGTTGGGAAACTCACGCAGGCTGCTCTCCAATCGCCATGCTGTGCGCCCGAAGGCCTCAGCCTCGTACTTCATATCGCCGTCCAGCTGGAGCTCGATCATGTCCAGCTGCGCATCGGGGTCACGGGCAAACACACCGGAGCCAGACGCACGGTCCTTGGCATCCTTGTTGCCCTGATCACCCTTGGAGTGATGATGGCAGTAGATGGCGGCACACCCGGTTTCGGCACAGATTTTGTCGAACTGATTACAGAACAGTGCCATGTCGGAAGCCTTGTTTTCATCGCCGGTGATGACCTTGTAGATGGGGTCGATGATGATGGCGTCAAAATGCTGATCGCGCACTCGGCGCACGAGCTTGGGCACCAGCTTGTCCAGCGGCACAGCCTTGCCGCGCAGGTTCCACAGCACGATGTTTGCGGCGTTGGGCTTTTGAATGTGCAGGGCTTCGTAGATTTTCGCAAAGCGGTTGATGCAGCTGGCGCGGTCGATTTCCAGATTCACATACAGAACGCGGCCCTTCTTGCAGGGAAAGCCCAGCCATTTGCGGCCCTCGGCAATCGCTATCGCCAGCTCCATGAGCAGAAACGACTTGCCCGCCTTCGAGGAGCCGGAGATGAGCATCTTGTGCCCGCAGCGGAGTATGCCGCGGATCAGCTCCTCCGGCAGCTCCGGCTGGTGTGCCAGCAGCGCTGACATGTCCTCCAGAGGCGGCAGGTCATCCTCAAGCCCCTCAACGAAATCCATCCAGTCCTGCCACGACCGTCTCCCGATGTTGACAGCCAGCAGCTTCTGGCGATTTCCGTTCCTGTCCACACCGGGCATCCGGGACAGCCGGGACGGGTTCTTGTTCGCCTGATCGACGATCAGGCCGTGCCCGATGAGAAACGAGTACAGGAACAGCACACGCTTGCGGTACTCCGATTCGTCCGGTGCATCGATGTGCACGATGGCATGCACAGACTTGCCGCCGCTGGACACCAGACAGGCAATCGGCAGTTCCAGCTGCTGATAGGCCGCGAGCTGTTCCTGAATCGGGATCACATCGGATTCCACCAGCGCGTATCGGAAGGCGGTGACATTCCGGTCGGACGCGCCGGTGCCGTCCAGCGGGTTGAAGCGAATCCAGCCGCCTACCTGGGGCTTCCAATCGCCAATGGTCGCACCGAGGTCATCCGGGTACTTGGCCAGAGAGGTCAGCAGTTCACCGGCTGTGCGGTTGAACACGCCGCGCAGCGGTTCCCATTCGCCGTCCTCGTTCTGGCGCACCTCGCCGGTGACATAGCCCACATACTCCTCGGGCTTGAACAGCGTCGAGATGTACTTTGCCAGCTCAGCAGTCGGCTTCATGTCGGGCAGAAGATTATCAAACGGAACGGAAATACCCGGCGTTCCGTCATGGGCACGACCTGACGGAACGGAAATATCCGGCGTTCCGTCATAGGAAAGCTCATCGTTCCAGTCCATGATGCCGTTTCCCTCGAAGGGCTTCCAGCCGCGCTGCTTTGCCATCTGCACGATGGTCGCGCCGGTCACCGGGGTACCGCTGCCATGAAAGGTGTTCCACTTGCGGGCACACTCGCCGGGATGATAGCGCTGATCATTACGGCTCCACTCATCCCAGACGGAGCAGGCATAGCCCTCATGCTTGAGCGCCATGCCCACGTTCATCCATTCCGCGTAGGACAGATCGCGCACATCCACCGCGGACAGCGCGGAAATCAAGAGGTTATCCATGGGCTATCCTCCTTACGATGGAACATAGGTCGACGGATTGAAGCCATACGGCAGCTTCCAGTTCAGTACCGCAAGCCGGGAAATGACCTTGCTGGCGGCATCGAAGGACCATGTGCCCACAAACCGGAAGCCGTAGCGCTCCAGCAGACGGATCTGCTTGGGTGTGCTCAGGCCCTCCTTCTGGCGGTTCATCAGGCGGTCGATCAGCATGCTGGCCTTGCCCATGTTCTCGATGCTTCCGGCATCGATACCGCGCTTCTCCAGAAAGTCCAGCTGCTTCTGGGATGGCGGGGCCATCTCCCACGCGAAGGTCGGTGTGTAATCAGCCAGGTCCTCGGCGGCAATGGACATGGCGAACTGCAGCGGATCGACAAGCCTGCGCCTGCGGCTCCGCATCTCGGCAAGCTGCCGGGCCAGGGACTGTTCGCGCTCCAGAATCGTGTCGCGCTCGGCCTGCTCCTCGGCTTCCATCAGGTCAACAGCGCCGGTCGTCTCCTCCACCATGCGGTCTACGCGCTCTGTCTCGCTTTCGTCCCTGCACACCAGGCAGGAGGGGCGGCACAGGTCAAGGCGTTCCGTCTGCCACAGGAAATCCAGCACCAGCAGGTATTCCTTGCCGGGACTCAGGCGCAGGCCGCGACCGATGATCTGCTGGTACAGGCTGCGCACCTTGGTGGGCCGCAGGTTGATGATGCAGTCCACAGATGGACAGTCCCATCCCTCGGTCAGCAGCATGCTGTTCGTGAGGACGTCGTACCTGCCGCGGTCGAAGTCTTCCAGAAGCTGTGCGCGGTCAGGGCTTTCGCCGTTGACCTCTGCGGCGCGGAAGCCGCGGTCCCGCAGCATGGCACAGAACTTCTGTGAGGTGCTGACCAGCGGGAGAAATACGACCGTCTTTCGGTCCCGGCAGTATTCCTGCATTTCATCGGCAATCTGCGCGAGGTACGGCTCCAGTGCGCTGCCGATGTCATCCGCTCTGTAATCGCCCTCGGACACACCTACGCCGGAGATATCCAGTCCCAGCGGAATCATCTGTGCCTTGATCGGGCAGAGGTACCCGTCCTTGATGGCCTGCCGCATGGTGTACTCATAGGCCAGACTGTCGAAATACTGGCCCATCTGCTTTTTCAGCAGCTTGTCCGGGGTGGCAGTCACGCCCAGAACGTTTGCGTCCGGGAAATGTGCCAGCACATGCTGATAGCTGTCCGCCAGACAGTGATGCGCCTCATCCACAAGGATCGTGGAGAAATAGTCCCGCGGAAACCGGGACAGTCGGCGTTCCCGGCACAGGGACTGCACCGAGCCGACCGTCACGGAGAACATGCTGCCCAGGCTGCTGCATTCCGCTTTCTCGATGGCGCTTTCGAGTCCGGTGACCATGCGGAGCTTGTCCGCGGCCTGCGTCAGCAGCTCGCCGCGATGCGCCATGATGAGGACTCTGCCGCCCTCGCGCACAGCACCTTCGGCGACCTTGGACATCACGACCGTCTTGCCACCGCCGGTGGGGAGAACAAGCAGTGTGCGCTGCTTGCCCTCCGCCCACTCGCGGCGAATGGCAGTCACGGCT
>SFET01000074.1 GCA_004557125.1 Clostridiales bacterium | reverse complement strand
TAGCTCACTTTGCGAATCGGGGTAAAAATAGAATCGACCGGGATCACGCCGATCGGCATGCCGCCGATCTTGTTGCGTTCAATGGAAAGCTGCTTGTTGCGCTCCGCCGATACGTATCCCCTGCCGCGCTCCAGCGTGATCTGCATCTGCAGATGCGCGCCTTCCGACAGCGTGGCAATGTGCAAATCGGGATTGATAATCTCAACCTCGTCATCGATCCGGATGTCACCGGCCGTGACCTCGCACGGGCCGTGGGCATCGATCGCCACAATTTTCGGATGCTCGGTAAAGAGCTTTGCAGAGAGAAGCTTGATGTTCAGAATCAGTTCTGCAACGTCTTCTTTCACACCGGGGACGGTCGAAAACTCATGCTGCACACCCTCGATTCGGACGCTGGTTGCTGCGACGCCCGGGAGCGAATTCAAAAGCACGCGACGCAGGGAATTTCCCAGCGTCTGGCCGAAGCCGCGCTCCAGCGGGTTCACAACGAACTTGCCGTATCGGTTGTTTTCGCCGATCTCTACACGTTCGATTTTGGGTTTTTCGATTTGATCGATCATTCAGCGTTTCCTCCTCTCCTAACACGATCCCATTTGAGGATCGCTGCGCTTTGTCGCCCATACGAGCCCAAAAAAGCCTGACAATCGAGCCGTTAGCGACACTACCTGCGTTCCTAGGATGCGTTTTTTAACGGGAGTAAAGCTCGACGATGAGGTTCTCCTGAATCGTCAGATCGATTTCCTCGCGCTTGGGCAGTGCGTCCACAGTCGCCTTCAGGTTCGCGGCGTCGATGGTCAGCCAGCTCGGAACGACCTTGCCGGTGCCCTCGCGCAGGCCCTTGAAGTACTCGGACTCAGCGCTCTTCTCCTTCACGGAGATCACGTCGCCGGCCTTGACCAGATAGGACGGGATGTCAACCTTCTTGCCATTGACCAGGATGTGGCCATGCAGCACCAGCTGGCGCGCCATCGGGCGGCTCGCGCCGAAGCCGACGCGATAGACGACGTTGTCGAGGCGGCGCTCCAGCAGCACCAGCAGGTTTTCGCCGGTGATGCCCTTCTGACGCTCGGCCTCCTCAAAATAACGATGGAACTGGTTCTCCAGAACGCCATATGCGCGCTTTGCCTTCTGCTTCTCACGCAGCTGCAGGCCGTACTCGCTCATCTTGCGCTGGCGCGCCTGACCATGCTCTCCGGGAGGAGTGGGGCGCTTGCCAACGGTGCAATTCGGGCCATAGCATTTTTCGCCCTTCAAAAAGAGCTTGCAACCTTCACGACGGCAGAGGCGGCAAACGGAACCGGTATATCTTGCCATTTGTTTGTACCTCCAATTACACTCTTCTGCGCTTGGGCGGACGGCATCCATTGTGCGGGATCGGCGTCACGTCCTTGATCATGGTCACCTCGAGGCCAGCTGCCTGCAGGGAGCGGATGGCTGCCTCACGTCCGGAGCCGGGGCCCTTGACATAGACCTCAACGGTCTTCAGGCCATACTCCAGGGCCGCCTTGGCAGCGGTCTCAGCAGCGGACTGCGCTGCGAACGGCGTGGACTTCTTGCTGCCGCGGAAACCGAGTCCGCCAGCGGAGGCCCAGCTCAGCGCGTTGCCGGCGGTGTCCGTGATGGTCACGATCGTATTGTTGAAAGAAGAGCGGATATGGGCTGCGCCACGCTCGACGAGCTTCTTCTCGCGGCGCTTGCGGGTAACCCTTTTCAGCTTCGGCTTTGCCATAGCAGATATTCCTCCCTAATGATTACTTCTTTTTCTTACCGGCAGCCTGCTTCTTCGGGCCCTTGCGGGTGCGCGCGTTCTGCTTGGTATTCTGGCCGCGCACGGGGAGACCACGGCGGTGGCGCAGGCCACGATAGCAGCCGATCTCCATCAGGCGCTTGATGTTCATGGAAACCTCACGGCGAAGATCACCTTCGACCTTGAGATTGTGGTCGATGTAGTCACGCAGCTTACCGATATCTTCCTCGGTCAGATCCTTCACGCGCACATCGGGGTTGATGCCGGTGGCGGCGATGATCTCGTCTGCGGTAGTACGGCCGATGCCGTAGATATACGTCAGGGCGATTTCAATGCGTTTCTCCCTGGGAAGGTCGACACCCGAGATTCGTGCCATGGGATGAATGCACCTCCAACTTACTTACGCTTGTGGTGTTTGACGCTTGGCGAATCGTCAAACGGGTTATTTGAAAAGCTTCGGAAAACGCACCGATTCCCTGCGCGCCATCAGCATTGACGCCCAGGTTCGCGGCGCATCAGCCGCTCCGAAATCTATTCAGACTGAATGATTATACCACAATTCCAGTGGAAATTGCAATCCGAACTTTCGTTTTTGCGTTAATTTCCACGGACATCTTGTGTTATTTTTTGGGTTTTGCCCCTCAACACAAGAATTCTGAGCGAGCCGACTCCATTCCATTCCCGTTTTTGCAGGAATCGATGCAGTCCGCGCGCCCAGAATCGTGGTACGCCGCAGCAAATTGCGGCTGTGAGCCCATCTATTCAGATCAGCCCTGCTTCTGCTTGTGCTTGGGGTTCTTGCTGCCTCCTTCTTCATCCAATCGATCAGTTCTTGCTGCGCCAGGTGATCCGACCGCGGGTCAGATCATAGGGCGAGAGCTCGATCGTTACCTTGTCGCCCGGATAGATGCGGATGTAGTTCATGCGCATCTTGCCGGAAACGTGCGCCAATATCTTGTGCCCGTTGGGCAGTTCTACCTCGAACATGGCGTTGGGATAAGACTCCGTGACAACGCCTTCCACTTCAATAACATCGGACTTGGACACGCTTACTCTTCCTCCCTCTTCAGCCATGAGCGAACTTCATGATTCTCCACCGCAGCGCCCTCGCGCAGGCGGTTGCGCAGCTCCTCCACCACGACGCCCGTGGTCTTGAGGTGCTTGCGACGCTTCTTTTTCAGATGATCCATCGTTCTCAGCCTGCCGTCGGCAAGCATTACGAAATCTTCATCCACTTCCTGAATGACGACAAAACTGCGTCCCTCATCCCGTCCCATCTTGGATATGACGATCGCGCCAACCTCTATCGGGTATTTGTTCATCGCCGCACTTCCTCCGCAACCACCTTGCCCGGATAGGAGAGCACCTCAGGCTCGCCGTCGGTGATCAGCACCGTGTGCTCGTAGTGGGAGCACAGGCTGTGGTCCCGGGTCACGATGGTCCAGTCATTGTCCTCGCAATAGACCTTCCACGTGCCCATGGAGATCATCGGCTCGATCGCGATGGTCATTCCCCTGCGGAGCTTCACGCCCCGGCCGGGGGTACCGAAGTTGGGAACATTGGGATCCTCATGCATCTCCTGGCCGATGCCGTGGCCGCACAGGTCGCGGATCACTCCGTAGCCGTGCTTCTCGGCATGTTCCTGAATTGCATGGGAGAGGTCGCCCAGGCGGTTACCCTCCCGGGCCATGTTTGCGCCGATCCAGAAGCATTCTTCCGTAACGTCCACCAGCTTCTGCGCCATGGGGGTTCCCCCGCCGACCAGCACAGAAAAGGCGCTGTCCGACTGCCAGCCATCCAGAATGACGCCGCAGTCCACGCTCAGAAGCTGCCCCTTGCGGAGCTTCCTTCTGTCCGCAAAACCATGTACCACCTGATCGTCCACTGAAGCACAGATTGAGAACGGAAAGCCCTCGTACCCCTTGAAGGAGGGGATTGCACCCGCATCGCGAATCAGCTTTTCGGCCAGCTCGTCCAGATGCTGGGTGGTTACGCCCGGCTCGATCTCCGCGCGAAGGGCCTCCAACACGCTGTGCAGCAGCGCGCCGGCCTTGCGCATCTTTTCGATCTGTGACTCATTTTTAATCGTGATCATGCAGTCACTCCAGTGAAGAGAGGATCTTATGGAACACGTCCTCTGGACGATCGTCCCCATCGATCCGTTTCAGCCTGCCAAGACCTGCGTAATATCCGATCAGCGGCGCAGTCTGCGCATGGTAGACGTTGAGCCGATTGGAAATCGTAGCGGGCTTGTCATCGTCGCGCTGATAGAGTTCGCCGCCGCAAACCGGGCAGAGCTTCTCATCAGCGAGCTTGGAGATATGGAAGGTGCCGCTGCACTTGGTGCAGACGCGCCGGCCCGTGAGCCGGTCCAGCAGCTTTTCGTCCGGCACTTCGATATCGATTACGGCGTCGGGCGCGGCAATCTTTTCCAGCGCCTCTGCCTGCTCCACCGTGCGCGGGAAGCCGTCCAGCAGATAGCCGTTTGCACAGTCCTCCATGGCGAGGCGCTCCTCAACCATTGCGATGACCACACTGTCCGGCACCAGCTGACCGGCATCCATGTACCGCTTGGCCTCCAGGCCCGTGGGGGTCTGGTTCTTGATGGCGGAACGGAACATGTCGCCCGTGGAGATGTGCGGGACCCGCAGGTGCGAGCTTACGCCCGTCGCCTGCGTGCCCTTGCCTGCTCCGGGAGGGCCTAAGAAAATCAGCTTCATAGTCCTACCTCCGGAAGATTAGAGGAATCCCTTGTAGTGACGCATCATCATCTCGCTCTCGAGCTGACGCATGGTCTCCATCGCAACGGAAACCGCGATCATCAGGGAGGAAGCCGCAAAGGTCAGCTGCACGCCGAAGATTGCGTAGACGATGGTCGGGATGACCGCCAGGATTGCAAGATAGATCGCGCCGAAGCAGGTGATGCGTCCGGAGATCTTCTTGATGAAATCGCTGGTGGGCTTGCCCTGGCGAATGCCGGGGATCATGCCGCCGTTGTTCTGGATATTCTTCGCAATTTCAACGGGGTTGAAGCTGATGGAAGAATAGAAGAACGTGAAGCCGAAGATCATCAGCGCGAAGATGATCTGGTAGGGCCAGGACATCATCTGCACGTGTGCGGACCACCAGATGTTCGCCTTGGAGTTCGGGAAGAACGCCAGGATCGTCGCCGGGAACTGCATGATCGCATTGGCGAAGATCAGCGGCAGAACGCCGGAGGAGTTCAGCTTCAGCGGGATGTGCGTGGACTGACCGCCGTACATCTTGCGGCCAACCATGCGCTTGGCATACTGGATCGGGATGCGGCGCTCGCC
>SFET01000073.1 GCA_004557125.1 Clostridiales bacterium | reverse complement strand
CCTGCGGATCATTTACGATCAGCGGTACAAGGACCGTCCCATGGCGATCACAAAGCTCAAAGCCCTGTATGAAAAGCTGAAGGCGCAGAACATCACCATCGAGCGCCTGTGGGAATGCTATGCCATCAGGAAGCCGGAAAAGGTCAAGCGCAGCGCCGTGGCGCAGCTCACGGACCTGATCTCCATCATCCGCTTTGAGATGAGCTATACCTGTAGTTACGTGGCTACTGTGGCTACCTATGGCTGAAAGCTCCTGCAAACACGGCGTTTTTGAGGTAGCCACTCCAAAAACCGAGTGGTTACCAGTGGCTACCTTGATGGAAGGGAAATGAATTGGCGCGTCAGAAACACGGTGTATGAAACTTATCTTGACATTCTCCGGGGGTTGAGTGAGTAATGGCATACCCCAAAGACCAAAGGAGGATTAGCCATGAAACTGAACACCCACCCCAACGACCGGAAAGAGATGGTTCGCTCGATTTCGGAGCTGATTGCCACGGAAGCGACCTACCTCTACATGCCGACCTGTGCATATCAAATCGGGCCTGTCACCGTCAATCGCAACGGCAGCGTCACCTGCGATGATGAAGCGATAGTAGAAACCATTCGCCCCATGCTGATCGATCGCGGCTGGTTGGACGCGGAGCCGGAAACAGAGGAAACCCTTGCGGATTCCGAAGCGCCCGCCAGGGTCATGGAGATGAAGATCACCATACCGATCGAGGGCTGGACGGTTAGTCAGATGGCCAACCTGCTGCGGATGGTCTACGGCAAGCAGAGGCTCATCAACCGCATGCTGGACAGTGAAATGCTGTACGTCGGCGAAGCCATCATCACGACGATTTCGGAGAATCCGCCTAGAACGCCAGAGGATTTCGAAGCGAAGGTGCAGACTGCTATTGAAACCGGACAGCTCAAAGGCCTGGACATTTCTGTTGAAAAAGTAACCTTGAGCGTACCCTTCGTTGAGGATGATCCCACGCGCTGGACAGCCTACAGCGAGCTTCTGTGCGGCATGCTCAGGACTGCCGGGGCTGCAACGAGGGTCGGCATCAAACAGACCGACGATCCGGAAAATGAGAAGTACCACGCCAACAGCTGGCTAATGCGCATGGGCTTTGGCGGTACGGATTTCAAAGAGACGCGCCGCGTCCTTATGAAGCACCTGAACGGCTACGCTGCATTCAGGAGCGCTGCGGAGATGGAGGCTCACAGAGAGCGTCAGACCCGGCGTCGTTTAGAGATTCGGAAGGAGGCTGCACATGACTGAAAAGATGAAAAAACGCCTCTCAGATTTGAAAGCTCGGCAGAAGGCCGGCGAACCCATGCGCTGCCCCCGCTGCGGCGCAGATACCATGAAGGAGCCCGTGCACACCAACGCGCTGAGCAGGATCTCGGACATCTACATCTGCGATGCCTGCGGATCGGCGGAGGCGATGCTGGCGTTTATGAACCAGCAGTATCCGCTCACCAGCTGGTCGGCCTTCCAGCCGGAGCGCCCCGCATCTGATTTCAGAGATCTTCCCGCTGGCGACGTACTGATGCGTGTGCAGCTGGAGCAGATCGGAATGCTGACGGAAATTTGTACGAAGTGTATGAATGACCCCGAGCATGCCGCTGAATATCGGCTCGAAGCATTTGGAAGCTGTCCCGGACTGACAGAGCTCTGGACTCAGCCCTTTCAGGCGAAATACGCCGCTGTGGACGGCGCGGTGCTGATCCGATTCAGGCGCGACGCGAACGGAGACCTTCAGGTAGCCGCAAATATCATGGAGAAATAAGGCAACATGATTCTCAAGCGTCAGGCAGAAATGCCCGGCGCTTTTTCTTGTCGGCCATCACACGATTTTCAATCACGCGCTGGCTACGCTCGGCGATTGACAGCAATCGCTTTCGCTAGTCGGACTGCGTCCTCCCTCCTTTGCCACGTCGCGCCCACGTTGGGGCTACGTCGGGCTTTACCGCCGCCGCTGGGATTGTTCCTCGACCCTCGCTCCTGCGCCCGACACGGGGCCAGCGTGGGGCTTGATTCAAAAGCTCCCACAACGAGAAAAACCGCCCCATGCGGAGCGGCATTCCCGTGAAGGCTGCGCATCATTTCAGGTACCTCCATTGCGCGTCCATGTAGCTGCTGTTGCTGAACAGCAGTCCGCGCTCGTTGATGAAGTGCCCGATGGTGGCGATGTAGCCGGAACCGTCCATGATGGCCAGCTTCGATCCCGCAAGCTGCTCAATCCGATTCAGGAGCTGTTCGTCCCTGAGATCCTCCGGGCTGTGCAGCATGCGTGCCATGTACCGCGTGATGAACAGCGCGGTGTCGCTGTACTCATGCTGGTTCCGGTCGCTGGTCAGCCGGATGATTCCGTTGTGCGCAACGCCGCAGCGGCATTCCACATCCAGCGCCTTCATGTAGGGCAGGTGATTCGAAAGCGGGAACGGGTGCGTCATCTCCGGGTTTACGCCCGCCTGCGTGCTGATGCGGAAGTGATACACCACGCTGTCCTTTGCAGTGAAGTGTTCTCCCCGGATGGCGTCCAGGAAGGAAGCCACGTCCATGAAGCCCTTGTGGATCTGGACGCGACCGTCGCGGGCGAACATGTATCCCGCGCCGTGGGGATTGTTTCGGAACATGGTTCTGATTTGGGAGATGCTGGGCTGGCGGGTTCTCGCCGGGGAAACGCAGATGATGCACATAATTCTTTCCTCCTGCTTATGTATTTGGAAGCCGTCCCCGC
>SFET01000047.1 GCA_004557125.1 Clostridiales bacterium | reverse complement strand
ATGTCATTGGGGATATAGGAGCTGTTCAGGCGGCGAACACCGTAAAGCTGGGCAAAGGAGCGGTTGTCGTCATTCGGCGTGTAGGCGAGAAATTCACGCTCCGCCTGTTCGCCCAGCGATTTGGTGTCCACAAGAAACAGGATGCGCTTCATCTTGCCAAACTTCAGCAGACGGTATCAGGGAAAGGAAGGGTACGTGCTTGATGCTTACCTGAAGTAATCAGAAAACGGAGGGATATTGCCGCACAGTTTGGCAATATCCCATCCACAACATAAAACATCCCTGAATCCCAATATCGCTGCTCATATAAAACAAGAAGGATATAAGCATGCACTCTTTACCTTGTTTCTCAAAGATGCTATAATTTCTCCAGGCGATTCAAAATAAATGCCATGGGGCAGACAAGGAGATCATTATGAAAACAGGTATTCGGGGAGAACAGATGATTATCGTTACGGAGCAGCAGACTGCGAAATACCTGGGCAGTGGTGAATTGGCGGTGTTTGCCACGCCATGCATGATTGCTCTCATGGAGAATACTGCTTATAAAAGCGTACAGCCCTTCCTCGATCCCGGACAGGGCACGGTGGGCACGCTGCTGAATGTGAAGCATCTGGCGGCGACGCCTGTGGGCATGGAGGTGCGCTGCGAAACAAAGCTCATCGAGATTGATCGCAAGCGTCTGGTCTTCGAGGTGAAGGCATTCGACGCATGCGGCCTGATCGGCGAGGGTACGCATGAACGATTCGTCATCGACAATCAGAAATTCATGCAAAAGGCCAATGGCAAGCTGAATTAAGGGAATTACCGTAACTGTATAAGCAGGAGAGTGCGGCAATCTATGGCTGTGCTCTCCTGCTTGTTCTGTTTGTCTGGACAAAACCGGAGTCACTGTTCGCGTAAAATACCAGTACACCGCTTGACAACCGACTTCACAGGTGATATGATTACACCAATTGAATAGACGGGTCTTTTCGCAGAGCAAGTGCAGTCCTTCGGCTGCTTAAATGGGAAACAGGTGAGAATCCTGTACAGTGCCGCTGCTGTATGGAGCTGGTGCGCTTTCACGATGCCACTGGGAAACTGGGAAGGCGAAAGCGGGCAATGAGCTCCGAGTCAGAATATCAGCTTGTTTTGTAGGTTTCCGGCTGCGAGCCATGGCTGGAGAAATCAATGGAAAAGGCCGTGGTTTTGTTTGCGTTGGCTCCGTGATTGCGGAGCTTATTTTATTGATGTGCAATGGCTCGATTCCGAGCCATTTTTTTGTGGAATGGAGCAGTGAAACATGCTGTGTATTGATCAGCTGAGTGTGGATTTTCCGGTACAGGGCGGCAGCATACGCCCCGTGGATCACATCTGTCTGGAGGTTTCGGAGAACCGGAGGCACGTGATCGTGGGCGAGACCGGAAGCGGTAAGAGCGTGCTGCTGGCGACGATTCTGGGCCTTGCCGGCGGCCGGGTGCAGGGAAGCATTCGCTGGAACGACCGCGAGCTGGTGGGCCTTGGCGCTCGGGAGTTCGCCCGACTGCGGGGCAGCGAGATCGCATACATCCCTCAGGGCAACGCCAGCGGCATGAACCCGCTGATCCGGAACGGACATCAGATCGGGGAACCGCTGATCGTGCACCGGGGTGTGACGCGCCGCATGGCCTTCCGGCAGGCGGTGGAGACCATGCGCCGGCTGGACTTCTTACGCCCGGAGCACTGGGCGCAGCACTATCCCCACAACCTGAGCGGCGGCATGAAGCAGCGCGCACTGGTCGCCATGGGCACCATCGCGGGCAGCCGCCTGCTGCTGGCGGACGAGCCGACCAAGGGGCTGGACGAGGCGCGGAGGGCGGAGGTAGAGGCGCTGTTCTGCGGGCTCGAGGGCACGACGCTGCTGTGCGTGTCCCACGATCTACGCTTCACCCGGCGCATCGCCCACAGTGCATCGGTGATGTACGCAGGACAGCTGCTGGAGACCTGCAGCTGCGAGGCGCTGTTTCAGGAGCCGCTGCATCCCTATTCCCAGATGCTGATCGCTTCGATGCCGGAGAACGGCTTTCACTTTCCCGAGGGCTTCGCGCCCCCCCATCGGGACTACGCACGCCTCGGATGCCGGTTCGCGGACCGCTGCCCCCACGCAGGCCCGCGCTGCGGCGATCCGCCGCCTGTGGTACAGCTTTCAGAAAGGCAGGTGCAATGCTGGCGCTATGCTGACCGTACATGATCTGAGCAAGACCTTCTCCTCCGGCATGGTGACACGGCGGCGTACCGAGGCGCTCCGCGGAGTCAATCTGCACATCGAGGCCGGCGAATCGGTGGGGCTGTTCGGCCCCAGCGGCAGCGGCAAGACCACGTTGGCCAACCTGATCGCAGGCGTGCTAAAGCCCACCGCCGGCGAGATCCGCTTTCACGACCAGCCGATTCAGATGCCCTATCGCGGCGCGGTGCGGCGGGCCATTCAGGTGCTTTACCAGCACCCGGAGAGCGCCTTTGATCCCGGCTGGAGCCTGAAAAGGAGCATACTGGAACCCCTGCGCGTACATAAGATTCCCTATACAGAAGAGCACCTGTGCGCACTGCTGGCACAGGTCGGCCTATACGACGAGCATCTCACCCGCGGACTGCACGCGCTCAGCGGCGGCGAGCTGCAGCGGGCGGCGCTGGCGCGGGTGATGGTGCTGGAGCCGGAGCTGATCCTTCTGGACGAGCCGACCAGCATGCTGGATTCCATCTCGCAGGCGCAGGTGCTGGGCATCCTGAAGCGCTATCAGCGGGAGCACGGCACGGCCTATCTGCTGATCTCCCACGACGCACAGGTGATCCGCAGCATGTGCAGCCGCTGCTATACCATCGATCAGGGCGAACTGATCCGGGAGGAGCGTTTTGAAGATGCATAGCCGAACCCTTTCCCGCCTTGGCGGCAAGCTGGCGGTGGCGCTGTTGACGGTCTGGGTGATCGCCACGTTCAATTTCTTTCTGATCCGCTTCATGCCTGGAGACCCGCTGGAGCATCTGGTGGGCGAGGAGGACTATCTGTACCTGCTGTCCTCCCATCCTGAGGTGCTGGAGGAGCTGCGGGCGGAGTATGGTCTGGACGGTTCGCTGGGCGCGCAGTATCTGGCCTATCTGAGCCGGTTGGCCCGCTTTGATCTGGGCCAGTCCTACAAGAACAAGGTGGCCGTGCTGGATCTGATCCTGCTGCGGCTGGGGCGGACGTTCCGGCTGATTCTGCCCGCGGTGGCGATCTCCTCGGTGCTGGGCATTCTGCTGGGCGCAGTCATCGGCTGGCGGGAGGGCTCACGGTTGGATCGGTGGATTTCGGGGCTGTCGCTGCTGCTGTACTCCGTGCCCGGCTATTGTCTGGGCATGATCGGCCTGATGATCTTCTGCTTTTATCTGGGCACGGCGCCCTCGGGCGGCATGACCAGCGGCGGGCTGACCGGCGGCGCCTATGTCCGGGATCTGCTGTGGCACATGGCGCTTCCGGTGAGCGTGCTGACGCTGAGCAAGCTCAGCTACAACATCCAGATGATGCGCAGCAGCATGATCGACGCCAAGAAGGAGGACTTCGTACTGGTGGCGCAGACGAAGGGGCTTTCCCGGCGCAGAATCCTGTTTCTACATGTGCTGCCCAACGCCGCGCTGCCCATGGTGACGATCATCACCATGCAGATGGGCTTCATCGTATCCGGCTCCATGATGATCGAGCGGCTGTTCAACTGGGACGGCATGGGGCTGCTGGTGTACAAGGCCATTGCGGCCAACGACTATCCGGTGCTGCAGGGCAGCCTGCTGGTGCTTACGCTATGCGTGGTGCTGGCCAACCTGCTGTCGGACCTGCTGTGCATGCTGATCGACCCGAGGATCAAGGACGGTGTGTTTCATGAAGGCTGAGAAGATCCGGCGGATTCTGCCGCGGCTGATCCCGCTGATACTCCTGATCCTGATCGCCCTGCTCGCGCCGGTGATCGCGCCCCATGATCCATGGGAGATGACCGCGCCGTTTCTGCCGCCCTCGGCGGAGCACTGGTTGGGCACCAACGACCTCGGGCAGGACATCTTCAGCGAGCTGGTCTACGGAACGCGGGTGTCGCTGCTGGTGGGCGTGATTTCGGCCGTGGTGATCACCTGCTTCGGCAGCGCCGTGGGCGCGATGGCGGCCTACTACGGCGGCGCGGCAGACCGGCTGATCATGGTGTTCATCAATGTGAGCCTCGCAATTCCGTCGCTGCCGCTGATCATCGTGCTGTCCTCGTTCATGAAGCGCAGCATCGCCAACATTATCCTGTGCATCTGCCTGACGGGATGGGTGGGCACGGCGCGCATCGTGCGGGCGCGGGCCATGCAGCTCCGGGATCTGGGCTTTGTGCGCAACTGCCGTACCATGGGCTGCAGCTCCGTCTACATCATCTTCCGGCACCTGATCCCCAACCTGAAGGAGATCATTCTGACCAAGGGGCTGCTCAGCGTGGCCTCGGCCATGCTCACGGAGACCAGCGTCAGCTATCTGGGCCTCGGGCCGATGAACGTCAAGAGCTGGGGCTCCATCCTCAACGACGCGTTCCGCGTGGGCGGCATTTTCAACGGCTATTGGTGGTGGTATGTGCCGCCGATTCTCTGCATCACGCTGACGATCTTCTGCTTTCTTTCGCTGAAGGGGCGAATCCAAACTGACGAAGGATTGGGAAGCGGGGAATGATTCCGCGCTTGCCTTCCAGATATACAAGGAGGGAAATACTCATGCAGAAACTCATTGCCGCATTGCTTGCGGCCCTGCTCGCCCTGACGCTGCTCACTGGCGCGTCGCTGGCCGAAGCGGAGGACCGGGACGTGGAACTGCTCAACGTCGGCTGCATCTATGAATTCGACGTCGAGAGCCCCTACTGCGACCTGATCAAGTATCTGAGCTACGACAGCTTCATGTACGCCAACCTCGTCCGCTACGGCGCGAACAACGAGGTCGTGCCCTGCCTCTGCGACCACTTTGAGATCGCCGAGGACGGCTGCTCCGTGACCTTCTTCTTCAAGGAGGGCATCACCTGGCACGACGGCACGCCGCTGACCATGGAGGACATCGAGTTCAGCCTGAACCTGTGGCTGAACGTGCTCAAGCCCTCTGTGGCGCTGCGCTACATGGAGAGCGTCGAGGTGCTGGACGATACCAGCATCCGCGTGAACATGCAGTCCTCCTGCGCCTACGTGTTCCTGCGCCACATGATCATGTCCAGTGCGGGCTGCGTAATCTATCCCAAGCACATTTGGGAGGGCGTTGAGGATCTGAAGTCCTTCACCGGCCCCGAAGCCATGATCGGCTGCGGCCCGTTCGTCTACGATTCCTACGACGAGGAGGCCAAGACCGTCTACTTCAACCGCTTCGAGGACTATCACGAGGGTGCGCCGACCATCAAGCGTGTCGCCTTCAAACTCTACGACAGCCCCGAAAGCGTCGTGCTGGCCTACAAGAACGGCGAGATCGACTGCATGTATCAGTATGCGGCGGGCCTGAGCGGCACCTATATGCAGGCGCTGAGCAACGTCGAGGGTCTGGACATGGGCGCAGAGACCAATCTGGGCGGCCCCGACCTGGAGTTCAATTTCAAGGACCCGGTCATGAGCGATCCCGACCTGCGCAACGCCGTCTATTACGCGCTTGACTATGAGCTGATCGCCTCCACCGCCGGCGGCGAATACTGCAAGCCCGGCTACAAGGGCGTCATCACTCCCGGCAACATCGGCTTTGCGGACGATCTGCCCCTGAACGCGCAGAACATCGACGAAGCGACGCGCATTCTGGACGAGGCGGGCTATGTGGATGTCAACGGTGACGGCCTGCGGGAGAACCGCGACGGCGAGGCGCTGCGCATCATGGTCAGCCCCGCGTACAGCGCCAGCAAGGGCACGCTGTATGAGCGTCTGGCGCAGGTGGTGGTGCGCGACCTGAAGAACGTCGGCATCGATGCGTTTGTGGACGAGGATGTCTCCAACTCCGACGCATGGAAGCTGCGCAAGAGCCAGAACAAGGACTTCCAGATCTGCATCACGGCCTGCTCTCAGGGCGTTGCAATCATCGACACCGTCAATCAGGGCATCGTGGAAAAGGCCGGTTCCGACGGCACCCTCACCTGGAACGGTACCAACAGCACACCCGAGTATGTGGAAATCTTCTCCCGCATCATCGATTCCAAAAACGAGGAGGAGTACGCCGCAGCAGCCTACGCAAGCCAGCACTACCTCGCGGACAACATGGTGGCGATCACCCTGGGCATCGAGGACATGTTCTACCCCTACAACACCGGGGATTACACGAACTGGTCCTTCCGCAGCGGCAACGGCGCGTTCTCCTACGACACATGGTTTACGCTGCAGACGAAGTAAACTAAAGCTGCAAAACCTGCATATGATCAATATTGTGAAGTCTACTGATCAATATTGTGAAGTCTACTGAACTTCTTGACTTTCAATCCTGTCAGGAATATAATATATACGATTACAATTTCATAGCCTGTCGATAAATTTTGCGTCTTGGAGACGCAGGAAGTCGGGTGAGAATCCCGCACAGGACCGCTGCTGTATTGGCGGAGCGGCTTTCATGGTTTGAACAAAACCGGTCACTGGAGCAATCCGGGAAGGCGAAAGCGCTGCGATGATGCCTGAGTCAGAACACATTGGTCGATGGGTTTTGCAGGTGCTCCTCGAGTTCAGGATGCGCGGTGTTTTTGTGCTTACCTTTCTTGCCGCATTGGTTCCCGTAGGAGCGATGCGGCTTTTTTGCGCGATTCCGCAAAGAGCGGATGCGAATACAAAGGAGGTAAGTTCTCATGATGAAACGGCTTCTCACCCTGATCCTGGCACTGCTTGTGGCGCTCTCCGCGCTGGCGGGCATTGCGGAGGCCTATCCCGTAACCATCCCGACCTTCAATTACAACAAGGAACCCATCGAGGTGACCGTTGAGCAGGCGCCCGAGCGCGTGGTCGTTGCCTATCAGGACAACATTGAGATCATGCTGCGCCTTGGTCTGGCCGACCGCATCGTCTGCGCCTTCGGCCTGGACGAGGAGATCACCGGCGAGCTGGCTGACGAGTTTGCGAAGATTCCCTACTACGATGCGCGTCCCTCTCAGGAGGAGGTCATTGCGCTAGAGCCCGACGCGATCATCGGCTGGCGCTCTCTGTTTGCCGACGACCGCCTGGGAGACACGAGCTTCTGGAATGAGCGCGGCGTGGCCACCTACATGGCCAACAACAGCGGCGGCAACATGAAGGGTCTCGAGGACGGCCAGACCGTCGAAAACGAGATGGAGGACATCCTGAACATCGGCGCGATGTTCGGCAAGACTGCCGAGGCGCAGGCCATCGTGGACGAGATGTACGCCGAGATCGACAAGGTCGTGGCCTACATGGAGGCTTCCGGCCTGGAGCCCATGACCGTGGCGATTCTAGAGGATGAGAGCGATTCCTACCGCGTGTACGGCACGACCACCATCGGCGGCAACATCGCCGAAGCTGTGGGTGCAAAGCTGGCCGTGGGCGCGGAGGACAGCGCGAACATCGGCGCGGAGGATCTGATCGCCGCCGATCCCGACAAGCTCTTCATGATCTGGTACGAGGGCTGGATCACGCCCGAGGAAGCCGTGGCTTCCATCGTGGACAATCCCGCCTTTGCAAGCCTGAAGGCCGTTCAGAACGGCGACGTCTATGCGCTGAACCTGGTGCAGGTCTACTGCCCCGGACTGCACATGATGGACGCCATCCAGACCTTCGGCGCGGGTCTGTACCCCGACCTGTACGAATAAAGCAGAATCCGGTTCCGGCTTGACGGCCGGAACCGGATCTATAAGGAGATGTGCCATGAAAACCCCAAGGATCGATTTGAAGAGCGGCCTGTTTCACGGCAGGCCAATTTATGTCGTGGCGATACTGGTTCTGCTTGCCGCGCTGGTCGTGTCGGTGCTGGCGGCGGTGACCTTCGGCAGCGTTCCGCTCAGCGTGGGCGAAGTCTACGGCGTGATCCTCCACAAGCTGCTGGGCGTGGGAAATGCGCAGGTCTTTGGCTCCGGAAAGCTCTACGACATCGTCTGGTTCATTCGCCTGCCGAGGGTCATCATGGCCGTGGGCGTGGGTATGGCGCTGGCGGTGTCCGGCTGCGTCATGCAGGCGATCGTCCGCAATCCCCTGGCGGATCCGTACATCCTGGGCATCTCCTCCGGCGCGACCCTGGGCGCGACGGTGGCGGCGTTGCTGGGCGTGGTCACAGCATTCGGCGCCAACGCCATGGGCATCTGCGCGTTTCTGGGCGCGCTGGCGGTGTCGATCCTCGTGCAGATCGTGGCCAACATCGGCGGGCGCTCCAGCTCCATCCGACTCCTGCTGGCGGGCACCGCGCTGTCGTCGGTGTGCTCGGCGATTTCAAACTTCATCGTCTACATCGCGGATGACAGGGAGGGCATGCAGTCCATCACCTTCTGGCTGATGGGCAGCCTGGCCGGCTCCAAGTGGGAGAACATCGCCTTTGTCCTGCCGGTCATCCTGGTGATCACGCTGTTCTTCATCACGCAGAGTCGGGTGCTCAATCTGATGCTGCTGGGGGACGACGTGGCGGTGACCCTCGGAACGGATCTGCTGCGCTACCGCCACCTGTATCTGGTGCTCTCAGCGATGCTGGTGGGACTGACGGTGTACTGCACGGGCATGATCGGCTTCGTGGGTCTGATGATTCCCCATGTGGTGCGAATGCTCTTCGGCACGGATCACAAGCGGCTGCTGCCGCTCTCCGCGCTGCTCGGCTCGGTGTTCCTGATCTGGTCGGACGTGGCCTGCCGCATCATCATCCCCAAGAGCGAGCTGCCGCTGGGCATCCTGGTCGCGGCCATCGGCGCGCCCTGCTTCGTCTATCTTCTGGTGCGCAAGTCCTACGGCTTCGGGGAGGGAAAATCGTGAACATTCATGCGGAAAACGTGGAGCTCTCCTTTGGCAGCACGCAGATTCTCAATCAGATCGGCATCGACGTGCGGAGCCGGGAGTTTGTGGGCGTGATCGGACCCAACGGCAGCGGAAAAAGCACATTTCTAAAGTGCATCTATCGCGTGCTGAAACCCGACGGCGGCGACATCCTTCTGGACGATGCGCCGATCAGCGCATTTTCCGTGCGGGAGACGGCAAAGCGGCTGGCCGTGCTTTCCCAGCACAATTACTACAACTTTGAATTTACCGTTCGGGACATCGTGCTCATGGGCCGATCCCCGCACAAGCGGATGATGGAGCGGGACACGAAGGCGGATTTCGACATCGTGGAGGATTCGCTCCGCCGCGTGGGAATGCTGGGCTTCATCGATCGGATCTTCTCCACGCTGTCCGGCGGCGAGCAGCAGAGAATCATCCTGGCACGCGCCCTCGCCCAGCAGACGGAGTGCCTGATCCTGGATGAGCCGACCAATCATCTGGACATCAAGTATCAGCTTCAGATACTGGACGTGGTGAAGAAGCTGGGGGTGACGGTGTTGGCCGCATTTCACGACCTCAACATCGCCGCCATGTACTGCGACCGCATCCTTGCAGTCGACGGCGGGCGGGTGGTCGCCAGCGGCACGCCCCGCGAGGTGCTCACACCCGCGCTCATCCGCAGGCTCTACGAGGTAGATGCGGATGTGCGCTCCGAGCCGGACGGGCAGATCAATATCGTCTATCATCCGATGCGTTAGGGAGCATTGTCTCAAATGGAATCCCTGTTTTGCTTGCAGCCGGACAAAGGATGTTTGTGCCGACTGTATTTGTCAGATCGTGGGGATTCAGACTGGGAACATCTCAGGCTGCTCTGTAGGATGAAGGCTGCTGGCCGCAGACGGGCAGAAAGGCAGGGCGATTCTTTGGATAATTTCTACGAGTACGAGCGCGACCGGGTGCTGATGGGCATTCACATGGCCGCAGTGAACCACATGCAGGGCGTGAACGGCAAGGTAGCAGGCAATCTGGCGGCGTTTTCCCAGATCCGCGACGCGGCGATCATTCTCCACGGGCCGAAGGGCTGCGCGTACCACTATCGCTATTTCGCCCGGCGGCGCTACCTGCCCGCGTACAATATCGAATCCAGCGACCTGCGCGAGGCCGACGTGGTGACCGGCGGCGAGGACAGGCTGATGGCGCTGGCGCGGCACATCATTGCGGAACAGAAGCCGGGCTGCGTGATCCTGATTCCCACGGTAACCAGCGACGTGATGCAGTGCGACCTGACGGGCCTCGCACGCCAGCTGCGCACGGAGACGGGCTGTCCGGTGCTGGCGGTGAAATCCGAGGTGTTTTCTCACATCGACAAGACGGTCATGCGCACCGGGCGAAAGGACATGCTCAAGAGCTGGGGCAAGGCCTGCGCGCCGGCGTCGTCGGACTACAAGGGCTGCGGCTTTTCCGAGGCGATGCTGACGCTGGCTGAGCAGCTGATGGAGCCGCAGGAACCGCTGCCCGGAACGGTCAACGTGGAAGGCTATGCCTGGGGCTACGGCGGGCACGCGCTGCTGGAGGGCATGGACGACATGCTGCGGCAGATGAAGCTGCGGCTACTGAACTGTCTGCCCAACTGCACGGCGGTGGAGATCGTCCGTGCGCCCGCGGCCCAGTTGAACATTGCGCGGCGCGTGCGCTGGGCGAAGGCGCTGAACCAGCGCTTCGGCACGCCGTTCATGCACATCCACGGCTTCGCCCGCTATACGGGTCTGGACGGCATATTGCAGTTTTATCGTGAGATTGCGCAGACGCTGGAGCTGGATGTCGACGTGGACGGCGTCTTTGCGCCGCAGGTCGAGCGCGCACGGGAGCGGCTCGCCGCCTGTTCGGAGGCGTACCGGGGGCTGCGCGTGCTGCTGATGCCGCGGATGTTCAACCAACTGCCAAACCTGCTGGTGCAGGCGGTGAAGGGTGCGGGCATCCCCATCGCCCATGTGGTAGCCCGCATGGAGCCCAAGCGTCTGGCGCTTAACGACATGGACGACGAGATGGCCCGGAGCGCACTGGACAACGTCCGAAAGGCCATGGAGCTGTGCGATCTTCACTGCGAGCTGAGCGTGAACCCGGACGAGGCGCAACTTAAGGAGATTCTCCGCGAGACCGATCTGGTGATCGGCGATGAGTTCGTCCACGGACTTTGCCCGGACAAGCCGGTGATGGCCGACGATCTGTTTATCACGGCGCTGGATTTCGAGAACCTCTGCCGGGGCGCGGAGATGCTGGCGGCGAATCTGGGAAAATATCCCATCGGCGGCAGGCTGCTGATCCACCGCGCAGAATTTGAACCGGAGCTCTACCCGCACCTCGCCGCGGACAGCGCAGCCGCCTCGCGGGAGCTGTGGCAGAGGCTCTGGCAGAACAGGGGGCGCTGAGCATGAAACCATTTCAGGGATGCTACTATCTGGGCGCGTACCGCGCACTGTCCAGCGTGCAGGATGCGTTTCTGCTGATTCACTCGGTGTCGGGCTGCTCCTGGGGCGCGCTGGCGCTGCACCAGATGGGTCGCGCCGACGACGTGCGTCAGGCCTGCACGATGATGCACGAAAACGAGATCGTGTTCGGCGGCGAGGACAAGCTCCGCGAGGCGCTGGAGATTCTGAAAGCGCACGCGCCGGGCCGGGTATTCGTGCTCAACGGCTGTCCGTCGGACATGATTCACGACGACATTCAGGGATGCATCGACGTGGCGGACTGTCCGTTTCCCGTGCGCTGGATGAACACGGCGGGCTACTGCGGCAGCATGCGGCAGGGCTACATCGACGCCATGCGCTTCCTCGCCGGGGAGCTTCCGATTTGCGCGGAGAAAACGCCGGGGCCGTCGGTCAACCTGATCGGCATTGCGGAGGACGACTTCCGATCTGAAGCCGACGCGGAGTCGATCCGGCGGATGCTCGAGCCGAAGGTTCGGCTCAACGCCATGCTGCCGGTGCTGACGGAGGAGACGATGCGAGGCTTCTCCGGGGCGTGGCTGAACGTGGTGTTCCGGGGCTTCGAGGCTGTGGGAGAGGCGCTGAAGGCCCGTCTGGGCATGGATTACATTGCCGTGGACTATCCCTACGGTGCGGAGGGCAGCCGGAGCTTCCTTGCAAGGATCGACGCGGCGCTGGGCACGGATCACGGCCCGGAGATCGAAGCGGGACTCGCTCATGCGGCGGAGTCGGCGAAGAAGGCTCTGCATCCGCTGCGGCTGATCTATCAGGCAGAGGCTGCGGTGGCGGGCGACTTCATGCGTGCGCAGGCGATGTCCGCGTTTCTGAGAAGCGAGCTGGGCCTGCGAATCTCCGCGGAGATGGACGACCGCGACCCATCCGCCGACGCGGGCGGTTGGATGGAGCAGGTGCGGCGCTCGGGAACGGTGCTGGCCTTCGGCTCCAGCTTTCAGCGGCAGGTGGAGGACGAGATTCCCGCGCGGCTGATCCGCTTTTCCTATCCGGTGATGGACGCGGTGGCGCTGGGGTATCAGCCCTATGCGGGCTTCGAGGGGATCGATTTTCTGTTGTCCGACATCCTCAACGCGCTGCTGACGCTGCCCTACCGCCGCCACGGCCGGTTCAACCCATGAAGGAGGTCGCCATGAGAAAGGTTTGCGTTTACGGAAAGGGCGGCATCGGCAAGTCCACGGTGGTGGCCAACGCTGCCGCAGCGGCTGCGAAGGCCGGAAACCGGGTGATGGTGGTGGGCTGCGACCCCAAGGCGGACACCACACGGGTGCTGATGCATGGCAGGATTGAGACGATTCTGGACGTTCACGCCCGTCTGGGCGGCAGGTTGACCCGCGCGGATGCGGCGCACGAGGGCGCGTTCGGCGTGCTGTGCATGGAGTCCGGCGGGCCGCGCGCCGGCGAGGGCTGCGCGGGCAAGGGCATTGCGCTGGCGCTGAAGGACATACAGGAGCTGCGCATCGTCGAGGAATTTGCGCCGGATCTGATCCTCTACGATGTGCTGGGCGACGTGGTCTGCGGCGGCTTCAGCACGCCGCTGCGGGAGAAGGTCGCCGAGGCGGCCTACATCGTCACCACCTCGGATTACATGTCGCTGTACGCGGCGAACGGCATCTGCCGCTGCATCCGCAAGTACGCCGACCGGGGCGGATGCCGGCTGGGCGGACTGATCTACAACGAGCGCAGCGCCGTGGGCGACGAATCCGCCGCGGCGGACTTCGCCCGCGCGGTGGGAACGCGCATCGCCGGGCGTGTGCCGCTGGATCGCGCCATCTCCCGCGCGGAGATGCGCCGTAGCACGGTCATCGAGTGCGAACCGGACTCCGCCGCAGCGAGGGCCTTCGAGGCCATCGCGGACGAAATGCTGCACGGCGCGGAGACCGCCGTGCCCGAGCCGCTCTCCACCGAGGCGCTGGAGGCCATCGGCGAGCGGATCGCGGCGCAGTTTGCCCAATCGGAGGAGGGATTTGCGCAATGAAGCTCAGCGAGCATCCCTGCTTTTCTGAAGCTGCTCACGCCCGCTTCGGTCGGCTGCACATCCCCTGCGCACCCCGCTGCAACTTCGACTGCGCCTTCTGCGGCCGCGGCATGGATGACGGCGCGACCCGGCTGCCCGGGCGGGCCATGCAGATCGTGTGCCCGGACGAGGCGGTGGACTATGTGCGCAAGCGCCTTGCGTACCATCCCGAGGTGCGCGTGCTGGGCGTTGCCGGACCCGGCGAGCCGCTGTACAACCCGGAAACCTTCGAGGTTCTGGCGCTTCTGAAGCAGAGCTTTCCCGATCTGGGGCTGTGCCTGGGCACCAACGGCTTTCTGCTGCCGGAGAACGCAGCGCGGCTGCGGTCTCTGGGCGTGGAGACGCTGACCGTGACCGTCAATGCGCTGAAGCCGGAGACCGGCGCGCAGCTCAACGATCACATTCTGGACGAGCGCGGCAATCGTCTCACGGGAATCGAAGCCGCGCAGGAGTCCATCGCCCGCCAGCTGCGCGGCATTGAGCTGTCCGCAAGGGAGGGCATGACCGTCAAGGTGAACACCGTACTCGTGCCCGGCCTCAACGACGGCGAGCTGCGCGGGATTGCGTGCGCGGTGCATGAGCGCGGCGCGGCGATCATGAACGTCATGCCGCTGAAACCTGCGGGCCGCCTGTTCGGCTGGCCGTCGCCGTCGGCGGAGGCGCTCCGCAGCGTGCGTGACGAGCTATCCACCATCCTCCCGCAGTTCCGGCGCTGCGCGCAGTGCAGGGCGGACGCCTGCGGCCTGATCGGCGAGGGCGAAGCGGGCGGATGCGTGAAGTAAATCCACCCGTACCTGATTTTCATTCGGAGGTAAGTGCCATGAAGAAATTCCTTTGTATGATCCTGATCGCCCTGCTGTGCGCCCCGTCCGCGCTGGCACTGAGCTTCACCGACGCAAACGGCCGCAATGTGGAGATCGCGGAGCATCCCCAGCAGGTCGTTTCCCTCTACAATTCCTACGGCGATGCGTGGCTGACTGCGGGCGGCACGCTGGTGGGCAGCATCGCGGACGCCTTTGACGGCGACGCGCTGGGCGAGGATGTGCAGAACCTGGGCAGCCACACCGAGCCGAACATGGAGCTGCTGTTCTCCCTGAACCCGGACTTCGTGCTGCTCTCATCGGACGTGGCCAGTCAGATTGACATCGCCGCCATGCTGGAGGAAGCGGACATCCCCTGTGCCTTCTTCTCCACCCAGGACTGGCGCGATTACATGGAGAGCATGCGCATCTTCACCCGGCTCACCGGACGCGAGGATCTCTACCAGCAGCAGCTGGAGACAGTACAGCAGCCCATCGAGGCGATTCTGGCTGAGGCGCAGGCGCTGAACCGCCATCCCACCGCCCTGCTGATCCGCGCCAATTCCATCACCGTCAAGGCGCGCAGCAGCGAGGGCACGGTGGCGGGCGCAATCCTGCGCGACATGGGCTTTGAGAACCTGGCCGACAGCAACAGCGCCCTCTGCGAGAGCATCAGCATGGAGACTGTGCTCGTGGAGGACCCGGACTACATCTTCGTGGTGCTACAGGGCACCAGCGCAGCGGCTGCCGAGGAATCCCTGACCGCCGTGTTGACCGGAAATCCCGCATGGAACACCCTCAGCGCCGTGCGCGAGGGGCGCTTCTACGTGCTGGACCGCGACCTGTTCCACTATCATCCCAACGCGCGCTGGGCGGAAGCCTACGCCTTCATGCTGGAGGTGCTCGAGGGGGCGGAGGGATGAACCGCAACCGGGCGCTGCTGCTGGCGCTCCTGGGCGTCCTGCTGCTGGCGGTGCTGATGAACCTGTGTCTGGGTGCAAGTGGCCTTTCGCCCTCGGAAATCCTATCCGCGCTGGGTGACACCGCCCGGGAGAGCACCGCCGCACGCATCTTCTGGTACGTGCGCCTGCCCCGGACGCTGGCCGCCATCCTCGCAGGCGCGTCGCTGGCGGCGGCAGGACTGCTTTTGCAGGCGGTGCTACGCAATCCGCTGGCCGCGCCCAGCGTGATCGGCATCAATTCCGGCGCGGGCCTCTGCGCGCTGATCTGCATGGCGGTGTTCCCCGGCCTGTCCCGCCTGACGTCGCTGGCAGCCTTTCTGGGCGCATGCGCCGCAGCCTTTGCCGTCTACCTTCTCGCGCGGCTCACCGGGGCCTCCCGCGCCACAATCGTACTCG
The DNA here is from genome assembly GCA_004557125.1 of Clostridiales bacterium. Classification (GTDB taxonomy): domain Bacteria; phylum Bacillota; class Clostridia; order Christensenellales; family Aristaeellaceae; genus SFTH01. Next base: position 7,618 of record SFET01000047.1, on the reverse strand, counting down.
CGGGCGTCGCTGTGAACAGCATCTTCGGCGCGTGCATGGACGCCATCGTCACGCTGATCCCCGAGGCAGTCGTCAGCCGCAGCGCATTCTCCATCGGCGGCTTCTCCACCACGACCATGCAGCAGCTGCGCTTCGCCGCGCCGCTGTGCGCCCTGGGCTTTCTCACGGCCCTCGTCTTCGGCAGAGAGCTTCAGCTGATGGCGCTGGGCGATGACGTAGCCCACAGCCTCCTGCTGAGCTTCGTGGGACTGGTCGCGCCCCACATGACCCGCATCCTGCTGAAGAACGACGCGCAGCTCCAGCTCCCCATCGCGGCAGCCTTCGGCGCGGCGCTGTGCCTGATCTGCGACCTGATCGCCCGCGTGGCCTTCGCCCCCTTCGAGCTGCCGGTGGGCATCGTGCTCTCCATCGTGGGCGCACCGTTCTTCCTGTACCTGCTGCTGATCCGCAAGAAGCGCAGCCGCCACGACGCCACCTGAGGAGGAATCGCATGCTGGAATTTCGTGAATTGCGCGCTGCCTACGACGGCGTGGAGACGCTGCACGGCGTGAGCGCACATCTTGCCCCCGGCAAGCTCACCGCCATCATCGGGCCCAACGGCTGCGGCAAGTCCACGCTGATGAAGTGCTCGGTGGGCCTGATGAAGCCCTCCGGCGGCGAAATCCTCCTGAACGGACAACCTCTCTCAGTCATCCCCGAGAAGGAGCGCGCCCGCCACCTGTCCTACATGCCCCAGAGCCGCATCGCGCCAGACATCAGCGTGCGCCATCTGGTGACCCACGGACGCTACCCGCACCTGAAGTGGGGCCAGAGCCTGCGCAGGGAGGATCGGGAGATCGTTCAGGCAGCCATCGAGCGCGTGAAACTCGGTGCGCTTGTGAACCGGCCCGTGAGCCGGCTCTCCGGCGGCGAACGGCAGCGCGCCTACCTCGCCATGATGCTCGCCCAGCAGACGGCAGTGATGCTGCTGGACGAGCCCACCGCCTATCTGGATCTCTCCAGCCAGTTTGCGCTGATGGAGCTGCTGCGGGCGCTGTGCAGGGAGGGTCGCAGCGTGATTCTGGTGCTGCACGAGCTGTCGCTGGCGCTGGAATACACCGATTCCCTGCTGCTGATGGAGCGCGGCCGCCTCGTCGCGGCGGGAAGCCCGGAGGAGGTCTACCGCACCGGACAGATTCAGAGGGTCTTTTCCATCGATGTGCGCCGGACATCGGACAATAAATACCTATTTTATACTGAAAAACAGGAGGTTCGCACATGAAACAAGCAATTCTCGCCGTCAGCTTCGGCACCAGCTACCCGGAGGCGGAGCAGAGCTGCATCCTGCCCGTCGAAGCGGCCCTTGCGAAGGCCTTTCCCGGACACGATGTGCATCGGGCGTACAGCTCGCGCATCATCGTGCGCAAGCTCCGGGAGCGCGGCGAAGCCATCGAGAGCGAAGCGGAAGCCCTGGAGCGCCTGCGCAGGGAGGACTACGGGGAGATCGCCGTCGTTCCCACCCACATTCTGCACGGCATCGAGTACGAGGTGGTAAAGGAGGCGGCGGGCGACCTGCGCGTGTCCGAGCCGCTGCTGGAGACGCAGGCGGATCTGAGCTGGATGGCTGGTCTACTGGGCAAGCTCGCCGCAGAGGAGGGCCGTCCCCTGCTCATGATGGGCCACGGCACCGAGCACGCCGCGGATGAGACCTACACCCGCCTGCGCAAGCAGCTCCCGGAGAACGTGTACCTCGCCTGCGTCGAGGGCGAACACAGTTTGGAAAAGCAGCTTCCCGCGCTGGAGCGCCTGTCAGTCAAAGAGATTGCACTGATGCCGCTGATGCTGGTGGCAGGCGATCACGCCCACAACGACATGGCCGGGGACGACGAGGATTCCTGGAAATCGATCCTGACCCGTCGCGGCTTCGACGTATGCGTCCGCATGCAGGGTCTGGGCGCGCTGCCGGAGGTGCAGGCAAGATTCGTGGAAAAGGCGCGGAAGATCGTCTGACACAGGTAAACCCGAGGGGTAGACTCCCCTCGGGTTTCTGCTTTTATGATAATATTCACCTGTTTCTGGGCCGCTTTCCCCGGCGAGAGAATGTGCGCCTCCAGGGACTACTCCATAAACTGGATTCGATTGCTCATATACTGCGCGACCTCGCGATCATGGGTGATGAACAGGTAGGACAGCCCATATTCCTCCTGCAGGCTCTTCAGAATCTGCAGGATCTGCGCCTGCACGGACACATCCAGCATGGACGTGGGTTCATCCAGCACCAGCGCTTCCGGGGCAAGCAGGAGCGCGCGGCACAGGGACAGCCGCTGGATTTCGCCACCGCTCACCTGATGGGGATAGCGGCGGAACAGTTCATCCGTGAGCTTCACCCGTTCCAGCAACCCCGGCAGGCGGTGCTGTTCTTCGGTCACACCAAATATTCTGAGCGGTTCCAACAGGCTGTCGCCCAGGCGCATCCGGGGATCAAAGAAGGTCTCCGGGCGCTGAGAGATCAGTTGCACGCGTCTTCGGAACGGCTTCAGCGCGCTTCCCCGCAGATTCGTAATGTCCTCGCCGCAGAAGAATACCTGACCCCTGTCCGGGTCAATCAGGCGCAGCAGTATGCGCGACATGGTGCTCTTGCCGCAGCCCGACGGGCCCATCAGTGCGAGCGTTTCTCCCCTGTACAGCTTCAGGCTCTCGCCCTTGAGCGCGGTGTGCGCCCTGCCGCCAAATCCACCGCGGAAGGTTTTGTATATGTCCCTTCCCTCCAGAATGCACTCAGGCATACAGGAAACACCTCACAATCCTGCCATCGACAGCCGTTTCGGACGGACGCTCACGATGACAGCGCGGCTTTGCATGGGAACACCTCGGTGCAAACGGACAGCCCGGAAGCCGTTCGCCCGCCCGGGGTGCAACGCCGGTCATCGCCTGAAAGCCATTCTCCGGCAGTGCGTTCAAAAAGGCTCTCGTGTACGGATGCATGGGCTGCTCCAGTAGCCGCGGTCCCATCTCGACGATCTGCCCGGCATACATGACGGCCAGGTTGTCGCACAGCTCCCGCGCCAGCGGAAGATCGTGCGTGATCACGAGCATGCTTTCCACGCCGAAATCCTTCAGCGACCGCAGCGTATCCCGAACCTGATCGCGCAGATCGCGGTCCAGACCCTTCGTGGGTTCGTCCGCGAGCATCCATTTGGGCGCACATGCCGAGCCAATCGCGCAGAGCACGCGCTGCTGCATGCCCCCGGACAATTCGTGGGGATAGGCGCGCAGGATGCGCTCGGGACTTGTAAAGCCGAAATCCCGCAGCAGCCGGGCGGAACGTTCCTTTACATCCTTTGAAGGAAGCTTCAGCGGCAGCAATGCTTCCCGCAGATGAAAGGCGATGGTGCGCGCGGGGTTCAGGGATTCGGCAGGATTCTGGGGAACCAGGCCGATGCCGACGCCGAGGCGGCTGCGTGCGCGCTCAGAAGTGAGCGCTTCGCCATCCATCTTCAATCTGCCCTCCACCTTCGCATAGGGCGGCAGCAGTCCCAGCAGTGCAAGTCCCAGCACGGATTTTCCGCAGCCGCTCTCGCCGATGATGCCGGTGATTTTGCTGTCCGGAAAGGCGATGCTCACGCCGTTCACGGCGCACACATCCACCCCTGGAAGCCGGAATGTGATCCGAAGATCGTCAATTTCGATCATAGCTCCTTCACCTCCTGGCTGCGCACGTCAAAGAGATCGCGCAGGGCGTCGCCCAGCATGTTGATGGAAAAGAGCAGCAAAAAGATGCACAGTCCGGGCACGATGATCAGATGCGGTGCGCTGCGATAGTTCAGACGCGCATCGGAGATCATGACGCTCCAATCGGGCGTGGGCGGCTTAATACCTAGTCCAAGGTAGCTCAGTGACGCGATGGAGAGCACACACCTGCCCACGCGTGTGGTAAAGAGGACGATGATGTTCGCCATCATGTTCGGCACGATATGCCGCCAGAGGAGCCGGCCGTTGCCTGCGCCCAGGGCCTGCATGCCTTCAATGTATGCCTCCTCGCGGATGCGCAGGGTCTCCGTGCGCACGATGCGCGAAAAGCCCGCCCAGCTGGTGAGCACCAGCGCCAGGAGCAGGTTTGGAATGCCGGGGCCCAGCACGCCTACGATGGCGATCATCAGGCAGGTGCCGGGAAGCCCCTGAAAGATGTTGGCGACGGCAGTGATGCACCAATCCAGCATGCCGCCGTAGTAGCCGCCGAGCACGCCCAAAAGCATGCCGAGGGCCATGGAGAGCACCGTGGCCGCCAGCGCAACGAGCATGGAGGACCGACCGCCGTAGAGCACGCGGCTGAGCATATCCCGACCCAGGCTGTCCGTGCCAAGCGGATGCTCCAGACTGGCCCCCTGAAGGCGCACACGCATGTCGGCTTCGTTGGGATCGCAGGGCGCAATCCAGGGTGCAAGCAGGTTGCTCAGCAGAATGACGCCCAGCAGCGCAGCCGCGATGAACAGGCGCATCCTCGTATTCTTCATATCCTTCTCCCTCCAAGGCGCAGCTTGGGATTGAGCAGCATGCTCACAACGTCCACCAGCAGCGCAACGGCCACGTAAATGCACCCCGCCAGCAGTACATATCCCTGCAGCGCGGGGTAATCGCGGTTCGTGATGGCATCCAGTGCGTAGCTGCCGATTCCCGGCAGGGCAAATATGGATTCGATGATCACCGATCCGCCGAGCATGCCGCCCAGGGAGTTGCCCATCAGCGCCACGGCGCTCACAGCCGCGTTGGGCAGCGCGTTTTGCAGAACCAGCCGCCTTCTTGAAATTCCTCTCGCCGTCGCGGCGGTACAGTATTGCTTGCCAAACTCGGCAAGCAGCGCAGATCGAATGAGCCGCGCCGTCGTGGCTGCGCTGGCAGAGGAGAGCACAAGGGAGGGCAGGATCATGTACTTCAGGCCGCCGTTTCCGCTGGTGGGCAGCCAGCGGAGGTTTTCCGCAAAGAGAAGGATGAGCAGGAGCGCCAGCCAGAAGGCCGGAAAGGAGAGCTGGACGTTGATTGCGCTGCGAATCACGCGATCCGGCCACCGCTCATGAAAGGCCGCGGCGATGCAGCCCATGGAAAAGCCGAGCACAAGCGCCAGAAGGATCGAGCAGAGCGCCAGCTTCAGGGTGACGGGCAGGCGGCGCGCCAATTCTGCTCCCACAGACAGCTTGCTGGCGTAGGACGTACCCAGATCACCAGTAAGCGCGCGCCCTACCCAGCGCAGGTATTGCACGGGATAGGGCGCATCCAGACCCATCTGACGCTCCATTGCCTCGATCTGTTCGGGCGTGGGCTCATAACCGCCCCGGCTGAGGGCGAGCTCCGCCGGATTTCCCGGCGAAATCACGCCCAGCACAAAGGCGATCAGGGAGATGCCCAGCAGCACCGGAAGCAGCGAGAGAACTTTCTGTATCAGATAGCGGCGCATATTCTTTATTCAGCCCAGGCGACCAGAGGCAGCTCGATGCCGTAGAGCTTGGCGTCGTAGCCGGTGAGCCGGGTGCTGTAGGCCATGAGGGTCATGTCGTTGAATAGGGGAATGATGGGGAATTCCTCAGTGGAAATCTCTTGAATCCGATCATAATTGGCGGTGCGAACCTCCATGTCGAGGGCAGCGGCGGCTTCGTTCATCAGGCGATCCACCTCGTCGCTCTGGTAGCCCAGGGAGTAGTTCTGGTTGTGGTCGCCGGAGGTGAGCATGAAGCGGCGGAAGATGGTCGCAGGCTCAGAGTTGGACAGGCCCTGCTGCATGCGGGCGATGCCGTAATCGCCGGCCTTCATCAGTTCCTTCATCGCGGAGTATTCCATGGGCTGAATATCGCAGTCAATGCCGATCTCAGCAAGCCAGGTGGAGATCAGCTCGGCCTCGACCTTCAGGCTCGCATCGCTACCGTTCACCAGATAGGTCACGCGCACGCGCTCGTCTCCCAGAACATCCGCGGCCAGCTCCTTGGCCTTCTCAAGATCCTCCTCCACGGGGAACTCCTTGTAGAAGGGGGTCGCGTAGTTCAGAATGTTGGTGGTGGGCGTGCCGAAGCCATAGTAGAGATCATCGGTGATCACGCTGCGCTGCAGGCACAGGCTCACAGCCTGGCGCATGCGCACGTCATCGAAGGGGAACTTCGTGCCGTTCAGCGTGAGGAAGCGAATCATCGTCGACTTGGTGGTGGTGATGGCGAAGTTCTCATCGCCCTCCAGCTCTACTGCCAGAGAAGCAGGGATGGCGCTGAGGTCGATCACGCCCAGAATCTCTCCGGCCTTCAGTGCAGAGAAGCGGGTGTCCGCATCCGGGATCACCTTCACGCGAATGCACTTTGCCTTGGCTGGTTCGCCGTAGTAATCGTCAAAGCGCTCCAGCAGAACATACTCGTCCAGAACGTTCTCGACGATTCTGAAGGGCCCGGTGCCGGCACAGATGCCGTTGAAGTTACCCTCTTCATCGAAGCACTTGGGGCTGTAGATGGCGCTTCCGAAGTTCACCATGTTGTAGAGCTGGGTCGGCGCGGGCTGGGAGAAGGTCAGACGGATGGTGTATTCGTCCACCTTTTCGTAGCTGGCCAGGTTCGGGTAGTGGGCAGTAATGTCCAGCGGATAGAAGGAGGAGCTCTTCACGCCCAGCATCATGCGATCAAAATTGGCGATCACAGCGTCGGCGTTGAAGTCCTCGCCATCGTGGAACTTTACGCCCTGGCGAAGGTTGAACGTCCACTGAGTTCCATCCTCGCTCATTTCCCAGCTCTCCGCCAGACAGGGAATGGGCGCGGCGGTATCATCCTGCGTGATGAGCGGCTCCCAAACGTAGAGAATCTTGCTGCAGTAGTAGCCATCCTTCTCACCGGGCGCCAGGTTGCGGTAGCCGGCAAGCACGATTTCAGCATCGGTATCCTGCGCAGGCTCGGCAATCGCAATGCCGCCCAACACGGCCAGCGCCAGCAGCAGCGCCAGAATCAGGGAAAGTAGCTTCTTCATGGGTTGAACCCTCCTCTTTATTTTCGATCCGCATCCGCGGGATCGTTCGCATTTGTGTAAACCCGGCGATCCGCTGAGTCCCCATGTACGCCGCGTTCCAGACCTTTCCCCGATTCTCCAAGCGCTTCCGTTGCACAAAAAGAGGGCCATTACCACGCCAAAAGGCATAGTAATGGCCCGTTTTTGCCAAAACAAATCAAGCTGTATAAGCTTCACGCCGCTTTCCTCCATGAACCGTGGAGATCTGAAACCGACTTTGCAGGCAAGTCTTCTGGCTCATGGATCATCACTTTCGCAGTCTTCCCGACCATACGGCCAGTGACTCTCATGCGTCCGTTCCCCATTTACAGCGGCGGCACCGCGTGGGATTTGCACCCAACTTCCTTATTAAACCCAGACACCCACAGGGCGAAAGGGTACCTACGCGTGCATTATAGCACCATCTCCGTCTCTTTTCAAGCTGCAGTTACGTTAAACCCTACTACGCTGGGACGCCTCAATATAAAGATATTTACAAAGGTGAAAATCTGTGTTATAATGCGAACGAAAAACAGAATACATGGGAGTTCGCAGGTGTCCGCGCGCATCGCGCGGGTGAAAAGGGAACGGAGTGAGAATCTCCGACAGGACCGCTGCTGTGAAGAGG
>SFET01000046.1 GCA_004557125.1 Clostridiales bacterium | reverse complement strand
AATCCCTCCCCCGCAACCATTTGCCGGCGTATCTCAGTTGGCTAGAGAATCCGGTTCATACCCGGAGTGTCATTGGTTCGAATCCGATCGCCGGTACCAACAAAAACCGTGTAAGTCAGATGACTTACACGGTTTCTTTTTGTCTTCTTCCTGTCTGCGATGAGAAGCCAATTCCACATTTCGTGCAATAAGCATTCCGCCTGTACAGTCGGTGGAGGATCCCACTGTTTGCCGCCGATATTCCCATTTCAAATTGTACCGCATTTCGCTTAGCAAAATCGATTCAATCGAAACGCAAAGATAAGGACTCCTGCCCCTCTGATCTATGGGGGCAGGAGTCCGGTGCTATAACGCGATAGCCTGTGGCTGCGGCGCCTCGCCGCCCGACGAACGGCGAGGACTCCACTGTACCGCAGCCGCGCACCCAATTCCTAGTAGCACAGCATTGCGCTTACAACAATGGATTCAATAGAAAAGAAAGATAAGGAGTCCTGCCCCTTAAATCAGTGGGGGCAGGACTCCGGTCAGTTAAACACGGCAGTTACTGCCAGAGGCGGCTCGCCTCAGTCGGCGAGGCGCTTGTAGGACTCGAGGCGGGCGGCGGCGTCGGCCTGGCTCTGCGCGAAGAGCTCCGGAGCGACATCCGGGAACTGACGCAGCAGGGAGGCGTAGCGGTTCTCGCCCTTGATGAAGGCCTGATAGTCCTCGGTGGGATCCTTGGAATCCAGGGTGAACTTCTTGCCCTCGGCGGCCGGGTTGTAGCGGAAGGTCTGCCAGTAACCGGCGGCGACGGCGCGCTTGATTTCCTCCTGCGCGTGGTCCATCTTGATGCCGTGGTTGATGCAGGGCGCGTAGGCGATGATGAGGGACGGGCCGTCATAGGCCTCGGCCTCGGTCATGGCCTTGAGCACCTGCGCCGGATCGGACATGGCGACCTGGGCGACGTAGACGTAGCCGTAGGAGATGGCCATCATGCCGAGGTCCTTCTTCTTGGTGCGCTTGCCGGCGGCTGCGAACTTCGCAACTGCAGCATGCGGGGAGGACTTGGAGGCCTGTCCGCCGGTGTTGGAGTACACCTCGGTATCCAGAACCAGAACGTTGACGTTCTCGCCCTGGGCCAGCACGTGGTCCAGTCCGCCGTAGCCGATGTCATAGGCCCAGCCGTCGCCGCCGAAGATCCAGAAGGACTTCTTGGTCAGCAGGTCGGCATCATCCACAACGGCCTTGGCCAGCTTGCAGGCGTCGCACTCGCAGCCATCCACGATGGCGGCCTTGCAGGCGGCAACCAGCTTCTCGCCAGCGGCCTTGGAGCCGGCAGCATCGTTCATCTTCTCGAGCCACTCGGCGCCAGCTTCCTTGATGGGAGCATCGGACCACTCGACGTCGATCAACTTGCGGACGTTCTCCGCCAGCTTGTCGCGGCGCTGGTTGATGGCCAGGTTCATGCCGAAGCCGGGTGTAGGGGCAGGTCGGTGCGGAGCCGCCATAGATGGAGGAGCAGCCGGTGGCGTTGGCCACGATCATGCGATCACCGAACAGCTGGGTAACGAGCTTGACGTAGGGAGTCTCGCCGCAGCCTGCGCATGCGCCGGAGAACTCGAACAGGGGCTTCTTGAACTGGCTGTCCTTGACCAGCTTCAGGTTCAGCTCGCCCTTGAACTCAGGCAGCGTCTGGGCGAACTCCCAGTTGGCTTCCTGATTCTTCTGGCTGGCCAGGGGCTTCATCTCCAGAGCGACCTTGACGCCCTTCTGGTTGACCGGGCAGACGCCAACGCAGTTGCCGCAGCCGGTGCAATCCAGCGGAGAAACCTGAACGCGATAGTTGTAGCCGGCGAAGTTCTTGCCGACGGCCTTCTTGACTTCGAAGCCCGCGGGAACCTCGGTGCCTTCGGCGACCAGGTAGGGACGGATGCAGGCGTGCGGGCACACGATGGAGCAGGTGCCGCAGCCGACGCAGGCGTCGATGTTCCACTGGGGAACCATGACGGCGATGCCGCGCTTCTCATACTTGGTGGTGCCGACCGGGACGCGGCCCTGGGCGTCGATCATGGACACGGGCAGCTTGTTGCCTTCCTGGGCCAGGATCGGATGCACGAACTTCTCGAAGTACTCGGTGGCCTCGACCTTCATCGGAACAGCGCCGGTGGTGGCGTTGGCCCACTCAGCGGGAACCTTGACCTCGACCAGGCCGGAGATGGCGATGTCGATGGCGTCCCAGTTCTTCTTGACGACCTCGTCGCCCTTCTTGCCGTAGGTCTTCTTGGCGTAGGCCTTCATGTACTCATCCGCCTGATCGTAGGGGATGATGTTGGCCAGCTTGAAGAACGCGGCCTGCATGATGGTGTTGATGCGGTTGCCCATGCCAACCTGACGGGCCAGCTTGATGGCGTCCACGGTGTAGAGCTTGGCTTCCTTCTTGGCCAGCAGCTGCTTCATGGATGCGGGCAGCTGATTTTCCAGCTCCTCGGCGGTCCAGGGGCAGTTGAGCAGGAAGGTGCCGCCCTGCTTCAGCGCGGAGACCATGTCGTACATGGTGACGTACGCCGGGTTGTGGCAGGCGATGAAGTCGGCAGAGTCGATCAGATAGGTGGACTGAATCGGCTTGTCGCCAAAGCGCAGGTGGGACACGGTGATGCCGCCGGACTTCTTGGAGTCGTAGGAGAAGTACGCCTGAACATACTTGTCGGTGTGATCGCCGATGATCTTGATGGAGTTCTTGTTGGCGCCGACGGTGCCGTCAGAGCCCAGGCCGTAGAACATGCAGGCCACGGTGCCGGCCGGTGCAGCATCGACGGTCTCGCCCAGCTCCAGGGAGGTGTTGGTCACGTCGTCAGTGATGCCCACGGTGAAGTGGTTCTTCGGCTCGTCCTTGGCCAGGTTGTCGTACACAGCCTTGACCATGGTGGGGTTGAACTCCTTGGAGCCCAGGCCGTAGCGGCCGCCGACCACCTTGATGTCGGTGCGGCCCGCCTCGAGCAGCGCAGAGCACACGTCCAGATACAGGGGCTCGCCCAGGGAGCCGGACTCCTTGGTGCGGTCCAGAACGGCGATCTTCTTCGCGGTCGCGGGAACGGCGGCCAGGAAGTACTTCATGGAGAAGGGACGATAGAGGTGCACCTTGATCAGGCCCAGCTTCTCGCCCTTGGCGGCCAGATAGTTGATGGTCTCTTCGATGGCGTCGCAGCCGGAGCCCATGCAGATGATGACGCGCTCTGCATCGGGTGCGCCGACGTAGTCGAAGGGCTTGTAGTTGCGGCCGGTGAGCTCGCCAACCTGCTTCATGACCTCGGCGACGATGTCCGGAGTGGCCTCATAGTACTTGTTCGCAGCCTCGCGGCCCTGGAAGTAGATGTCCGGGTTCTGCGCGGTGCCCTGCTGATGGGGATGATCGGGGTTCAGGCCGCCCTCGCGGAAGGCCTTGACCTTGTCCCAATCCACCAGGCCGGCGATCTCAGCGTAGTTGTCCTTGGGATCGATTGCGTCGATCTTCTGGATTTCGTGAGAGGTGCGGAAGCCGTCGAAGAAGTGCAGGAACGGAACGGAGGCCTTGATTGCGGACAGATGGGCAACCAGAGCCATGTCGGTCGCTTCCTGAACGGAGTTGGAGGCCAGCATCGCGAAACCGGTCTGACGGCAGGCCATGACGTCGGAGTGATCTCCGAAGATGTTCAGCGCATGATAGGCCAGTGCACGAGCGGAAACATGGAAGACGGACGGCATCAGTTCGCCGGAGATCTTGTACATGTTCGGGATCATCAGCAGCAGGCCCTGGGATGCGGTGAAGGTGGTGGTCATCGCGCCAGCGGCCAGGGAGCCGTGCACAGCGCCAGCAGCGCCGGCCTCAGACTGCATCTCTGCAATCTTGACCTTCTGGCCAAACAGGTTGGTGCGGCCATGTGCCGCCCACTCATCCGCAACCTCCGCCATGGGGGAAGAGGGCGTAATGGGATAGATCGCTGCCACATCGCTGAATGCATACGCGACATGGCTGACGGCGGTATTGCCGTCACAAGTCATCTTGATGCTCAATGAAAGGACCTCCTTCTATAATTATGAGTATCGTGATTCCCATAAATCATCACCCTATATTATAAGTTGTCACAAAAACAAAGTCAAGAAAAATCCGTGTGACAAAGCGCCGCGCACGGTCGATTTGCGCCCGACGGACGCTGTTGTGCGGCCAATTTCGCCCGTCCCGTTAAAAATCCATGCAAGAATTGACGAAAGGGCGCGGCAGTGCTAAAATGATCCTCAGAGCGTCGATGGAGACCGACGCCGCACCCGCCAATCCCCAGAGAGGACACCGATCGCTGCGAGGCGTCCGTTTGGCCGCGGCCGAGACCGCTCCGGAGCAGCGACGCGAGACAAGCGCCGCCGGTTTGCCCCCGTTACAGGGCCCACGAGCCAAAGTCAAGGTGGAACCGTGCCTCTTGAATCAACAATTCAATGCACCCTTGGAACACAACGTCCGGGGGTGCGTTTTTTCGCCCCTGAATGCAAAAAAAGGAGAGGGAATCATGAAGATCATCTACAAGGACGGAACCGTCGCAGAGTGCCCCGAGGAGGAGAAACTGCACGTCATCCGCCACACCGCAGCCCACATCATGGCCCAGGCCATCCAGCGCCTCTATCCCCACGCGGACTTCGCCTACGGCCCCGCCACCGACAACGGCTTCTACTATGACGTGGATCTGGGCGAGACCAAGCTCACCGACGAGGATCTGGCGAAGATCGAAGCCGAGATGAAGAAGATCGTGAAGGAGAACCTGCCCATCAAGCCCTTCATCCTGCCCCGCGCGGAAGCCAAGGCGCTGATGGAGGAGCGTCACGAGAAGTACAAGCTGGAGCACATCGACGATCTGCCGGAGGACGCGGAAATCAGCTTCTTCAAGCAGGGCGACTATGTGGACATGTGCATCGGCCCGCACCTGACCTACACCAAGGCGCTGAAGGCCTTCAAGATCACCCAGCAGTCCGGCGCATACTGGAAGGGCGACAAGAACAACAAGATGCTCACCCGCATCAACGGCATCGCCTTCGCCACCCAGGAGGAGCTGGACGCGCACCTGAAGCTGATGGAGGAGGCCGCACGCCGCGACCACCGCAAGATCGGCAAGGAAATGAAGCTGTTCATGATGCGCGACGAGGCCATCGGCTTCCCCTTCTTCCTGCCCAACGGCATGATTCTGAAGAACACGCTGATCGAGTACTGGCGCGAGCTGCACCGTGAGAACGGCTATGTGGAGGTTTCCACGCCCCTGATCATGAACCGCAAGCTGTGGGAGACCAGCGGCCACTGGGATCACTACAAGGACAACATGTACTCCACCATGATCGACGACGAGATCAACTGCGTGAAGCCCATGAACTGCCCCGGCGGCGTGCTGATCTACGGCAGCGAACCCCACTCCTACCGCGAGCTGCCGCTGCGCGTGGGCGAGCTGGGCATCGTGCACCGCCACGAGCTGCGCGGCGCGCTCCACGGCCTGTTCCGTGTGCGCTGCTTCACCCAGGACGATGCGCACATCTTCATGCGCCCCGACCAGATCACCGACGAGATCTCCAACGTGGTGCACCTCATTAATCAGGTCTACACCAAGTTCGGCTTCAAGTACTTCATCGAGCTGTCCACCCGTCCCGAGGACTCCATGGGCTCCGACGAGGACTGGGAGGCCGCGACCAACGGCCTGAAGGGCGCGCTGGAGAAGCTGGGCCTGGACTACACCATCAACGAGGGCGACGGCGCGTTCTACGGCCCGAAGATCGACTTCCACCTGCAGGACAGCATCGGACGCACCTGGCAGTGCGGCACCATCCAGCTCGACTTCCAGATGCCCCTGAACTTCCACCTGGAGTACACCGCCGAGAACGGTCAGAAGGAGCGCCCGATCATGATCCATCGCGTGTGCTTCGGCTCCATCGAGCGCTTCATCGGCATCCTCACCGAGCACTACGCCGGCAAGTTCCCCACCTGGCTCGCTCCCGAGCAGGTGCGCGTCATGTCCGTCTCCGACAAGAGCGAGGCTTATGCCAAGGAAGTCTATGACAAGCTCTTCGCCGCCGGCATCCGCGTCACCCTCGACGACCGCAGCGACAAGATCGGCTACAAGATCCGCGAGGCCCGCCAGGTCATGCGCGTGCCCTACATGCTCATCATCGGCGCCAAGGAGGTCGAGAACGGCAACGTATCCGTCCGCGACCGCGACACCGACGAGACCACCGTCATGACCGTCGACGAGCTCATCGCCAAGCTCCAGCAGGAGATTTCCGAGCGCCGGAGCTGATCGCGGGAGAGAACGTCAGGGGACGCTGTCCCCTGAAACCCCTGCCAAGGGGAATGATTCCCCTTGGAACCCTCATATAGGCGCATAATATGCGCCTGAAAAATTATTAATTATATAAAAACGGCTCCCTGTTCTCCGCTTGCGGGGACAGGGAGTTATCGTAAGAAAAAGGAGAACCACCATGGACGAGCGATACTACATCATCCGCCGCATCGACGGCGACTACGCCCATCTGGAGCGCACGGACGCGCACGAGGACGAGCTGCTTCTGGTCGCCCGGGCGCTGCTGCCCGACGCCGCCGACGAGGGCACCCGGCTGAAGTGGGCCTTTTTGCAGTACGAGATCATCGAGTGAAAGCAATCCATCCCAAAGAGCGCGAGAGGGCCGCAGCCCTTTCGCATTTTCTCATCTCCGGCATCGCAGCCGCTCCTCAGCCTTTATTTACCCGTCCACAAAGCTCTTGACATCCCCTTTCCCTGCACTTATAATTTAGAATGTAATATTGGGTGAAGCAGGGGCTGCGGCGCAAAATTTTGCGTCGCGGCCTGCACGGAGGTAAGCATGGGCAACGAACTGATTCGGATTGAGCATCTGAGCAAGGTGTTCAACGGCGCGGCCGGGCGCATCGTGGCGCTGGACGACATCAACCTTTCCATCGATTCCGGCGACATCTTCGGCATCATCGGCCTGTCGGGCGCGGGCAAGTCCACGCTGGTGCGCTGCATGAATCTGCTGGAGACGCCCACCGAGGGCAGCGTGATCTTCGACGGCAGGAATCTGTTGCAGATGTCCCAGAAGGAGCTGCTGTCAACGCGCCAATCCATCGGCATGATCTTTCAGGATTTCAACCTGATGGCCCAGCGCAACGCCATCCGCAACGTGTGCTACCCGATGGAGGTTGCCCACATGCCCCGGCGCGACGCGGAGAAGCGCGCGAAGGAGCTGCTGGAGCTCGTGGGCCTGAGCGACCGCATGAAGTCCTACCCCAGTCAGCTCTCCGGCGGACAGAAGCAGCGCGTGGCCATCGCCCGCGCGCTGGCGATGAATCCGAAGGTGCTGCTCTGCGACGAGGCCACCTCCGCGCTGGATCCCAACACCACCCGCCAGATTCTGGATCTGCTCAAGAGGATCAACCAGGAGCTGGGCGTGACCATCGTGGTCATCACCCACGAGATGAAGGTCATCGAGACGATCTGCAACCGCGTGGCGGTGCTGGATCAGAGCCACGTGGTCGAGGAGGGCATGGTGCGCGACGTGTTCATCCATCCCACCAGCCGCATCGCCCGCCAGCTCATCATGCCGGCGCAGGACAATCCCACGGCGCTGTCCGACAGCAACTGCCTGCGCATCGTGTTCGACGGCTACGCCGCCTACGAGCCGGTGATCTCCAACCTGGCGCTGGAGTGCCGCGCGGCGGTGAACATCCTATTCGCGAACACCCGCGTGGTGGACGGCAAGACCATCGGCCAGATGCTCCTGCAGCTGCCCCAGGACGAGACCACCGTGCTCAGAGTCAAGCAGTGGCTCACCGACCGCAACATCAATTTCAAGGAGGAGACGCTCAATGTTTACGGCACGAATGATTGATGAGATGCTCAGCGGCATCGGGCAGACCCTCTACATGACCCTGTTCTCCACCTTTCTGGCCTATGTGCTGGGCCTGCCCATCGGCGTTGCCCTGTACGTGACCGACAAGAACGGCCTGAAGCCCTGCAAGCCGGTGAACACCGTGCTGGGCGCGATCGTGAACATCGTGCGCTCGGTGCCGTTCATCATCCTGCTGATCACCGTGCTGCCCTTCACCATGTGGCTGCTGGGCACCACCCTGGGCCCCACCGCCACCGTGGTTCCGCTGGTCATCAGCGCCGCGCCCTTCATCGGGCGCATGGTGGAGTCCTCCCTGAAGGAGGTTCCCTACGGCGTGATCGAGGCAGCCAAGGCCATGGGCACGCCCACCTTCCGCATCATCGTCAAGACCCTGATCCCCGAGGCCAAGCCCTCGCTCATCAGCGGCTGCACCATCACCGTCACCACCATCCTGGGCTACACCGCCATGGCGGGCTATGTGGGCGGCGGCGGACTGGGCGCGATCGCCATCAACTACGGCTACTACCGCTACAACACCCCCGTGATGCTGGTCACCGTCGCCCTGATGGTCGTCATCGTGCAGCTCTTCCAGACCATTGGCTCCTTCATCGAAAAAAAGACCGACAAGCGCATCCGGTGATGAGGCATCACAGCCATCTGCTATCGCGCTGAGATCGAACGCACCCCTATCCCCATAGATCAGAGGGATAGGGGTGCTGTGTTTCTGTTCTGATGATTGGGAAGTCCGCAATCCGAAATCCGCCCCGGCAGCTATGGGGCGGATTTCTCACGTCCCTTTTTGAAATTTGCAGAGCCTCTCCCTGCATATACATCTTTCCTATGTCTAGTCATAGGAAAAACGTATGGCCTGCGCAGATGTATAAAACGGGCCAATTTGCGTTCAAAATGCCGCAGAAGCGGTGCAAAATCGGCCCGGTTTTTGCAGTTTCCGCGCTGTGATCCCGGCATTTTTTGCAACAAGCGCCGAAGTTCATTGGATTGAGCAGACAAAAATTTGTGCATAGTGTAAATCTTTCGGATTGCACTTGACAAACTGCGCGTCGCTCTTTATAATAACCGTAAATCCAAGAGCGACACGGATTCGGAAAGGAGGAGCCGCAATGAAGTACGCACCCATCTCTGAGAACATGATGATGGATATGTGCATGTGCTGGATGTGCATGCGCACGCTTCGCTGTGCTCTGAACTCTGAACCGTTTTCCGCACCGGAAAGATAGAGAACCCGGTGTATCATGAGGGGCAGGAAACGATTCAAAGTTTCCCGCCCCTTTTGTTTGGATTCTCAGAGCGCTTGCATGCACATCCGTTTTCCAGCGAAGAAGGATGTCACAAGATAGAGCCCCAATGATTTCAATTTCTGGAAGGAGAAAATGATTATGAAGAAGCTGCTCGTCATCGCCCTGGCCCTGGTTCTCGCACTGGGCTGCACCTCCGCACTTGCCGAATCCGTGAAGATCCGCGTCGGCGCCACCCCCGCACCCCACGCCGAGATCCTCGAGGTCGTGAAGCCCATCCTGGCGGAGCAGGGCATCGAACTGGAAATTGTTGAGTTCAACGACTACATCATCCCCAACACCGCCGTGGAATCCGGCGAACTGGACGCGAACTACTTCCAGCACGTGCTGTATCTGAACGACTTTAACGAGCAGAACGGCACCCATCTGGTGATCGTGGACAAGATCCACTATGAGCCCTTCGGCATCTACGCCGGCAAGACCGCTTCCCTGGAGGAGCTTAAGGACGGCGCGAAGATCGCGGTTCCCAACGACGGCACCAACGAAGCCCGCGCGCTGCTGCTGCTGGAGGCCCAGGGCCTGATCAAGCTGAAGGAAGGCGTCGGCCTGACCGCCACCAAGCTGGACATCGAGGAGAATCCCCGCAACTTTGACATCCAGGAGATCGAAGCCGCGCAGCTGCCCCGCTCCCTGGGCTCGGTGGACGTTGCGGTCATCAACGGCAACTACGCCATCGACGCAGGTCTGAAGGCTTCCGACGCTCTGGCCGTTGAGGACGGCGCATCCGAGGTCATCCAGCAGAACTACGCCAACGTTCTGGCCGCCAAGGAGGGCAACGAGAACAACGAGGCCCTGCTGGCCCTGGCCGCAGCGCTGAAGAGCGACGCCGTCAAGACCTTCATCGAGGAGACCTACGAGGGCGCGGTCGTTCCGCTGTTCTGATCCGATTCAAGGCGACAAGGCGCTGGCCGCCGCGCCCCATCGGCTGTCCGCTGCCTGCATCCAACGCTCCATCCTGCAAAGGATGGAGCGTTCATTTTTGTGCGCAAGTCTTTACAATCATCCTGCTTGACATATACCCCCATAGGGTATATAATCTCTGTCGAAAGGGAGGCGATGAAATGGAAGAAAACCAGTGCTGCTGCTGTCACAAGACGAAGGAGCGCTCCGAGGAGGAGTATCGCGGTCTGATGAACCGCCTGAAGCGCATCGAGGGCCAGATTCGGGGTCTGGAGGGCATGCTGGAGAAGAACGCCTACTGCGTGGACATCCTGACGCAGGCTGCGGCGGCGAACGCGGCGCTGAACGCCTTCTGCCGGGAGCTGCTGGCGAACCACATGCGAACCTGCGTGGCGGAGGACATCCGCGCAGGCAGGGATGAAACAATTGACGAGTTTCTGGGTATCCTGCAAAAGATGATGAAATAAACGGCTTCCCAAGGGGGGAATATGAAATGAAGCAATACAACGTCACGGGCATGAGCTGCGCGGCCTGCAGCGCCCGGGTGGAAAAGGCCGTATCGAAGGTGCCGGGCGTGACGGGCTGCTCGGTGAGTCTGCTGACCAACTCCATGGGCGTGGAGGGCAGTGCGAAGGACAGCGAGATCATCGCTGCGGTGGAGGCTGCGGGCTACGGCGCGTCGGTGAAGGGCGCGCAGAATTCTACTGCGGCGCAGGCTCCCGGCGAGGATGCGCTGGCGGATCGGGCCACGCCCGCGCTGAAGCGGCGGCTGTGGTGGTCGCTGGGCTTCCTGCTGGTGCTGATGTACTTCTCCATGGGCCACATGATGTGGGGCTGGCCGCTGCCAGGCTACTTCGACGGCAACCACGTGGCCATGGGCCTGGTGCAGCTGCTGCTGACCGCCATCATCATGGTCATCAACCAGAAGTTCTTCGTCAGCGGCTTCAAGGGACTGATTCACCGCGCGCCGAACATGGACACGCTGGTGGCGCTGGGCGCGGGCGCGGCCTTCGTATACAGCACCTACGCGCTGTTTGCCATGACCACCGCCCAGGTGGCGGGCGACACCGACGCGGTGATGGCCTACATGCATGAATTCTACTTTGAGTCTGCGGGCATGATCCTGACGCTGATCACCGTGGGCAAGATGCTGGAGGCGCGCTCCAAGGGCAAGACCACCGATGCGCTGAAGAGCCTGATGAAGCTGGCTCCAAAGACGGCCACCGTCCTGCGCGACGGAAAAGAGCAGGTGGTGCCCATCGAGCAGGTGGCGAAGGGCGACGTGTTCGTGGTGCGTCCGGGCGAGAACATCCCGGTGGACGGCGTGGTGCTGGAGGGCGAGACGGCAGTCAACGAGGCCGCGCTCACCGGCGAGAGCATTCCGGTGGACAAGGCTCCGGGCGACCGCATCTCCGCGGCGACCATCAACCAGTCGGGCTTCATCCGCTGCGAGGCGACCCGCGTGGGCGAGGACACCACCCTGTCCCAGATCATCAGAATGGTCAGCGACGCGGCGGCCACCAAGGCCCCCATCGCCAAGGTTGCGGACAGGGTGTCCGGCGTGTTCGTTCCGGCGGTCATCAGCATCGCCGTCGTCACCTTCATCGTTTGGATGCTGGTGGGCCAGACCGTGGGCTATGCGCTGGCCCGGGCGATCTCCGTGCTGGTGATCTCCTGCCCCTGCGCGCTGGGGCTTGCGACCCCGGTGGCGATCATGGTGGGCAACGGCGTTGGCGCGAAGCACGGCGTGCTGTTCAAGACGGCCGTCTCCCTGGAGGAGGCGGGCAAGACCCAGATCGTGGCGCTGGACAAGACCGGCACCATCACCAGCGGCGAGCCGAAGGTGACGGACGTGCTGCCCGCACAGGGCGTGACCGAGGCCGAACTGCTGCGCGCGGCGGCGGCGCTGGAGCAGAGGAGCGAGCATCCGCTGGCCAAGGCCGTGCTGGCGTACGCCCGCGAGAAGCGCACGGACGTCCCCGAGGTAGAGAACTTCCGGGCCCTGCCGGGCAGCGGCCTTGCGGCGACGCTGGACGGTGCGGAGCTCTCCGGCGGCAACCTGAAGTTCATCGGCAGTCAGGCGGAGGTCACCGGCGAGATGCGCTCCGCATCCGAATCCCTGGCCGAGCAGGGCAAGACCCCGCTGTTCTTCTGCCGTGGCGGCAAGCTGATCGGCATCATCGCCGTGGCGGACGTGATCAAGGCGGACAGCCCGCAGGCCGTGAAGGAGCTGCAGAACATGGGCATCCGCGTGGTGATGCTCACCGGCGACAACGAGCGCACCGCCCGGGCCATCGGACGGCAGGCGGGCGTGGACGAGGTCATCGCGGGCGTGCTGCCCGAGGGCAAGGAGAGCGTGATCCGCGATCTGAAGCGGCAGGGCAAGGTGGCCATGGTGGGCGACGGCATCAACGACGCCCCGGCGCTGACCAGTGCGGACATCGGCGTGGCCATCGGCGCAGGCACGGACGTAGCCATCGACGCGGCGGACGTGGTGCTGATGAAGAGCCGCCTGAGCGACGTGCCCGCGGCCATCCGCCTGAGCCGCGCGACGCTGACCAACATCCACGAGAACCTGTTCTGGGCGTTCATCTACAACACCCTGGGCATTCCGCTGGCGGCGGGCGTGTTCATCCACCTGTTCGGCTGGCAGCTGAACCCGATGTTCGGCGCGGCGGCCATGAGCCTGTCCAGCTTCTGCGTGGTGACCAATGCGCTGCGGCTGAACCTGTTCGACATCCACAGCAGCAAGCGCGACAGGAAAATCAGGAACCCCAAGCATATCAAGGAGGAGAAGAAGATGGAAAAGACCATGAAGATCGAAGGCATGATGTGCGGCCACTGCGAGGCCCGCGTGAAGAAGACCCTGGAGAAGATCGAGGGCGTTGCCGAGGCCAAGGTGAGCCACACCGCCGGCACCGCAATCGTCACCCTGAGCGCGCCCGTCGCCGACGAGGTGCTCAAAAAGGCCGTGGAGGATCAGGACTACAAGGTGATCTCCATCGGCTGAGTGACCGGATAAGAGAAATGGGACTGTCTCAAAACGAAGCGAATTGAGACAGTCCCTTCATTATACCCTGTTTTTGAAACAGCGCCCTGTACTGCTGTGCCAGTCGCAAGCCTCTCTTGTACAAAACCTGGCGCGATCCGGCCGCAAACCTCCCTGCCTTGGAAGGTCTGCCCACTTCAAGAGCTCAACAGCAACAATTCCCTCGCTGGCTTCTCCGCCAGTTTCAATCTTTCAGTACATTTTCCTCAGATACGGCACAAACACATCATAGAATTTTTTACTCCATTCCGCGTGGAACTTCGCCATCTGCGTCCAGTCCGTTTCATTTTCGATGCTCACGTTGTCCAGCACATAGAATATCGTGGACGCTTTGTTGTTATCAAATCGATTCCAGCGAAGCTGCACACCGAGCGCGGCTTCAATCTCAGCTTTGTGTTGATACAGCTTGTCAAAGGCCTCCTTGTTTCGGTCTTTTTCAGATTTCCCGAGGTACAATTCAACACGTGCAAGATTCCAGTTGGCAACGCAGGACAGGTTGAAACCGCCAATTCCAAAGAATCCGCTCAGCCAGTTTTCCTTGGAACCGGTGCTGTTGCTGAATGCACCCTGCTCGCCATGCGCTTGCTGAATATATGGCAGTGCAAAAGCCCAGTAGCGCCTGCGCAGCTCGTAGCGGGTGCCCTCCTCTGCGGTATGATCGATCTCATTCTGATCCTTCAGATAAAAGATCAGGTCCTCAGGATTCGCACCATACGCCCGGAAGAATCGCCGCAGCAGCAGCAATTTGGTTGCAGTGCTGGTGTTCCTTTCCACAAATACGTCCTCGTCGATCTTCAGGGCAGCACGCAAATCTGAGGGGCGATTGCTGACATAAGCGCTGAGTTCGTTATCATCGTCGTGGGTATATGCAAGGCGCGTGAGCACAGAGGCATCCTCCGCATGGAGGATTTTGAGAACCTGCTCCAGCATCTTGATCCAGCTGGTGACCGGCTGTTCGGCGTTTTTATAGCTGAAGCGGGCGATGTCACGACCGCTGAGATCAACGTCATCTTCCAAGGTACATGCGTCCATCTCCTGTGTGGAAGGTATATATTCCGTCTCCGGTCGCTCCCAGATGCGAAGGGCACGCTTCATCAGCATTTGATCGCGCTGTTCGAGCTCAGAAAGCCCCCACTCCTCCTGTGCAGCAACCCATGTGTTGATGCGTAGTCCGCTTTCCCTGAATCCGTTCGGCATATCCCGCTTTTCCGAAAATGGGCTGTTGCTGTACTTGGAATTGTATCCCGTGAGCGTCAGGTTTGCAAGCCGATCCAGCCACTGGGCATGAATCTGCTCGTGGTCATCTCCCAGAGATTTTGTCCAGATCGAAGTCAAGTGTTGCGGCATGATGTGTTCGATGGTATAGACTCCTTGATCGCAATGGCGGTAGACGTCCTTGTCCTCAATCGTGCCGTAGTTTTCAAAGCGCTCCAGTATATAGATTTTGTTTTTGCTGTTCATCTTGTAGACCTGACGGGTGGAGAACGCCTCTACAAACTCTTCGTCATCCGGAAACCGTCCGCGTTCGCCCTTGGCAAGCAGCGCATACTTGAACTTCTCCAGATAGTTCTCCTCAGTTCCGTCAAAACGGACGATCTCCCTGTGCAGCATCAGGAAGATCTTGTTCAGAGCATTGGTGGGCAGATCGCAGATGCTCCTGCGGAACAGGTAGTTTTCCGTGTACAGAAAGATCTCTCTGGTTTCAGTGAGTGTCAGGACGCCGGATTCCTGCAGACGCAGCACCTCCAGAAAGAACGGACGTGTAACGGTTGTCTCCAGGCGGTTCAGGCGAAATATGCAAGCGTTGAGCTGCCTGTCAGCGGTTTTGCCTTTCAACAGAACCTCATAGTGCTTCGCATAATCCAGAAGATCCCGAAGGAGTGCCTCCGTTTCCACATTCGTCTCCCGGACATAGCCCTTGAAGGTCGCATAAACCTTGTTCATGGCGGGGATCTGCTGCTGCTTGATGCTCAGGTAATCGCGCACGAAGAGGTCCACGTTGTCGTCCGTGCAGTGCTCAATCCTGCTCCAGTATCTGTCGTGAAAATCCGTCTGCTGCTGCATGGGCAGGCCCATGAGCACGAAGTTGCGAATCTTGTCGCCCTCGCTGAGCGCCAGGCCGGTGGAATTCAGGCTCTCGAAGATCAACTGGGGGTTGTCGTCCTGCGTCAGCTCGATGTTGATGATTTCCAGGGCGAAGAGCGAATCATACAATTCATCGATGGAGATTTCCTCTTTCTGGATGCGATTGTAGAAATATTCATAGTTCTGGGTCAGATTGGAATTTCGGATGTACTCTGTTTCGTCCTCAAAGAGCCTGTCAAAGGCATTCCTGTCGTCCTTGACCGGCTTGAGCTTGATGCGCGTCTCCCGGGGCTGGTGCTTGTCCACGAGATATTCCTCATAGATTTCCTGCGCCATGGTTTCGGCACTGGCGGTCAGCCTCCCCTGCCTGAGAAGGTTGTACATCGCAAGCAGCAGCAGGGAGACCGTAGTCAGGCGCTACTGTCCGTCGATCACCAGATACTCCGTATATCGTCCGTTGGGCTGATAGGCGGACACGATGCTGCCGAAAAAATGGCTCTTTCGATTCGTTCGTACCACCGTCTCCAGATCGTCGAACAGCTGTTTGCAGTTTTCCTGCTTCCAATCATAGCTGCGCTGGTATACGGGAATGACAAAGCGCTTCTTTGAACCCTCCATGTATTCCAGGAGTCTGGCTTCCGAACCCTTCATATGCAAATCTCCCTTTTATCCGATGCTGCAAATCTCTACTTCATGTTTATGAAACACTGTGATAGTCTTCCAGACCTGCACTGGTTAATAATTACACATTATTTCCACTGCAAAACAGAATAATTAACTGACAACCAGTGGATGCCTGATGCAGTAGCATGTGATACTTGTACCTCCATATACTGTGTCTATACTCTATTTGCAAGATGAGCAATGCCCGTCCCGGAAACCCGGGGCGGGCATTGCTGTATGCAACTGTCGTGTTTGTTACTTCATCAGGCTGAGCATCTTCTGATACGCCGCCTCCCACGCGGGGGTGTGGTTGGGCGTATACTCGTGCACGTCCTCGCTATTGCGCACCACGCGGCGCAGGTCGGCCACGTCCTTGACCGCGCCCAGCGCCATGGCCTGCGCAAGCAGGTTGCCGATGGCCGCGCCCTCCACGGGGCCGGTGATCACGGGGCGATCCAGCGAATCCGCCGCCATCTGGTTGAGCAGCTTGTTCTGAATGCCGCCGCCCACGATGTTCAGCGTGTCGATGCGTGCGCCCTTGATCTCCTCCAGGCGCTCCAGCGCCCAGCGGTACTTCAGCGCCAGGGATTCATAGATGCAGCGCGCCACCTGGCCCACGGTGGTGGGGACGGGCTGGCCCGTGCGCTCGCAGAAGGCTTGAATCTTCTTCTCCATGTCGCCGCCGGCGAAGAACTCGCCGTAGTCGGGATCGATGATGCTGCGGAAGGGCTCGGCCTTCTGCGCCTCGATCACGATCTCGTTCCAGGAGTAGCTCTTGCCTGCCTTGATCCAATCGCGGCGGCACTCCTGAATCAGCCACAGACCCATGATGTTCTTCAGGGGACGGAAGCCGCCCTGGATGGTGCCCTCGTTGGAGAAGTTGGAGTCGCGCACCTCGGGGGTGAGGATGGGCTTGTCGGTCTCCACGCCGAAGAGCGACCAAGTGCCGCTGGAGCAGAAGGCGAAACTGCCGCTGCCGGGGATGGCGGCCACCGCGGAGGCGGTGTCGTGGGTACCCACGGCGGCGAAGTTTGCCGCGTTGATGCCCAGCTCCTCGCACAGCTCGGGGCGGAGCTTGCCGCGCAGCTGTCCGGCACGGTCGATCTCGGTGAAGATCTTCTCCGGCAGGCCCAGCTCACGGATGGTCTCCCAATCCCAGTCGCGGGTGGTGGGGTTGTAGAGCATGGAGGTGGTGACCTCGGTGTACTCGCTCTTCTTCTCGCCGGTCAGGAAGTAGCCCAGCAGGTCGGGCAGCAGCAGCAGGGTCTCCGCGTTCTCCAGCGCCACGTCGCCCTCCGTCTTGCGGCGGTAGAGCTGATAGACCGTGTTGAAGTTCATGGAGGCGATGCCGGTGCGCTCGAACAGCTTCTCGCGGGGCACGATCTCCAATGCGCCGGCCATGTCCTCGTCCACGCTCATACGGTAGGAGCGGGGGTTGCTCAGCAGGTGGCCGTTGCGATCCAGCAGGCCGTAGTCCACGCCCCAGGTGTCGATGCCGCAGCAGTCCAGATCGCCGTAGCCGCCGTTTCTGAAGGCCAGCAGTCCCTGCTTGAGCTGGTTGTAGAGGTACGGCAGGTCCCAGTAGAACACGCCGTTCATTTCGATGTAATGGTTCTCGAAGCGGTCGCGCGGCCGTTGCTGGCGCCCAGGTCAAAGGCCAGAAGATTCAGCTTCTTCATGTTCCACCTCCGTCAGCGCTTGGAGAGCACGTCGGCCTCGTACTTCTTCACCTGCTCCAGCCAGTCCATACCGGCGGGCACGTTGTGGGTCAGGCAATAGTAGTTCCACACCGCGCCGGCGGGCATGCTCTTGCGCTCCTCGAACATGGCAAAGCGCGCGGTGAGATCGCCCTCCAGCTCCTTGGCACGCATCTCGTCCGCATTGGCCAGATAGGCGTTCAGCAGCGCCTTGCGGGCATTGCGCATGCCGATGGCCCAGCAGGCGATGCGGTTGATGGCCGCGTCGAAGTAGTCCAGGCCGATGAACACGCGATCCTCGAAGTGGTTCCACACGATCTCGTCCATGATGCGCTGCAGCTCGTCGTCCAGGGCGACCACGTGGTCGCTGTCCCAGCGAACGCCGCGGGACACGTGCAGCATCACCTTGTCCAGATTCTGCAGCACGGCGCTGATCTTGGCGGAGATCACCTCGGTGGGATGGAAGTGGCCGGCGTCCAGAGTGTAGCCCAGGCCGTTCTTGATGGCGTAGCCCAGGGAATATTCGTGGCTGGCCACGGTGTAGCTCTCCACGCCAATGCCGAACAGCTTGGACTCCAGGCTGCAGAACACGTCGTCCTGGGAGATGGACTTGTCGGCGAAGATCTCATCCAGGGACGCGGTCATGCGGTCGCGATAGCCCTTGGTGTCCACGCAGGTGTCCTTGTGGCCGTCGGGCATCCAGTAGTTGATGGCGCAGGTCTGGCCCAGCTCCTTCGCGAAGGCATTGCCGATCTCGCGACAGCGCTTGCCGTGCTCGATCCAGAACTTGCGCACGTCCGCCTTGGGGCTGGACAGGGAGAAGTTGCCGTCCATCATCGGATGGGAGAAGTAGGTGGGGTTGAAGTCCAGGCCGATCTTGTTTTCCTTGGCCCAATCCAGCCAGTTCCGGAACTCGGCGACGGTGTACGCGTCGCGATCCACCTTTTTGCCGCCCTTCTCGGCATAGCTGGCGTGCAGGTTCAGCTTGGTGGCGCCGGGAATCATGGTGCGGGCGAAGTCGATGTCCGCGCGCAGCTCATCGGCAGTGCGGGCGCGGCCCGGATAGTTGCCGGTGGTCTGAATGCCGCCATCCAGGCTATCGGAGCCGTCGAAGCCGATCACGTCATCGCCCTGCCAGCAGTGCATGGACACCGGCACGGCATCGGCGCGCTGCATCGCAGCATCCACATCCACCCCGATGGCGGCGTAGGCTTCCTTCGCGTATTCATATCCCTGCAGAATGCTCTTTTCGTTCATGGTCGTTCCTCCCGTAGCATAATTTGTTGATTCTATTATATTGTTTTTACTTTCATCCGTCAATCACCCTGCACAAACCTTGGCAAGATAACGTAATTTCTCCACAACCCGGCGTAAAAATTCCCGGTTTTGCAGCGCATTCGCCGAAGGGAATTCGAACCCAAGAAAAAGAAGCTGCCGTAGCAGCTCCTTCCTGCGCCATTGTTACAGTTCCGTTTCCTCGCGGGCGGTGATCTCCCTGACCGCACACTCGATCAGCGTCGCGGCGCCGTCGGTGCCCAGCTTGCCCGTGTCGAGCACCAGGGTGTAGTTTCCGGCGCTGCCCCACACGCGATTGGTGTGCGCATTGTAATACTTGGCGCGAATCCTGTCCGTCTTTTGAATCAGCTTCCGGGCGTCCGCTTCACTGATGCCATACAGCCGCATTGCGCGCTGAATGCGCTTCTCCAGATCCGCACGAATGAACACGCTGATGGTCTCCACCACGTGGCTGCACTCGCCCAGCACATAGTCCGCGCACCTTCCCACGATGACGCACGGGCCCTTGCCCGCCATGTGTCGGATGGCGTCGCACTGGGCCTCATAGATGCGCGCATGCACCGGCAGCTCCAGCGAGGGATCGTCCCGATACCAGTAGCCGCCGTACTGATAGCCCGCCCAGAAGGACATGGGCTTCTCCTCGTGCGTCTCCACAATCTCCCGGCTGAGGTTGGTATTTTCCACCACATGATCGATCAGATCCCTGTCAAAGTAGGGAACGTTCATGCGCTCCGCCAGCTTGTGCGCCACCTCTGCGCCGCCGCTGCAGAATTCCCGGCCAATGGTGACAATCCACTCTTTTTTCATCTGCTGAACCTCCCTTCAACCGATCCCAACATTTCAGAAAGCGCCCGCTTTACAGGCGATGCGGCCCGAAGGAGAAATAAACCGCCGGTCCATACGCGCCGGCGGTGATGTTGCTTCTATTTGGTTGTAATTCCGGCATCTGCTTTGCCCTTTTCAATGCACTTTCCAGTAAACCGGGATTCATTCGCTTCCAGCCGACGCACGCGCTTTTCTCTTCTTCGCTTCTCTACCTTCTCAGCACGCTCACCGGGGAATCAGATCGCTCATTTATCTCAAACATTGATCGGGGCAAAGCAGTCATACCGTTCTGTGACATCTGTGTGGTACAATGGTATCGCCCCTTTCTCTCTTCATTTGCCTGGGATGGTTTCCGGGTCTCCGATTTATTTCGGTCTCTCTGTCCGGCGCTCCGGTTTACCGAAATGGAAAGCGTCTCTGCGCTCGGTTTCCTTTTTGATTTCCATCTTCCTTGGCTCGTCTTTATAATACCATAGATTCCCGGTCGCGTCAAGCCATTTTCAAAACTTTTTTATCAAAAAATATGCACTTCCTCCAGTTTTATCTCTGTTATTTCCAGCGTCATGCAGTTAAATCGCAGATTTCAGAATCGTCCCAGCTTAACTTTTCTGCGCCGGAACGCTGTCGATCAGACGGCAGCGCAGCGCGCAGCGGCTCTTGCCGCCATAGGTGCAGGTAAACAGCGTCAGATCCCAGTCTCCGGCCTGCATCTCCTCCACCGCAGTGCCCTTGAGGACCTCCACGCCGGCCACCTCGTAGTGAAACGCATTGCCGTCGGCATCCGTGAAATTGACCGCATCCCCCACCCGCATGCTCTTGATGGGGCCAAAGTGGCGGGCATAGTTGTGGCCGGCAATCACGATGTCCTTGCTGTACACCGAGCCGGAGTAGCGGCAGGGCGCGATCCGCAGCCGGGAATAGCTCCACTCACTCATGACCGGCAGCGACAGCCCCTTCGAGGGAATGTCCAGCACGCCGATGTAGGCGTTTCCCTTGATCATGGTCACGGGCATCTCCATGTCGGGATAGCGCTCATAGACCGGCCGGGACTCCAGTTCCAGCGTCCGAAGCGCCTCCCTGCGCTGCAGCTGCGCCATGGAGGGCGCCAATGCCCTCCCCTGCCGGTTCAGCGGCCAGGGCGCGGCACATCTGCCATCCACGCGCAGCCAGGGCAGCAGTCTGCCCAGGGCGTCCACTGGCCAGGCGACAGCTTGCGTGGCCTCCGCGCCGCCGCATACCCGCCCCTGCGCATCCGCCGGCAGCAAAACAAAGCCCGCGCGATCGGCCAGATCGGCGTCCATGCCCACGGCAGACTCCGGCCAGCGGTAGACCCTGCCCGATGCGTCCGTCACCTCCGCCAGCGGCAGACCGTCCGCGTCCACCGGCCAGGGAAGCGGCGCGCCGCTTGCGTCCATCGGCCAGTCCAGCACTGCGCCGCTGCCGTCCAGCGCATTCGACAGCAGCTTGCCCGACGCATCCGTCGGCCAGGGAATCCACGTGCCCCGCAGCACATCCGCCACGGCGGGCACGGGTTCTCCGGACTCGTCCACCGGCCAGGGCATACTTCCATCCGCCTGCACGGGATTTCCCGACGCGTCCGCTCCGACCTCCACGGCGTTGCCCAGCGCATCCGTCACGATCACCCGGTCGGCCTCCGCGCCGTAGCCGGGAATCGTCGCGTGCAGCGCATCCACCGCCGCCTCGGCAGCCTGCTGGGCATTGCGCTCCTCCAGCAGGTTCTTCGCCGTCAGAAAAAGGGCCGCCGCAACGAGCAGCAGCCCCGCGATCATCAGAAAGCGACCCTTCCGATTCTTTTTCTTCATATCAGTTCTCTCCCCGACCGTGCCGGATCCATCCTGCGAGGAACAGCGCCACCCCGGCGACGGCCAGCAGCGGCACCGGCCACCACAGCATGCCCGTCTGCGGCAGCTTGCCGCCGCCCGACGAACCGCCCGTGGAGCCGCCCGTGGAGCCGCCCGGCGCGGTATAGCTGTTGGTGATCACGTACTCGTAGCCCTCGTGGGTGCTCACGACCGTATAGCCCTCGACGGCGGTGCGCTCCACGACGCGCCAGTCCCCTGCAGTCAGATCCGTCCAGGTCTGGCGCCAGTTGTTGGCGGCGCTCAGCTGCACGGTATCCACCAGCTCCGCGCCGTTGTACAGCTCCACCGTAATTTCCTGCGGCCGCTTGCTCTCGTAGCCCTTGTCCTTCCAGACCTTGATGACCCGCAGGCTGACCGGCTCCTCCTCAACGATCTCCGCCTTGGGCTCCAGCGTCACCGGCGCATCCCCCACCGTTACCAGCGCGGGTTCCGCCAGATAGCGCTGCGACCCGGTGCGCAGCTCCGCGCCCACCACCAGGTACAGGCCCCGCGCAAGCTCGCCGAAGCGCAACGCACCCTGGGCGTCGGTGCTGCCCTTCGCATCCGCGACAGCATTCAGCGCATAGCCCGACAGCGTCTCCGCCAGCGCGCGCCACTCCTCCGCGGTATCGGCCTTCAGCTCCACCGGGCAGTCGGCAAAGGCGCCCACGGGGACATACGCCCCCTGCGCGTCGATCTCCGCCACGCGGTACAGCGAAAACGTCGCGCCTGCGATGGCCTGACCCTCGCTTGCGTAGCGGATCTCAATCGAACCGGCCGCCGATGCCAGAGCCGCGCACGGCAGCATCAGCAGCAGGCAGATCAGCGCCGCCGCCATCCTTCGGAAGATCCTTTTCTGTCTGTGCGATTCCCTCGCAAATGCGCGCACAGTGTTCACCTCGCTCCAAATTCCACGCGAAAGCCGGCAATGCCGGATCCCGCCGTCACTTTTCTCTTTTCCGCGGCCGCATCAGCAGCGCCGCCAGCAGCAGCACCAGCAGCACCGGCACAGCCAGGCACGCCGCCACCACATTCCGGTTCAGATACGCCGCGTCCGAACCCACGCGCACCGGCGCCTGCTCCTCCACCGTCTCGATGCGGTGCCCCCGCACCAGCAGCCGATGGGAGTTGATGCCGTAGGGCGTGCAGGTCACCAGCGTGCAGAAGTCCTGCGCCGGGTCGATCTCCAGCGCCGCCACGTCCTGGGGTTCCACGGTGAGGATCTGATCCACCTCGTAGGCCAGCACCTCGTCCAGCACGTGCAGCCGGAACACATCCCCCTCGGCCAGCTGGTCCAGATTGGTGAACAGCTTTGCCGACGGAAGACCCCGGTGGCCGGAGAGCACGCAGTGGGTGCCCATGCCGCCCACCGGCAGCGACGAGCCCGGTATGTGCCCCACGGCGATCTGCAGCACGGCCTCGTCCGTGCCGTGGTAGATGGGCAGCATGCAGTCGAGGCTCGGGATCTCGACGTAGCCCATCACGCCCGTGCCGGTCACGTCCAGCAGTCCTTCATATTCCGCCATCTCCGCATCGCTGAGCACGAAGGGGTTCTCCCTGCCCGGAAGCGTTGCGTTGTACGCGCGGGCCTCCCGCAGCAGCTGTTGCGCGGCGCTGTTGTCCAGCTGCGCCACGCGCTCGCCGTAGGACTGGATGGCCACGGACTGGTGCCGTTCGTTCCAATAGTTGCTGAAACTGGGATACAGCAACAAGGAGAGCCCTGCAAGTATGACGACGACCAGCAGGATGGTGGAAAGATGCTTTTTCATGCAGCGTTCTCCTTGTTGTTGGATCAAGAGCAGGCGGAGCCCCGGGAGGGAGGAACCCCTCCCGGAGCGCGCCATTTGCGTCGGTTACTTCTCGGAACCCGCGCACTTCTTCGCGACCAGAATCACGATCGCGCCGATCACCAGCGCCGCGCCGATCACGTAGAAGATCGTGGTGCCGATGCCGCCGGTGGAGGGCAGCTCCGCGCCGGACTGGTTCAGCACCTTGACCTCGTCCACGCCCTGAGTCGCTTCGGTGGTGCCGTTGACCACGCCGTTATTGCCAATCGTGATGGTAACGGCACTTGCCAGCTTGTTGTAGCCCGCAGGAGCGGCGGTCTCAGTCAGGTAGTAGGTGTCCGCATCCAGGCCCTTGATGGTGAACTTGCCGGTGGCGTCGGTGGTGATCTCGGTCACGGTGCCGGTCTCGCCGGTCTTGGCCACGCGATAGACGTTGTTGCCCTCGCTCACCAGCGCGATGGGCTTGGAGCCGTCGGCATTCTTGCTCAGCGTGAAGGTCGCGCCAGCCAGGGCCGTTTCGGTCTCGCCGTTCATGGTGTACTTGAACACGTCCACATCCCAGGTGTAGGTCGTGGTCTGGCTGGGCGGAGTGACATTGGAACTACTCATGCTGCTGTCGCCGTAGCTGAGCTTGCTTTCGTTGGGGTTGCCCGGAAGTCCTACCACCGCATTCTCGTTCAACGTAGCTTTGTAGGAGATCACGATCTGATCATTGGCCTTGAGGGTATCGCAGAAGGCCTGGGTGAAGCGCACCTCGAAGGTGCAGTCGTCGGTCAGGCCCTCGGTCACGACGGTGTAGTTGGACGCAGCCACAGTCGCAGGTTCTTCGCTCCCAGTCTTCAGCGTGATGCCGGTCACGCCGGTGTAGGTCAGGCCAGCGGACATCTTATCGTGGAACACATAGTTCTCCGCGCCGGCCTGGGCGGTGATGGTGCTCTTGAAGTTCACGGTCTGGCCGATATCCGCGTCGTTGGTCTCGCCGTAGTTGCCGGTGGAGTCCTCCTCAACGGTTTTGACGTTCGCGGGTGCCACATTCTTTTCGAACATCTCCACATCCGGATTGGTGGTGTCCAGGGAGCACAGCGTACCCAGCGTGGTGTCCACCAGATAGTAGCCCAGATTCAGATTATCAATTGTCACGGTGGAATAGGTTGCACCCTCGGCTGCAGCAGGTGCAGTCGCCGTTGCGTCGGCGGTGATGGTGCTACCAGTCTTTGTGGCCTCGGCCTGTGCCAGCTTGGCGAATGCGGCGGCGTCCGCGTTCGCCTTCCAGGTCACATAGCCCTGCGCATCAAAGCTCAGGTAGGTGGTCTGGGTGCGCAGCCAGGTCTCCCATGCGCTGTTGGCCTTGTAGGCATAGGCACCCGCGGTTGCATTGTAGCTCTCCAGATAGAGAATCTGGTAAGCCTTGTAGGCCTGTCCAGGAACGGCGTCGTTAATGGTGATGGAACCACCCGTCAGCGTGCCTTCCTGCGCCGCCATCGCGGTGCCCGCCATTGCCAGCATCAGAACCAGCGCCATGGCAATGCTCAAAATTTTCTTCATTCCTTTGTCCCTTTCCTTTCCCTTATATGAATCAAACAACCTCTGTTCCCAACTCTGGGAGTGAATCTGGCCCAACGGGGCTCAATTACACCCCCCTCTGACGTTTCTTTTTATACATCAGCAGTGCAAGCACCAGCAGCGCTGTGCCGCCTGCGGTGTACCAGATCGTACCGCTTCCGCCGGTCTGCGGAAGTTCATAGGACACATTGTTGACGACCTTCCAGTTTTCAGGCATGGACTCGCCATCTATGGTGATTTTGTCATAGGCGACGGTCACCTGATAGGTCGAATGGCTGTTCCAATAGCCGTCCGGCACCTTCGTCTCCGTGAGCGTGTACGTATGTCCGGAGGGGATGCCCGTGAAGGATACCGTTCCACCCGTATCGGAGGTTGCGGTCCTGGGCGGAATATCGACGCTCGTTCCGTCGCCGCGGCAGATGCTGCAGTTGGCGATATCGTGTGCCAGCATGAATACCGCACCTGGCACGGGGCTTCTGAAGGAATCCACCTTCTCGAATATCAAATCCACCAGGTAGCCGTGCACCAAGGGGATGGGGAAATCGAGGGTCTTGGGATCGGATACGGTCAGGTTGCCGTCCGTTCCCTGCACGATGCGGTATTGCAGCGTCGTGGTATCGTTGGTCGGGTAGATCGTTTCCTCCTTGAAGCTGCCGTTTTCGTTCTTCAGCCGCACACGGTAGACCAGCGAATAGGTGTAGATGGTCACATTGCCGGAGGTCGCTGTCTGATAACCAGAATTCTTCAGATCCCAGGAAATCTCAGATTCGCCGGAATCGAAGCTCGCGGTGTTCTCAGCGCCCGTCTTATGTTCGCCGGAGAGAGCTCCGGAAACCAGCGCCGGCGTCTTATTGTAGAACCCGATGAACTCCACATACTCCGTAGAGCCGTTGACGGTCGGCAGCGGATCGCTGGCGACCCAGTCGGCCACGCTGCCCTGTTCAATCTGATGCTTGATCTCTGCAAAGATCTGATTGAACGCACTGCGCAGGCCCGCAGAATCCGTGCTGTCGTAGTAGTAGCCGGAGCCGATTTTCTCCCTCAGCCAGGTCTTGTACGCCTCGGTGCTGCTTGCATCGCCGATCTCGTAGGTGGTGCCGGTGCGGTCCACGACGGAGATTCCTGTGAGCCCCTCGCTCTGCGTGATGTACTTCTGAATGGTCTGTCCGGCTACATCCACGCCGATGGAAAAGATCGTGGTTCCCGATTTCTTGATCGCCATTGCCTTTTCGCGGGCGCGGATCGCAGCCTCGTTGCTGTAGCTGGTTCCGCTAGAGCACGGCTTATTCAGCACATGATCGTAGAACTGACCCGTGGAATCGTAAGGATCGTAGCCGTAATAACCGTTGCTGATGTAGGTGGTGGGGAAACCGTCGCTCAGGAAGATGATGTACTTGTTCCTGTTCGACGCGCCGTTGAGCATATCGCTCGCCATCGCCAAGCCGGCCTCAATATTGGTGAAGCGGCTGTGGGCTTCATTGTACCCGCTCGCGTTGATGATGCTTCCGGTCTGCGTGCGCATGGTGTTCTTCAGCGCATTTTCCTGACTCGCATTGGCACACGCCTGCAGGCCGAAGATCTGATGCGCATCCGTGTTGAAGGCCACGAAGCCCACCTTGCTGATGCCCAGCGAATTGTTTGCGGTAAACTGATCCAGGAAGCTTTCCGCCGCAGTCATGGCGGCTGCATAGCGGGTCACGCCGCCGAAATTGCTGTTCATCGTGTTGGAGATGTCCATGACGATGACCACCGCCATGTCCGGCTCCTCGTAGACCTCCTTGATCTTCTGCGTGGTCTGCACCTGGAGCGTGATATCAAACACGTTCTCCAGATCGGTGCCCGCAATGGTCTTGCTCACGGAAACCGCATTGTCAGCGGATTTATTCGTTCCGCCGCGATTCTCCACCTGAACATCCGAAGACGGAGTGTCGTCCATATCATCCGAGAGCAGCATCACGCTGGCGGCGCGGGCCATCCGCATGGGTGCAGCCGTGGGCAGCGGCTGCGCGGCGCTGTCCGGCAGGGCCGTGTAGCTGGAACCGCTGTACGCCTGGAACCAGCCGCTGTTCTTCAGCCGCAGCCAGCTGTCGCCGTCGGCATGCTCGGCAATATCGTAATAGAGCAGAATGCACACGCGGCTTGTCAGTTCCTCGCATTCCTCCTGGGTCAGCTCGCCGCGCTCCCATGCCAGGCGGATGCGCTCCAGCAGCGCCTCGCCATCGGCAACCATGGCATCGTTGCGGCTTCCGCGGCTCTCCAGCGCCTCCACCTCCGCAAGCAGCATTTCATAGATCGTCTGCTCCGGCGGCAGCAGCGCAAGCAGCGCGGCATATTCCTCGTCCGTCAGTTCACCGTTCTCCAGTGCCTGGGCCAACTGGGCGCGCAGCTCCGCCACCGCGGCCTCGTATGCCGCGATACTTGCTTCATCCGCGTCCTCCGCCGGCACGACCAGCGCGCTGATCTCCGCCAGCAGGCGCTCATAGGTGGTCGGCTCCGCGGGTTCGCCCACGGCCAGCACCGCGAAGGGCGAGAAGGACGCCGTCTCAAAGCGCAGCAGGATCGCGCCGTCGGCTTCCTCCCAAGTGCAGGGCAGCCACTCCCAGCCGCTCTGGGCGAGGTGCGCCACCAGCAGCGTGCAGTCGCCGCCGAACGCCGCATCCAGGCGCAGCGTCAGCGCGACGGTGGGATGGGTCCCATCCGCAGCCGCATAGGCAATATCGTAAATCTCCAGCGCCTGCGTTTCGCCGTCGCTGTACTCCGCCAACGCCTGCATCAGCGCATCGGCATAGGCGGCATAGCGCGGATCCTCCTCAGGAATGTGCTCCGCATAGAGCTCGCCTTCGCACTCCGCACCGGCCGTCACCGCGCCGTCCAGCGCGTCGTACACATGCCATTCGGGCGCAGGCAGACAGCCCTCGCCGTGCACATGCTCCTCGAGGCCGCAGATCAATTCACCGTTTTCGTCGTAGCACGCCTCGCCGTGGGTATGCTCCTCCAGACCGCAGGTGTATTCCGGGTCATCGGATTCGGCGGGCTCTTCCGCTGCAGTCAAGCAGTCCTCGCTGTGCACGTGCTCCGGCAGTTCGCAAATCAGATTGCCCTCCTCGTCGTAGCACGCCTCGCCGTGGGTATGCTCCTCCAGACCGCAGAGATACGTCTCCTCCGTGGACGCAGGCTCCGGCGTCGCAGTCGGCTCGGGCGTATCCGTGGGCTCCGGCGTCTCCGTGGGCGCAGGCGTGGGCAGCACCGCGCATTCCTCGCTGTGGAGGTGTGCAGGCAGGGTACAGGTCAGATTTCCATCCGCATCGAAGCAATCCTCGATGTGGATGTGCTCCTCCAGGTTGCAATAGTACACGGGCTCCGGCGTGGCCGTCGCAGTCGGCTCAGGCGTGGCCGTGGGCTCCGGCGTGGCCGTTGCGG
>SFET01000003.1 GCA_004557125.1 Clostridiales bacterium | reverse complement strand
TAACTCTCCGAAATCTGACTGTTTACTATCTTGATTTACTTCGCTGTATCGTTTTCAAGGATCGCTGTCGTCGTTTTGAACCGCTGTTCTCGCGACAACATTGATGATTATATCAAAGTCCCATATACTTGTCAACCCCTTTTTTCAACTTTTTTTGCGTTTAACAAAAACCGGATTTTCCATCAAAATCCGACGGTTTTCAGCCCGATTCGAGCAGAATCGGCTGGATCTGGCGCCTCTGGAGGGCCAGATTCGCGCTTTCGGGCAGCAGATCGAAGCGCGCGACCGCGGAGGCCGGCTTGCCCGCGGGATCGTCCTGACGGAAAGGTACAAAGTAAATGTTTTTGGTATTTATCAGTTTTCCGATGTTTTGCGCGCTGCCGGAGAGCGCGTCGTTGGTGGAGATCGCCAGCAGCACCGGGCGCGCGTTGCGCAGATGGGACTTCACCGCCAGCGCAACCGGGGTATCGGTGATGCCTGCGGCGATTTTGGCCAGGGTATTTCCGGTGCAGGGCGCAACAATTAACAGATCGAGCAGCTTTTTCGGGCCGATGGGCTCGACGGCGGGGATGGAATCCAGAATTTCGCGCCCGCAGATCTCTGTAAAAATTCGTCGCGACTCCGCCGCCGGATAGAAGCGCGTGTCTAGGTTGCTTGCATTGAAGGACAGGATGGGAATCAGCTCCGCGCCGGTCTCCTTGAGCGCCCGCCAGGCTTCGAACACCTGACGGAAGGTGCAGAAGGAGCCGGTCATGGCGCAGCCGATGCGCACGCCTTCCAGATGAATGCTATCCATTTTCCTCCTCCTCCTCCTCCCATCGAATCACCGCGCCGTAGAGCACCCGCGCCGCGCTCAGCGGACAGTAGCGTCCCGGCAGACCCGGCTCCCGCCAGGCGTTCAGGCCCAGCGCCTTTGCGGCCTCCATGTCGAAGCCGTAGGGCGGGCTGGCCAGGTCGATCAGCTCCGCGCCCGCATCCACCGCCTCGAGGGCAGCTTTATCCAGCACCTGTGCCGGCGGCGTGGAGAAGATCACCTCCATGCCCGGCAGAACCTGCGCCGCGTCGATCAGATCCACTGCCTGTGCGCCGGATTCCTGTGCGGCCCTGCGCTTGGTCTCCGTGCGGGAGAGCACCGTGACCCGCGCGCCCAGATTCAGCAGAATCTCCGTCAGCGACCGTCCGATGCGGCCGTAGCCCACCACCGCGCAGCGCGTGTGCGCCATGGAGTGCTTGCTGCGGCGCATGGCTGCAGCCACCGCGGCCTCCGCCGTGAGGTATGCGTTCTCCTGAAGCAGCTGTTCATCCTCCCACAGATTCACGTACTGCAGATCCCAGCGCTTCTCCTTCGGAAATCCCGGCCCACAGAGCAGCAGCACGCTGCCGGGGGCGATGTTCTCCAGAATCTCCTCCTCGCTGGTATCTGTGCCGGACAGCGGCCAGCGCATGGGCCAGTTCGAGATCAACGCGCTGAACTCGCGCAACTGACTCAGTGGCCGGGCCTCCCCGCCCGCATGCTCCTGCAAAAAACCCGCTGCCTCCCGATTGCTCTCGTTGAGCATGCTCACCAGGTGCGCAAAGCGCACATCTCCGCCGATGACTGCATATCGCATCGCATTCTCACCTTCCCGTTTGCAATCCTATGCGGGAGCACGGGGCGATGTGCACAGGAGAAGGGCTCTCCCGAAACACGCCTTCGGTTTCGGGACAGCCCCTTCAATATATGTGCCTGCACGCACCGGCCGCTATGCAATACTTTGCAGCGGCCGGCAGCGCGCCGTAGAAACCGAAGGTTTCCAGGCGGCTGGTCGCGCCTGCATTTATGCAGTGGCGCGACTGCTTCAGGCGGCTCGCCGCCGGCGGGGTGAAGGCACCCCGCCCTACGGTGCGGAGCAAATCCGATCCGTATTTCTCAAACCGGACGTAAGAAATTCAGTCCATCCTTGCCGGACCGGATTTCGTGTTCGATGAGATCGATATATAGAAATAGAACACAGCACCCCTGCTCCTTGAATCTATGGGGGCAGAGGTGCGTTCGATTCAAACGCCGACAGGCATGTGGCCGCAGGCCCTGACTGCTTCAGTTGATCTGCTCCGGCGCATGCATCACCGGTAGCCGCAATGTAAAGCAGCTCCCCCTGCCAGGCGCGGAGTCCACCGTCACGCTGCCGCCGAGCAGCGTGGCATACTCCCGCACGATGGCCAGGCCGTAGCCGTAGCCGCCATCGGTTTCACCGAGTTCAAAGATGCGCGCCTGGCGCTCGACGGGAATGCCGCAGCCGTTGTCGCGCACCCGCAGCTCTACAACGTCCTCCGCTACCTCGCATTCCACCGCCACCCGACCGCCCTCCGGCGTGAACTTCAGCGCGTTGGAGATCAGATTGTGCAGCATGCGCTGCAGCTTCTCCAGATCGCTGATCATCTCAAACTCCGCCGCGCTTCCGGCAAAGTCGATCCGGATTCCCTTCTCCCGGGCGAACAGGTCGCACTGGCGGCAGATGCGCCGCACCTCGGCGACCACGTCCAGCCGGCTCAGACGCAATTGATTCCGGCCCCGCTGCAGCCGGTCGCCGTCCAGGGCATTGCGCACCATCTCCTGCAGCTGACCGGCGCTCTGCATCAGCGTTTTGAGGTAGCGCTCCGCCCGGGCGTTGGGCGACACTTCCATCTCCAGCAGCTGCACGCAGCTGTATATCAATTGAATGGGCATCTTCATATCGTGTGCAAATTCCATCGATCGCAGATCCATACGGGCAACCTCCTTTATGTCAGTACACAACGCGCGGTTGTGGGTTGTATGGGGATGCCTTCGCCCATTCGAAATGAAAACATCCCCTTTTCTGACAATAATTTATGCCGAAAGGGGATGGGTTATGTCATTTGTCACCTGTCCGGAGCGCCTGCACCTT
Source organism: Clostridiales bacterium (assembly GCA_004557125.1). Taxonomy (GTDB): domain Bacteria; phylum Bacillota; class Clostridia; order Christensenellales; family Aristaeellaceae; genus SFTH01. The sequence continues at coordinate 160,558 of SFET01000003.1, read as the reverse complement.
CGCCTTGGCGGAATCTTAGCCGCCCAGACCCTTCAGGGCCAGGAAGATCAGCTTGTCGGCCTCCTGGGTCTGATCGGCCACCTGCGCGACCGCCTTCGCTGCCTCCGCGTTGGAGTAGCCCAGGGAGATCAGCGCCGCGATGGCCTCGGCCTCGGGGCCGTTGGCGTTGACCTTCGGCGAGATCGAAGCCGCCTGTCCGGTGAGCTGCGCATCGTCCACCTTGTCCTTCAGCTCCAGCACCAGCCGCTGGGCGGTCTTTTTGCCGATGCCCGGCACCCGGGTGAGCGCGTTCGCATCGCCGGAGATGAGCGCGATGGACAGATCCCGCACGCTCATGGCCGACAGGATCTGCAGCGCCGTGCGGCTGCCCACACCGGATACGCTGCGCAGGCGCTCGTACATCCTCTTTTCCTCGCGGCTGTAGAAGCCGTAGAGCTCCATCGCATCCTCGCGCACGTTCAGCACGCAGTAGAGCTTCATGCGCTCGCCCATCGCCGGGGCCATGGACAGTGTGGCGCCGCTGACGTTCAGCAGATAGCCCACGCCGTTTGCGTCCAGCACGATGCTGTCCTGATCCTTCTCCGCAACGATTCCTTCAATATGTGCGTACATCCGTCCGCCTCCCGTTCACTGGATTCTGTAGAGTTCCTTGGCATGCTGGCAGTTCGCGTGGGTCAGCGCCACCGCGATCGCGTCCGCCGCGTCGTCCGGGCGGGCGATCTCCTGCATGTGCAAAAGGAGCTTCACCATGTGCTGCACCTGATGCTTGTCCGCGCCGCCGTAGCCCGTGACCGCCTGCTTGATCTGCATGGGCGTGTATTCGTAGATGTTTTCCGTCCGCTCCACCACGGCCACCAGCGCCACGCCGCGCGCCGCGCTCACCGCCATGCCGGTGGTGATGTTCTTTGAGAAGAACAGCTCCTCGAAGGCGACCTCCTCCGGCCGGTAGATGTCCATCAGCTGGCCCACCCCCTGGGAGATGGCCCGCAGACGCAGCGGCATCGGCTGGCGCGGCGGCGTGGTGATCGTGCCGTACTGGATCAGCCTGTACTTCCCCCGGTCGGCCTCGATCACGCCGTAGCCCAGCGTGGCAAGCCCCGGATCGATTCCCAAAATTATCATTTGCCTTCCTCCATACCCGAAAAGCATACCCAAATTCCCGGGAAATGTCAAGGGTGCAGATTCCAAATCGGGCTTTTGTTCGACAAGTTGGAAAAGGGCGCGCGCAGGCCCCTCGCGAATTGGGCTTTCGTTTGACAAAACGGCGCGGATCATGTTATCATATCCCAGCGCTATATATAAATGGAAGGGATTTTTCAGCATGCAGACGGAAACGATACTTCGGGCCTATGCGGCCATCGGCGAAAGCACCCCGCTGTGCAGCGATTGCGGCGCGCTCTGCGCTGCGGCCTGCTGCCTTCCCGACGAGGACGGTCAGGGCGGCGTGGATCTGCTGCCAGGCGAGGAGATTCTGATCGGCGATGTCGACTGGATGGAAAGAACGCATGACGCCCACATGGATGCTGAGATGATCCGCTGCAAGGCGATGTGCGCGCGGGAGAAGCGGCCCTTCCTCTGCCGCGTGTTCCCGCTGTGCCCGGTGATCGGCAGGGACGGCAGGTGGACGGTGCGCATGGACGCGCGCGCCCGTGCGATGTGTCCGCTGACCCGCGGCGGCGTGCGGGGCCTCGACCCGGAATTCGTGCGCGGCTGCGTGCGCGCGGTGCGGATTCTGGCGGAAGAACCCGACGGCGCGGACTTCCTCTCCCGCTGGGCCGCCATCGAGGCGGAGTTCCGCGTTTCATTGAACTCCCTTTGTACGTCAGGTTAAACCGGTGTAAATCCATTGAATTCTTTTCCTTGTTATGTTAAAATTTACGTACATGTATGGAAAGCATGTATCGGGAAAAGAAAGGGGAAATATGATGGCATACTGCAAGAGGTGTGGCGCGCAGATCGACGATTTGGCCGTGATCTGCCCCATGTGCGGCGTTTCACAGAAGGATACGCCTGATGTTGTGGACAACGGAGGCTTCGGCTGGGGCCTGCTGGGCTTCTGCATTCCGATCGTCGGTCTGATTCTCTTCCTCGTCTGGAAGGACACCAAGCCGAGAACCAGCAAGGCAGCCGGCAAGGGCGCGCTGATCAGCGTCATCGCATATGTCGTGCTCTACATTCTGGCATTTGTGCTGGGCGTTGCAGGCACGATGATTGGCGTTTGAGGGCTGAAAAGCTCCGAATCTGGGTTTACAGGTGGCTGCCCATCCTCATGGGCTGCCACTGTCGCCCGGATCGATCCTTTCACCTTCGGGGGCGACCGTTTCCCATCTGCGCCCGCTGCACGGGCATCCTGTGCGGCTTTCTGGCCGCAGGCGTGGGAATCTGGCTTGGAACGCCCGGGCTGATTCCGCTGCTGCTGCTGATGGTTCCGATGATCGTCGATGGAACCATTCAACGCCTGGCGAAGAGGGAGAGCAACAACCCCAGGCGCTTCATCACCGGCATATTATGGGGATATGCCGCCATGACGCTGCTGTTGCTCTCGCTCGTGCTCACCTATCGCCTCGGACGCAGCCTCGGCGGGCAACTGCTACAGGGCTGACAAAAAATCCTGCGGAGAAATCCGCAGGATTTTGTCATTCCATCACCTGAAGAATCATGCACTTGAGGTACTTGGTCTCGATGCTCTGGGGCAGCAGCGGATGATCCTTGCCCTGGGTGCGGTACTCCACCAGGCGGATGCGCTTCTTGGCGTCCCGGGCGGCCTCGTTGACCATGTTCTGGAACATCTCCGTCACCACGTGCTGGGAGCAGGAGCAGGTGACCAGGTATCCGCCGGGGCGAACGAGCTTCAGGCCCCGCAGGTTGATCTCCTTGTAGCCGCGCAGCGCGCTCTGCAGCGCCGCCTTGTTCTTCGTGAACGCCGGGGGATCGAGGATCACCAAATCGAACTGCTCGCCCGCGTCGGTGTACTCCCGCAGCAGATCGAAGCAGTTGTGGGCCTCGAAAGTCACGTTGGTGAAGCCGTTGCGCGCGGCATTCTCACGGGCGACGACCAGCGCCTCCTCGGAGATGTCCACGCCCAGCACGCTCTTTGCGCCGTACTTGGCCGCATGCAAGGAGAAGGAGCCGTTGTGGCAGAAGCAGTCCAGCACCCTTGCGCCGGGGCACAGCGGCGCGATGGCCGCGCGGTTCTCCTTCTGATCGAGGAAGAAGCCGGTCTTTTGGCCGTTCTTCACGTCCACGCCGAAGATGATGCCGTTCTCCTTCATCTCCACCAGGTCGGGCACCTCGCCGCGCAGGAGGCCCGTGGTCTGCTCCATGCCCTCCAGGCGGCGCACCGGCACGTCGCTGCGCTCCCAGATGCCCATGGGCTTGACGATCTCCATCAGAAGATCGGCGATCATGTCCTTGATGCGCTCGATGCCCAGCGACAGGCTCTGCAGCACCAGCACGTCCGCATACTTATCCACCACCAGGCCCGGCAGGAAGTCGGACTCGGAGTAGATCAGGCGGCAGCTGTCCGGATCGCAGAGCTGCCTGCGATAGTCCCAGGCGTCCTGAATGCGGCGGGCGAAGAAGTCGCGGTCGCAGGGTTCGTCGTTGCGAGTGAGAATCCGCAGGGAAATCTGGCTGAGGGGGTTGTAGAAGCCCCGGCCGATGAACTTTCCGCGGAAGTCGTGCACGTCCACGATGTCGCCGTTTTCGAATGCACCGTCCACCTTCTCAATTTCCGATGCGTAGATCCAGGGATGTCCGCCGCGAACGCGGGTTTCGCGGGTCTTGCGTAGGGTCACTGTGGCCATAGGCTTCCTCCCAAACATATACTGATTTAAAGTTTAGCGCGCATGTGTAAACTTGTCCAGCGCGGCAGAGCGTGCTATAATGGAAAAAACGCATCGAAAGAGGGATTTTCTTGCAGAGCAACGAAGCGCAGGGCAAGCGCCTGAACAAATTCATCGCCGACAGCGGCTACTGCTCCCGACGGGAGGCCGACCGCCTGATTCAGGAGGGCCGCGTGACCATCGACGGCCGCGTGGGCGCGCTGGGCGACCGGGTGCGGAGCGGCATGCGGGTGGTGTGCGACGGCCACGCGCTCTCCGGTTGGGGCGAAAAGGTGTACATCATCCTGAACAAGCCCCGGGGCATCGTGTGCACCGCCGACCCACGGGAGCCGATGAACGTGGTGGACTACGTAAACTACCCCATCCGCATCTTTCCGGTGGGGCGGCTGGACAAGGACAGCGAGGGCCTGCTGCTGCTCACCAGCGACGGCGAGATCGTCAACCGCCTGCTGCGCGCTGCCGGAGGCCACGAGAAGGAATATGAAGTTGAGGTGGACAAGCCCCTCACGCGGGAGTTCATGGAAAGGATGATGTCCGGCGTGGAGATCCTCGGCACCACAACCCTGCCCTGCAGGCTGCGCAGAACCGGCGCGCGCTCCTTCAATCTGGTGCTGGTGCAGGGCCTGAACCGCCAGATTCGCAGGATGTGCGAGGCGCTGGGCTACAATGTGCAAAAATTGCGCCGCGTGCGCATCAACAACATCCGCATCGGCTCGCTACAGAGCGGACAGTGGCGGGAGCTTACGCAGGCGGAGGTCGGCGGGCTGCTCGCGTCCATCAAAAACTCCTCGAACCTGCCCGCAGCGATGCAGAATTTGGAGGAATGAGCATGTTCCGAAGGGCTGAAATGGGCGATCTGGACGCCATCGCCGCAATCTACGACGAGATTCACGGCGAAATCGAGGCCGGGCGCGCCTCCATCGGCTGGATTCGCGGCGTGTATCCCACCCGCGCCACCGCCGAGGCCGCCATCCAACTGGGCGACATGTACGTGGAAGTTGAGGACGGCGGAATCGTCGCCGCCGCGCGCATCAACCAGTATCAGGTCCCGGAGTACGACGGCGCAAGCTGGAGCTACGACGCGCCGCCGAATGAGGTGCTGGTGCTGCACACGCTGGTGGTCTCGCCGCACTTCGGAGGCCGGGGCTACGGCACAAAATTTGTGCATTATTATGAGGACTGCGCCCGCAAGCGCGGCTGTCCCTTCCTGCGCATGGACACCAACGCCATAAACGTCGCCGCACGGTCGCTGTACAGAAAGCTGGGCTACCGGGAAGCCTGCATCGTGCCCTGCGAATTCAACGGCATCCCGAACGTGCATCTGGTGTGCCTGGACAAGCGGCTGTAATATGGATGTAGCGGGGGAGTATCTCCCCCGCCGCACTTATGCGGCAAAACTGCTGCGCATTTTTCAAAAAATTTTCCAAAACCCCTTGACCCTCCAGCTGCGTCATGCCTTATCCTAAGAGCTGCGGAGGTGAGAACGTGAAGACCGTACACGAGGTGGAAGCCCTGACCGGCGTGAGCGTGCGCACGCTGCGCTACTACGATCAGATCGGCCTTTTGAAGCCCAGCGCACTGAGCGCCGCGGGCTACCGGCTCTACGACGACGAAGCGCTCGACCGCCTTCAGCAGATTTTGCTGTATCGCGAGCTGCAATTTCCGCTGAAAGAGATCGCCCGCATGCTGGACAGCCCCGCCTACGACCGCAGCCACGCGCTGGGACATCAGGCGCAGCTGTTGACGCTGAAGAAGGAGCGACTGGAGAAGCTGATCGAACTCACCCGCAGAATTCAGATCATGGGAGGGAATACCTTGGATTTTTCCGCATTTGACACCAAGAAAATCGACGAATACAGCGCCCTCGCCCGGGAAAAATGGGGCGACACCGAAGCCTATCGGGAGTTTGAGCAGAAGCACTCCGGCCGCAGCCGCGAGGAGGAGCTGCGCACCGGCGCGGACATGATGCAGATCTTCGCCGACTTCGGATCTCTTCAGGACCGCGACCCCGCGTCCGACGCAGCCCAGGCGCTGGTGCAGCGGCTGCGCGACTTCATCACGGCGCACGACTACGACTGCACGCCGCAGATCCTCTCGGGCCTCGGCCAAATGTACGCCGCCGAGGGCGAGATGCGCGACAACATCGACCGCGCAGGCGGCCCCGGAACGGCAGTCTTCGCCGCCGAGGCCGTGCGCATCTACTGCGAACAATTCTGAGTGCCAAAACCAGTGTCCGCCCTGCACATGCAGGGCGGACGCATTTTTATGCAAAAACGGAGTGCATCAGTTCACGGCGGCGCGGGGCCTTTTGCGGATGCGCCAGAGCATGGTGAGCTGGACGGCGGTCATGCACAGCCAGCCCACGCCGGTGGCCAGGGCGATGGCGCGCAGGCCCAGACTTCCGGCCCAGAGGTAGGAGAGCACCACGCGCACGGAGATGTGGGCGGTGGTGGCGGCCAGGGGCGTGTAGACCCTGCCCACGCCGCGGAAGTAGCCTGCGAACAGGTTGCCGGTGAAGCACATCACATAAAACAGCGCGATCTGGCGCAGGTATGCGACGCCGTATGCAATCGCCTGCGCCTCGCCGTCCTCCAAAAAGACGCCCACGCCGGCGCGCGCGCTGAGGAACATCAGCGCCGACAGCATCAGGCCCAGGCCCACGCCCAGCTTCAGGCTCTCCTTCAGGCCGTCGCGCACGCGATCCGCATTCTTCGCGCCGTAGTTCTGGGAGACGAACACCGACAGCGCCTGGCCCACGCTGGTGCCGAAGGAGTTTGCGAAGCCCTCGATGCGGGTGGTGGCGGTGTAGGCGGCGATGCCCGGCGTGCCCAGAGTGTTCACCGCGCCCTGCACGAAGATTTTGCCGATGTACAGGCTGGACTGGTGCAGTGCGGAGCTGAAGCCGAAGGTGAGCGTGCGCCGCACCAGGCTTTTGTCCAGATGGAATTCGTAGCGGCTGCACAGCAGGTCGCGGTCGCGCCGCAGGATGTAGATCAGGCAGCACAGCGCCGAGAGCAGCTGGGACAGCACCGTGGCCCAGGCCGCGCCCGCGATGCCGAAGTGCAGCTCTCCCACAAACAGGAGGTCCAGCACCGCATTGACCGCCACGGCCACGAACAGGAAGAAGGTGGCCGCGCGGGTGTCGCCGATGGCGCGCAGCATGCTGGAGAACAGGTTGTAAAAATATGTGCACAGCATGCCGCCGATGATGACCCGCAGATAGGATTCGATGTAAGGAATCAGCGCCGCCGGCGACTGGATCAGCAGAAGCACCGGACGCATCAGCGCCAGAAACAGCGCCGCCAGCGCGATGGTGATGCCTGCGCCCAGGCTCAGCGAGGCGAACATCTCCCGCCGGAACGCCGCGCGATCGCCACTGCCGTACATCTGCGCCAGAATCACCGAAATGCCCGTGCAGAAGCCGGTGAGCACGAAGATGAACAGGTTCATGATCGTGCCCGCGATGCCCACCGCCGAGAAGGCCTCCGTGCCCAGAAAGCGGCTGATGATCAGCGAATCCACCGTGTTGTACATCTGCTGCAACACGCTGCCGATCAGCAGCGGCAGCGAAAGCGAGATCAGCTCGCGGCGGATGTTTCCCTCCAATAGCGTCTTTTTCATATCGATTCACCCGGACGTATTTTAGCAAAATCGACCCACAAAAACAATGGGCTTTCTGGGCCGGTTCGATTACGCCTGTGTGAAGCTTCCATGTCAAGTTTTGACACAACCCGGCTTTATTTTTGATTTCGCCTTGACGCAGTTCTGATTTTTGCATGCTATGCTGTTTTCGAACCAAAAAGAAAGGAATGAAAAATCCGGTATGAAGAAATTGATTTCCCTGATCTGCATCCTGGCGCTTGCGCTGGCATGCATCCCCGCCGCGACGGCTGAGGAGGCCGCCGCAGCCCCGAAATACGTGTTCATGTTCATCGGCGACGGCATGGGCAACCCCCAGGTGACCGCCACCCAGTACTACAAGGGCGCGGTTGCAAATCCCGACTCCGAATTCCCGGTTCCCGCAGACCTGAGCTTCACCACCTTCCCCTATCTGGGCATGGTGACCACCTACGACGCATCCTCCTTCTGCCCGGACTCCGCCTCCACCGCCACCTCCATCGCCTCCGGTGAGAAGACCCTGTCCGGCGTCATCAACTACGACGTGACCCTGACCACCCCCTTCAAGCTCATCACCGAGTACGCGAAGGAGGCCGGCTACAAGATCGGCGTCGTCTCCAGCGTGTCCCTGGACCATGCCACCCCGGCAGCCTTCTACGCCAAGCAGCCCAGCCGCAACGACTACTATGAGATCGCCGTGCAGGGCGTCACCGGCACGACCCTGGACTACCTGGCGGGCGGCGGCTATCTGAAGCCCACCGGTGCGGATGCGGAGAACCCGCAGACCGACATCCTGGAGCTGGCTGCGGAGAATGGCTGGAACATCCTCACCTCCAACGACGAGGTGCGTGCCCTGAACGCCGAATCCGGCCGCGTGCTGGCCACCAACCCCGTGCTGCAGGACTCCAAGTCCATCAACTACGAGATCGACCGCGAACGCCTGGCTGCTGAGGGCGAGGACATCCTCTCCCTGGCGGACTTCGTGAAGGCCGGCATCAACGTGCTGGACAACGAGAACGGCTTCTTCATGATGTGCGAGGGCGGCAAGATCGACTGGGCCGGCCACGCCAACGACGCCGCAACCTCCATCCATGAGACCCTGGCCTTCAGCGACGCCGTGCAGGTCGCCGTGGACTTCGCCGCAGAGCATCCGGACGAGACCCTGATTATCGTGACCGCAGACCATGAGACCGGCGGCATGACCATCGGCTTCGCCACCACCGCCTACGACACCCACTTCACCTACCTGACCAACCAGAAGATCTCCTTCACCGACTTCGACGCGGTCATCGCCGAGCTGCGCGACAACGGCGCCACCTTCGAGGACGCGCTGGCGGCCATCGAGACCTACTACGGCCTGACCACCGAGCCGGATCAGGATCTGAGCCTGACCGAGACCGAGTTGAACAGCCTGCAGGCAGCCTTCGAGCTGAGCATGATCCCCAAGGCCGACCGTGAGCTCGGCGAGGAAGAGGCACTGCTCTACGGCGGTTACGAGCCCCTGTCCATGGCAGTCTCCCACATCATCAACAACAAGGCCGGCCTGAGCTACACCTCCTACGCCCACACGGGCCTGCAGATTCCGGTGTACGCAACGGGCGTGGGCGCGGAAGCCTTCTCCGGCCTCTACGACAACACGGACATCTTCAACCGCACCATGGAGGTCATGGGCCTGCAGGCGGACTGAGATCAAACTTCACAGTGAAAGCGCAGGGGTCGGCGGAAAACCGTCGGCCCCTGTTTTGAGGACAAGAAAATGAAAAAAAACACCCGGAAAAGCCTGATTCTCTGCCTGGTGATGCTGGTCTTCTGCGGCCTGCTCTGCCTGCTGCCGGATCCCTACCTCAACGTCACCTCCACCTTCCCCCGGGAGAAGGTGCGCATCGAAGCAGTGGACAACAGCCTGCTCAGCGCCGTGGGCATCACCTACAACGGCGTGCAGCCCTGTCAGGTGACCATCCTCAGCGGCGAACACAAGGGCGAAACGTACAGCTCCTACAATTACCTGAATTCCGCGCTGGACAAGGACAAGCTGTTCGCGCCCGGCGAAACCGCCTGGGCGATGCTCCAGGAGGGGACGAACGGATTGACCATCACCCTGATCGACCACTATCGCACCACCATCGAGCTGAGCACCGTGGGCGTGCTGGCGCTGGCGCTGATCCTGTTCGGCGGCGTGATCGGCTGCGGCGCGATGGTCTCGCTGGTGGCCAGCGCGGTGATCGTCTGGAAGCTGCTGATTCCGCTGCTGCTGGAGGGCCTGAACCCCATGATCGCCGCCTTCGTCACGGTGATCGTGCTCACCGTCATCATCGACCTGCTGGTAGCGGGCTTCACGAAGCGCTGCCTGGTGGCCATCCTCGGCTCGCTGGCCGGCACGCTGACGACCTGCTTTGCCGCGGTTCTGCTCACCCACCTCTTGAAGCTGGACGGCGGCGACCTGCCCTACGTGGTGCCGCTGCTGGCCCAGTCCAGCATGGGCGTGGACACCCGCAGCCTGTACATCGGCATGGTGTTTCTGGCGAACTCCGGCGCGCTGATGGATTTGAGCATGGACGTGTCCGTGTCCATGGAGGAGATTCGCTGCCACCGGCCCGACCTGAGCCGCGCAGCGCTGATGAAGAGTGGCCTCACGGTGGGCCGCAGCGTGCTGGGCACCATGACCACCACGCTGATGCTGGCCTATTCGGGCAACTACCTGTCCATGCTGATGTACTTCGTGGGTCAGGGCACGCCGCTGGGCGACATCGTGAACCTGAAGTACGTCTCCAGCCAGCTGCTCAACACGCTGGTGGGCAGCTTCGGCCTGGTGGTGGCCGCGCCGCTGACCGCGCTGATCGCGGGCTTTGCCTACACCGGCGAGCGTCCGCGTCGAAAGGTGGCCTAGCGGACCGATGCACGCAAAAGATCCTGCGAACGTCATTCGCAGGATCTTATTTATTGCGCATCCGGCAGCGTCACCGTGAAGCGGCAGCCCCGCTCGGGAAGGTTCTCCATGAAGATCTCCCCGCCGCAGGCGTTGAGGATGCGCTTGACCAGCGCCAGGCCCAGGCCGTTGCCCTCCTGGCGATGGGAGCTGTCCCCCTGATAGAACTTGTCGAAGATGTGTTTCCGGGCCTCCGGGGGAATACCGGGGCCCTCGTCCTCCACCGTGAAGCGGACGACGCCGTCCGTGCGCGCAAGGCGCAGCCGCACCATGCCGCCGGTGCGGTTGAACTTGACCGCATTGCCGATCAGGTTGTTCCACACGTGCAGCAGCAACCGCGGATCGCCGCGGTAGCTGAGTTCCTCCAGCTCCACGTCGAACTCGATCTCCTTCTCACTCCACTGGGGCTCCAGCAGCAGTATCGCCTGGCGCACCTGCTCGTCCAGGCGAAACGCCGTGGCTTCGCTGGCGATGGTCTGGTTCTCCACCTTCGAGAGCAGCAGGATGTCGCCGATCAGGCTGGAGAGCCGCCGGGTGTTCAGAAGGATCCGGTCGATGTACTCGCGCTGCTCCGGCGTGGCCTGGGGCGTGCCCTGCAGCAGCATGGCGTAGCCCTCGATGGCGTTGATGGGCGTCTTGAACTCGTGGGAGACGTTGGAGACGAAGTCGGACTGCAATACCTCCGTCTTTTCCAGCTCCGCGACCATCACGTTGAAATCCTGATAGATCTGCCGGATGGCGGCGCTGCGGCTGGCGCACTCCAGGCGCACCTTGAAATCGCCGCCAGCCACGCGGTTCATGGCGCTGCCCAGGCTCCGGATGGGCCGCAGGATGCGGTGGTTCAAAAGCAGGGCGATGATCCCCGCCACGGCGCTGCTGGCCACCAGCACCCAAATCACGCTGGGGATCGACAGCGTCACGCCAAACAGGCGGTTCAGCACCAGAATCAGCCCCACGCCCAGCAGGATCGACAGGCAGAATTCGCCGAAGATCGCCATGGTAAAGTAGAACCAGAGGTTGTGCTGAACAATCCTTTGCCGACGCTTCATGTGCGCACCACCTTGTAGCCCACGCCGCGCATGGTGACGATTTTGAAGTCCGGATTGTCCTTGAAGCGCTCCCGCAGGCGGCCGATGTGCACGTCCACGGTGTGGGAATCGGTGTCGGCGTCGTAGCCCCAGATCTCGTCCATCAGCTGCTGCCGGGTGAAGATTTTGCCCGGATAGGCCGCCATTTTGTAGAGCAGCATGAACTCCTTCTGGGGAAGCACCATGCTCCTGCCGCCGCGGCTCACGGTGAGGGAGTCGCACTCCAGCAGGGTCTCGCCGATCTTCTGCCGGCGCTCGCTGAGCATCCGCGCGCGTCGAAGCAGCGCGCCCACCCGCAGCACCATCTCGTTGACGTTCACCGGCTTGACCATGTAGTCGTCCGTGCCGGAGAGGAAGCCCTCCCGCATGTCGTCGATGGAGGATTTCGCGGTGATCATCAGCACGGGGGTCTTGATGCCTTCGTCCCGCAGCGCGCGCACCATGGCATTTCCGTCCATCACGGGCATCATGACGTCCGAGATGATCAGATCCACATAGCCGCCGCCCAGGATCCGCAGCGCCTCCGCTCCGTCCGCCGCAGTCTCCACCCGATAGCCGTTCTTCTCCAGCACCCGGGCAAAGAGCTGGCGCAGCTCGAGATCATCCTCCACAATCAGGATCTTATACATGCGCGCTCCCTTCTGCATGCGTCATGCGGATTTGTCCTGTTCGCCGCACGCCTGCATCAGGCAGGCGCAGATGCACTCCACCGCGACCTGCGGCCGGTGCGCCTCGCCGGCCCTGCGCAGCGCGTCGGTGCGCGCCGGATCGGCCATCAGCTCCGCACAGAGATCGGCCAGCGCCTCCGGACTGTCCGCCGTGACGCCCAGGCCGGTGTTCAAAAAGTAGCGCCGGTTGTGCTCCTCGCAGCCGGCCACCGCGTCCACCATCACCATCGGCAGGCACTTCACCGCAGCCTCCGTGGTGCTCAGGCCCCCGGGCTTGGTGAGGTAGAGATCCACGCTGTCCATCAGGAGGGAGATGTCCTCCACAAAGTTGTGAATGTGAATGTTCTCCTTCCCGGCGTAGCGCCGCGTCAGCCTGCGGTACAGGCGCCGGTTCGTGCCGCACAGCACGCTCAGATGCTGATCGGGTGCCAGGCGCTTCGACAGCAGGCGGGTCAGCTTCTCCATCGGTCCGCAGCCCATGCTGCCGCACATCATCATCATGTGCCGGTGCCCCTCGGGGATGCCGAAGGCCGCGGCCGCAGTCTGCCGGTCCTCGCAGTGGTAGAAGGTGCTGCGCACCGGAATGCCGCTGGCCACCAGCTGCTCCGGCCGAATCGCCCCCACCCGGAATTCATCCGCCAGCGCGGCATCCGGGATGAAGTAGGTATCCAGCGCGCTCTCGTCCATGCTGGGGCTGCAGGTGTAGTCCGTGGCGACAAAGGCGGTCCTGACCGGCAGGGGTTCGCTGCGCAGGGCATCCGTGAGGATCAGCGCCGAGAGCACGTGGGAGCAGATCACCACATTGAACCCTCCCTCGACGATGAAGCGGCTGAGCCGCCGCGTGCCCACCGTCAGAAAGCGATGCACCGGCGTGCGTTGTTGAAACACGCCGGGATGCTGCTCCAGAAACCGGTAACCGTGGCGGAACAGGCCGGGCACGTGGCGATACATGGCCACATGCGCGCCCGAAAACAGGCGGGAAGCGCCCCGGGAGATGAAACGCAGCGCGTCTGCCACCTCGCAGTGCACGCCCCGTTTCTCAAAGCATTCCTGAATCGCTGCGGAACAGGAGTTGTGTCCCTCTCCCGTATTGCAGCTCAAAATCAGCACTCGCATTCCATCAAATCCTCTTCACACCGATCGCTTTGCATGCGATCTCAGTCTCTACTTTAGCATGTTTTGAGAGAATTTTCAACGCCGTGCAATTCAACAATTGTTGAACTTGAGTTGTTGAAGAGTTGTTTTTCCCCCATTATAATGGGAGCATCGGCGGGGAGACGCGGCCCCGCCGCCGCGAGAGCGTGGGGTGCGCCGCGTCCGAGCATTGTGGTACCGTCGGGAGGTCGTTTTCCATGTCACGAAGGAATCAGAGCAGGGCCAGTGAAATTCTCGGAAGAATTCTGTTCTTCACGCTGCTGGCCTCGATGATCTTTTCGCTGGTGCGCTTCCTGACGGCGCCGGAGGCCCTGGCCCCCGGCGCGGAGTTTGAAAAGACGAAGAGCGACTACCTGCTGACCCTCAGCCAGTGCCTGCTGGGCATGGTCGTGATGCTGCTGCCCTCGGCGATCGACCGCCGCTGGAAGCTGGGCATCGCCAACTTCATCTACATATTGTATTACATCTTTCTGTACTGCGCGGTGTTCCTCGGGGAGATGTTCGACTTCTACTACCGCTTCTCCCACTGGGATACCCTGCTGCACTTCTTCTCCGGCGCAATGCTGGGCGCACTGGGCTTCATCCTGGTGGATCTGCTGAACCGCAGCGAGCACGTGCGGGTGTCGCTGAGCCCGCTGTTCGTGTCGCTGTTCGCCTTCTGCTTCGCGCTGGCCTGCGGCGCGGTGTGGGAGATCTATGAGTTCAGCGCAGACGGCCTGCTGGGCCTGAACATGCAGAAGTGCATCACCGCCCAGGGCGAGGTGCTGATCGGGCGCGCCGCGCTGGTGGACACCATGGACGATCTGATCGTGGATTCACTGGCCGCGCTGGCAGTGTCCGTGGTGGGCTACTTCACCACCATCCGCAGGCGCGAGGAGGCGCCGCAATCCACAAAGGAGGCAATCCTATGAAATACACTTCCCCCGCCGGCGGATTTCACAGCCTGATGCAGCTGTCGGGACGGCTCAGCATCCTTCGGATCCTGCTGGCGATCGCGCTGATCCCGCTGATGCAGCTGCGCAGATTCGTCGCCGCGGCGCTGCTGGCGCTCTCCCTCGCGCTCGATCTGTCCGCAAGCGCGCTGAGCCGCCACTTCGACATGTGCAGTGACGCAGGCATTCTGCTGGAGACCCTCGCCGACCTGCTGGTTCCGGCAGCGCTGCTGATCGCCCTGCTGCCCCGCTTTGCAGATCTGCGCTTCGCCGCCTGGATGCTGCCGCTGCGCGCCGTCGCATCCCTGCTGCGGTGCAGATCCTCCGGCCCCTGCTCCGTTGCCGGAAAGGCGCTGGCCCGGCTGGGCTGCGCGCTGATGCTCGCCTTCATCCTTTGCCCGGGCATGTCCGCCGCGGCAGAGCGCGTCCTGGCTGTGCTGGAGGCCGCGCTGCTCCTCGGCGCGACGCTGCCGGATGCGCTTCCACTCTTCGGCCGCGCGCACTGATTCCACCCGCTTTCCGTCCGGATCCTTCATGGACCGCCGGATTCCCGGACCCAGGGAGCCTGCGAAATCTCGCAGGCTCCCTGTCTTTTGTCGTCCCTGCTTCCACACCTGCCGGGCCGGAGAGCAAGCGGAGCGAACCCCTGCAGCGGGCTTCGCTCCGGTTTGCTTTTCCCTCCCAATGGTGTATAATAGAGGAAAGTACCGTACAGAGGATGGAAACCATGCCCCACGCACGCAACCGCACGCAAAGGTTGACCCTTGCCGCCGCAGCCCTGTTCCTGCTGGCGGGCGTTCTGCACGAGTCCGATTCCCTGTTGCCGCCGCCATTTCAAGCGTACGCTTTCCTGACAGTCAGCGTGATCTACATCGGCCTGATCATCGCCTGGGCAATTTCGATTCGCCAGCGCATCATGGACGCCAGCGTCCGCGAGCTATTGTTTGCCACCTCCATGCTGGGCGTCGTCTGGATGCTCCAGCGCACCTGCAAATACCGCTTTTTCACCGAACTTCACATCACGCAAATCCTGTGGTACCTCTCCTACCTCCAGCAGATCTTCGCGCCGCTGTTGGCATTTCTCGCGGCGCTCTGCCTGGGACGGGCGCAGGACGCGCCGCTCCCCCGCCGCTGGTATCTGCTGCTGATCCCGGCATCGCTGATGTTCCTGGGCGTGATGAGCAACGATCTCCACCAGCTGGCCTTTCGCTTTCCGCAGCCCCGCCTGCACGAAGCAGACAGCTACACCCACGGCCCGCTGTACTTTTTGATCGTCGCCTGGGGCATGGGGCTCACCGCCGCCAGCATGGCCCTGCTCTTCCGGAAGTGCCGCGTCGCCAACAGCCGGCGCTACATCTGGCTGCCGGGCGCGGTGTTTGCGGCGGGATTCGCTGCGAGCCTGCTGAGCCTCTTCCACATTCTGTCGGCGTACAAGGTACCGGAGCTGCTGTGCGCGACCTTCATCGCCACCTGGGAATGCTGCATCCGGCTCGGCCTCGTCCCCTCCAACGCCAACTACGCGAGCTACTTTTCCGCCTCCACCATCTCCGCCCAGATTGTCGATTCCAACGACGTCATCGCATATCAATCCGCAACGCCGCTGTCGCTGACGAGGGAGCAGCGCCGGCGCGCACAGGACGGCGCCGTGTTCCTCGATGCCGATACCCGGCTGCACTGTCATCCGGTGCGCGGCGGCCGGATGTACTGGACGGACGACGTCGCGCAGATCAACCGCATCCGCCGCCGGCTCGCAGAGGTCGGCGAACTGCTGGCCGAGGACAACGAGCTGATGCGCGCGGAAAACGAGGCCCGGCGTCAGCAGGCGCAGCTGGAGGAACAGAACCGGCTCTACGACGGCATGCTCCCCACCGTTCGGCCGCAGCTGTGCAGGATCAGCGCCCTGCTGGATGGACTGGAGCCGGATGCGCCCGATTTCGACCGCCGCATCGCGCTGAGCTGCGTGTACGGCGCCTACGTCAAGCGCCGCTGCAATCTCGCGCTCCTTCCGGAGGGAACGCCGGCGGTGCCGCTGCAGGAGCTGGCGCTGTGCATCCGCGAATCCCTCGGCTGCCTGCCGGCGATCCGCGCCGCCGCCGCACTGCGCGTGCAGGGGGATGCGCCGCAATCGCCGGACGCAATCCTGCTCGCCTACGACTTCTTCGAGGCGGCCGTGGAGTCCGCGCTGCCGTCGCTGAGCGCCCTTCTGGTCAATCTGCGCGGGGATCCGGACGGCCTCACGCTGCGCATGACCATGGAGGATGTGCGCGCGCCGCTGTCGCAGGACTGGGAAGCCGCGCGGCTTCGGCAGCTCCATGCGGCGCTCCGAACGGAGCAGCAGGATGGAACCCTCTTCCTGACGCTGCGGATCGACAAGGCAGGTGATCGCGCATGACGGCGGCCTTTTTGCATCTGTCCGGCGTCGGGCAGGGCGTGCTGTGCACGCTGCTGCTCTTGCTGCTGTGCGGCGGGCTGTGCGCGGCGATCCTAGCCTTCCTCTACCGCACGCCGGCAAGCCGCACCGCGCTGTGCCTGCTGCCCGCGCTGGTGAACTTCGCCGTGCTCGGCATCCTGATGAATGGAATGGCGCTGCGCTTTTCTCCGGCGCATGCAGGCGCTTTGGAGCGGGCGCTTTGGAGCGCACCCGCCTGGACGTTGGCGCTGTCGGGCGCGGTGTGGGCGGTGTGGATCCTGCACGCAATGCTGCGGCTGCTGGACTGGCGGCGCAGCCACATCTCCGGCACGTCCATCAAGGAGAGCCTGGACCAGCTTCCCTCCGGCCTGTGCTTCTACGCCGAAAACGGTTTGCCCCGGCTGGTGAATGTGCGGATGGAAGCGCTGTGCCGGGCGCTGACGGGCGCGCCGCTGATGAACGGCGCCGCCTTCTGGCAGCGCCTCGCAGCGGGCGACGTGCTGCCGGAGAATCGGACGCTGCAGACGGGCGACGCCCCCATTGTGCAGAGCGCCGACGGCCGCGTGTGGAGCTTTTCGAACAGGCGCATCGACGCCGGCGGCGAGGCGGTCGTGCAGCTCATCGCCGCGGACATCACCCGGGAGCACGCGATGAACGCGGAGCTGGCGGCAGACAACTTCCGCTTGACGGAGATGAACCGCCGGCTGCGCAGATACGGCGCGCGCATCCGGGAGTTGACCCGGGAGCGGGAAACCCTGGCCGCAAAGCTGCGCATTCACGATGAGTTCGGCCAGGCGCTGTTGGCCGCGCGGCGGCTGACGGAGGTGCCCGGCGATGCGGCCCAGCGCGCCGAGGTGCTGCGGCTGTGGCGGCAGAATCTTGCGCTCATGGAGGGTGCGGGCAGCGCGGCCGTCCCGGGCCGGGACTTCGACGAATTGATCGCGGCGGCGCGGGCCATCGGCGTGACCGTGACGGTGGAGGGCGAATTCGGCGCCGCGGACGCCTCCTGCATGGCGCTGCTGGAAAACGCCGCCCACGAATGCCTGACCAACACCGTGCGCCACGCCAGGGGCACGCTTCTCCGCGTGCATCTGTCGCAGGCGCAGGGCCGGATCACCGCCGTCTTTACCAACGACGGCGCGGCCCCCCAACATGCCGTAACCGAGGGCGGCGGCCTCTCCTCCCTGCGCAGGCGCGTGGAGGATGCCGGCGGATGCATGCGCATTGCGAGCGCGCCGCGCTTCGCGCTGACGGTAGAACTTCCCCTGGAAAGCGAGGAATGGACATGAACAAGACCCGTGTGCTGGTGGTGGAGGATCAGACGATGCCCCGGCAGCTGTTCGAAATGCTCATCGGCGCCTCGGAGGACTTCGAGCTGGCGGCGGCCATCGACAGCGCGGAGCTGGCGGACGTGTACTGCCTGGGAAACGCGGTGGATCTGGTGCTGATGGACGTGATCACCCGCGGCGGGCGCAGCGGCCTGGACGCGGCCGCGCGGATCAAGCGCCAGACGCCGCAGGTGAAGATCATCGTGGTCACCTCCATGCCCGAGTGCTCCTACATCGACCGCGCCCGCGCCATCGGCGTGGAGAGCTTCTGGTACAAGGAGGCCGCGGAGGAATCCATACTCAATCTCATGCGCCGGACCATGGCGGGGGAATCGGTGTACCCCGCCTCCACGCCGGAGCTGATCCTGGGCCGCGCCAGCAGCCTGGAGTTCACCGCGCGGGAGCTGGAGGTGCTGCGGGAAATGACCGGCGGCTACACCAACACGGAGATCGGCGAGCGCCTGCACATGTCGGTGGGCAGCGTCAAGGCGCACGTCCTGAGCATGCTGGACAAGACCGGCTTTCGCAACCGCACGGAGCTGGCTGTGCGCGCCAGGGAGAGCGGACTGGTGATTTTGCGCGATGAAAATGCGGAAAACTGATGCGCCGTCGCCCCGGCATTCCGTCGCAGGCGCCCCCGCGGCAGAGAATCGACCCGCGTGGCGCGTCGCACCGAAGCGCGCTGCAGCGGTCCTGCTGCGCACGGCGTTCTCTCACGGACAGCATCCATCGCGGGGCATCCTTCCCTGCAGGCGGGCACTCATTCAGGAAATATCCCCCATCGCGGGGGATATTTTTTTGTCTCCAAGCCAAAAAATGGCCATTTGGCCGATGTGCGGGCGCGGTGTTTTCGGTACAATGATCCTACAATGGCGCTGCATTTTGCGTACATTTTTTGCACAATCCAACATCCGGAGGCGGATATTTTGAAGAATATCGTGATCAGCGTGCAGAATGGCCTCCTCTCCGGGGCCATCGAAGCCGCGCTTCAGCAAAGCGGCAGCTTTCGCTGCCGGCAGGTTCCGCCCAACCGTGCGCAGGAGCTGATGCCCACGTGCCGGGCCATCCGTCCGGAG
This sequence comes from Clostridiales bacterium, assembly GCA_004557125.1. Taxonomy (GTDB): domain Bacteria; phylum Bacillota; class Clostridia; order Christensenellales; family Aristaeellaceae; genus SFTH01. The sequence goes on along the minus strand of SFET01000003.1, from coordinate 141,512 downwards.
GTGCTGCTGATGGAGGTCAGCCGGCTGCCCTGGGCCACGCTGGAGAAGCGCCTGGAGAGCGGAGAGCAGGTCCGCCGCCTGTTGCCCGACTGCCGCATCGCACTGCTGTGCGACGAGGTCGCGGATCCGGATCTGGCGGAGCAGGTGATGCACGCCAGGCGCTTCGGCCGGATCGACGCCTTCTTCTACGCCTCCGTCACCGCCAACTATCTGATCGCCGCGCTGGAGGCGCTGTAAAGCGCGGCTGCGAACCAATGGCCGGCCATGCCGGCGCTGCAATGGAGACCGGATTCCAAGGAGTTTCAAATGAAAAGGGCTCGCGCCGCGCTGCTGTCCGCAGCGGTCGGAGCCCCTCCCGAAGCGGAAGATTTCACAAAATATTAGGAGGATGCGCACATGTATCGGAAACTTTATCTGTTGCTTGCACTGCTGATCTTTGTCCTGTGCCTGCCGGCCCTGGCGGAGGAGCCGCTGTGGTCGTATGACAGCGGCAACATGTACCTCGTGCCGGAGAGCGAGCTGAGCGGCGACGTGGCGGTCCCCGCAGAGGTGGACGGCTATGCGGTCAACGCCATCAAGTACAGCGCCTTCAATTCGAACGGTGCGATCACCTCGCTGACGATGCCCGACACGCTGCGCGCGATCCAGAGCGGGGCCATCTCCTGGATGGACGGCCTGACCAGCGTGACGCTGAACGACGGCCTGGAGTACATCGGCTCCAACTTCCAGAACTGCAACGCGCTGACCAGCCTGACCATCCCGGCCAGCGTCCGCATTGTGGACGGCGCGATCGGATCCTGCGAAAATCTGAAGGAGATTTATTTCGAGGGCGCGTGCCCGATCTTCCTGAACACCGATTGGTGCTTTGACTGGCTGAGTGAGGATTACGTGATCTACGTGCCCGACGACCAGCTGGACGCCTACGCGGCGGCGCTGGCCGAGGTGAACGGCGCAGCGGAGCACCTCCAGCCCAGCGGCAAGAACGCCGTGATTGCCGAAACGAACAATGAGGATTGGTTCACCTTCGATCCCGCCACCGGCGCCATCACCGGGTACAGGGAGTACCACGCCTGGCTGGAGATCCCCGCGACCATCGGCGGCGCAGCGGTGAAGTCCATCGGCGCGGAGGCCTTCGTGAGCGACTACTCCGTATACGGAATCGTGTTCCCCGAGGGTCTGGAGCGCATCGGGGACGGCGCGTTCCAATCTGCCAGCAACCTCGCCTACGTGCAGCTCCCCTCCACGCTCAAGACCATCGCCAACGGCGCGTTCATGAACGCCCAGATCAACCAGATCGACTGGAGCGAGGGCTTGGAGGAGATCGGCGCGCACGCGTTCCAGTACGGCGGCCAGGCCATTCTGGAGCTCCCCTCCACGCTGCGCACCATCGGCGAGAGCGCCTTTGAGAGCGCCTGGTGCCAAGAGGTTCACCTGGGCGGCAGCGTGGAATCCGTCGGCGCGCGCGCCTTCGCGGGCACGCCGCTGAACTACGTGATTCTCGATGCGTACACCCTCATCGACCTAGCCCCGGACGCGTTCGCCGAGACCGATCTGGCCGACGTCGACCTGCCCTGGGACAGCACCATCGAAAACCGCGACGCATATGCCGAGCTGCTGGCGGAGCAGTGCCCGGATTGCACCGTCTGGATCAACAACCCCGAAAGCGGCGGCGTGGCGGCGTGCCCGATCAATGAACCGGAGATCACGACCATCGAAAACGGCGTGTGGACGGTCTACAACGGCGATCAGCAGGATCTGACCGTCTGGTCGGGTTATGACGGCATTGAGGTCACCGCGCTGGGCGACGGCCTGTTCAAGGGCAACCAGAGCATCCGCTCCTTCTATCCCCACCACTGCGGCTGGTTCACCACCATCGGCAACGAGGCCTTCGCCGACAGCAGCGTGGAGTATGTGGAGCTGTTCGGCTCCATCACCACCATCGGCGACGGGGCCTTCCGCAACTGCGCGAACATCACCGAATTGCCCCTGCCCGAATCGCTGACCACCATCGGTGCGGGTGCGCTGGAGGGCTGCACGGGCATCACCGAGCTGATTCTGCCCGCCTCCCTGACCACCCTCGGCGACGGTGCGCTGGAGGGCTGCACGGGCATCACCGAGCTGACCCTGCCTGCGTCCCTGACCAGCGTCGGCTCCGGCCTGCTGGAGGGCTGCACGAATCTCAATAAGCTCGTGGTGGGCTGCGATCCCGCCATCCTGCCGGCGGACATGCTTGACCTGCTGGCGAATATCGACGAGCTGTACCTCTCCAAGGATGCGACCGACGAACAGGTGCGGACGCTTTCTGAGCTGGCAGGCCGCCCCTGGTACGATCCGCTGACCCGCGAGGGCGAAGAGAGCAGCTTCAAGGCCATGCCCTACGAGCCGCTGCCGGGCGACGACTTCTGGTACGACGAGGAGTACAGCCGCCTGGACGCCTACCAGGGCTACGAGCTCAATCTGATCCTGCCCCGCGAGATCGACGGCGTGGAGCTTTCCATGATCGGCGGCGGCATGATGAGCCGCGCCAGCTGCGGCGACAACTATGATGTGGAGCTGCCGGTGGTGTCGCTGGTGATTCCCGAGAACTACACTGAGATTCCCGCCTATGCCTTCCAGAATTGCGATGCGCTGGAGACGGTGATCTGCTACGCGCCCATCGAGAAGCTGGAGGAGGGCACGTTCTCCGGCTGCACAAGCCTGACCAATCTGATCTTTGTCAACGGCGTGCGGGAAATTGACCGCTATGTGTTCAAGGATTGCCTGTATCTGGAGACGGTTTACATCGGCGACAAGACCCAGCGGATCGACGAGAACGCCTTCATGGATCCCGACGGCTACGAGTACTTCACCGCAGATCAGTGCATCACCGACCCGGCGCAGCTGCCCGATGTGGACGCGCTGCTGGAGGAGGTCAAGTGCGATCCCATGCCCGAGCCTGAGGAGGAACCCGAGACCGAGCCGCAGCCTGCCCAGCCCGTGGGCGAGGCGGGTGCGCCCTTCCTCGGCAGCTGGACCGGCGCGACCATGGAGATGGACGGCATGGCGCTCAGCTTCTCCGATATGGGCATGGTCATGAATCTGAACTTCCACGAGGACGGCACCGTCGAGCTGTACGATGGCGAGGAGAACGTTACGACCAGCTGGAGCGTGGTGGACGGCGCGGCCATCGTCGATGGCTCGAGCTGCATCCTTCTGGATGACGGCACGCTCTGTGTGGAGGAGGACGGTGCGAAGCTCATCTTCGTCCGCGAGGGCGCGGCGACCGAGCCTGCTGCGATCGAATATGAACCTGCGGTGTCCGTATCGGACGACCTGGCCGCCTACGTGGGCAGCTGGCACGCCTGCTATCTGCTGACCGGCGGCATGACCGGCGATCCCCGCAGCGAGTTCGGCCTGGACATCGTGCTGGAGCTGATTGCGGACGGCACGGGCAGCCTGATCTTCGGCGAGCCGGAGGTGGGCAGCTGGTATCCGGACGAAAGTGGAACTGTGCGCTTCGGCGAGGGCGGCGACTACGACATGGAGCTTACGCTGCTGGACGGCGGCTTCCTCTGCTACGGCAGCATGGACGGCGACGGCAATGCGCTGGGCGGCTACATCGTGTTCAGCCAGGATCCCAGCGCCGTGTGGACGCCGGAATTCACGGATGCGCCTGACGAAGTGGATGTTCCCGCGGAACCCACCGAACCCGTCGCTGCGCCGGAAGGCATCAACCAGGAGCGCCTGGAGCGCAAGTACGTCTGCGTCAGCGCCGAGGTCAGCGGCTACACCATGGACGCGTCCCTGCTGGGCGGCGAGTACTCCATGACCTTCCACGCCGACGGCACGGTGGACTTCGTCATGGTGGGCACCGGCGTTCCCGGCGTCACCTGGACGCAGGGCACCGTGCAGACCGACGCGGGCGAGGCGCAGGCCTTCATTGTGGACTACTACGGCAACATCCTCGAAGCGGTCTGCACGGAGCAGGGCTTCGACATGAACTACTTCGATTCCATGCTGATGCACTTTGAAGCTGAAAACTGATTGACGGTGCGCCTCCTGCTGTGTTAAACTGAGGCAGGAGGCGCGTTTTTCGGATGATGGATTCAGTACGTGAGAATGAGGGGGAACAAATTATGAGTACCGCTACATATAACTGCCCCTGCTGCGGCGCACCGCTGGCCTACGGCGGCGCGAGCGGCAAGCTGGAGTGCGCGTCCTGCGGCAACAGCTACGAGCCGGATGCGATCCAGGCCCTGAGCGCCAGCGAGAGCATCGACAAACTGGAGTTTGAACACCGCGCGGAGGCCTTCGACGCGAGCGAGGCGGCGCAGATGCAGGCCTATATCTGCAAGAGCTGCGGCGCGGAGCTGATGACCGAGGACACCACCACCGCTACGGAGTGCCCCTACTGCAGCAGCCCCACCATCCTGCCCGAGCGCATCGAGGGCGGCGTGAAGCCGGAGAAGGTGATTCCCTTCACGGTCACGAAGGAGCAGGCCCAGGGACAGTTCGAGGCGTACTTCAAGGGCAAGCGCCTGCTGCCAAACGTATTTCTGACCAGCCGCAACCGCATCGCCGAGATGCGCAAGCTGTACGTGCCCTACTGGCTGTTCGACTGCGACGCGCAGGCGGACATCGTCTATGACGCGGAAAAGCGCAGCACCGAGCGCAGGGGCGAGTGGGAGATCACCCGCACGAAATACTATCTCGTGCGGCGCAGCGGCCGCATGGGCTTCGACAGCATCCCCGTGGACGGCAGCGAGAAGCTGGACGACAAAATCACCGAATCCCTGGAGCCCTACGATCTGAGCGCGGCTGTTCCCTTCCAGCCTGCGGTGCTGGCGGGCGCGCTGGCGGATCAGGCCGACGTGGATGCGGATGTATGCGAAAAGCGCGCGGTGGAGCGCGTGGAGACCAGCGTCTCCCAGGCCATGCGCGACAGTGTGAGCGGCTATTCCAGCGTCTCCGAGCGCAGCCGGAACATTCAGTCCGACAACGGCACGGCCACGCCGGTGCTGATGCCCGTGTGGCTCATCACCACGCAGAAGGAGGGCAAGACCTACACCTTCGCCATCAACGGTCAGACCGGCAAGCTCACCTGCGACGTGCCCGCCGATACGAAGAAGTCCCTGCTCTGGGGCGGCGGCGTGTTCGCGGGCGTGCTGGCGCTGATCGCGCTGGTGCTCGCGCTGGCGGGAGCCATCGGCAGCAGCACGATCCTGATCGCGGTGATCGCGGCGCTGATCGTCGCGCTGGTCGTGCTTGGTGTGCTGAAGGGCCAGCTCAAGCAGGCCGTGTACGAGAGCGCTGCGGCGAACTATGTGCGCGAAGGCTCCTTCCAGCTGGACGTCAAGATCGACCACTTCCTCTACGAGCGCACCGAGCGCAGGAAGATTGAACAGCCGAAAAAGAACTGACGGGAGGATATGAAAGATGGGTCTGATTTGCGCGGGACTGAACGCCATTGGCGGCACCATGGCCAGCCAGTGGAAGGAGTATTTCTATGTGGACGCGCTGCCGGAGAGCGTGCTGGCGGCGCGTGCGATGAAAAAGACGAAGAGCCGCTTCGGCGGCAGCCGTACCGAGGATGACAACGTCATCACCGACGGCTCCGTGATCGCGGTGGCCGACGGCCAGTGCATGATGATCGTTGACCAGGGCAAGGTGGTGGACTTCTGCGCCGAGCCCGGCGAGTACGTGTTTGATCTGAACGGCGAGCCCAGCCTGTTCTACGGCGCGTTCAGCGGGGAGAAGGCCATGTCGATCCTGAAGGCCACCTTCGAGCGCTTCTCCTTCGGCGGTCAGGCGGGCAAGGACCAGCGCGTGTACTTCTTCAATACCAAGGAGATTCTGGGCAACAAGTACGGCACGCCCAGCCCGGTGCCCTTCCGCGTGGTGGACGCGAACATCGGTCTGGATGTGGACATCTCCATTCGCTGCTTCGGCGAATACAGCTACCGCATCGTGAACCCCATGCTGTTCTACGCAAACGTCTGCGGCAATGTGGAGGGCGAATACACCCGCGACCGCATCGACAGCCAGCTCAAGAGCGAACTGCTCACCGCGCTGCAGCCGGCTTTCGCGAAGATTTCCGACATGGGCATCCGTTACAGCGCGCTGCCCGGACACACCATGGAGATCGCCGAGGTGCTCAACGAGGTGCTGTCGGAGAAGTGGGCAAACCTGCGCGGCGTGGAGATCGTGTCCTTCGGCGTGAACTCCGTCAAGGCCTCTGAGGAGGACGAGGCCATGATCAAGGAGCTGCAGCGCAACGCGACCTTCCGCAACCCCAACATGGCGGCGGCGCACCTGGTGGGCGCACAGGCCCAGGCCATGCAGGACGCGGCGAAGAATGCGGGCGGCGCCTTCACCGGCTTCATGGGCATGAATATGGCCCAGGGCGGCGGCATGAACGCGGCGCAGCTGTTTCAGATGGGCGCCCAGCAGCAGAGCGCACCGGCTCAGCAGAGCTCACCGGCACAGCAGCCTCAGTCGGGCTGGAAGTGTGCCTGCGGCGCGACGGCCACGGGCAAGTTCTGTCCGGAGTGCGGCGCGAAGAAGCCGGAACCCCAGGCAGGCTGGAAGTGCGCCTGCGGCGCGGTGAACAAGGGAAAGTTCTGCGCGGAGTGCGGCGCGAAGAAGCCCGCCGACGAGGGCTGGACCTGTTCCTGCGGCGCGGTGAACAAGGGCAAGTTCTGCGCGGAGTGCGGTGCGAAGAAGCCTGCGGGCGCGCCCCTCTACCGCTGCGACAAGTGCGGCTGGCAGCCTGCCGATCCCGCGCATCCGCCGAAGTTCTGCCCCGAGTGCGGCGACCTGTTCGACGAGAATGATCTCCGGTGAGCGCTTCCCCGGCTCCGCTGCCGGGCGCAATACCGACGGCTGCGCTTTACGCGGACGTTTGAACGTGCTATAATCAGGGCGAACACTTCCAGGGAGCGCCCGAGAGCGCAGACAAGGAGATCGAAATGGAAATCGGAATTGTGGGAAATCAGACGATCCTCGTGACGGAGGAGCTGACCGCGAAGCACCTGGGCAGCGGCGAGCTGGCGGTCTATGCCACGCCCTGCATGATCGCCCTGATGGAGAACACGGCCTACAAGAGCGTGCAGCCCTTCCTGGAGCCCGGTCAGGGCACGGTGGGCACGCTGCTGAACGTAAAGCATCTGGCAGCAACCCCCGTTGGCATGGAGGTGCGCTGCGAGACGAAGCTGACCGCGATCGATCGCCGGCGGCTGGTCTTTGAGGTGAAGGCCTACGACGTCTGCGGCTTGATCGGCGAGGGCACGCACGAGCGCTTCATCATCGACAACCAGCGCTTCATGCAGAAGGCCAGCGACAAGCTGGGCTGAAGCTGCGGGGCGCGGTGTGCATGGCGCGCTGCTGCATTGCACGCAAAAAACCGGATTTCAGGCACGGAATTGTGTCCGAAATCCGGTTTGTTTTCTCTGAGATATCAGTCCAGGATCTCCATGAGTCTGCCGCAGCAGAAGGGGATGGGCTCGCCGGCCTTGACGTGCAGCGTCTTGTTGCAGGTCACGCAGTAGACGTCCGTGTCATAGGGCGCGCGAATGACGGGAATCTCCGCCTTCTCCTTCTCGCTCAGACCCTCGATATGGAAAGTGGCGGTCTTGTTCTCGGAGGGAATGTAGACGCCAATGGGCTGGAGGGACTTCGTCTCTCCCACGCAATTGCCCATCTTGATCCACAATGCTTCCAGCTCTGCCGCTTCAGCCGCATGCTCCGGCGTGAACTCCACAACATCCTTGTTGATGCGAATCTTCATTGTATGTACCTCCTTACGCTTCCGCAGAAAACTCGTCCTTGCCGACTCCGCACAGCTCGCAGGTGAAATCCTCCGGCAGGTCCTCCCACTTTACGCCGGTCTCCTCCTCATCGTACACCCAGCCGCAAATATTGCATACATACTTCATCTTTCTGGCTTCCTTTCAATTGATCAGATCGTCGCGGAATATGCTTTGTATCCCCTTTTTATTTTATAAACATCTGCAAAGGATGTCAAACACTTTTTGTGCTAAAATGCATTCTTTTTGCGCATGCGTCCCATCAGACCCGCAGCAGCACCCACATTGCGGGGCGCACGCCGCCGGATGCATAGTTGACGTTGATGCCGATCTCGTAGATCGATCCGTCCTCGCAGACGCTGACCGCGCTGAGCAGGTTGCAGCCGGGCATGCGGACCCACCACCACTTGCCCAGCGCGCGATCCTGCTGCGCAGGCAGATATTTTTCGATCTCCTCCTGCGTCAGAATAAAGACCTTGTCCATGGAGGGCGCGCCGCCCTGGGTAAAGAACCTGGGATTGCGGGGATTGTCCACGCGGCCGGAGATCACGCACATGCGCTCCTCGCGGCTGAAGGCCGTCTCCAGAAATTCCCCGTTGAGCCAGCGGCGAAGGGTGCTGGTTTTCCAGGAGACGTCCACACGGAGGTCGTTGTACGCCCTCTCGAGGAAGGCGTCCTCCGCCAGCAGCAGGCGCAGCTTGCCGCGGCTGTCCGCAACCCGCCAGTGGATGGACCGGCCGTCCCAGCTGCCCATCGACACGGTGCTGCCCACGGCGAACTGGATCAGCGTCCGGCAGCGCTACGCATCACAGAAGCGGGACTGCAGAAAGCGGCAGAAGCGTTGACCGGCGGGGGACAGCGCCACATTCCGCCGCCGGACCAGGCCGACCGGCCACAGAAAGCTGGGATCCTCGAAGGGGATCATGCGCAGGTTGGGGATCTGAATGAAATCCGCAATGAAATCCACGGAGATGCCCAGTCCCTGCCCCATGCTGCACAGCTTGTGGCAGAAGCTGATGTCGCCGGTCTCCGCAACGATGTTGGGACAGAAGCCGTGCGAGATGCACCGCTCCCGAAAGAAGTCAAAGACCCAGAAGTCGCTGCCCCCATGATGATGGGTGCATTCCGCAGCTGATCGAAGCGGACGGAGCGGGCGTCGTACAGCGGATGCCCCTCGTAGGCGAGCAGCACGATCCTTCTGGAAAACAGCTCCGTGACCGCATAGCCGTCGCCGAACCCGTCCCTGCCCAGCACGAACAGCCCCAGCTCATAGCGGTCGTCCAGCAGCAGCTGCTCGGCCTGACGGTCGGGAAACTCCCGCCATTTGATGGTGAAGGAGGGATTCTCCGCCTGAAACTCCTGGAGCAGCGCATAAGGGAGCGCGTTCAGCACGCCATAGCTGCACACGAAGGACAGATCCGTGCCACGGCCGCCAATTCGCTGAATGTCCTGCGCCAGCTGCCGGTGTTGCCGCAGGAGCACGTCCGCCTACCGGTAGAGGTGTTCCCCCGCGGCGGTGGGCTCCATGCCCCTGGGGGTTCGTGTGAACAGCATGACGTCCAGCTCGCCCTCCAGATTCTGCAGCAGACGGCTCAGTCCCTGGGGAGAGACGTAGAGCTGCTCCGCAGCCTGGCGCAGGCTCCGCTTCTCATACAGCTTGGCGAAGGCCTCCGGCATCTTTGTATCCATGCCTGCACTCCCGTTCCCGAGTATTTTTGAAAATGCCCTGATCCAGGGCTTCCGGAGCCAATATACCTCAAATTGCCCATCCATACAAGCAATTCGTCCCCGTCGGAAGGGCGCGGGCCTTCAGCATTTCCATCGCGCCTGCCCGAATGGAGACGCAGGAAAGCTATTCCTCCCTTCTCCGCACGGGCACCTGTATCTCCGACAGCCACTCTCGCTCGTCGTCCCGGTTCCACACCCCGTCGATGTAGCTCTCCCGGATCTCCCCGGCGATCTCGTAGCCGTTTTCCTCGATGTAGCGCAGCACCACCTCGTAGGATTCCGCGAAGCTGCGGTAGGAGCCCCTGTGATAGACGCAGGCCGCCTGAATCGCGGGCAGGGTCCTGAACTTCAGCGCCCCGAGCTCCGCCTTCGCCGATGCGACGGCCTCGCAGATCTCCACCAGGATGTCGCTGTCCCGGTAGCCCGGCTCGGGATAGGCCGTGAAGCAGTACTCCGGTACGGCGCATGCACAGCCCGCCCGCTCCATCAGCGCGCCCATCTCCGGCATGCGGTCGAACAGGCCGTCGTAGGAGTCCAGCCGGATCTGCATGCAGGCCACGGTGGTCCCCGGGATGGTCTTGATGAGCACCGGCGCAGCAAGCTGTGTCTTCCTCCCGGACAGGTAGCCGTCCACCACGGCGATCTGCCGCGTGAGCTCCGCGATCCTCTCCAGCAGCTCCGCCTTTTTCTTCAGCAGCACCGCCTCCTCGTCCGCGCCGGAATTGACGCGGGCGATCTCCTCCAGCGTGAAGCCCGCCTGCTTCAGCGCGGTGATCTGGTGGAGCACCGCCATCTGGGAGAGCGTGTAGTAGCGGTAGCCGTTCTCCGGCTGAATCAGCGCCGGCAGCAGCAGGCCCTGCTCCTCGTAGAAGCGCAGGGTCTTGACGGTGACGTGGTTCATCGCCGCAAACATGCCGATCTTGTAGAGCCTGTTGCCCGCGCGCTCCGGGCAGGGCAGGTGGTCGCGCTTCATCTCCATGTTCTCACTCCCATCTGAAGGTTCTCACGGCGATCGCGCCGCAGACCGCTGTGATGCCGGCCAGCACAGCCACCGGCAAGCCCATACCATCATAGCATCCCAGGGACGCGGATTTCAACAGCCGGATTCCCACGCCCAGTGGCAGCCAGCCGGCGACCGCCCGCAGCCCCGCCGGGAACACCTCCGCCGGGATGGTGGCCCCGGAGAACAGCAGCATCGGGAAGTAGAGCAGGCTGGTGGCCACGTTCATGGACTTCGTCGTGCGGCACAGGCTGGCCACCATCAGGCCGATGGAGAACATGGAGACCATGGTCAGCAGCCACAGGGCGATGTAGATCAGCACATTTCCCGCCATCCGGTAGCCGAAGATGAGCACCGCCGCGGCGCTCAGGATCAGCGTGGACACCGCCGCGATCACGCCGCTGCAGAGGGTGTCGCAGGCCAGCAGCCGCGCCGGAGAGCAGGGGCTGCAGTACATCCGCCGCAGGATGCCCTGGGAGCGCAGCTCCACCATGGTGATGGGGATGCTCATGAACGCGCTGCAGCAGACGCCCACCGTGGACAGCGCCACATACGCGCTCTGCAGGTAGGTCAGGCCCGAATCCGCGGCGCTCTTGTCCCCGGTGATCATCGTGATTGCGAGAAACACCACCAGCGGCATCGCCAGGCAGAACAGAATCACGTCCGGCGACCGGAAAAAGATCCTCTGCTCCACCTTATACATCTTCCAGAAACGCTTCACAACAGCTCCTCCTCTCCCATATAGAACAGATACGCTTCCTCCAGATTTTTCTGGCCCGAGGCCGCGACGACCTCAGCGACGCTTCCCTCCGCCACCTTCCGCCCCGAACGGATGATGCACACCCGGTCGCAGAGGGCCTCGGCCTCCTCCATGTAGTGGGTGGTCAGGAAGATCGTCAGCCCCTGCGCCTTCAGCTGCTTCAGGGTGCGCCAGACCTCGCGCCGCGCCACCACGTCCAGGCCGGTGGTCAGCTCGTCCAGAAAGACCAGCTCCGGCCTGCCGATCAGCGCCAGCACCACCGAGAGCTTCTGCCGCTCCCCACCGGAGAGCTTGCTGACGAAGCTCCGCTTCAGTCCGTCCAGACCGAACTGATGAAGCAGCTTGGGATAGTCCGCCGGGTCGCTGTACAGCGAGGCGTACTCGATGCAGGCCTCCTCCACGGTGATGCTGGGCTGGTAGCGCGTGTTCTGCAGCTGCACGCCCACGCGCTCAAACAGCTGCTTCCGCTGCTTCGCCGCGTCCATCCCCAGGATCCGTGCGGAGCCGCCGTCCGGCGACTTCAGGCCCAGAATCAGATCGATGGTGGTGCTCTTGCCCGCCCCGTTGTGCCCCAGCAGCGCAAAGACCTCTCCCCTGCGCACGTCGAAGGACAGATCGTCCACCACCCTGCGGCTTCCAAACGATTTCGTCAGATTCCGCACGCGGACGGATGTTTCGTTCATAAAAATATCCTCCTTGCCTTTCTTGCAGGGAGGATTGTAGCATCTCCCCCTAAGGGGAGAGTCAAGGGGGTTTTCAAAGTTTTGTTCCTGCAGGCCGCGTTCGTCCCCGCCGCTCCGTGGCAGATCCCGTGGGGACGGTGCAGCGGGCTGCGCGCCGATCATTCCGCAGAAATCCCGTCTCCGGGATGGGTTCCCCGCATTCCGCCCTCCAGTGCGCGCACCGCCTTTATGGGATAGATCGCCAGCGCGATGATGGCGAGCAGCACCCCGGAGGCCATGATGACGGCGGCGGCTCCGCGCCCGACGCCCAGCTGCAACTGCCTTCCCAGCCCGTCGGCCAGCACGCCGGCCAGGCCGTAAGCCACAACATAGCCGAGCTGCGACAGAAAGCCGATGAAGCCCCACGCCCGGCCCTGCAGCTCATCCGCGATGTTGGTTCTCACCAGGTAATCCAGGCAGTTGTTGGCCAGGGGAAGCATGGCGAAAAACAGGAACCCGGCGGCGCAGATCAGGTAGATGTTCTCCCGCAGGCCGAAGAGCACCATGGCCAGCCCCGCCACGGCGAGGGATGCGCACAGCAGCTTGAGATACCCCTTTTTGATGCCCCGCGCGCCCAGATACAGGCCGGAGACCAGCATTCCGCTGGCGCAGACCGTCTCCCCGATTCCCAGGGTGGCGCTGTCCGCAAAATCCAGAATCAGCGGCTCCGCCAGAATCTGGAAGGCGCCCATGAAGCAGGTGATCGCGGAGGCCAGCAGGATCAGAAGAAGCACGCCCCGCTTCCGGGCAACCGCCTGCCAGCCCATCCGCAGGGCGGCAAAGAAGGGCTCCTTTGCCTCCGCCGCCTTCGTCGCCAGGCCGCGCCGCACCACGCCGGTACAGACAACGGTCAGAAAGAAGGTGAAGATGTCCAGCGCCAGCAGCAGCCGGATGTCCGAGACCGTCAGCAGCGCGCCGGCCAGAATGGGTGAGACGAGATACCGGGCGCTTCCCGCAAGGCTGACCATGCCGCTGGCCTTGGAGTATTCCTCCGCATCCAGAAGGTCCGTCACGGTGGCCCGGTAGGCGGGCTCCAGCAGGGACGAAAAGACCGAGCTGACCGTCACGCCGATGCAGATCTCCGCAAGGCTTGCGCCGCCCCGGAACATGCAGATCAGGATCCACAGGATTCCGATCGCGGAGCAGCCGTCCCCCAGCATCATCAGCAGCCTCCGGTCGTAGCGGTCGGCCAGAACGCCCGCCGGCACGCTGAGCAGCAGCGTCGGGAGAAACGCCAGCAGGGTGATCAGGGCCATGTTCGCCGCGCTCCCGGTCTGCTGAAACACATAAACCCCCAGGCCGAAGCTGGTCAGTCCGCCGCCGATGGAGGAAACCAGTTCCCCCGCCCACAGCAGTAAAAACCGACGGTAATTGCGCTTTCCACCCATATTGCCCTTCCCTTCCTTACAGATCGACTGCCTGTCGATAAACGTTCAAAATAGAGCAAAATAAGGCCTCATCGCCTTTTTCCTTCTCCCTCACCGGCCTCCAGGAAGTCCCGGCGGTACTGGGACGGGGTGATGCCCTCGGACTTCTTGAACACCTTGGTAAAGACCCGGTAATCCCCGTAGCCCGACTGCTCCGCCACCTCCGCAATGGAGAGGGATGTGGCCAGCAGCAGTTTCTTGGCCTTCTCCATGCGGATGTTGGTCAGATAGGCCAGAAAGTTCACGCCGATCTCGCTCTTGAACAGCTGGCTGATGTACTGGGGATTCAAATGGAAGTTCTCCGCCAGCACGGAGAGGCTGATCTCCTCCGCCAAATGCTCCTGGAGGTACCGTGTGATGCCGGTGATGGTCCGCTCCTCCTGCTTCTCCGGTTCCGCCGCGGCTGATACCCGCTTTTCAAACAGGGAGATCTTCAGGTTGTCGATGCAGCTGCCGAACTCCTCGTAGTTCACGGGCTTGAGGATGTAGTCCGTGATCTGCAGCCGCAGCGCCTCCCGGCAGTAGGAAAAGTCGTCGTAGCCGGACACGATCACAAAGGCGGTATCGGGGTGCTTGATGCGGCTGAGCTGGATCACCTTCAGCCCGTTCATGATGGGAATGTTGATGTCCATGATGACGATGTCCGGGCGCAGGGCGTCGATTTTCGCCAGCGCCTCCATGCCGTCGCCGGCCTCGCCCACCACCTCGCAGTCGTGGGCCTGCCAGTCAAAGAGCCGCTTGAAGCCCTCGCGGATCATGATCTCATCGTCCACCAGAAGCACGCGCAGATTCTTCATTGTACATCCTCCTTCATAGGCAAAAGCAGATGCGCCGTCACGCCGCCCGTGGGGTTTTCCGTGTAGGACAGGCCGTATTCCCGGCCACAGAGCAGCTTGATCCGCTTCTGCACGTTCAGTATGCCGATGCTGTTGCCCTCCAGTTTGGCCGGCTGCCTGGAATAGGTCAGAAGCATCTGGTCGATGGCGGCCTTCTTGCCTTCCGCAAAACCGCTGCCGGTATCGCTGACCAGGATTTCCAGGCGGTGATCCGGCGTCTTTTGAGCCGAGATGCGCACCTCGCCCCGGTAGCCCTTGTTCTTCAGGCCGTGGAGCAGGCTGTTCTCCACGATGGGCTGCAGGATGAAGTTGGGCACCTTCATGCCGCCCAGCTCGGGGTCGATGTCGTATTCGCACTGCAGCTCGGGATAGCGGTAGCACATCAGCTCCATGTAGGCCTCCAGCAGCTCTAGCTCGTCGTCCAGAGAGACCATTGGCCGGTCCACCTTCACGCTGAGCCGGAAAAAGTCCACCAGCCGCATGAGCAGATTGGCCACCGCCTTGTCTCCGTTCAGCTGCGCCTGAATGCGGATGGTGTCCAGCGTGTTGTAGAGGAAGTGGGGATTCACCTGGCTCTTTAAGTACAGCATCGACATCTTCTGCTCCGTCAGCTCCGCCCGGAGAATATCGGGATTCTCCAGCGTCAGATAGAACGACAGCGTCATCAGGGCGATGCCCATGCCGCTGATGAGCCAGGTGTGATGCATGCCCTGCAATATGCAGACCACAAATTCGATGGTCAGGGCAATGCCGATCACAGACTTCTTCTTTCTGTCGATCCGCTTCCGGTTCACGGTCAGCAGTCCGGCGCAGAGCAGCAGATAAAAGGCCACAGCGCCGTAGGGAACCAGCATGTACGGCCCGGAGGAATAGTTGCCCTCCGGAGTCACCGTGTAGGAGATCGGCAGCAGGAAATTGCCCAGCTCCGCCACCGCCAGAAAGATTCTGGCAGGCCAGTCCAGCCGCCGGGGTCTCCCGGTCTCCTCCTCCACCAGAAGGGCGATGTACTGATAGAACAGGTAGATCACCAGCACCATGCTGCCCAGGAACAGCCTGTGCACCGCATCGTTCAAAAGATGCGGCACGGTCTCCAGATGATGCACCGTGTGGACCGTGACGCCGTCCAGCACCAGGTGAATCAGCACGACGACCAGCAGCACGGAAAACGTCCTGTGCAGCGGCGTGCTCTTCCGCCCGGCGGAAAAATAGACGCAGGCAACAAATGCCACAACCATGAAAAGCGCAATCTCCATTCGCAGCATGCAACTTCCCCCTTTTCTATGATTATAGAGGTTTTTGCCGGAAAGAGATAGGTCGATAAGCGATCCGATTGTGTCAATTTTATAGAATTTCCGGGATTGTTGTTTCAGAAAAGCCGGTGCCCTGCATCAATATCCGCAGATTTGCAAAGAAAGAGACCGGATATACCGGTCTGCATTTGCAGGTCGCTTTGAACGGGCGAAGCGCTTTACAGAATGCCCGTTATCGTCATGGTCGAAACGATCCCGGCCGCTTCGCACCCGCTGTCCTCCCCGGACCTGCGGATCGGCACCCAGATGCCGCATTCGTAATCGGGACTGCGCATGTCGCCGGGGGTGTAGACCTCCAGCATGGCGCTGCCATTCGCCCCGCATTTCTGACCCTCGCCCGGATACCACTCCTGCCAGACCCTCTCGTTCAGTTCCTGTAGGGAGCCGGGCAGGGGACCTCTGGCGGAGAACATCGCCCAGTCGCTCTCCGGAAAGGCGTATGGCTTCAGGCCCTCCGGCACCTCGCCGCCCCGATACAGCCCGGCGATCCAGTATTCGAAGGTGCCTTCCCCCTCGTCGCAGATGGCGAACATGCCGATGCCGTTTTCCAGGATGGCCGCCTCCACCGGATTTTCCGGCCGCATCGTCTGCCAGAGCCGCGCGTACCTCTGCGCATACGCCTGTCCCAGAACTCGGGGCACTTCTGCTTCCCCTCCTCCGGACGTATGGAGGTGGAGAAGCCGATGAAGGTCATGGCGGGCCTGTGTTCGTATTGGATGTTCATTCGTACACCTCCTCATGCAATGCCGTCGTCCCGGTCTTTCCAATCCCATCGCCTGTGCTTCTATTCCCGGGGCGCGGCGATCTTTTCCTCCAGCTCCGCGCCGTAGCGGAAGATCAGCGAGGCCAGGATCAGCACGATGCCGGTGATCACGCTGGGAAGGTTGCTGACGTCGCCGCCGCCCTCCGCGCCCAGGCAGACCGTGAGGACGGATGCGATCACGATGGACACGATGGGCATCCAGATGCAGCGCACGCCGAGCCGCTGCACGAGGTTCGCGCCGCGATGGGTGAAGGGCGTGCCCTCGGCCTGCTCGGTTCTGAAGTACCGTCCGGCAAAGCCCAGCAGAATGGCGTCGGTGATCAGGTAGACCAGATTGGAGAGCAGCCTGGCCTGCATCTGGTTCAGCTTCCCGACCTCGGAAAACATCGTGACCGGCTCGCCAAAGAGGCTGAACACCTGGCCGCCGGCGCTCCAGACCGTGCAGCACAGCGCACCCACGGCGCAGATCGATGCACCCACGATGGTCAGAATGAAGGCGACCTTCGCGAGAATCTGAAAGACGTGAAAGGCCTTCTGAATGGTTTTCAGGGATTTCATTGCGTTTCCTCCTCGGCTTGAAAATGAATTGCCGCAATCCGGCTTTCACCAGCGCAAGCGTCTCACTTGCGGCTTCTATTGTACCGGAATATCCCCGCTGCATATAGGCGCTTTTTATATGCATATGTGTCCATTCTGCAGATTCTGTGCGCAATGCGGCCTGAAAATACTGCGGCCATGCCCGAAGGACACAGCCGCATGCCGTCAATCTGCGCCTGCGAAGTGCCTGTACGCCAGCACTCCGATCGGAAAGAACCAGGCACACCAGAACAGCAGCGCGACGGTTCCTCCATTGCCCGTGTTCCCATCCGCCATGGCCGTGAACGCGCCGGTCATGGGCATCACGAAGCAGGCGATGAAGAAGATTCCGTGGAGCAGCATCAGGCCCTTTAGCCAGCTGTCCGCCCTGCAGTCCGCCCGGATGGAGAGGCCAATGAAGAAGGTGGAGAGCGCCATCATGCCGTAGCCGAGCAGGTCGTAGTTGAACAGCAGGCCGCCGCGCTGGTAGTCCAGGATCCGAAGCGCCTGTTCATTCAGGCCATCCATCCGGACGCTGGTGGTCTGGGCGAAGTACACCAGCAGGATCAGCACGGCATAGATCGCCGCAAAGATCATTCCGAGATTTGCGGCGACCCTTCGCTCCGCCGGACACTCCTGCTGGAATCCCGCCGCCATCATGATGTAGCCGATGGGCAGCAGCATGCACACGAGGTAGGATCCAAAGAGAAAGCCGGTGATCATGCAGACTGCAAACAGGAATACGGTTGCCGCGACGATCGCCGCGCCGGTTCTGGAAATAAGTCGGTTCATATGTCCCTCCTGCAAGCCCGTCACAGCTCCATCCGCATGGAGACGAGCTCCTGGTACCCGCTGATGCGTGACCTGAAGCCCCGGGGATTGCGCCCGTACTCCACAAAGCCCGCGCGCCGGTACATCTCGACGGCCCTTTCATTCTCCGCGACCACCTCCAGCTCCAGCTGTGCATAGCCCGCCCGCTTCGCGCATTCGATGCAGGCGTCCAGCAGCGCCCGGCCGACGCCCAGCCCCCAGTATTCCTTCAGCACGCTGATGCCGAACTCCGCCCGGTGCCGCAGCTTGTACTTCGCGCCGATCGCGTCGATGCCGGCGGTTGCCACGACCCTGCCGTCCACCAGCGCGATGATCTCCACCTCGTTGTCGTTCTCCGCCTTGCGCTTCAGAAACTCGCCCTCCTGCTCGGCGGTAAAGCTGTTTTCGTCGGGATAGGAGAGCAGATAATCCGTCTCCCCGTGCGTCTGATTGAACTGTTCAAACACTGCGGCTCCGTCGCTTTCCACGCCGTGCCGCAGAATTGCGGTTTGTCCATTCTTCAGAACGATCTGCCTGCTGTATTCCATGCGCATGCCTCCACTTTGCATGTCAATCTTGTCTCAGGTTTTCACTTCCGGTACAGCCGGAAGAACTGAGCGATGTGCCGCCCGACCAGCTCCATGACCTCCGCCTCCCGCTCCGGCTCCCGGTCGCAGAGGTTGATCCAGGCGGAGATGGGCAGGCAGAGCTGCGCCGCCATGATTCCGGGATCCTCCCCGGCTAGAACATCGCTGCGGATCAGCCGCTCCACCAGGCCGGTGAAGTATTCCAGCACGTCCGTGTAATTCTGCCGGGTCTGCAGCTGTGCCAGCTCCGGGTCCCGGAACTGCTCCACCACCAGCATCTTCCGCGCCATGCGGATGTGCGGGTCGTGGAGGATGTAACGGATCTGCCCCAGGATCAGCCGCTCCGTCGATTCGGGCGTGCACGCATCCTCCGCGTCCCGGTCCGCGCGCGCAAAGATGGAATGCGCTGCGTACCGGTCCAGCACATCCTTCACGAGCGCGTCCAGGATCGCCTGCTTGCTTTCGAAGTGACTGTACAGGGACGCCTTGCGTATGCCCACGGCGCTGGCAAGCTGGGAGATGGAGGTGGCCTCGTAACCCTGCACGGAGAACAGCTCCAGCGCCGCCTCCAGTATTTCCTGCTTCGTATTGCTCCGATCCATCGCGATCCTCCCCTGCTCCGGGCCAAAGGCTCTGCCAATTCACGATCATTATAGCTACCTACCGTTCGTTCGTCAATGGGGCAACGAAGAAATTCCGAATCCGATTGACTGGACCGATGCTTTGCGCTATAATATACCATATACCGGATCAAAAACCGGACCATGGTCAGCTTATGATCGGAGGCGTCAGATGAAGCAGGGAAAGCGCTATCAGCGCATGGAGGAGACCCGGGCGCAGGTATTGCGCGAATCGGTTGTGCTGTTTCTGGAGCAGGGCTACCGGGAGACGACGATCGAGCAGATTGCCGCGTGTGCCGGCCGCACAAAGAGCGCCGTGCTTCGCGCATTTCCGGACAAGGAGGCCATTCTGTACGCGCTGGTGACCCACATGTTCAGCGTGCAGTTCTCCGGCGCGCGGTCGATGCTGGGAGGAAATGCGGATCTGCTGTTGCTCTACGGCGTTGAAACGGCGCTGCAGCTTCACATCTGCGAGCTCAGCGAATCGCTGCGGGATCTGTATACCACGGCATACAGCCTGCCCTCCACGATGGAGTACATTTACAGGAGAACTGCGCAGGAGCTGCAGCAGATCTTCGGCAAGTATCTCCCGGATGCGGCACAGAGCGACTTCTATGAGCTGGAGCTGGTCTCCGCCGGCGTGATGCGCGGACTGATGGCCCGCAAATGCGACATGTACTTCCCCATCGAAAGGAAGATTGCGCTGTTTCTGCGGTGCGCGCTGAAGATCTACGATGTGCCTGTGGAGGAGCGCGAGGCGGTGATCTCCCGGGTGCTGGCGATGGACCTTGCGGCGATGGCCCACAGCACGGTGGAGAACACGACCCGTCTGGCCCACGCGGGCTTTGACAGGACTACGCTCTGGGCTTCGGCCACGGAGGAGCAGGGGGAGGATGCACTGTGAATTATGAATCATCCCGGCAGGCGGCGGACCGCCTGGGCGTACCCATACACACCATCCGGAAGTGGGCGCGGGAGCATCGGATTCCCGGAGCCGTGCGGCACGGGCATTCGTGGATGATTCCTGCGGACTTCGTTCCCACGGACCGGCAGGATGCGCAGCCGGAGCACGCTAAGACGCAAGGCATGGGTAGCTGTCTCATCCGGATCGCCATGCCCCTCATGAACAGCGCCTATCCCGTGGGAAGCTGTCGCGAATTCATTGATGCCATCCCGGACAGGGACGTCCAAGCCATCGCCTGGGGCGAGTATTACTATTACTGCGGACAGGCGGAGCAGGCCGCAAGGGCGATGGAACCCTATCAGGACAGCGCGGATCCCATGCTGCGCAATTCGGCCAACCTGGTGGGCTTCTTTGCCAACTTCACCAGGGGCGACACCCATCGGGCCATGCGCGCCTTTGAGCGCCTGCTGGCGGATCTGCAGCAGGAGCTCCAGGCGCAGCCCTCACCGCTGCTGCACGCCATCGGCGCGCTCGCGGTCACGACGGCTTCGGTGCTGCTGCACCTGCCCGTGTCCAGTGATGTGGATCTGCAGCAGTGCCTTTCCTGTCTGCCGGACGGCCTGAAGCTGTGGTCCTGCTATCTGCTGGCCCACAAGTCCTATCTGGAGAAGAACCACTGCGGCTCTCTGGCCATAGCGGAGCTGGCGCTGTCCATGAATGCGAAGCTGTATCCCGTTCCGGCGATCTACGTGCACCTCGTGGCCGCCATGGACCTGATGAGCCTCAAGCGCGTGGAGGAGGCGACGCGGCACATCGCACAGGCATGGGCGCTGGCGCAGCCCGACGGCCTGATCGAGCCCTTCGGCGAGCATCACGGCCTTCTGCAGGGCCTGATCGAGCGCTTCTTCCAAAAGAGTGATCCCGATGCGTTTGAGAAGATCATCGCCATAACCTATTCCTTCAGCGCAGGCTGGCGCAAAATCCACAACCCGATTGCCCAGCATGAGGTGGCTGACAACCTGACCACCACCGAATTCACCATCGCCATGATGTATAACCGCGGCTGGACCGCCAAGGAAATTGCCGCGTACATGAGCCTGTCCCCGCGCACCATCACCAATGCCATCCAGGTCATCTATCAGAAGCTGGGCATCTCCGGCAAGCGGGAGCTGGAGCAGTTCATGCTTGGATAGAACAGGATCATTTCACAGGGCGCTGCCCCACTGACAACTGCACAATCCCGTTGATCGCCCGCGAGAGCGCTGAAATGCGACATCCCGCGGGCGAACTCCGTCCAATTGTGACCAGAATGTGACGGCGCGAAATTTTGCTTCTATATAAAGCCTAATATTTTTCAAGTAAAAACAGCTCCGAAATTACTCTGTGCAAACAGCAATTTTATCTGTAAAATATTCCATATAATGGCGGAGGTGGCGTTTTGATGCAGAGAGAAAAACAGAGAACCTTTCAGCTGGACGGCGATCTGTTCACAGTGTCGTATCATTACGACGAGGATGCGGATATCTACATCGGACAGTTTCCGTCATTCGAGGAGGATCCCCGATACACTCCCAACGGCCGACCATGGAAGAATGCCGTCAGTATCGGTTGTCCCTACGCCGCAGGCGATTATGACGATTGCGGCTCCTGTCCCTATCTGATCAAGGCGGACCCCCGGGACCTCATCGGCGTCTGCTTCCACGAACGATTATGCAGCAGAGCCTCGCCGGGGGGATCAGATCCGGCGGATGATTCAACGGCACCAACCGGCCATTTACTTTAGGAGGACGAAAATGAAGGCATTGATGAGAAAATTCCTCGCGGCGATCCTGGCGATCGCAATCATCGCCACCGGCAGTCTCGCCGGCCTGGCCGAAGTGGTCAGCAGCGAGCAGAGATCCACCGGTGACGTGTTTTCCCTTGCAGAGGAAGTCACCTGGGCAGAGGCGGGCAAGCAGATTGCCGGCATGCTGAGCTACATCATCGAAGATGCGGCAAACATCGATCTCGCCGCGTATTCGGAGCGCATCGTGAATCTGAGCCTCGAGGATGACAGCATCTATCTGGCCATCCTCGCGGAAAACGGATATCTGCCCGAGGAGCCCGCGCAGATTGATCCTGACGCCACCATCCCTGCAGAAGCGTACGTGCAGCTGCTGGAGAATGCGTTCCCGACCGTGGTCGATTCTCAGACCGCCATCGATACCCTGCAGGGCGAGGTCGATCTGGGCAACATCGCCATCCTGGGCGACGATCTTTCCATCAGCACCATGCTGCCGGAGCGCCTCGCAGTTGCGGCTGCGCAGCGCCTGTCCATGGTCGCGGTCAAGGCTTCGGCGCTTTCGCTGAATGCAGCGAGCAGCGTCGATCTGAGCGAAAGCGAAATCGCCCGCGTGTATATCCATGACACCGCCGTCAAAGAAGAGGCACAGCTGGGTGAAGAAGTTGAGCCCGATGTGATCTATCTCCATATGGATTCCGGCACCCAGCTTCCCGAGATCATCGTCAAGAGCGCCGACGAAGTGATCATCGAGGGCAGCGGCGCGCTGGGCGTGGTTCGCGTGCAGGAAGCCGTCGGCGCCCTGACTGTCCGCGCCACCGGTTCCGTCGTAAACGAGACCGAAGTCGCTTTTGAAGTGACCGGCCCCGACGCCGAGGTCGTCGAGCTGCAGCCCGGCGAGCAGGTGGACTTCGTGCTGAGCAAGTGGCTGGTATCCTTCGTCACCGAGGGCACGAGCGTCGAAACCCAGGAAATCGCGCCCGGCGGCATGGTGGATTTCTCCAAGGCGACCACCACGCTGGAGGGCAAGATCTTTACCGCCTGGTATGAGGACGCCGCTTACACCACCCCCGTTTCCCGCCTGGGTACCGTGGACAGGCAGATGACGCTGTACGCCCGCTTTGTCGATGAATCCGAGGCGGCAATCGTCACCTTCGAAACCTTCGGCGGCCGCGAGCTGGAACCGATGGTGTTTGCCAAGGGCGAGTATCTGCTGACCAAGCCGGTGGAGAGCCTGTACACCTCCAAGGAGGGCTATTCCTTCGGCGGCTGGTGCGTGGACGAGGCATGCACCACGGCCTTCGGCTATACCGATCCCATTCAGGAGAGCATGACCCTCTACGCCATGTATACCTCCTATGAGCAGGAAGTGCGCGAAGATCCCGGCACCGTTGCCGAGGTTGAACTTCCCGACGGCGAAGCGACCATCGGCCTGGTTCTGCCCGAGGGCATGACCGCGGCCGAGGCGCTGGAGAACATCACTGTCGAAGCCGGCACCGGCCTGGAGATTCCCGAAATCGCCGTGCGCGAAACCGAGAGCGGCGCAGAGATCTACTGCGAAGCGGGCTTCACCCCCGGCACCACCTTCACCCTGTATGTGGAAAATGGCGTGCAGTTTGACGGATATCCGGAGTACATCGACACGCTGACGGTGAGCGTGTTCCGCGAGCAGGTCGAAGTCGTCGAGTTCGCCGAGGGCCTGACCTACGTCCTGTGGGACAACGTGACCGAATACACCCCCGTGAGCAAGACGGACGTCGAATATACAATTGATTACTCCGAGGAAGGCACCGTACATAACATGCTCGAGGATAACGACGCCGAGAGCGACGTCATCCCCGGCAAACTGATCATGACCGGCGAGGTCGACTTCCAGCCGGAGCAGGTCGTCGTATTCTACGACGGCGAAATCAATCGGGACGAAGCCCCCATCACCGCCTGGGAGGGCGGCGATCTGGCGGGTCATGTGCTGTTCGCGGAAATCGAGTCCGTGGAGGCCAAAGCGGACGGCACCAGCGAGGTCATCTTCCGCTACGCGGATCCCGAGGACTACATCTCCGAACTGGATGTTCACACCACCGAGGAAGTGAACGTCGAGGAGAACCTGAGCGAGGAGCAGCTCGAGCAGGTCGAAAAGGCCATCGCCAGCCAGCTGGCCTGCAACGACGAGCTGAAGGCGCAGTTGCTGGTGGCCGTCATGACCAGCGAGGACACCCAGCAGATGCTGGACGATCAGTACGGCCCCGGCACCTACTCCCTGGCCGCATTGATTCCCTATATCTCCAATCCCAAGCTGGACATCAAGCTGACCGCGAAGGACAGCACCGTCACCGCCGGCGTTGGCGTGGGCGTGACGGTTTCCCTGTACGGTCCGCAGGGCCTGCTGGCCACCCTCACTCCCTATCTGTACTTTGAGGAGCAGCTGACCCTGGACATCAATGTGGACGGCGGATTCCTGTGGCTGGATATGTCCGTTCTGTTCAAGACCAAGACCACGGTGAGCCTGAAGGTCGATGCGACCACCGGCGATGGTATGGACCTCGACGGGGCGCTGACCACGCTGCGGGAGATCGTCAATGCCGACGGTACGGCAAATGAGGATTACGACTATCAGCAGGCAGCCGACACGCTGATGGAGACCATGCAGGAGCTGATCGAGACGGACCTGGAGTATCAGGATCTGTTTTCCGTGCCCCTGCTGAAGGTCAAGTACACCTTCTATGGCATCGTCACCATCGGCGCCAACGTCGATCTTGTGGGCCAGGCGGCCGTCGTCGCTACCTTCGGCGTTACGGTCACGGCCGAGTACGGCCAGAAGTTCGGCTTCAACTACAACTTCCTGAAGTTCAAGGGCGGCTCCTACAGTGAGAAGGTAGCCAGCGAAGTGACCACCGAGGTCTATCTGATCGGCAAGATGGGCGTGCGCGTGGGTATCGCGGCCACACTTTACGTCAAGCTGCTTCAGAATGTAACGGTCTCCATCACAAACACGATCTATGCCTATATCGAGCTGTCGGGCATGTTCCTGTATTCCTATGCCCTGTCGGCGGGCGGAGGCAATTATGCGGGCGCCATCTACCTGGAGGTCGGCATTGACGCTGAAGTCGATCTGACGCTCGAGGTCGAGGTCTTCCTGATCGCCGCGGAGAAGAGCTGGACGGTCTGGAGTGCACGCTTGCCGCTGTACAGCTGGTCCTGCGGCATGACCATGGGCGTGATGCAGAACAACGATCTGATGGAGATGTGGGACTCCCTCATGGCGGACGCCGATAACATGACAAGTTATACCTTGCCATATATCCCCATGAAGACCTACGACATGCTCACCGCCACCTGCACGGAAAACCAGCTGTTGTTTGAGAATCTGCAGGAGGGCAACGTCACCGCGAAGCTGACAATTGAGAACATCGTCCTCAACGGTGAAGCGGTTTCGGCCGATGATCCGCGCGCAAGCATCATCTATCTCGGCGACGGCGTAAACGGCAGGCTCGGCGCGCTCTATGCGGATGAGATGCTGGCCGCCGCCAACAAGGTGGAAACCTACCAGTGCGACGTGGTGCTGACCTATGAAAACAAGAACAAGTCCGAGCTGATCAAGCACCAGAAGCTGGTATTGCCCTTCTACCGCGAATTCAAGATGGCCACCACCACCGTCAACGTGAGCATCACGCTGTATGACTGGTGCTCTCACTCCTGGGGCATCGAGGCGGCCGACTGGGACAACGCCACCGTGTTTGAGACCAGCTTCGAAAACACCCACGTTCTGGGTTGCCCCGTGGAGCCCACCGCCACCGGCGAAATCGACCTCAGCGCCGTGATCGCCACGGTGAAGGAGCGCTATCCCGACATCGACGTCTCGACGCTCTCCTGGTTCAATCCCACCCTCAACCAGGTCGATCGCACCGTGCAGTACAGCATTCCGCGCATCAGCAACTTGTGCTATCTGACGCCCGGAAGCAACACCGTGCGCTATGATATCTTTGCAACCACCAAGGAATACGACCTGACCTTCAACCTGTTCGCCACCCGCTACCCGGGCTACACCGGCGAGATCACCTACATCATCGAAGCGCCCGAAGCGCCCGCCGACGCCGTGTTCACGGTTCGCGGCAGAGATGATGGAGAAAAGATGACCTTCGAACCCGTTGCGGGCGAAGCGCACCGTTGGAGCCTGACGGCAAACCGCTCCGCCTTCAACGGCACCGAGCGCATGATCATGCTGAGCCTGAACGGCGGCACGCCCGTCTCCTGCGGCCTGACGGTCACCGGTCGCGAGTCCGAAAGCGTGGTCACGCTGGTCCTGAACGATCTGTCCGGCGCTCTGACCGTCGAAGCGGCGGAAGGCATCGAGTCCTGGGAGATCCTGAGTCACGATGCATCGGAGATGTCCGCCATCCTGCCCGGCGACGAGGTCGTCCTCTCCGTCAAGCTGATGGACGGCTATGCCAGCCTGCGCCTCACCTCCGAACCCGCAGGCCTGAGCTACACCTTCGTGGACAACAAGGTCAGCTTCACCATGCCGTTCAACGACATCAAGGTCACCCTGCAGGGCATCCCCAACTATCAGGCGACCTTCATGTACAACTGTGACGAGCTTGGCACCTACCAGATCGTCGATGTGCTGGAGGGCGAAACCATCCTGGCGCCGTCCGATCCCTACGTCAACGGCCTGACCTTCGCGGGCTGGTACGACAACGCCGCCTGTGAGGGCGAACCCTATGACTTCACCCAGGCGACCAACGACAATGTCACCCTGTATGCCGACTGGCGCGTGAATGTCACCGTGGATCTCGGCGGCGCGAAGGGCCAGGCGGCGGCCAACGGCTACGGCCTGATCTTCCCCGGCGACGAGACCGAATACGCCCGCTACACCTACTCCACGCATAAGCTGGGCGATACCGCGCTGGATTACAAACTGCCCTACTATGATGGGTACGATTTCGCCGGCTGGTATCTCACCCCCGACTTCTCGGGCGAAAGCGTGAACCCGGCGAGCTACGTCCTCACCGGCGGCGTGACCTTCTACGCCCGCTGGAAGCAGATCGCCGTTCTGACCTATGAGCTGAACTACGGCGAACAGACGGAGCCCTACGCCATGGGTCTGGAATACGTGGGCATGGCTCTGGAGCACATCCCCGAAGCGCCGCAGCGCGAGAACTACAAGTTCCTCGGCTGGTTCCGCACGCAGGACGCAAGCGCAGCCAGCTACATCGACGTCGATACGTATCTTGCCGAAGGCAGCATGACGCTGTACGCGGGATGGAAGCCCGTGGACTACGTCATCACCTACGAGCTGAACGGCGGCGTGAACGATCCTGCCAACCCCAGCCTCTACAACGTTGAAAGCAGCGAGATCGTCATTGGCGAACCCACCCGCAAGGGCTACACGTTCCTCGGCTGGACGGCGACGGGAATCGAAATCACCGACGGCACGGTCCGCATCCCCGCGGGTTCCGCCGGCAACATCACCCTGACCGCCAGCTGGCAGGTGATCACGTACACCATCTCCTACGATCTGGTTCGCGGTGATACGGCCGCCGCCAATCCCACCGAATACACCGTGGATAGCGCGGCCATCACGCTGAACAACCCCACGGCGGAGGGTTACGTCTTCCTCGGCTGGACGGGCACGGGCCTCACCGAGCCGACCATCGATGTGGTGATCCCCGCCGGCTCCATCGGCGACCGCAGCTACCGGGCCAACTGGAGAACCGACACGGAGGCCGGAAAGATCGTCGCGGCGGCGCTGCTGGCCATCCCGGATTCGATCACGAAGGAAGCGGCCGATTTCGACAACGAAATCGTGAACCTCGATGTCGCGGCATTCCTGCCCTACATCGAGGAGATCCTGTCTGCCGATGCGACCTGCGCCACCTATCTCGGCGGCCAGCTCGCTGTGACGCTTGTGCAGAACGGCGACACGGTTGAGGATGACACGGGCTATACCTACACCGCTACGGTCACCGCCACCTTCACCGATGACGAGAGCGTGGTCACCAGCGAGAGCGAGCCCGTCACCCTGCGGGTCAACAAGCGCCCCGTGACCCTCTACGCGGAGGTCGACTACACGAATGCGCTGGATGGCTCGTACTATAGTTTCTTCAACTATTCGGATGATCTGAACAGCAAGTTCTTCCCCTGGGGCACGCAGCTCGGCACTGTGAAGGTGACCGCGGACAGCAAGGCCACTGACTCCGATGGCGTCGAGGTGCCCGGCACCTTCGAGTGGAAGGACGCTTCCGCCGCGCTCGAGGGCAAGGACAACGACGAATACAGGACGCTCGTGTTCAAGCCCAGCGACGATTTCGCCTCCCTCTACAGCACCGCCGAGACGGAGCTCATTGTGAAGGCGCAGATTCGCGTGTCTCCGGTAATCGAGTATCATCAGAGCTATTCCAGTTACAAGGGCCGCGATTTGGAGAGAAGCGAAGTCACTGTGGCGCTGCGCTTTGAAGATGTCGTGAAAGACACACACTATAGTGGTTTCTTCAACTTCCTGGGTGAAGAACTCGAGCAGGATAGCTACCTGCCTGGCCCTGCCACGCTCACGTTTAAGTGTACCAGCATAGAATTCAGAGAGAATTCTGCTTCTTCCAAGTATGCCAACAACGGCGCGTACTTCTACGATTGCAGCCAGCCCGCCACGTGCAGCTTCACCATCAACCGCGCGGACGTGAAGCTCGCCGGCACGACGGAGTACAACGTCACGGTTGGCAGCACCCTGAACAGCATTGCGCTCGATCTGGCGGCCAGCACGAAATATGAAGACAGCGTGCCGGGCAAGTTCAGCTGGGAATCCAACGCCCTGCTGGACACCGTGGGCAGCTTCACCTACACGCTGAACTTCACGCCGGACGACCTGACCTGCTACAACAGCACCTCCATCGATGTGACGGTCAACGTGAACAAGCAGACGGTGGCGATCCCCGAGATCGCGTCCACGGTCTACAACGGACAGCTCCAGAAGCCGAACGTTCCCGATACCGCCTTCTACACCGTGGAAACCAACAACGGCGGCACGAACGCGGGAGATTATGACGTCGTCCTGAAGCTGAAGGATGCCGCGAACTACAAGTGGTCGGACGGCGACGAAAGCGAAACCAAGACGCTGAGCTTCACCATCGCCAAGGCGACGCTGAAGGTTTCCGGCACCGCCTCCGTCATGCCGCTGGGCTACGGCCAGACGCTGAAATCGAGCTCGGAAACGACGTCGGACAAGACGAGCGCCAACGAGATGATCTCGGGCCTGACCATCGCCGACATCAGCGGCAAGGACCCGTCCGGCAAGTGGGTATGGGATGATGCGGATAAGGTAGACAAGAAGCTGAACGCCAGCGCAATTTCCGAGGGCGGCGCCGGTTACGAGGTGCATGCCACGTACGTGCTGCCCGAGTCGAGCCAGGGAAACTACGAAGCGCTGGGCCGGACCTTCCACGTGGATATCCTCCGCGCAGATCCTTACTTCGATCCGGAGATCAAGGACAACTTCTACGTTAAGGAAGGCGCCATCTTCATCCCCGAAAACCGCGACCCGGTGAACCCGCTGAGCGAATTCACCCCTGCCATGAAGAACAAGCCGACCAATCCCAGTACGGGTGAGGCTGTGGACGGCACGCTCAGCTGGGAGAGCGAGAACAAGAAGCATCAGGAAACTGAAACGACCGCAAATGCCTACTTTACGCCTACGGATACGGAGAATTACAACACCAAAGTGATGGTCGAGGTTCCCTTGACCTTCAAGCATACCGTGACCGTGAATATCAGTGCGAACCTGAAGGAGATCGCCCCTTACGTTCCCAATAGTATTCCATTCCCTGGATATTACTGTACGGTTGAGTGGACGCCTGGCGAAGCAATAAGTCTTTGTCTTTACCGTAAAGATGATGCTTATCCCAACAACTATTTGGCTTTCTCCTACGCTGCAGCATATACTGCCAAGGATGGTGTATGCGGGACCTCATCGGGATTCTTGGTCTACGATGAGAATGGTAAATGCACGGCCAACAGGCCTGGCATGAATACATATGGCGTTGGTATTTCGCCAAAAATCTTTGCTGCGCCGACGACCAAAGCTGCCGTGTATGATCTCTGGATAAGCGGTGCGAAGCCGGACACCGGTGACTGGTCCATCTGGATGCGCACGACAGTCAACCTGAAACTGACGATTGGCCTCCTTCCGGCGGAAGGATACGGAGGAGTCCAAGAGCTCTCCTCTGTCTCTGCATCGTCGTATTCCCTGCGCAGCGCAATGCTCACCGCAGCGATGACCGAGGAACCCGTCATTGATGCAACTCTGGAGCCCACCGTTGAACCGACCATGGAACCCGTCATCGATGCGACCCTGGAGCCCACCGTCACTCCGACCGCAGAGCCCACGCCCGTTCCGGAACCCGGCGCCATCGGCAATGTGGTCGAGATCGAGCCGACACTGGAGATGGAACCGACCGGCGGCGTATGGATGATACCGCTCGATGAGGGCCAGACGAGCGTCGAATTCGAGTGGGAGGCGAGCAAGCCCGCTTCCAAGTACCTGGTATACACCCAGAAGCTGGACGGCAAGGCTGAACCCGAGCTGATCGACCAGACCACCGATACGGACATCAAGCTGGCTGTATCGGACTACGCAGACGGACGCTACGCGCTGTTCGTGGGCGCGGTGCTGGAGGATGGCAGCGTTTCCTGGGGCCAGGCGCTGTTTGAACTGATCCCCTACGTCGCCCCCACCGCCGAGCCGACTGCGGAACCCACCGCCGAGCCGACTGCGGAACCCACCGCCGAGCCGACTGCGGAACCCACCGCTGAGCCGACTGCGGAGCCCACCGCCGAGCCGACTGCGGAACCCACCGCTGCACCGACTGCGGAGCCCACCGCCGAACCCACTCAGGAGCCGACGACCAAGCCGGCTCCCGAGCCCGCCCCCGAACCCGTTCCGGAAGCGCCGGCTGCGGAAGAAGCGGTCTGAGACTTCCCGGAAAACAGTGCAATATGAAACACAGGTTTTCGACCCATGCAGGAAGGGCTTCGGCTCTTCCTGCTATTCTGATTCTACTGGCATGCCTTCTGTGCGTGCCCTGCTGCGCCGCAGAGGCGGTCACCGTCTGCATCCTGGATTCCGGCTGCAATGACGGTCACATCGCGGGAGAGAGCTTTCTGGGAGCCTCTGACACGCTCACGGATGCCGTCGGCCATGGCACGTGCGTCTGTTCGCTGGTGCGGGACGGCGCGCCGGAGGCGGATATCGTGATGCTCAAGTGCTTTGAAGCGCAGGACAGCATGAACGAGGAGGCCATTGTGGCCGCGCTGTACGCCGCCGTGGATACCTATCGCGCCGACGTCATCAACATGAGCTGGACGCTGGCATGTGAAAGCGAAGCCCTGCACGAGGCCATACTCCATGCCCACGAGCAGGGCGCCGTCCTCGTGGCCTGCGCCGGAAACCTGAGCCTGACCACGGGCCTGGGCACCATCGCCTATCCCGCCGCGTGGGATGAGGTGATCGGCGTCGCAGGCGTCGATCTGGACGAAGAGGGCGCACCGAAGACCAGCCTTTGGTACCTCTATGGAGAGGCCGTTGATTTCTGCGCCCGCGCCGATTGCGGCGATGAAAAGGGCGCCTCCTATTCCACCGCCCGCGTATCCGGCCTGATCGCCGCCGCCCTTCAGAGTGGCACGGAAAAAACGCAGATTCCCGGATACCTCGCGGCGATGGCGCAGGACATGGGCGCCCCCGGCTTCGACGACCGCTACGGCTGGGGCTATCTGGAAATTCCCTGATACCAACACGACAACGGCGGAGAGCACAGATCATGCTCTCCGTCGTTGTCGCATTTGGGAAATCCAGGGAAATGGAAAACAGAACAGGACCGCAGCGCCCTTCCGTTCATGGACCACGCTCAGGCCCGGCTCTGTCGCTCCACCGGAGCATCATTCGCCCCCGGCCCTTCGAATCCCACCAATTGGAAACGCCACCCCGAAGGGTGGCGTCTGGCTCCCTTGATAGGATTTGATACAATCTGGCGAAAATCAAGCATCTAAAGCTATGGGGGTAAAATTCTCTATGGAAATTTGTTTTTCCTTCTTAGGGGGAAGTTTTACCCCCCTTGTGCCAGTTTTCGTTTACCGCTTCACATTGTAATGCCTATTGCTGTACTGCAGGTAAAAGCTGCATGTCTATCAGCTTACGCGCCCGCCGGTTAATTTCTGAGCGAGAAACTTCAGCAATACTATCATCATTCTCTGTTTCGGATGCAGTGTTCTCATAATCTACCCGTAATTTATCCAACAAAAACCGATGTCTTAGCTCAAATGATGTAAAGACATCATCCCAGCTAAATCACCCTTTCGCTCACTCGGGAAGAAATGAACCTTTTGCACAGCGCCCTGTGCGACTACCGGGGTAAGCTCGGAAATCTGATGGGCCAGATGAGCTGTATGGAACTTGCAACCGAGGAGGCGCAGGCGCTTTGGAATCAACTCGGCGACCTTTCCAGCAAGATGTGCGACCTGACGGCCGACTGACACAGCTTCCAAATCGAATAGCGGCCTCGGCGAAGCTCTGAAATAAAGTTTCACCCCGGCACAGATACCCGTTGACTTTCCGCCCTCGTGGAGTGATGAATACCATCACCCTACGGGGCGGTCACGAAAAACACAAGCAGGAGGACAAAAGCATGTGCATCATTTGCGTATCCCCGGCGAGGACTCGCCAGCCCAGCGTCTCTCAAATCAAGACCATGTTCTCCCATAACCCGCACGGCGCGGGATACATGGTCGCCCGAGGCGGACAGGTTCACATCCACAAGGGTTTCATGGATGTCGAGAGTTTTCTCGAGGCCATCTGCGCGGAACACTTCACCGCGAAGGACAGCGTCGTGTACCACTTCCGAATCAGCACGCAGGCCGGGGTGAACCCCGAGATGACCCATCCGTTTCCGCTTTCAAATCAACTGGCGCACATGAAAGCGCTGGATGCGGAGTGCGAGTGCGGCGTCGCGCACAACGGCATCATCCGGCTGACCAGCGACCCGAACAACCACGAGTACAGCGACACGGCGCTGTTCATCACGCGCTACCTCTCCGAAATCATTCACGCGCCCAGCGACCTCACGCGGCCCCGGCTCCTGAATTATATCGGCCAGCTGGCACAGTCGAAGCTGGCCATCATGGACAGAACGGGATACATCGCCACGGTGGGCACGTTCATCAATGAGCGCGGACTGCTGTTCAGCAACACCAGCTACCAGGCTTTCAAATACAGGTAAAGCCAAGGCAAACCGAGGATTGCCGCTCCGCTGGGGCGGTTTTTCTCGTTGCGCGGGTCTTTGAAATCAAGGCCCTGTCGGGCCGACGTGCCGCCCACGCGCGCCGGTCGGGAAAACCCTCGCGCCACGGGGACGGAGGCCGACGTGGGCCAAACGTGGCCGCGACGTGGGCAAGGCTGCGGGCAACGAAAAAGCAGCCCAGCGAACTGCCAGACTGCTTTGAAATCAAGCTCTGTTATCTGTCAATGACGAACCCCTGCACACGGGTTTTGCCTTCCGCT
Source organism: Clostridiales bacterium (assembly GCA_004557125.1). Taxonomy (GTDB): domain Bacteria; phylum Bacillota; class Clostridia; order Christensenellales; family Aristaeellaceae; genus SFTH01. The sequence continues at coordinate 108,363 of SFET01000003.1, read as the reverse complement.
GTGCTGAACTGAATCAACAGGCGACCGGTCGCAGTCTCATATTCCACGGCGAAGGGGTGCTCCCACATTCGAGTCATGCCCGGACATTCCCGCACTACCTCGCGCCGGAACGCTTCGAAATCCGCGCCGGGCGGCGCGGCCCGCCAGCGCTCGTACAGCTCTGTCAGGAACGGCACCTGTTCCGCGCGGACGCGCTCCATCGCCTCCGCGCCGGACAGCGTTTTCAAATCGGATTTAGGCGGCTGTTCCCTGAACGCTGCCCAGCATGCCAGCGGCAGCGGGTTGCTCATCATACACAGTAGTGCTTCCGCCGTGCCGCACTCGTCGCAAATGTAGATGTCCGCGTGGCGGCTGAGCGCGTTGGTGTAAATCCTATCCTTCATGGTATTTCTGCCGCAACGGGGACAGGGCATGTGCTCACCGGCCAGCTGTCGGACTTTCAAATCCAGCAGCATGTTTTGAATCGCGTCATTCATGTGTGTCGCAGCCTCCTTTCACAAGCACAATGCGGTCGGGCACACCATCTGTGCCGGGGCTGACGAATTTGAGGGCAAGGCCGCCGCGCTTTTTGGCGGCCTGCACCAACCTCCGTTCAATCGTGCTTTCAAGCATGACTCCTCATCCTCGCTGTTCCAAAGCGTTCCAATGTACCCAAAATCCCTATATGCGCGTATATGCGTGTAGGCGTGACAGGCTTCAGGCTTATTGCGAATCTCGTGACGATTCACCGGGTTGAGCCAGATGTCGAGCACATAGGCATCGCCCCATTGAGGATGCTCGTTAGAACGATGCTTTACTTTCATGAGCGCACTTCGACCAGAAATGTGAGCGAACGCCTGAACGATATCAGCATTTTTCCGATTGCAGGTCACATACTGAATGCTGTTGACCGCCGAGCGATAGCCGTCCCAATAGACAAGCTCATCGAAAAACACATCCGCACTTTCATCAAGCAGCCAAGTGCCGAAGGTTTTGTGATGAAACATGCGCAGCCAGAGAGGAACATGTCTCGAGAGTATTGAGAAAACTGTACGGTCGTTATAGGTCTTGATAGCATATATGATTCCAGCAGCGCGAAGCAACGCCTTGCAGCGTTCGACCTTTCTCTTCTTGGAGAAAGCCAGGCGGATGCTTCCATCCTCTGTGTAATGCCCATCCGCCTGAATCATGACCAATACACGCAGATTGGCTTGCTCCATGCCCGCCAATACACGCCGGTATCCGGTAAAGGGGATAATCGGGCGGCACTGTGCCATTTCCTCAACCGTTGAGACCCACCATTTATCTCCATACCGCTTTTGGATATACATACGGTGATCCGGCGTGCTGATCTGGTCAATCCGCTTATCGGAATAGGCGTAGACATTCCCTTTGTAGGGGAAACAAAGCGCGTTTGCGGACTGAAAGGAAACCGCTTCTCCGTCTGGATTCCAACAAGCGATCGTGCCTCCCTGCCATACATCCAACCGTTCCCAACCATGGTCTGTCAGCACTTCATGATCTCCTGTCAGGCACCATCTGCCGGTTCGGTTGGCCCCATAGAATTGCAATAGCCCATGAACGCGCCCGTCCGAGCACACGGAGCGCTGAATGGCCTCATACTTCTTCACAGATGTCTTGGCCATGAGCAGTCGCAGCTTCAACACTTCCAGCACCTCGCCGTCCGCGTCGGGCATCAGCGCCTTGACGGCCTTTTTGTCCAGTGTGTCCGCCTCCACGCCGTGACCGGCCAGCCACTCCTTGATCTGTGCTGGGCTGTTGGGATTGGAGAGGCCGGTCAGCTCATAGGCGCGGGCGGTCGCTCGTTCCTTGTAGCGCAGATCACATTCAATGGCGTGCTTCACCAACACAGGATCGACCCGGATGCCACGGTCATTGATCTCCTGATCCAGCCGGTACAGCGCCTGTTCGCTGGCGGGGATCGGATAGTTGCGCAGCTTCTGACGGATTTCGCGCTCCGCGTCCACGTCCCGGACACAGTACGCCTTGAAGCGCTGCCACTTCTCCGGCGCGTGCTCCGGAAGATTTCGAGTGCGGTAGCCGTTGGCCTTGGTGGGCTTGCAGGGTAGCGAGAAGAACCGCACCAGTTCTTCGCCGTCCTTGAGCTTCTTCCGTTCGATGTTCAGGACTTGACCGACGCCCTCCAGAGACAGCGGCAGGGCCAGCATGGCGGACTGCACGGCGGTGCATTGCCAGCCTTCCGCCGAGAGATGTTTGCCGAGGTACTTCGACAGACAGGTGCGCTCGAAGGCCGCGTTGAAGGCTGTCTTCGTGACAGAGGAATCCGTCAGTGCGTCCAGCACACGCCGGGGAAGCGGCTCCCCGCATTTGAGATCGATAATCTGTGTTTTCTCATCATCGAAGGCGTAGGCAAACAGCAAAACCTCAAAGCTGGGATGATCCGCGTAGGCGTACACGCCGCACTTGGGCAGGTCGATCTCGGAGAACGTCTCAATATCGATGCTGAGCGTGGGCATGGTTCTCACCTCCCATCAGGGGAAGGGGCGGCAGCGGCCCGCCGCCCCTGTGCGTATCAGGAAAGGAAATCATCGTCGTCGACGGACTCAAACTCCTCCGCCGCGTTGGCCCTGCCGCCGAGGGATTCGCCGTCGCGCAGCTTCTGGATGTTGCCCAGTCCCGCCGCAATGCCACGGTTCCCGTTCGAGTTATAGCCATAGAAGGTGACGCTGATTGCGCCGTAGCAGCCGGAGTACACCTCGCTCTGGTCGAGGATGGGCTTTACATTTCTGTCCACCACTTGCGGAGCCTGACGGCTGTTGGCGTTGAGGAAGTAGCAGCCCGCGTAGGCTTCGTCCTCCGGGCGGTCGATGTCGCCGTCGCGCAGCGGCAGCTTCAGGTTGGGCGGAATCTTGCCGCCCCACTTGGACACGGAGTCCTTCTTCGCATTCTCAATCGCCGCCTTGATGGCGCTGATCGTGGCCGTGTCACTCTTGGAAATGATGGCGCTGACGCTGTACTTGGGTTCGCTGCCGTTGACGCTGTCCGGCTCCCAGCAATGCAGGTAGGAGAAACGGCACGGGATGATGACCTTGTTGGGATTGTTCTTCATAATCAAACCTCCGTAAAATCTTCTTGTGCGGTGTTGCTTCTGACGGCCTCGCGCTTATCCGATTCGGGCACCAGCGTGAGCTTGCCCTTGGGCTTGTACACCAGCGGCCCAAGAATCTCCCGGAACCTGTCCTTGCCCATGAGGCGCTCCATCTCGGTGATCCCGATGAGGCTGCGCTTGTAGATGTCCTTGTAGCCAGCGGCGACGGCGGCCTGCGCGACCTCCTCCTCGGAGGTATACTTGCGGCTGCTCTTGCCCTCGACCACCTTGAAGCCGGGCCATTGCTTGCCGTGGACGATGGCCTCGTCCTGCGCGAAGGCGTACACGTCCGCCGCCCACTTGGCCAGCTCATCCGCCTTGGCAATCACCTCGGCGATCTCCTCGTCCGAGAGCAGCGCGGGCTGGGTGAACTCCAGCTTCGCCATTTCGAGGAAGGATTCGGCGCGCGCCCGGCATTGATTGCGGGCCTTGCAGAACCGGCACCAGCTTCCCGCCATGAACTCGCCCGCGCCCATGAGCGCCTGTGCGCCCGCCGGGCGGAGCACCTCGTCGCCCCAGCGCTTCAAGTATTCCGGGGCCACGCTCCATGTGGAGGAGTTGCTACCTCGCTGGACTGGTGGACGGAATGCACCTCAAGGAGACGCTGGTGCAGATGAAAAGGCCCTGATTCAATCTTTTCGCGAAACCCCTTAAAATTCCGCGAAACTCCCGAATGAGGCAAAATCCGGTCTATCTTTTCGCGTAACTCATTTGAGCACCACAGGGGGGTAAAAAAGAACGGGCGCAGGAGAGCTGAAAAGTCCTCCAACGCCCGTTTGCGTGTCTGGAATATACGGTTTTCGATCTATCATTTAGCGAAAGACATCCGGAAAGCCCTTGCCGCAAGGGTTTTCTGACCGTCAGGGGGTAAAAGAAATCTACCAGCCTTTGTATCAAAAGCTGGTAGATGATATGGCTCTGCACTCCAATTTTGATACAATGCAACCCCTGCCGGAGTTTCGTTGGATTGTGCATACCCTTGCAACCCCTACTTTTTCTTATAATGCGATTTCTGTACGGAACTTGATATTATTCCCAATGATCGGGTGATATTGGACGTATTGACCGACTAAATTACGGTTTTTTTCACCCAACAATCCTTTTCCTAACTGATCCGTTGAAAACACATTTGAAGAAATTGATAGCCAAGAAATATTTTCATCCATTGGGATGCTAAGTTTTCCATTACTGACTCTACACTTTTGTGCAGATTTCATCGTGTTTGTTAGTATGAATAATTCGCAATTCTCGGGTAGATTTGTCAGTAAATATAACCATTCAGTGTCTTTCCTTACAGTAAATTGAACATCAATAGCCTTACCTTCTTCTGGCATTTTCTGTTGCATACTCTCTGGAAGAGGAGGTATTTCGCCCATTCGGATTTGTCTTCCACCATAATACCAAGTATATGCTTCATCATGGTGAAAAAAGCTGTTCCCCTTAGTAAAAGCCATGAAAGATACTATTTTACTCTCATCTTCAGTTAATTCAATTACACTTCCTCCTCTTTCACGAAAAACTTGGTTATCAATTATTCTGAATTGCCAAATTGCATCAAGAAGGCTCATTTGGTATTTTTGAGCTGCATCAATAAATACGAGATCGTCACCATGAAAATAACCATATTTATCATCATAGTAATCTCCGTATTCCTGAACAAAATCATACACTTGTTGTCCCTTGGTTGTCGTCGTGATACTTGGATTCAATACAGTTGATGATATGAGTGTGTTAACACTCTGTGGTATTTGTGCACCGTGTTTTCTCAAGACATTTCGACGAACACGCGTGAAAACAGTGTCGATATCAATATCCGGTGCGAGTATTTCATCACAGATTGCTTCAGTAAACCTGCTCATTCCGTTACTTGCTCCGCTTGCTGTGCCAGTGAACATGGTGCCATAAGCAATATATACATTCTCTGCAGACGCCATCTCTGAAAAGTAACCCTTTGATTCACCAAAATCTGACCTGCAAGCATCAAGGATCATAATCAGCTTACCATGATTGTGAAACTGAGAAATTATATTTCTAATATCAATTGCTGCATCAGGCAGATTCTTCTTTATATCATATTCTGAAGGAAAATCTACCGGGTATATATAGTTATTCCCCATGTAGTGCCCACCATGACCAGTAAAATACACAATGCAGATGGAATCATTAATCAGACTGTCAGAAGTGTTATTTATGGAGGATATAATAGCTTCTTTGGTTGCATTCCTGAGTTCTTGAACAGAAAACCCCAGCTGTGAAAAACGCAATGAAAGAGCCCGTATATCATACATGCCTCCCGGAAGATCTATTGATCCTTCCGGAAATGATATTGATGGTAGATATTGCTCAGCAGAAATAAGTATAGCAATTCTCTTCATTATTGATACCTCTCTCGTGGTCAACCATTAGCCCTTTACCTCAAAGAACAGACGAATACCAAAGTGACTGCTTATAGAACGGCGAACTGTCCGGAATCAACTTCACATCAGCAGGATTGACAATCTGGATATTCTCCAAATCCGAAAGGAAAATAGCTTCTCTGTCTTTTACAAGAGGCGAAATGCCTATACAATGCAAAGTCTTGTTGCCAAGGTTGTTGATTTCTATTTTTTTGACCATCCATTCTTCATCTCGAATGATGGTACGCATACCGGGTGCGTAGTCAATCATAGTAATCGTTCCTTGATATTCTGTGGGAAGGACAGAATCTCTGTCGGCTCGCAATAGGTTCAATTAATCGTCATGCCACAGCCAGTCCATTACCATTGGGTTTTCTAAATCATCCCGATCCTTGAGCTCACCTGCGAATATATCTATATGGCCGAATTGACCGATACGTTGAGCATCTCTGTCTTTATAGAATTCACGTCTGAATCTTTTGATGCGTTTGATTTCTTCCGATGATGTGGTTGTATCAAAAGCGAACAACAACTTTTCCTTCAGGAAGAAAGTCTCTGCACCGCATTGTTCGCAATACCTTGCGTTATTTGGATTCTTGTGATTGCATATCGTGCAACGATTCACAATATGATGGTGGCAAATCTCACAGACCTCGTCATCGATCCAGCCTAGATCATTTTTGCAGTACGGGCAAACTTCGTTTTTGAGGTTAGATGAAATAGCCCTGTCATCCCGATATATTTTCCCCATATTCTTCACCAATCTCAGAAGGGCAGTTCGTCATCCGGTACATCAAAAGAATCTTCCTGAGTCGGCGTAACCTCCGGTGCAGACACGGACGGATTGACTTCGTTATACGGGCGGAGAATATTGAGGGTATTGAAAATCGTGGGCGAACCGCAAGTTTCGCAGAAACGTGCGTTTGCTGGATTATTTTCCTCGCAATGCTCATCAGTACAGTAGTTATATAGTGGCAAGCCGCATATGCGGCAATATTTCGCTAACTTACTGAATTGTTCATTTTCACAACGAGGGCATACCACAAGACGCATGCTCTCATCCATCTGAATCTGTTCGTTATACAGCATTTACGACGTAAACCTCCAAAGATCCGTGTTTCACAGTGTCGTTTTTATTTGCTTTCTGCAGTATCAACTGCTGATTATCCCGCACGATTGTCGCTGCCTTTTCCGATAAGACATATACAATGATTCCGTCGCTATCGTCCACGAAAGCACGCGAATAGAGAAGCGCGCTTCTCAACGCAAGGTTGCCTTTTGAGCTTATGCACATCTGCACAAAATCCCAATACGGATATTCCAGCCAGTCATCCTCAAAGTGGCAGAGCTGGCGCTCATTTTGAAACCGCTTCAGTCGCTCTTCGACAAGTTGATATCCACGATGGAAGCTGGTCTCGCTGCCACAGTCGGGGCAATAATGCGCATCGCATTTCAGCAGTTTCCGCTCTTCGAGGCAGACGTTATATAACGGGTGCCCACATACTCTGCAGAATTTGGCGTCTGGCGAAAACTCCTCATTCATGCAGATTGGGCAATAGCTGATGCCCGGAGCACTATCCTGTTCAGGATTATAGCCGTGACGTTCCGGAAAAGAAAAATGGTCTTTTCCCGGTACCGATAGCATTGCTTTCTCCGCATTATGCCACTCTATTAATGTCATTTCATGCCTGTCGAACTCAAGACTGTTGCCACAGTATATACAATGCTTCGCATTTGGATCCATGTTGAACGATCTGCATCGATGACACTTACGGCAATACTTCAGATATTTCGTGTAGTTCGGTTTGCCCCAAATACGAACGATACCCGCATACATCATTTCGCCGAGATGATGTGTCAGCGAAGCAGTGAAATTGCGGAACACTTTTTCATCCATCCGCGTGCCCACATGCGATTCGTCCACATAGAGACGCTTATGTATTTTTCGCGCTGCCTGTCCGGAGATACCGCATAGCAACTGAATCTCCTCGGGTGTAACACCCGTGAATCGACTGAATACAGCACTTGGCGCGTACATCTCTGATGCAAAGAAATGCGCTTCAACCTCAAGAACTCCGTTTTCATCGTCTGTCAAGCCCCCTCGATCCAATGCAGTCGCATCAAAGTTATCGAGATGCTTACAGAAAACATGACCGAGTTCGTGCATGATTGTCCAGAGGATTCGATCCTTATTGGTGACGCGAACATCATCATATACGATCATGTATATTCCAGTGTTGCGGATGCGGAGAGTCCGCGCTTCTGCGCCGATTTTATGCAGATGAAAGGGATCATCCGTATTCAGTACGCTTCGGCCATCACTCCAAGACAGGCACCTGATCCGGTCTGAGAATTGCTCAATGATTTTCCATGGCGAAATGGGAAAATGATCGATGCCCAGATCAAGCAACACTGCATATGCGCGTTCGGTTACATACTGAAAGCGAGGTTTTTTAGGTAGTTCCCTTCTTGCTGGCATAGGTCAAAAACATCTCCACTTGACGATAAAGGTCGTCAAGATCCTCATCCTTCAGCTGCGAGTTTCTGGACAGACCATCGACGATCTTGCCGACAGTTTCACGCTGCTTTTCAGTTTTGAGCCCGGGGAAAGCACGTTCAATCGCCGATACGTCATCGGAAGGTGCGTAACCGGCAATCTTTAGAAACTCTTCCTGCGGGGTTCCAAGTGCATCCGCAAGCGCACATAGCACCTTAAGGGATGGCTGACGTCGCTCGCCGGTTTCGATTCGATGCACTTCAGTATGGCTGATTTGAGCTTTGATACCGAGTTGATTTCGGCTCATACCTAATTCAGCCCTCCGTGCCTTGATGAATTCACCTAGTGTCATGGGTTTTCACTCCTAATTTTATATGATTTTATTATAACATTAGTTGAACTCTTTAGCAATACCTTTTTGTATATTAATGTTCTAAAAGTTCAAAAATATCTTGACACACATCCCGCTGTCTGCTATAATACGTGTTGAACCAAAGAGTTCAACTCCTTCGCGTTGCGGGTTCAACCCGGCTGATTTCAAGAGTTGAGAACTCATCGGGCAAAGTAACAAAACGCTATACATGGAGGTGATGCCGATGGACAAATTCAGAAAGGAGGACACTGCGTAATGGACATCTGCGATAGTCAGGGAAGGCTTGCTTTCAAGCTCGAAACAGATACGTGGTATGTTGAGGCATCCTACAAGGGGTGTAAAACGAAAACCCACCTTGCATTGGGCGAAACCTTCACGATAGAGCGGCAAGGTCAGGTAACAAGCGTAACCCGGATCGACAATCTTCACTTCAAAATTCAGCGTTCTTACAGCGCAAATATCTAAAACCTAATCCGCAGAGCTGCATGACGGCCTGGATTGGTTCGAGCCCACAGTGGCTAGAACAATCCGGCCGTTTTTTGTCGCTGCAGGAGTGCCAGACAAACGTGGGTTGGCTCCACATCCCGGATCAGCAGTGATGCTTGCGACGGCAGGTTGTCCACGCTTCTGATACGGATACCATATTCCACTGCGTCAGCTTTGGACGGCTGCTGCAGTCCCTGAACGGAGATAATCCAGAAGGGGCTGGGGTTTATTCGGTAGACCTGTTTAGCAGCCATATTTGAAATCTCCGTTCGATCACGATTCAGAACGGAGGTTTTTTATGAAACTACGGATTCGCTATGAAGACAAGGTCACCACATTGGAGGTCCCGGACGAAGAGTGCACGGTCATGATTGAAACCGATTATCAGAAGCGCCGGAATAAAGCCGACGATCCTTCGACTATCGTTCCGCGCACCGCGCAGGAAATCCTCGACGAGGAACTCAACAGACCCGACTACAACAATTGGCACAGGCACAATCGACACTCCTCTCCTACGGTTCATGCGCCAAGGCTGGACGGCAAGCGTGGCGTATACCTTGCAGCCGATGATACATACACACCACCTACCAATACCATCGAAGAGTTCCCCGATACGGCAGCGCAGTTGATGAAAGAGCTTACCGAAAACTATGACGATGTCTGTGCTGTAATCCGCTCAGCGCTCAAGCCAAAGCAGGCTGAACTCCTGATCGCGGTTCATCTGGATCGCGTGCGTGTTACCGATATTGCACTTCAAGAAGGCGTAACCGTCGGCGCGATTACACATCGTCTCGAAACAGCTGAAAAAAACTTTAAAAAACTTTTTCCAGAATCCTCAACTTACATATCCTCCCGCGGCTAAAGGTTGGGAACGATAAAAATTCTCCCGGGAAGGAGGTGCTGATAATGCAGCATAGTTTGAAGATTTCGGTATCGAAGCAGCCACAGGTCGGCGGGATTGTCGCCTGCAAATGTGTCTCGATCCGCGAACGGTTTCTCCGCTTCCTGTTCGGAAGCAAGCACCAGCTCATGATTATCGCGCCCGGCGATAGTGTTCAGGAGTTGGCAATCCACGAGATCTCAGATGGAGGCAACGACGATGAAGTTGTATGAACTGAACGATGAAATCCAGCGGCTGTTCTGGCTGCTGGAACCTGATCCTGAAACCGGCGAGATTCCAGACAACGAAGAAGAGCTGATCGAAGAGCTTCATGCACTCCAGATGGAGCGCTCGCGCGTGATGGAATACCTCGCCAAGTTGGTACTTAACAGCCGAGCAGAACAGAATGCGCTCAAAACGGAAGAACAGCGACTGCGTGACCGGCGCTGCAAGCTCGAACATCAGGAAGAACGGCTTATGCACATTCTTGACCGCGAATGCAACGGCGAAACGACCGACTGTGGTGTTGCCAGCGTCCGCTATCGCGCAACAACAAAGGTAAATGTCACCAATCTTACAAAGGCAGTCAACTGGCTCAGACGGCACAAGCGGCAGGATTGCATCCGCGTCCACGATCCTGAAGTGGACAAGACAATGGTACGCGCACTTCTGAAAGAAGGCGCGAAGATCCCCGGACTCACACTTTTACAGGAACGTTCCTGCAGCCTGAAATAAGAAGGAGGCCACGAAATGGCACTTAACATCACCAGCGGGAAAGTCTCCCGCGCACAGCGCGTCGTTCTGTACGGTTCCGAAGGTATCGGCAAAACCACACTTTCCGCGTCCATGCCGGATCCTATCGTAATCGACTTGGAGGACGGCTCGACGCATCTCGATGTACGCCGCATTGCAAATCCCGGTACGTGGGACTCGCTGCTCTCGCTCATTGACGAGATCGTTCAGTCAGCGGGCATCTGCAAAACGGTCGTCATCGATACTGCAGACAAAGCCGAGGCAATGTGCATCGACCACATCTGCAACAAGTTCAAGAAGGCCGGACTTGAAGATTTCGGCTATGGAAAGGGTTATCAGTACCTCGCTGAGGAATATGCCCGCTTGCTCACCGCGTGCGACAAGCTGATCGCCGTTGGCGTGAATGTCGTATTCATCGCCCATGCGAAGATGCGGAAGATGGAGCTTCCGGACGAACAGGGCGCTTTCGACCGTTGGGAACTGAAGCTCAGCAAGCAGGTCTCTCCGCTTATCAAAGAATGGCCGGATGCGCTCCTCTTCCTGAATTACAAGACGATGGTCATTCAGGGCAAGAGCGAAATGGACAAAGCAAAAGCCCATGGCGGCAAGCGCGTCATTTACACTTCGCACAGTCCAGTTTGGGACGCCAAGAACCGTCATAACCTGCCCGAAGAAATGGAGCTCTGCTACAACAGCATCGCACCGATTTTCGGAGGTGTACCGGAACAGATGTCTTTGCTTGAAATGCTGCAGAAGAAGCTGGCAGATGCCAACTTCACCGAAGAGGATCTCCGCAAGGTGGTCGCAGCGAAGGGACACTTCCCGCTGGAAACGCCGATTGCTGAATACCCCGAAGATTTCATCACCAGCTGGATCTTCCCGCACTGGGACAAGATCAGTCAGGTCATCATGGACACACCCGAACACATGCCGTTTTGAGGAGGTAACGTATGGAAAACTATAACAATCAGAACATGTTCCTCGATTGGAACGATGCCATCGAAAGCGACGGTCAGGAATTCGTCATCCTGCCCGAAGGCGATTATAACTTCACCGTGATGAACTTCGAACGTTCTCGCTTCCCCGGCAGCGCAAAGATCCCTGCCTGCAACAAGGCTGTACTGACGCTCACCGTAGATGTTCCGGAAGGAACTGCGACTACGCGTGTCGACCTCATTCTCTACAGAACGCTGGAATGGCGAATCAGCAGCTTCTTCCGTGCCATCGGTCAGAAGAAGTCTGGCGAACGCCTTGTCATGGATTGGAATAAGGTGATCGGCTCTGTCGGTCGCGCACATTTCAAGCCGCGTCCCTATAAGGATAAGAACGGCAATGACCGCGAGGCGAACGATGTCGAGCGCTTCTTCGATTATGATCCGAAGTTCTTTGAAGACAATACGCCCGACTGGGTGCGCGAAGCTGAACGCCAGACCGCGCAGCAGGAACCGCCTCGCCAGCAGACGTTTGCACAGACGCAGATCGGATGGAAAGGCGGTCAGTTCTGATGATTGAACTTCGTCCTTATCAGACCGAAGCGAGGGACGCTGTTCTTTCCGAATGGGAGCAAGGCCGGAAGCGCACGCTTCTTGTTTTGCCTACGGGTACGGGCAAGACGGTTGTCTTCTCCTCCGTTGTTGAACATCAGGTACGCAATGGTGACCGTGCTCTTATCATGGCACATCGTGGCGAATTGCTCGATCAGGCAGCCGACAAGCTGCGTAAAGTATGCGGCATCGAAAGTGCGCTGGAAAAAGCGGACAGCACATGTCTGGGCAGTCTCTTTCCGGTCACAGTCGGCTCGGTGCAGACGCTTTGTCAACCGCGCAGGCTCATGCGTTTCCCGCGCGATTACTTCGGAACTATCGTCGTTGACGAGGCACATCATAGCCTGTCGGACAGCTATAAGCGTGTGCTTGAGTATTTCCCCGACGCGAATGTTGTCGGTGTAACGGCTACCCCGGATCGCGGCGATCAGCGAAATCTCGGTCAATATTACGACAGTAAAGCTTATGAATACTCCATGCGGCAGGCGATCAATGAAGGATATCTCTGCCCGATCAAAGCGCAGATGATCCCTCTTGAACTCAACATTTCTGATGTCAGCATATCAAACGGTGACTATTCCGTTGGCGATATCGGATGTGCTCTCGAACCCTATCTGGAAGAAATCGCAAAAGAGATGGTTCGATACTGCGCAGGGCGCAAAACCGTGGTATTCCTGCCGCTTGTCTCAACCTCGAAGCGATTCTGCTTGATGCTGCAGAAGCATGGCATCCGTGCTGCGGAAGTTCATGGCGAAAGCGAAGATCGCGCAGAAATACTGGCGAATTTCGAGGATGGTCACTACGACGTTCTCTGCAATTCGATGTTGTTAACCGAGGGTTGGGATTGTCCGTCCGTGGACTGCGTAGTCGTCCTTCGCCCGACGAAAATTCGCAGCCTTTATCAGCAAATGGTCGGACGCGGCATGCGACTGTCCCCGGGCAAGACGGAGCTGCTTCTTCTGGATTTCTTATGGATGACCGAACGGCACGATCTTTGCCACCCTTCTTCCATGATCAGTCGTGACGAAGCCATTTCCCAGCAGATTGATGAGCTGGTCGCGCAGAACGGTTCAGGCATTGACTTGATTGAAGCTGAAGAACAGGCAGAGCGCAATGCTGTCGCCGAACGCGAACGTTCACTCGCACGCCAGCTTGCAGAAATGCGTGCGCGTCAAGGAAAACTCGTCGATCCCATTCAATACGCGATCTCAATCGCAGCCGAGGATTTGGCGAACTACACACCTACATTTGCTTGGGAAATGTCGCCGCCTTCCGCGAAACAGCTGCAGTTTCTGGAGAAACGCGGCATCTTTGCTACGTCGGTTGAGAACGCCGGAAAGGCACATATGCTCATCGACCGGCTGATTCGCAGACAGGATGAGGGCTTATCGACGCCCAAGCAGATCCGGCTGCTGGAACGATATGGGTTCCGGCAGGTCGGAACATGGCACTTTGAAACAGCAAGCGCGATGATATCCCGTCTTGCTTCGAACGGATGGCGGCTTCCTTATGGATTTGACGCAGCTGCCTATAGACCTTAAGGAGAATAGATTATGAATGCAAATATCATATCCGCATTGAAGCGCCTTGATGTCGCTTCTCTCAATTACGATGAATGGCTTAATGTCGGTCTTGCCCTCCATGCGGAGGGTTATGACTGGACGGTATGGGACGATTGGTCGAAGAATGATTCCCGCTACAAGAACGGTGAATGTGAACGCAAGTGGCGGACTTTCCGTGGTAACTCCAATCCTGTCACCGGCGCGACCATTATTCAGATGGCAAAAGCTCGCGGATGGACACCCTACGGTGAGGACGGCATCATGGGCTGGAACGATGCCATCAATGATGACGGCGATTACTACAAACCGCGTATGCAGCAGAAGCCGTGGGATGCCATTGGTGATTTCATGGCATACCTGAAAGCCGTCTTCAAGCCGGATGATCGAATCGGCTATGTCACGAATGATGTGAGGCAAGACGAAGAAGGCGAATGGAAACCAGGGCGCGGCTCATTTGACCGTACTGCCGGAGAACTGATCGAATCACTCGAACGCCATCCTGACGATCTCGGCGCGACCATCGGCGACTGGAAGCCGGATGCGGGTGCTTGGATACGGTTCAATCCGTTGGATGGCACCGGTGTGCGCAACGAAAACGTGGTCGCATTCCGCTACGCCCTCGTGGAATCCGATGAAATGACTATCGCCGAACAGGAAGCTCTATACCGGAAACTGGAACTGCCGATTGTCGCGCTGGTGCACAGTGGCGGTAAATCGCTGCACGCCATCGTACATATCGACGCACCGGATTACGACGAATACCGTAAGCGCGTGGATAAGCTGTATGCGTTTCTTCAGGGGCACGGCATGAAGATCGACCGTCAGAATCGCAATCCCAGTCGCCTTTCGCGTTTGCCCGGCGTAACACGCTGCGGGAATCGACAGTATCTGGTGGCAACGAACATCGGTCGCAGTTCATGGCTCGAATGGCTCGATTTCGCTGAAGGATTGGAAGATGTCCTTCCTTCGATGGTTTCGCTCGCCGATTACAGAAATGCGCCTCCGGCACTTCCGGAAGAACTCATCGAGGGCATCCTCCGGCGCGGACATAAGATGCTGATCTCCGGCAGCAGCAAAGCCGGAAAGTCGTTTCTGCTGATGGAACTTTGTATCGCGCTTGCAGAAGGACAATCTTGGCTCGGATTCAAGTGTCGTCAAGGCAAAGTCCTATATGTCAATCTGGAAATCGATCCGGCGAGCTGCATCAATCGATTCCTGAAAATCTATGAAGCTCTGGGTATCCCCATGAGGAACATGGAGAATATCGCAATATGGAACTTGCGCGGTCACGCGATTCCGCTGAATGAGCTCGTGCCGAAACTGATACGCCGTATTGCCAATCAGGGCTTCGAGGCGGTCATTATCGATCCGATTTACAAAGTCATCACCGGCGATGAAAACAATGCGAGCGATATGGGCGCATTCTGTAATCAGTTTGACCGCATCTGCGATGAGACAGGCTGTTCAACGATTTACTGCCATCATCACTCCAAGGGTGCGCAAGGCGCAAAGCGAGCAATGGACAGAGCCTCCGGTTCCGGCGTGTTCGCCCGTGATCCCGATGCACAGCTGGACATGATTCAGCTCGTGCTTTCCGACGATCTCGAAAACAACGTGTGCGATGCGGGGTCGACCGGCTGGCGTATGGAATCGAGTCTGCGTGAATTCGCAAATATCAAGCCGGTGAACTTCTGGTTCCGATATCCGATTCATGTCATCGATAATTCGGGAGAACTGACAAAGGCACCCTCTGAGGGCAGCTCGGAAGCGAATCTGTCGAAGAGCCCGAATCGAACGACACGCGAAGAACGCTGGCAGACGCTTGACACAGGATTCAACGTTTGCGTAGAAAACGGCGTGTGCCGCGTACAGGATATCGCCGAGTATATGGGCGTCGATGAGAAGACGATCCGCAAGTATGTGAAGGAGTTTTCCGACGAATTTCACAACACGCGCGGCATCATTACTCGCTCTCGAACCGCAGAAAACGGCGAAACGGGAAATGAGTAAAATTCTCTTCTCCCGTACGGCAGGAGATGGCTATATATAGTCGATGTTCCGACTAACGTCGTCACCGTGGGGACAATGGTGGCAAGCCACACCATTGATCCCCATCGGAGACGTGACAAAACCTTCTCCCGTTCAAAACCCACCAATTCCTACATACGGAGGTCAGTATGAAATTTGATTTGAAAATTATCCCGCCGACGGTCACCGCGCAAGAGCATAAGGTTGCCGTTGTTCATGGAAAGCCGATGTTCTACGATTCACCTAAGCTCAAGGATGCAAGAAAGCTGTTCGAAGCGCTGCTTCAGAATCATGCGCCGAAGAAACCGTTGGAAGGTGCGCTTGTGTTGACGGTTGAGTGGCGGTTTCTCAGCAAATCACATAAAGAAGACGAATGGCGCACAACACGTCCGGACACGGACAATCTGCAGAAGCTGCTGAAAGATTGCATGACCAGAACCGGTTTCTGGAAAGACGATGCGCAGGTGTGTAAGGAGATCGTCAGCAAGCGCTGGAGCCAAGCCAATCCGGGCATTACGATTACGGTGGTGAGCACGGAATGACCAGAAACGAAAACGCCGTGTTCATGGACGCGATGCACTATCTCGACGTGTTCAATGATCCCCCTGCCAACGATGATCCGCAAGCAACATCGTGGTGGGAAAAAGCTGCCGACGCACTCAACGCTTTCTCCAATGCGCACGAACAGCATCCGTTGGCGGTTGAGATTGGTGTCGCATTATACAGCTACATCGAAGTGAAAGCAAAAGCTAAAGGAGGCGGGGCCTGTGGGACGTAGAGGTTATCGGAATAGCGAAGGCTACTATGATCCGACTGCCGGTGAAGCGTTTGCGAGAATCGCCAGAGAAGAAAAACGTCGGAATAAGGCTCTGCAGCAGAAACGATTGAAAGAACTGATCGGCATAGACGGGAGGGATTGTGATGACAGCAAAGGAATTCCTGAACCGCGCGTATCGTCTGGATACCCGCATCAACAACAAGAACGAGCAACTACAGCGACTGAGATCACTCGCGTCGTCAACGTCGATGAGCTACGGCGGCGAGCACGTCTCACACAGCCGGAAGACCGACACTCTGGAGAATAACATCCTCCGCATCATCGAAGCCGAACAGGAGCTGAACCGTGAAATCGATGAACTGATCACGATCAAGGAAGACATTAAACAGGTCATCGAATTGGTGGCTGATCCGACATGTCGTCTACTGCTGGAGAGTCGCTACCTCTGCATGAATCGTTGGGATGATGTTTGTGGCAAACTGGAGGTCAGCCGTTCCCGTGTGTTCGAGCTTCATCAGACAGCGCTCAGCATGGTGGAAACTGTGCTCGCAACGAGGAGAAGCCTGTGCCCGTAAAAGACGCTTGCCTGCCAAGCCTCGGTGTCTACTGCTTGGCTCGAACAGTCACAGACGGTTATGCTCTCTCTTGGGTGGATTATGGTCGAGTACAAAAACAGTATCGTGCCAGATACGGGTTACCTTTGGTGATGGAAAACGATACCGGTACGCTCTGGGTTGATCGCTACTACATTGCGTATCAACTGGGAGACGGTGATATTCACTACGTGTATCTCACGAAACACCATATCCGAGAAGAGATCATTTCTTATCAAACGGCATCAAAAGAACGAGGCATCAAAGTTGAACTGTCGGTTGATATAAGAAAGCAGTTTGCACGGGCGCTCAAATGGATGGCAGGCAGTGCCAAGGACATCTGGATCAATCCAGAGTTCGACTACGAAAAAAAGTTTTCATAAAACGATGCCGTGGACTAAACCGGACTATGCCCGATGCTATAATGGTAGCATGAGATAAGAATCAAGAGGAGCTCTCACCGGAGACGGCGGGAGCTCTTCGTTTATCCGGAGGTACCAATGCCAAGAAAACCCAAACGACCATGCTCTTACCCGGGTTGTCCGAAGTTAACGGAAGGACGTTACTGCGAGGAGCATGCTAAGACTGTCAATCGGAACTACAACCGATACGAGCGCGATCCGGAAACGCCCAAGCGCTACGGCAGGACGTGGAAACGCATCCGTGATGCCTACGTCGCTACCCATCCCCTGTGCGAGGAGTGCTTGAAGGAAGGACGCGCCGTGCCCGTCGAGCAAGTGCACCACATCATTCCGCTTCGAGAAGGCGGCACCAGCGACTTCGGGAATCTCATCTCACTTTGCGCGGAATGCCATGCCCGCATCCATGCCCAGCGTGGTGACAGGTGGCATCATAGCCGCTCAGTCGTCACTACGCAACCGGGAGATGATGTCTGAAGCACTGTACAATACACGCAACGCCGTGACCACATCGTCACGAACAGTATAAATAACAGCGTAATGATCGACCGGCAGAAGTCGGATACCTTGCGAGTGTTCCGGTTCACTGACAAACAGTCGATAGCGCTCCGGGTATTCACAGAGCGATTCAATCGCGTCGGCGATGCGGCTATATTGATTCATCGCAGCATCCGGCGCGAACAACGTATCGGAAATGTAGTCGTAGAGATCCTGCATATCCTTCAGCGCATGATCTGTGATGCGAACAGCGTAGCTTTTCATTTGTGTACTCGGGGGACGACCTTCGTCTCACGAAATGCGGCAAAGGCGCTGTGCGCATCCTGAACGCGGTCGTTTTCCAAATCGGAAAAACCTTCCGCAATGGCAGCGTGAATTGTACGATTGTCCATTTCATCTGCGTTGATCTGCGCGGGCACGTTTGTCACGGTCACGGCAAAGGGAATGCCGCCCTTCATGGAAATCTGACGCAGATACATATCAATGGCAGTTGCCATTGGGATGCCCAGCTGCTTAAGAACATCCTCCGCTTGCTGCTTAACAGTAGGATTGACGCGAAGATTCATGGTAACGGTTTTTTCCACAATAATCACCTCAGCCATATTGTAACGCATTTTGCGTTACTTGTCAAGGTGAGACAACCCGGTGGGGGTCATTCTATCTTAAAATCGAAATTTTCCCAAAGCGGGCGCGGACTCTCACGCGAATAAACCGCGTTTTCAAAGAGTGTATAGCCCTGAAAGGAGGAACTGACTATGAGAAACAGAGAAAAGCAGCGCGAAAACAGACGACGTAAGCATTACGAGCAGAGCCTTGCGAGCGATCATAAGCCGTGGCAGAACGCATCGGGCTATTCTGATCCGACCGCGTATGCAGCGCTCAGAAATGTGATGCGCGAGGAGAAGAAAAAGAATGGCTAAGGACGGGACTGTGCGTGGCGGCGCTCGGACAGGTGCCGGTCGACCGAAGAAGGCGCTGTCGGAGAAGCTTGCTTCCGGTAATCCCGGCGGTCGAAAGCTCGGCGTGCTCGATATTCCGGACAGCATGGACGTTGCCGATCTTGAAGGCGTTGATATGCCGCCGGTCAAAGACTATCTCTCCGCCAAACAGCGTGACGGCACCGAGCTGTGCGCCGCTGATGTTTTCAGGAGCACATGGACATGGCTGAAGAAGCTGGGCTGTGAAAGAATGGTCAACCCGCAGCTTATCGAGCACTACGCGATGAGCGTTGCCCGCTGGCTGCAGTGCGAACAGGCAATCACGGAGTACGGTTTTCTCGGTAAACATCCGACGACCGGAACGCCCATACAAAGTCCATACGTCAGCATGTCCCAGAGCTTCATGAAGCAAACAAATGTTGCATGGATGCAGATTTTTCAGATCGTCAAGGAAAACTGCACTGAAGATTACTCCGGTCCAAATCCGGAAACCGATATGATGGAGCGTCTGCTGCGCGCTCGGAAAGGAACATAAGATGTTTGAAAAAGTGAACCCTTCTCATCCGGACAAAATCGCGGATAGGATTGCCGGAGCGATTGTCGATATTGCCTATGATTTTCGATACAATCCCCGAGTTGCCGTGGAGGTGCTGATCGGCCATGGTGTATGCCATGTGATCGTGGAATGCTCCTTCGACATCAGTGCTTCTCGCATCCGTGACGCCGTGAAGCGCATTGCCGGAGAAAACATGGTGGTGGATCTCGTGATTGTCGAGCAGGATGAACACCTGCAGAATAACCAGCTCACCAAGTTGCGCTGCGGCGACAATGGTATCTTCAAAGGTGTCCCCGTCAACTACGAACAGAAGCAGCTGACGGAGATCGTACAGAAGCTGTACAAGAAATACCCGTATGACGGAAAGATGATTTATGACATGTATGGTCAGGAGTTCATCATCTGTCAGAGCAATGTAAGCGCCGACAAGATACTTGAGGATCATCCAACAGCTAAGGTCAACCCTCTGGGCGATTGGACGGGTGGCACCGATGTCGATACCGGCGCTACCAACCGAAAACTCGGTTCTGACATGGGCGACAGCGTCACAGGCGGCGGTCTGCATGGAAAAGATCTCTCCAAAGCGGATGTGTCCGTGAACATTTACGCATGGCTCAAAGCCCAGCGCACGCAAAAGACGGAAGAAATCTACTGCGCCATCGGTGATGAATACGTAGATGGATTGCCTTATGCCGCCATCGTGGAGATCGCGCGTGATTTCATTGAGAAGATCGGCGGCTTTGAAAAGTTCGCAGAATGGGGATTGATCCGATGAGCAACGAAAATACAGACGTTCGGATTGATAACGATCCGAAGCAGGGCGAGTATTTCATCATAGAACTTGATAAACTCGTCCCCTACGCAAACAATGCAAGAACACATTCGAAAGCGCAGATAGACCAGATTGCAGCGTCTATCCGCGCTTTCGGCTATATGACGCCAATCACCATCGACGAGAACAACACCATTCTCAGCGGTCACGGTCGATATTATGCGCTGCAAAAGCTGGGCATTAAGAAGATCCCATGTATGCGTGTAAGCCATCTCACCGAAAACGAGAAAAAGGCATACATCATCGCGGATAACAAGATCGCGCTCAACGCCGAATGGGATGAGGATATGTTGAAGGTTGATATCGCCGATCTGGAAGCAGCCGATTTCGATATGGATCTGCTGGGCTTCTCAGAAAAAGAAATGAAGAGTATGTTCGGCGAAGCTGAAACCGGCGAAGACGATAGTTTTGATGTCGATGCCGAGCTTGAAAAGCCCTGCTTCTCCAAGACCGGCGATATCTGGCATCTCGGAAAACACACAGTTATCTGCGGTGATTCGACGCTGCCAGAAACCTTCAAAGCCTTGCTGGGTGATGTGAAGGTCAATCTCGTCTGTACAGACGCGCCGTACTTTGTTAACCTCGAAAGCGCGTCCGGAAAGATCCGCAACGACGATCTGAACGACGAAGAGGCTTACAAATTCCTCATGGCAGTCTTTTCCAATGTTCACGAGGCCATGGCGAAAGACGCCAGCATCTATGAATTCTATGCGACCTCGAAATCGCGTATCTTCCACGATGCCTTCGAGGATGCTGGATTCAAAGTTGGTGCCGGCCTTGTCTGGAAAAAAGACAGGCTGGTGCTGACACGGACAGATTGGAAGTATATCCACGAGCCGATCATCTGGGGCTGGCGTAAGGATGGAAAGCACGTCTGGTACGGTGATCAGAAACAGACAACCGTTTTTGAGTTCCCGCGCATCAAGAACAGCAAGGACGACGGTTTCGGACATGCTTCCAGCAAGCCCGTTCCGTTAATCGCATATCTGATCCAGCAATGTACTCAGACGAATTCACTCGTGCTGGATTGTTTCCTCGGCTCCGCGTCGACGCTCATCGCCTGCGAGCAGCTTGGGCGTGTATGTTATGGAGTTGAGATCGAGCCGAAGTTCGTGGATGTCGCGGTGAAGCGATACATTCAGCAGGTCGGCGATGCTAATGACGGTATCTTCGTCGAGCGTGGCGGTGCGAAGATACCGTATACGAAGATTATGGAAGAGTTTTCCGCTCGGGAGGATGCCGATGAGTAATGTCAAGTATGTCTTCTCGGAAGATGGGAAAACCGCGTATGGGTTTCTTCCTAATGGCAGATACTTTATGGTTGATGCTGATATGGTTCCAGACATTATCGATGTGAATCTCTATGTATGCGGGAAGAATAGCAAGGGAAAAGAACAAGTCTATTTGACGGATAGATACGGGAATTCCCTTCACAACTTGCTCTTTCCTCACAAAAACGGATACGAAATTGATCACATCAATCTCGATACATTTGATAATCGGCGCTCCAACATCCGCTATTGCACCCACCAGCAGAACCAGATCAATCAGCCAGTGCAGCGAAACAACACATCCGGTGTCAGTGGTGTCAGTTGGTACGCTCCGCGCAAGAAATATCGTGCACGAATAAAGATTGGACAGCAGGAAATCCACCTTGGTTATTATGGTACATTCCAAGAAGCGGTGCAAGCTCGAAATGTCGGAATGGAGTGCATGTTTGGCGAGTACGGACGATATAACGACGTTCCTCTGGCTCCCGATTGGATTCGAAGACAAGTCCTCGAAAAATGTAAACGCTTTGCAGAACTATCTGTCTGCAGAGCATTTCTTTTGGAGGAATCAGCATGATCACGGCGATGCTTGAGCTCAACCATATCTACAACATGGACTGCGTCGAAGGCATGAAGCAGCTTCCGGACGACAGCATCGACCTGACGGTCACATCACCGCCGTATGACAATCTCCGGAACTACCACGGCTACGCATTCGATTTTCCGGCAATTGCGCGGGAGCTATTCCGCGTGACGAAACCGGGTGGCGTGGTCGTCTGGGTGGTCTCGGATGCGACAGTCAAGGGCAGCGAAACCGGCTCCTCCTTCCGACAAGCCATCGGATTTCAAGAGGCCGGTTTTAATATTCACGACACCATGATCTGGGTGAAGACGGGCGGCGGCGGTTTCGGCAGCATCTACTGCTACATGCAGAATACGGAGTACATGTTCGTGTTCAGCAAGGGTAAGCCGAAAGCTGTCAATCTGATCCGCGATCATAAGAACAGCCACGTCGGCGCGAAGAAGACCGGTCACGGTCGCCGCTTCGCCGATGGCGTCACCAATGATGAAAACGGAAAGACACGTATTGTGCCGGAGTTCTCCAAACGGAATAACTGGTGGTACTATCCCCGCAGTCGCGGTTACGAAGACCATCCGGCAACCTTTCCGGAAGAGCTCGCTGGCGACCACATTCTTTCATGGTCGAACTCGGGCGATGTCGTACTGGATCCGTTCATGGGCAGCGGCACGACGGCGAAGATGGCACTCGCCAATGGTCGGAGCTATATCGGTTTTGACATCAGCGCCGACTACTGCGCAATGGCGGAGCGACGCATCGCAGAGGTAACTGCGCCATGAGAATCGCTGTCATCGATGCAGACCTGATCTCCCGAAAACGGCATCGTTTTCCGAATCTGGCGTGCATGAAGCTCTCCGGTTTCCATAAGGAACGCGGCGACGATGTCGTCCTGAAGCTCGACTATGACGGGCTGGACGGTTTCGACCGCGTGTATATCTCCGCTGTGTTCACAAGTACAAAGGTTCCCGTGAGCACTTTGATGAAGGACAACGTCTCCTACGGCGGCACCGGTTTCTTCTATGATAAAGCCACGCCGCTGCCGGAAGAGGTCGAGCACTACATTCCTGACTACCATCTATATGATGATTGGGTTGCTGCGCAGCTCACCGCTGGTGGAAAGCATGCGGAATACAAATACTACACGGATTATTCCATTGGCTTCCTCACGCGGGGATGCTTCCGGAAATGCACATTCTGCGTCAACCGGAACTATGATCGCGTCCGGATCCACAGTCCGCTTTCCGAGTTCTTTGATCCAGATCGTCCGAAGCTCTGCTTCCTCGACGACAACTTTTTCGGCTGCGCAGACTGGCAGCGGATTTTGGAGGAAGTCAAAGCAACCGGTAGACCATTCCAGTTCAAACAGGGACTGGATGAGCGACTGCTGACGGACGACAAGTGCGCCGCGCTGTTCTCCGGAAAATACGACGGCGATTATATTTTCGCCTTCGACAATCTGGACGACGCGAAGGTCATCGAACGGAAGATACAGCTCGCGCGGAAATACTCGGATGCCGTGTTCAAGTTCTACTGCTTCACCGGCTACGACCGCAGCGCCCGCTGGGATGCTGGGTTTTGGAGGCAGGACATCTTCGACCTGCTTCAGCGCATTGAAATCCTGATGCGCAACCGTTGTCTTCCATATGTCATGCGCTTCGAGCGCTATGAAGACAGTCCGTATCGCGGCGTGTACATTACCATCGCCCGCTGGTGTAATCAGCCCAGCTTCTTCAAAAAGAAGACACTGCGGGAATACGCGCAGATGCCGGGTAATGCCACGGCGCTCCGCTATCTCACAGATTTCGAGCGTCTCTTTCCGGAAGCCGGTCGTTACTTCGACCTGCGCTTCTGACGGCTTATCACACAGTTATCTTGCTATATGTGCAGAACAGAGCGATCATGTGTTCACAGGCGAGGCACTCAAATCTTTGATTTGACTGCCTCGGTCGCCAAAGGCGACTTGGATTGCCAAAGGCAATCCAACCTCCCAAATTAAAGGAGGTTGAACCCATGACATTCCATTATCACCTTTCCGGAGAAGCCAGAAAGCATCTGGTCTACACGATGGCGGAGCTGCTTGAATGCAAACCGCGCTACCTCGGAACCCCTTCCTACGCCTACGAAGTTGGCGACTACACGGTCAGCCGCGACGGCGACGTTACCTTCGACGACATGATGGATTCGGACGAAGTCGAGATGCTGATCGAAGCCCTTATGGAGCGCGGCTACGAGCCGGAAGCGGTCAGCAAGCCGGAACCCAAGCAGCCTGAAGAACCCGAACAGCCCAACGAACCCGAAACCACTGACGAAGCTCCGGAAGACGACGAGCCCATCACGGACTTGGTGGTCAGCCTACCGATGGACGGCTTCGACGCTGCCAGCCTGAACCGGCTGCACGACCTGATTGCCAGCAAGCGGACACTCCTGACGAAAGCGCTGGGCGTTGAGCTCCTGCCGGTGCAGGTCACGGAAGACCGCGTGAGCTTCCCCTGGTTCCACGGCGAGATCGACGCCGACCACGCGCAGGCATACATGAATCTTATCGTTCAGCTTTGCGCGATGGCGAAGAACAGCAAGCGCATCACTGCGAAGGACAAGGAAACGGACAACGAGAAGTACGCATTCCGCTGCTTCCTGCTCCGGCTGGGCTTCATCGGCGACGGCTTCAAGCGCTACCGCAAAATCCTGCTGGAAAAGCTGGAAGGCTCCAGCGCCTTCCGAAACGGCGCACCCAAGCCAGGGAGGCGACCTTCGTCCCAGACTTCGCCCACGACTGGCGCAGAAACGGAGGTGAGCGCATGATGCGTACTCCCAGCAAGGAAGCCATTCAGGCGCTCCGTGAGCGCTATCCTGCCGGAACGGCAGTCGAGCTCATTCGCATGGAGGACGTTTTCGCTCCTCCTGCGGGCACCCTCGGAAAAGTCATCGCGGTGGACGATATCGGAACCGTCCACATTGCGTGGCAGAACGGAAGCTCGCTGGGCTGCGTGCCCGGTGTCGATAGCTTCCGGAAGCTGCCGATTTGCCCGATCTGCGGAAAACCCTACGCCGGACATCCGGCGCTTTCCCGCAAGGACAACCAGACCGACATTTGCCCCGAATGCGGAATCCGCGAAGCGCTGGAAGCTGCCGGATTCTCCGAAGAGAAACGGCGCGAGCTACTGAAAAGCATCCCCGACAGTGACAGGCAGCTATTCACGACCAGCGCTGGACGCCAAACGCTCATGCAGCGCTACGGGGATTCTGAAATGGCGTACTCCGGAAAGAACGAAGACGGCGAAACGGTCATGGTCAGCATCAGCCACGACGGCATCGTAATCAGCACCTACCAGTCGAACGGATGGGTGCGCGTCAACTACTACGACGCGGAAGGCTATCCGGACGGCGAGACCTTCGACGGACGCTGGCGATAATGCCAGCGGGCACCAGCGCCCACACGGGCGCTTCTGCTCGTTATGGAGAGTTATCCTACCGTTATCTTGCTATATGTGCAGATCAGAGCGATCATGTACACAACAAAAAACGAGGAGGACAACACCATGAAGAAGAACGCATTCGGATACGCCAACGGAGACTGGGAAAAGGGCGAATACAAGGGCTACCGCTTCTGGGTGAAGCACTACGACGAGCCCAGCGCCGAGTTCGGATGGAACGGTAGCAGGATTTCCAAGCTGATGGTCAAGGACGCCAAGGGCAACATCACCTTCAACTACGACAGGGGCTTGGACATCGACGCGCAGGACAAGGGCACCATCAAGGTGCTGGACTACCTGATGACCATTTTCGGATAAGGAGGACGCAACCATGACGGAAAAGCAAATCAAACAGATTCGCAGCCAGCTGCCCGAAGGCGAGCACATCGACCGGATGTACCGCGCATTCGAGGGCGACATCAGGGTGATCACGAAGGACAGGAACGGGCACGAAACCCGCTACACCGTCCGCTTCGACGCGGACGACAACGTCACCATCAAGCAGTTCTGAACAAGCCCAGACCGAGCGCCGGAAGGCGCTTTCGGTCGTCATGGCAGAGTTATCCAACCGTTATCTTGCTATATGTGCAGATCAGAGCGATCATGTACACAACAAAAAGAACGGAGGAAAACCACCATGACGAACACCAACAAGAACAGCTTCACCTTCCGCGATGCCCTCGCCGAAACCCTGCACTTCGACCGCGCTTGGGACGTGACCATTTCCCGCGAAGACTTCGAGCGCCTCTTCACCAAGACGAAGGAAAGCATCGAGTTCACTTTTCAAGGCTGGGACGGCAAGAGCTACGACGGCGAAAGCCGCAAGGCGAAGGTGCTGCGCACCAACCTGCCCGGCTGGGAAGAGTTCCGCTTCATCAAGGTCGGCAAGCACGTCCACATGGTTGACGAAGACGGCTGGGCTACGGAAAAAGCCACCGGCATCGCACACCGCACGGTTGGCTGGGTGACAGAAGTCGCACGCGGCTGAGCACCAGCCACCAGAGCGCCGAAAGGCGCTTTTTTCATTACAACGAAAGGAGCCACGAATGCGCAAACTGAAAAAGTATACGCCCAGCCCGTTCATGCTGAAAACGTCGCATTACGACAAAGACGCTGCCGACTTCGTGGTGGCTTTCATCGAACAACTGAAACATACCAAGGGCGAATTCTATAAGCAGCCGTTTGAACTGATCGACTGGCAGGAGAAAATCATCCGAGACATCTTCGGGACGCTCAAGCCGGATGGATACCGTCAGTTCACCACGGCATACATCGAGGTGCCCAAGAAATGTGGAAAGAGCGAGCTTGCCGCCGCTGTCGCGTTGTATATGCTTTGCGCGGACGGCGAACAGCGTGCGGAAGTTTACGGCTGCGCCGCTGACCGCGATCAGGCTTCGCTCGTTTTTGATGTCGCGTGCGATATGGTACGGCTGTGTCCGGCGCTGGAAAAGCGCTGCAATATCCGTCCCAGCACCAAAAGCATCAACTTTGAAATGACGAACAGCCGGTATAAGGCAGTGTCTGCGGATGTCGCGGGCAAGTCCGGCATCAACGTTTCCGCGCTGATCTTTGATGAGCTATGGGTACAGAAGGACAGAAAGTTCTTCGAGATGATGACTGTCGGCACGTCTGATGCACGAAAAAATCCGTTGCATTTCATCATCACCACAGCCGGAAACGACACCAATACGATATGCTACGAGCTGCACCAGAAGGCTCTGGACATCCTCGAAGGCCGGAAACACGATCCGACTTTCTATCCGGTGATCTATGGCGCAACGCTCGACGAGGATTGGACGGATCCGAAGGTGTGGAAGAAAGCCAATCCGTCGCTGGGTATCACCATTGGAATTGACAAGGTCAAAGCGGCCTGTGAGTCTGCAAAACAGAATCCTGCCGAAGAGAACGCTTTCCGGCAGCTGCGTCTGAACCAATGGGTAAAACAGGCAATTCGCTGGATGCCGATGGACAAATGGGACGCCTGCGCGTTTCCCGTCGATCCGGAAGAACTGGAAGGGCGCGAATGCTATGGCGGACTTGACCTGTCCTCCACGACCGACCTCAGTGCTTTCGTGCTGGTGTTCCCGCCCGGCGAGGACGACGACAAGTACATCGTCCTGCCGCACTTCTGGGTACCGGAGGAAACGCTGGATCTGCGCGTGAAGCGCGATCATGTTCCATACGACCTCTGGCTCAAACAGGGACTGATTAACGTGACGGAAGGCAACGTTATCCATTACGCCTACCTCGAAAAAGTCATCGAACAGCTGGGCGAGCGTTACAATATCCGCGAGATCGGTTTCGACCGCTGGGGTGCCGTGCAGATGGTGCAGAACCTCGAAGGCATGGGTTTTACTGTCGTCCCCTTCGGGCAAGGCTTCAAAGATATGAGCCCGCCCACGAAAGAGCTGATGAAGCTCACGCTGGAACAGCGCATCGCGCACGGCGGGCATCCGGTGCTTCGCTGGAACATGGACAATGTCTTCATCCGAACGGATCCGGCTGGCGGGATCAAGATGGACAAGGCGAAATCCACGGAGAAAATCGATGGCGCGGTGGCGATGGTTATGGCACTGGACAGAGCAATCCGCAACGAAGGTTCCTCCGGCTCCGTGTATGACGGCGACCGTGGTTTGCTCTTCATATAAGAGTTATCCAACCGTTATCTTGCAATGTGTGCAGATCAGAGCGATCATGTACACAACGAAAACGAAGGAGGAACCCCACCATGAAGAACATTTTCATCAACAAGCCCGCTACCCTCGAAGAGCTCAAGGACGAGCTCCAGCGCACCGCCAACCACGAAACCGGATACGAGCCGGAGGCTTACCGCATCGCAGCAACCAGAAGGATCAGCCCCGCCGAATGGGACGACCTGACGAGCTGCTTCCTCGACGACCGCGAGTGGTTGAGCAACTTCAGCAAGAAGCTGCAGAGCAGCGAGAACACCGACTGGAGCAAGCGCAACTGCATCAAGGTCACCTGCAAAGGACAGCCCCTCAACCTCTTGATTGACACACAGGGCTACGACTACGCGAGATACGTTGCCATCCTTGAGAACTGACGCTCCGGAACCCCAGCGCCGCAAGGCGCTTTTTTCGTGGTGAGAGTTATCCAACCGTTATCTTGCTATATGTACAGATCAGAGCGATCATGTACACAACAAAAAACAAGGAGGCAACCACCATGAAGAACGATTTCGCCAGAGAGTACGCACAGGAGCAGCAGAACATCAGGAACTACCGCGAAGCAAAGGACAGGAACGACGAAGCTGGAATGCAGGCAGTCCGCGACGCCCACAACGCCTTGCTGGAGAGCATCAAAGCCAAGGGCAAGGATTACGCCAACCTCTACGACCTTTACGAAGACGCGCACGACCGTGGAAACGAGCTGATCGACTTGAGCGACGTCATTTGGGACGACAAGGTCGAAGCCCTCATCGCCAGCTTCCGCGAGTACGGAATCGAGCGCTTCACCTTCAGCTCCGGCTGGTCGAGCGCGGTCGAGACGGCTTGGCTTTTCACCCAGCAAGGCTGCAAGCTCGAAGGGCTGGTCGAGATCAACGGACGCTGCAAGGCTTTCATGAGCGACGATTACGAAAAGAAGCACGGATACCTTTTCAGCGTAAATTGATACAACACACTCGGAAAGAGCGCCGCGAGGCGCTTTTTTCATTGGGAGGGACAGCATGAAGAACCCATTTTCCGGATTGTTCCGTGCGCGGGACAAGCCCCGAAACGCGCTCAACGGCAGCGCGTTTTCTTTTATGTTCGGACGCAGCGCTGCCGGAAAGCTGGTCAACGAGCGCAGCGCCATGCAGATGAGCGCCGTGTACGCATGCGTGCGCGTGCTCTCCGAAGCTATCGCTTCGATGCCGCTGCACTTCTATCGGTACAACGATACTGGCGGCAAGGAAAAAGCCACTGAGCATCCGCTGTACACGATTCTGCATGACGAGCCGAATACGGAAATGACCGCGTTTTCTTTCCGTGAGACCTTGATGACGCACCTGCTCCTGTACGGAAATGGTTATGCGCAAATCATCCGTGACCGGCGCGGACAGGTCGTTGGACTCTATCCGCTGATGCCGGACAGGATGACTGTTGACCGGAATGAACGCGGGCAGATTTTCTACCAGTACAGTCGGTCGGATTCGGACGCGAACACGATGAAGAAGGATTCGACGGTCATTCTCATGCCGGAGGACGTTTTCCACGTGCCCGGCTTGGGGTTTGACGGACTGGTCGGCTACAGCCCCATTGCAATGGCGAAACAGGCCATCGGCATGGGATTGGCGTGTGACGACTATGGCGCTTCCTTCTATCAGAACGGCGCTCAGCCCGGCGGCGTGCTCATGCATCCGAATACGGTAAAGAATCCGCAGCGTGTGCGTGAGAGCTGGAACGCCATCTATCAGGGCAGCAGCAATGCACATAAGATCGCCATTTTGGAAGAAGGAATGACGTACCATCCGATCACGATCAATCCACAGGAAGCGCAGTTCTTGGAAACGCGCAAATTCCAGATTGAGGAGATCGCTCGTATTTTCCGTGTTCCGCTTCACATGGTTGGTGACCTTGACCGCTCGTCCTTCTCGAACATCGAGCAGCAATCGCTGGAGTTCGTCAAGTACACGCTACAGCCGTGGATCACCCGCTGGGAACAGGCAATCCACCGGTCGCTGCTGCTGCCGTCCGAAAAGCAGGAATACTTCGCACGGTTCAATGTGGAAGGTCTGCTGCGCGGCGATTACCAGTCCCGCATGAACGGATATGCTGTCGCTCGCCAGAACGGCTGGATGTCCTCCAACGACATCCGCGAGCTGGAAAACCTCGACCGGATTCCGGAAGAGCGCGGCGGCGATCTGTATCTCATCAACGGCGCGATGACAAAACTGGAGGACGCGGGAATCTTCGCGTCCGGAACCCCATCAACCCCACCGAAGGAGGATAAAGCAAAGTGAAACGCTTCTGGAATTGGGTGCGGGATGAAACCCACCCTGAAGAACGTACCCTGCGCATCGAAGGCGCAATCGCCGAGGAAAGTTGGCTGGACGACGACGTAACGCCTGCTGCTTTCAAAGCGGAACTCATGGAAGGCAACGGCCCGATCACTGTCTGGGTAAATAGCCCCGGCGGCGATTGTGTGGCTGCGGCGCAAATCTACAATATGCTGATGGACTATCCTGCAGATGTCACGGTCAAGATCGACGGCATTGCCGCTTCCGCAGCGAGCGTGATTGCGATGGCAGGCACGAAGGTCGTGATGTCGCCGGTCAGTATGATGATGATTCATAATCCGCTCACGGTAGCTATGGGCGATTCCGAGGAAATGCGGAAAGCCATCCAGCTGCTGGACGAGGTCAAGGAGAGCATCATCAACTCCTACGAAATCAAGACCGGTCTTTCCCGTGCGAAGCTCTCACACCTCATGGACGCGGAAACTTGGATGTCGGCAAAGAAGGCATACGAGCTCGGATTCTGCGATGAAATCCTGTACACCGGCGCGGACTGCTTTGAAAAGGCAGCATCCGACGTCGGTTTTGCTTTCTCGCGGAAATCCGTCTCCAACTGTCTCCTGAACAAGCTGATGTTGAAGCTCCCGCCGGAACAGCCCCGTATCGACGCAGCCGAACTCGAAAAGCGGCTGCAACTTCTCAACCATTGATTATGGAGGTAATCGTATGAATCAGATTCTCGAACTGCGCGACAAGCGCGCAAAGGCATGGGACGCCGCAAAGGCGTTTCTGGATTCCCACCGCGACGCCAAGGGCACCGTTTCTGCCGAGGACGCCGCAACCTATGACAAGATGGAAGCGGACGTGGTCGCACTCGGTCATGAGATCGACCGTCTGGAGCGTCAGGCCGCTATCGACCGTGAAATGTCGATGCCTACTTCCGCGCCCATCGTGGACAAGCCCCAGCGTCCGAAGCCGGACGAGGAAGTCAAGACCGGTCGCGCTTCCGATTCCTATCGCAAAGCGATGCTGACCGCGCTGCGCACCAACTTCCGTCAGGTCAGTGATGAGCTGAATGAAGGCACTGATGCCAACGGCGGCTATCTCGTCCCCGAGGAGTACGACAGGCGTCTCATTGACGTTCTGAAGGAAGAGAACGTGATGCGCAAGGTCGGCACCATCATCAAGACTGCCGGTGAGCACAAGATCAACGTCGCTGCCACCAAGCCCGCCGCTGCGTGGATCGACGAAGGCGGCGCTCTCCAGTTCTCCGATGCGACCTTCGGTCAGATCAACATGGATGCCCACAAGCTCCATGTCGCTGTGAAGGTCACCGAGGAACTGCTCTACGACGCGGCTTTCCCGCTGGAAAACTACATCATCGAACAGTTCGGTAAGGCGCTGGCGAACGCAGAGGAAGATGCTTTCATCAACGGCAATGGTTCCGGCAAGCCTCTCGGTCTGCTGGCGGATCAGGTGGACAGCAAGGATGTCGGCGCACAGGTCGCTTTCACCAGTGCTTCCGCGACCGCTGTGTCTGCGGATGAAATCATCAACCTGATCTATGCCCTGAAGCGCCCGTACCGCAAGAAGGCGAAGTTCCTCATGAACGATTCGACCATCTCCGCGCTGCGCAAGCTGAAGGATGGTAACGGCGTGTATCTGTGGCAGCCGTCTCTGCAGGCCAATGAGCCCGACAAGCTGTTCGGCTACGATCTGCTGACCTCTCCGTACATGCCCACGCTGGAAGCCGGTGCAAAGGGTATCGTCTTTGGCGATCTCAGCTACTACAACATCGGCGATCGTGGCACCCGTTCCTTCGCGGAACTCAAGGAGCTCTTTGCCGGTAACGGCATGATCGGCTTTGTGGCGAAGGAGCGCGTGGACGGACGTCTGCTGCTGCCGGAAGCTGTCCAGTGCATCGTGCAGCACGCTTAACCGACATCCCGCCGATGGGGTAACGAAACGTTACTCCATCGCACAGTAATCTGCGAAGGGAGTACCGTTTCGTTACTCCCTTTAGTATCCGCAAAGGGTGTCGCGTTTTGCGATGCCCTTTGCCATAGAAAGGACGTGAGGTTATGTACAATTCCAAAAACTATACCGAACAGGGCGGCGAAAGAACCGTCATCGGCGGTGCGCTCGTCTTCGAGGAAGACGCTACTATCGAAGGTTTCCCCGGCGCTGCCAATCAGGCAGACAGCACCGCGACTACCGTCGCCACGCTGAAGGACGATTTCAATGCGCTGCTCGTCAAACTGAAAGCTGCCGGTCTCATGACTGCGGACGCTCCTGCTGGTGATGGCGGCGACAATGAGGACGATGACGATGACGACGATGGCGATGGTGCCGGATGATCGTTACGCTCGCTGAACTCAAAGCCCATCTGCGCATCCTGACGAATGATGAGGACACGCTCCTCTCAACGTTGATCGCGCAGGCAACGACCGCAGCTTCTGACTATTGCCGCATTGATTGGCTGGAAGAGGACGAAGTACCGGAGACTGTCCGACTCGCTGTGCTGCTCATGGCATCACACTTCTATGAGTACCGCGACAGTTCCGACAAGTCCGCTTATACCACCATGCTGTCGGCATTTCGGACGCTGCTCTATCCCAATCGCAAACTGGAAGGCTTTTTCTGATGTATGTTCCGCATCCCGGCGATCTTCGCCACAAGATCGATATTGGCGTGACCACCAATGTCGTGAACGAGAATGGTTATCCTGTGGAAACAGATTCTGTCCTGCATCGCGTCTGGGCTGGCGTCGAGGATGAATCTTCGCGCTGGTTCCACGCTGCGGACGCGGATAACGCCGAGCGCGGGCTTATCTTCATCATCCGCTTCCTTCCGGACATCGCGCCCGGGATGTGGATTCTCTGGAACGGTGAAAAGCAGCTCATTACCAAAATCGGTGAGTACGATTTCAAGCGTCGGTACATGAAGCTGACGACCGTTTCCACGAAGGGAGTGAACTGACGTGAAGGAAGTTCAGGACGCGCTTCGCACTACGGGAATTCCCACATTCGCGCTGGCGTGGCGCTCAACGGCAGCGTATCCGACCGCGCCGGATCAGTACATTGTCTACACAACGATGACGACTGAATCCGAGCATTGGGACGATACGCTCTGCCAGTATCAGATTTACGTTTATCTGAACCTTTGGAGCAAGGACGATCCGACAGATGGATCATTGTCCGTTCGGCAGGCAATGCGATCCGGAGGATTTGCCCTTGTCGAAGAATCCGACAGCTTTGAGGAGGAAACGGAATACTTCTGTATTTCCTCCACGTGGCTATACAGGAAGGAGGCTGATTCCGATGGGACTTGAGATCACCGGCGCGACGGAGCTTTCGCAGGACATCAATGAGATGGCGGACGCTCTCCGCACTTCCGGCGGGAACGGCGGCAAAGCCTGTAACTGGATCCTGCAGAACGCCGCGCAGCCCATTCTGGAACAGATGCTGATAAACGCCAGCAGCAATCCGAAGGTCATTTCCGGTAAGCTGCGCGGCTCCATCAAAATCGGACGCGCCGTCCGGCATCGCAAAGGCGGTTATTCCGTGACAGTCGGCATCCACCGCGCGGACGGAGGTGCAGCTTATGGAAATCCAGTCGAGTTTGGGCACGGAGGTCCGCATCCGGCTCCGCCGCATCCCTTTGTGCGTCCGGCCTTTGACGCCAGAGTGGATGAAGCATACGAAAAGGTCAAACAGCAACTCATTACTGCCCTCACATCACGAGGGCTACTCTGATTTTGGAGGTAATCGATTATGCCTACGACTACTACGCCTACTGCCGCTCCGGCAGTATCTTCCACTGTTGGTCTCAAGAACATGGTCATTGCGCCCTTGCTGACCGATACCGATTCCGGCACCACCTATGGCACGCTGCAGCTGGTCGCCGGTGCCATTGAAGCGTCCATCACGCCCGACAACGCCGATCCGGATGTTCAGTATTACGACGATCAGGAGGGCGATGTGCTCTATCCGGATCCGGAGCTGTCCTTCAAGACGAAGCTCGCCGACCTGCCGCTGACGATTCAGGAGATGATTTTCTCCAATAAGATCGACGACAACGGTGTGCTGATCCGCTCCGCGCAGGACAAGCCCGGCTACTTCGCCGTTGGCTTCAAGTCCGAAAAGGCGAACGGCAAATATCGCTACATCTGGCTCTACAAGACTCGCGCGAAGCCTGTGACGGAAAACTACGCGACGAAGGAAGGCAAGACCATCACTCGCCAGACTGGTGAGGTCGAGTGGGTTGCCATCAAGCGCGTTTCCGACGGTCGCTATCAGGCGGTCGCTGACGAAGGTGTGAACGGGTTTGATGCGACGGCAGCTGCGTCTTTCCTGACGTCTGTCTACACGCCGACGTTCACGACTCCGGAGAATGGCGAAAACGGCTGATGACGCCAACGCCCGACTGTCTGAAATGGCAGTCGGGTACCTTTTTCTACATTATAAATTGGAGGTATTTCCATGATTTCCTGCACGCTTGGAGAAAAAAAGTATACCATCGACTTCGTTTCCGGACGCGCTCTGCGGGAGCTTGAACCTGCGGCGCAGATGTACGCGAAAGTCGTACAGATCGCCAACCTCGCGGCGAAGGGACAGCCTGTTCCAGAAGACGCGAAGTTCACCATTGCCGACGCAATGGACACCATGATCCAATGGTTCTGTCTGCTCTTCCGGAATCAGTTCACGCCCGATGAAGTGCTGGATGGATATCCGGTTGACCGCCTGATGCACGATGTGGCGCTGGCACTCATGGCAGTTCAGACACAGACCACGGACGTACTCAGCGATTTCCCTACGAAAGCAGCGGAAGCGACGACGGAGACGACTCCGGGAAACTGACGCTGCATGACTATATCTATTCCACATACAACACACTCCTTGATGCCGGTTGGCGGTTCGACGATATCGACCGCATGGACATGCTCGGATTTCTGAAAGTCCGCGCGTGGAAAGCCAATCGGAAAAAGGAAGAATCCGCGCCAAGATACGCTTTCATTGACGAGGTCTGGACGCGCACCGAATAACGCCGGAAGGAGGCTGTTCTCATGAGCGAAATGCTCCGTGATCTGGTCGTATCACTGTCCCTCGACAGCGACAATTTCACCAGAAATCTTACATCCATCAATCGCCAGATTCAGGAAGCTGAAAGCGAATTCAGGCAGGTCGCTACCGGCGTGGACGGCTTTGAACGCAGTGTTTCCGGTACGGAATCGAAGCTGAACATGCTGCAGCAGAAGCTGCAGCTCCAGCAGAAAGCCGTCCAGCAGTATGAACGCGCACTGGCTGCCGCTGAAAAGAAGCTGCAGTCCAGCTATGACAAACAGCAGCAGCTCACCACTTCTCTGGATGCGGCAAAGCAGAAAAATACAGAACTGAAGGACAAGGTTGCTGCCGCGACGGAACAGTATGAACGTTTCCGGCGCGAGCTCGGCGACGACGATTCCGCGACCATTGCCGCACAGGAAAATCTCGAAGCGCTCAAGCAGGAATACGCTGCGTCCTCGGATGAGGTCAAGCGTCTTGAAGGTCAGCTGACTGCCAATCAGCGTGCGATGCAAAATAACGCGGATGCTGTTACCCGCGCGAATACCAATCTGAATAATGCTCGCTCTGCCCTTCGACAGACGGAAGCTGAGATCAACGCGACAACCGAGCGTCTGGCGCGGATGCGCTCCGCATGGACACACGCCGGAGAAACCCTGACCGCATTCGGCAGCAAGTGCGCTGCCGTTGCGAAGGCAATGGAGAAAACTGGCAAAGCGCTGACGGCAACCGTCACTACACCGATTCTGGCGCTGGGCGCAGCTTCCATGAAGGCGTCCATCGAATTCGAGAGCGCTTTCACCGGCGTCCGGAAAACTGTCGATGCCACGGAAGAAGAATATGCGCAGCTCTCCGATACCATCAAGCAGATGAGCACGGAGATCGCCACGTCTACCACGGATATTGCGGCAGTCATGGAAGGTGCCGGTCAGCTGGGCATCGCCAAAGAAAACCTCGTGGATTTCACGCGGACGATGATCGACCTTGGCAATTCAACAGACATCTCCGCTGACGAAGCCGCGACCGCCATCGCACAGTTCGCCAATGTCAGCGGCATGGCACAGTCAGAGTTTTCCAATTTCGGCTCTACACTGGTCGAGCTCGGTAACAACTTTGCTACGACAGAATCCTCCATCATGAACATGGGCACAGCGCTGGCGTCCGCCGGATCGCAGGTCGGATTGTCCGAATCGCAGATCCTCGGCTTCGCTACCGCGCTGTCTTCTGTCGGTCTGGAAGCGCAGGCAGGCGGCACGGCATTCTCCAAAGCGATGATCCAGATGCAGGTCGCGGTCGAAACCGGCAACGATTCTCTGAAGGATTTTGCGAAGGTATCCGGTATGACCACGGATGCATTCAAAACGCTGTGGAAGTCCGATCCGTCCGCTGCCATTCAGGCGTTTATCGTCGGTCTTTCCAAAATGGACGAACAGGGTATTTCCGCGATTGCTACCTTGCAGGACATGGGATTTACCGAAGTCCGCCTGCGCGATACGCTGCTTCGCGCCACCAACGCAACCGACCTGTTTGCCAATGCGCAGGAAACCGCTGCCAGAGCATGGGACGAGAATACCGCGCTGTCAGAAGAGGCCGGTAAACGCTATGCGACGACGGAATCGAAGCTCCAGAATCTGAAGAATACCGCGACGCTCGCCGCACAGCAGATCGGCAACGATCTGACGCCGATGTTCCAGAAACTTGTCGATGGCGCAAAGCAACTGATCGAGAAGTTTCTCGCGCTGGACGAAACCCAGCGTCAGACGATCATCAAGATTGCCGCTGTCGCTGCAGCCGCAGGTCCGGTACTTCTGGTGTTTTCCAAGATCACAAGCGGCGTTGGAACGGTCGCCACAGCGCTCGGAAAGTTCTGTACGTCTGTCGCTGCTGCCGGTGGCGGCTTCAAAGGCTTCATGTCTGTGCTGACCAGCGGCCCGGCAATCTGGGTGGCACTGGCTGTCGCCGCTGTTGCCGCGACGGTCGCCATTGCGGATTTCGCTTCCGGTGCCCGCGAAGCACGTGAAGCGCTCAAGGCGATGAACGAGACTGCGGAAGACTGGAAAAATACCGCTGCCGAGACTTTCTACGGTAAGTCCGACGGGCTCAATGCTTTCGGCATGAGCAAGAGTGACTTTGTGCGCTCCACGGCTGACGCTCAAAGCTGGGTGGACGGACTTATCAAAGTGTGGACAGACGGTCAGAAAGAAACCGATGAAATCGTCACGACGTGGACGGATTCCTTTAAAACCCTGACCGCTTCCACGCGCACGGAACTTCAGGAACTGCAGGCTTCTGCGGAGGAAGGCGGTTATACTTCCGTCTCCAAGCAGATCGCTTCGGACATCAAATCACTGGATTCGATGGACAAGGAAGTCGAAAAACTCCTGAAAAAGAGACAGAACGGCTATCTGACGGACAGCGAAAAAATCCGTCTGCAGGAGCTGATCGACGCTCGGGAAGCTCTCGAAATCAAGTACAATCTCACGCCCGCAGACGCGGACGGATTCGACACCATTGAAAAGAAAGTTGCTGCGGAGGTCGCACGAGCACAGGCACGCGGACAGTCTGACGCCAGCGTCTCCGTCTACGAAGATGCGATGGTTGCTGCTGCCGAAGGTATGGCGGCGATCAACAGCGCCATCGATGAACAGTACGATAAGGAACTGGCAGTCATCGGACTGCTGGATAACGAGACGGTTCTGGAAGACGGACTGACCGAACGCCAGCGTGCCCAGAAGGATCTGGACGAGCGTTACAATCAGCAGCGTCGTGAAGCTGCGCTGGAATATGCAGAAACATTGTCCGGCGTGGTCACACCCGTATGGAATCAGGAAGATATCCAGCAGGCAAAAACGCAGGTCGGCGACCTGTTCACCACGCTGCGCAAATATAGCATGGCGAGCGAAGCTGACAAACCTGCCATCCTGACCGAACTGCAAGGCCTCTCCTCCGAAATGGATGAGGGCGCTCTGACGGAATACCTCGGAATGCTCACGCAGATTCAGTCGCTGCTGGATCAGGGACTGACGGAAACGGAGATCCAGTCGTTGTTTCCGGATATCGATGTTTCCTCCGCGCTCGACCAGTTTGCCGGTGTCGCGGATTATCTCGATCTCATTAAGACCGACCTGCCGGGGCTGTATTCGATGTTTGACGAATCGCTGCCGGAGGAAGTCCTGAAAATCACGACCGACCTCGACATGACCGGTGCACAGGCACGATGGGATGAATTCGCTGCCAACCCCGGCTCCATCACCACAGATGCTATCGTCAGCGGATATACTGCTGCCGAAAACGCGGAAGCCCAGCAGCCCCATGTCGATGCCTTTATCGACAAGTATACTGAAAAGCCGGAAGGCGCGGACAAGTCTTCACTCACGCCTGAGGGCATCCTCGCGTATGTGAATGCTTATGCCGAAGCGACGACCGGAACGGATGTTTCCGCGCTCACGCCGGAAAACGTAACGGCGATGGTCTCCGCGTACAAAGAACTCGCTGACGGCGCGGATGTATCTACACTCAAACCGGATGAAATCACTGCGTATGTCATGAAGTACCTCGAAGGCGAAGGTATCGATACGACCGGACTTTCCCCGGACGCGGTGACGGCTTTCGTCATGGCTTACGAGGAGATTACCGGTGGCGCGTCTACGACGGCGCTCACACCGGACGACATTACTGCAATGGTCGCCAAATACCTCGAAGCGGAAGGCGTGGATCTTTCCGCGCTCTCGCCGGATCAGATTTCGGCGCTGGTCAATACCTATGCCGAAGCGACAAACTGCGACAAGTCAGCGCTGCTCACATCCTTTACCGCGTACATCACGGAATATAAGGAAGCGGAAGGCATCACGATTCCGCAGCCGAAAACGCGCGTGGTCATTACCGGTTATGACTATCTGGGCTTTAAGAGCTTTGAAGAAGAAAATCCGGACATGGAGCTGGAGATTCCTGTTCGTTTGGGTGAGCTGGAAGATGGCGCTGTTGATAAATACATCGCTGATGGTAAATTGAAGGTCTGGCAGGACGGCGTCGAGATTCCGATAGAATCTGTTCCCGAAGGAACGCTCACAGCGGACACCATCGCGTCGCTCGATTCGGACGGAACGCTGCACGTCATCATTACACCGGAGCTTTCCGGCAGCGAAGAAGCTATTTCACAGCTACGTGAGGAAGTCGATGAAATCGATAAGCTCGGCGTGACGAACTTCGGCAAAGCAGCGGGCATCGCGCCCATTACGACGATGGGCTTGATCGAATCTGCCATGAAGCGCATCCAGAAATATCAGGAAGGCGGCTTCTGGAACTGGCTGACCGGCGCGACGAATCATGGCACGCTGGACAGCAGCATGAAGAATGATTTCAGTTCGGAAACGGTCGCGGAGCTCTCCGCATACGTTGCCGAGGTCGTTACTGCCATCCAGACCGGCGCGGAAGTCAGCGAGGAAGACATGGAGAATTTGCAGGCCATCCTCGACTTCCTGAACGGGCTGGATGAAACAGAGACCGGCGCTCACATCAAGGAAGGCATCGCGCAAGGCATGACCGAAGCCGGATGGGACGCCGACGCGGAAACGGTCGCCTCGCAGTTGGACGCGGCGCT
Organism: Clostridiales bacterium; assembly: GCA_004557125.1. Taxonomy (GTDB): domain Bacteria; phylum Bacillota; class Clostridia; order Christensenellales; family Aristaeellaceae; genus SFTH01. The sequence continues at coordinate 68,177 of SFET01000003.1, read as the reverse complement.
TGCTTCCGCATTCAACAGCCATTCTCCCGCGCAGCGTATGGTACCGATGGGCGAAAACGTCTCTGCCGGTATCGGACAGGGCGCGACGGAGTATGACTTCTCCGGCGATGCTTCAACCATTGCTTCTGCGTTGGGGTCCGCGCTGCAAGCCTCGCTTCCGGAAGGAACGTTCACTGATCTGGGTACTACCGCAATGTCGGGTCTTGCCGAGAGCATGAGCGGATACAGCTTGGCTGACGCTGGTAACAGCGTCGGCAGCAATGCCAAGAGCGCGATCTCTGGAAACCTGAACGCTTCCTCTCTTCGTCCTCTGGGCGTGAGCGCGATGAATGGACTGGTTGCCGGTATCAATGCTGGTCGCTCCGCTGTGGTGACCGCAATGCGAAACGCCGCAAGATCCGCCGTCAATGCGGCGAAGTCCGAGCTGCAGATTCATTCGCCGTCTCGCGTCTTTCGTGATGAAGTCGGTCGCATGACCATGAAAGGCTTCGGCGAGGGCGTTTTGGCAGAGACCGAAGCGCAGTCGAAAGCCATCCGGAACGCTGCCCGGTACATGACGGAATCTGCCATTGGCGGTGTTGCTTCCGGTAACACCTACGATCAGCGCCGGACGACCTATAATCAGGACTCTTCTTCCACCATTCAGGTGGATAAACTCTACGTGCGGGATGAACAGGATGTTCACTCGCTGGCTATCGAAATCGCATCCCTGACACGGCGAAAGAAGCTCGGTCGGGGCATGGCGTAAAGGAGGCAGTTTATGAACGACTGGTTTGAATGGAACGGCGTGAAGTGCACCACAAAGGGCATCCATGTGACGGAACAACCGCCGATCACGCTGCCCGCCGAACGAGCGACTTATACCAATGTACCCGGCAAGGCTGGAAGCCTGACAACGATTGAAGCCGATGATGTGTATGACGATATGATTCTGGTCGCGCAGTGCGTCATTGCGGATCCCACGCAGATTCCCACCATTGCCGGTTGGCTGAAAGGCGCTGGACGAGTGACCTTTGCCAACCGGCAAGGCGGATATTATGAAGCGCGGATTGTCAACCAGATCCCGTTCGATGTCATCCTGCGCGGCAATCCGCACCGCAGCTTCAGCGTGAATTTCCGTTGCAAGCCGTTCTTTCATCTGGACGACAGTTCGGAGACGGTCATTGCGCATTCCGGCGATTTCATCACCAATCCCGGATGCGTTGCTTCCGAGCCGGTCATTACGATCACCGGCAACGGCGACATCACACTCATGGTCGGAATGCAGATCATAGAACTGACGGATGTGGACGGCGAAATCATAATCGACTCCGTGTTGCAGGAGGTCTACAATGACGACGGTTCCTGCAACGAGAAGATGGAAGGCGACTTTCCGCTGCTCTCGCCCGGTGTGAATGCCATCAGCTGGGATGGAGATGTAACGAGCGTGGTGGTATCACCGAATTGGAGAACATTATAACGCTGGTATGCTTTCAAGAAAGTCTGATTTGTGTTATAATCATCTCGACAAATTGGAATTTGTGAGACAGAATCGTTATGAAACAACGCATAAGAATAAAACGTAAATAGAAAAAGTGGTGAATAGAATGATCACAAAAACTGAGTTGCAAATTGCTACTGCCAATTTTAGAAGAGCTGCGTCAGAGTTTGGATTTGATTTCATTGAGAATCCATCTTTCGGCGAAGGAATCACAGCGTTTGGACATATACCGCTCTATGGCGGCAAAAACGGAACTCTCATCTGTCTTACCGCTCCGCCTGATTTCATAACAGATAAAAAGATCATAGAATGGTGTAAGAGCAACGATTATTTCTGTTCTATTCTGAATATCAAACCTTTGGCGACAGATTATGACAGCTCCTATTTCAGAGAAATGCTTCAGGACTGGGGAAAATATAAATAGTATAGACAAAACAAGAAAATGACAAATTGGAATTTGATGAGGGACAAGGAATGCACCATTTTAAGTCATGGTCGTATTTGAATAAGCAGTTAAGTGACCGCCTTTGTAATCCCCTAAAGGATCGAATAAGCTATTTCATGACGCGTTATTCTGATGTTCACAACTCATACGGAAGAGCTTCGATTCGACTGGACAAAAAAGAACTCGTCGTATTTTCATGGATTGAGATGTACAGACAGGAGAGCGATATACACGCGCACTGGAGAGAGACAGGTATCTGGGATGATGATGATCCCGGTATAAAAAGCAAATGGGAAAATAATTGCACATTATCAGATTGGGATTTTTTGCAGGCAGCCACAGATTTTCTACAGATGAGCATTTCCGATGCACTGGACAGTGATAATTGTCTGATTCGTATTCTGGCAATCATGGACAAAAGAGTCGGAAAGCGAACAATTCAGCAGATTCAGGCCAACGCATCATATAAAGCCTATCCCCAATGGGTACAGCAGTTTTATACACTTCGTTTAAGTATTGAAATCCCGGCTTGCCGGTCAGATGGGAGCGATAAATGAGAATTTGCTGTGTATATTCGGAGGATGAAAAATGTTATTTCAATCAAAAAAGGAGAGAATACAGCAGTACCTTAAAAGTCATTCAAGAGAACTATCGGTCTTTGATGAACTGCTTGCAGATTATCTAAATGGCAATTTTAAGTCCTATTTCCTTGAGCAGGGATTAACAAGAGTAGAAATTCATATCGACTGGCTGAAAGATTATAAATGCATGGAACTACAAGGCCGTTTTTGCGGGAATTATGTTGATTTACAGATTGAAGAGGCTGAATTTGGAATATCGGTTGATCCTGACGAGCCGGATATTGAGAACAGTTATGAACTTCTATCAAAAGAATATGTTTATTTAACTTGCAAGACTGTATTAGAAGTTTCCGTTAGAAGGTAAATCCGTATTTGTTAGGTATGCGCATAGAACTGAATTTCAGAATATGAGGTATTGAACGATGACAAAAGAAGAAAAGAGAGCTCTTTTGCAACAATGGAAGCTAAGCCAACAGAAAAAGTATATTCTTAATAAGGCAGAAGCAAAAAGTCTGTTCAATTTCCTTCATAAAAAGCTGGCGGACTGTGATTGCGACCATACATTGAAGTATTCATTAGAATGGCTTACGAAGAAATACGACGGTAACGATGAGAAAATCACCGAAATTGTTGCGGAGCTTAATGCAGATGGAGGCTTCTGCGATTGCGAAGTTCTTTTGAATTGTTACGAGAGATATGATTTGGAGTGAGTTCTCAATCTTCAATGAATATTCGACAAATCCCAGTTTGGAGAGTTACTTTTGAGGAAGGAATTGCCATATGATTCATATGATTTCAATACTTGCCGATGAGCTTTATTCAAAATCGATTCACTTCAAAAAATATAACAGAAGTAATCTGCTGCTCAAGAAAAACCGTGTACTGTTGGAAAAAGAAATTTGCGAAGCAGAGAAATTGATAGAGTTTCTTATTATACATTTGCATAGCAACCCTAATTACTCCAATGACTATTATGAATTAGCCTTATTTATGAGCAAGACACTTGCGGAATGTCATGCTATTTTGACTGGAAAATCCAAGAATTACAGAGACACAGTCGAAAGATATGTTTGGGGATTTCACAACTTGCCAAGGGCATTTGTATCCATAGATAACTCTATGAATATTTCACCCAATCAAGCAATGGAATATTTTAAATCATACATAAAACCAGATTAATAAACTTTATTTAAAGTTCGGCAAACTTCAGTTTGTCGATCTAAGCGTCATCTAAGGATGGCGCTATTATTATGCCCAGAAGGAGGTGAAATCCCATGATTTGTATCTTCGACAAGTTCGCCACGGACTTTTCCGGCAACGGTATCGGCTCGCTGTGCCCGTCATCTTGCGAGGTTTCTGAAACCCTTAACGGCGAATATGAGCTGACGATGATTCATCCGTTGGACGAGCTCGGCAAATGGCAGCGCATCGAATCCGGACGGATTTTGCGTGTGCCGGTACCGTCCGCAATGACGCCGCACGTCAATCTCATCACACAGTCCGCGACGGAAATCTACAAGACGAATGGCAGCAGCCGTCCGATCCGCAGTTCCACATCCACGAAAGGCAAGGTGCTAGCGAAGTACAAAAAGAACAAGCAGGTTGCGCTGATCGAGAAGACATCCTCCACATGGTATCAGGTTATCGGGCCGGACGGCAAGCAGGGATACATGCAAAAAAGCCATCTGACCTATGTTCGGACAGATTATTCTCTCGCGGAAGCGACCGGCGAAGTCGTGGAAGCTTCCCAGCAGAGAGACCAGCCGTTTCGTATCTACCGTGTCGTGCCGGAACTGGACAAGATCACAGTTTACGCGCGGCACATTTTTTATGACCTACTGGACAATATGATCAAGTCCTACAAGCCCAACAAAGCCCGCATCGGCTCCGTGGTTGTGCAGGGCATCTCCGACAGCTGTCTGTCCGGGCATGACTTTACCTTCTATTCCGACCTCGACAGCGTTGCTGACGAAGAGGAACTGGAAGACGATGCGAACACCGTGGACTTCGTGAACATCAACCCTGTTGACGCCCTCATCGGCGACAGCGGGGTTGTTCATTTCTACGGCGGCGAACTGGCGAGAGACTGGTTCGATGTGTATCTCATCCAGCGTGTCGGTCTCGACAGCGGCGTGCAGATCCGCGAGGGAAAAAACCTGCTCGGCATCAATTACGATGTCGACGATACGGATGTCATCACGCGCATCATGCCTACCGGCGAGGACAAGGACGGCGAACTGTTGTATCTGCCGGAAACCTATGTGGACAGTCCGCATGTGGATGAATATCCGAATGCCCGATGGTCGCATCTTGCCGTGGAGGACTGCAAGGAAAACCCGAAAAAGACAAAGGACAATCCGAAGAAAACAAAAAGCCAGTGCTACTCCCAGATGCGTAAAGCCGCACAGAAGGAATTTGATAACGGCTGTGATCTTCCTACGATCACGCTTTCCGTGGACTTTATCAACTGTGCGGAGACCGAGGAATACCGGCAGTACGGTCATCTGCAGAATATCTTTCCGGGCGACGGTGTTCGCGTTGTCACGAAGCGACTGGGTATTGCAGTCACGCTTCGCATGACGGAGTACACCTTCGACTGCCTGACCCGAAAATATACCAAAATGACGCTCGGCACAGTTGCGGACGGACTGGAAGGAAATACCATTTCTCCTCGGCAGATTCCGGCAGGCAGCATTACCGGAAGCAAGATCGCCATCAATTCTGTGGGCATCGGACAATTGCAGGACGGCTCGGTTGATGCGCTGCAGATCCGTGATGCCGCGATCAATTCCGCACATATTCAGATGGCAGCGATTCAGACCGCTCACATCGAAGCGGCGTCAATCACCTCCGCTTTGATTGCAGAAGCTGCGATCACATCCGCGAAGATCGCGGATGCTTCTATCACCGAAGCAAAAATCGAAAATGCATCGATCACAGCAGCAAAGATCGCGGAAGCTACGATCACGGCGGCATGTATCGCAAAGGGCACCATCACGCAGGCTGAGATCGCCGACGCATCGATCACAGCAGCGAAAATTGCTCTGGCGACCATTACGTCCGCGCAGATCGCCAATGCGGCTATCAAAGAAGCGAACATCGCCAATCTGGCAGTCACAACGGCGAAGATTGCTGACGCGGCTATTACTCATGCCAAGCTGGGATCGGCATCGGTTGATACGGCGAACATTCAGGACGCGGCTATTACCAAGGCAAAAATCGCTCTTCTCGCTGTGGACGAAACTCAGATTGCCAATGCGGCTATAGGGACGGCAAAGGTTCAGGATGCAGCGATTACAACCGCGAAGATAAGTAACCTTGCGGTGACGGCCGCTAAAATCGCAAATGCCACCATAACAAATGCCCAGATTGCCAACGCAACGATAGGAACGGCACAGATCGCCCTCGGCGCGATCACAACAGCACTCATTGCGCAGGGCGCGGTTGGAACCATTCAGATCGCTGACGGCTCCATTACAAATGCTAAAATCGTTGATCTGACCGCCAATAAGATCAATGCCGGAACGCTCTCTGTGGAACGGCTTATCATCGTTGGCAGCGATAAATCCATTGTGTTTGCCATCAATAATGCCAACAGTACCGCACAGCTTTCGCAGACGACCATCGACGGCGGTTCTCTGACGCAGAGAAGCATTACTGCGGACAGAATTGTCGCCGGTGCCATAACCGCCAATGAGATCGCTGCAGCTACGATTCTTGCCAATAATATCGCAGCCGGTGCCATTACGACGGACAAGCTGGCAGCTAACGCAGTAACGACGGCGAAGCTGGCTGCTGGAGCAGTCACAACGGCAAAGGTATCCTCCGACTTCGGACAAACACTTGATCTGTCCAGCAATACCAGTGTCCGGTCTACCGTTACATCCACCGTTGATGAAGCCATCGCCGGAATAGAAGTCGGTGGCGTGAACCTTGTGCAGGATGGCAAGATCCACACGCTCGTCGCAGATTCTGCGGATTCATACTGGATCGCAGCGGACGAACTGCTGCCCGGAAAGACGTATACGTTGTCTGTTGCTGAATCCGCAAAAGATGCCGGTTCTGCAACGGGTATCACATGGAAAGTAGTCAACCAGAACACCAGCGCGGTTCACACCTCCGGCACATTGGATTTTACTCTCGGACGGCAGATCAAGCATTTCACCCTGCCAAACACTACGGGTAACTGGTCGCTGTATATCTACGCTGGCGTCAGTGGTTCTACGACAGGCGTGACCGTGACCTTAAAAAGGGTTCAGCTGGAAGAAGGAAGCATGGCGACATCATGGAGCCCTGCACCGGAGGATGTGGAATCCAGCGTTGCAAGCCTTTCTGACAGCATTGACAGTCTGACTACGGGAATGGATGATAAAGTCAAAGCGGTTGTCAATGCCATGGGGCTGTCCTCACAGTTTGCCAGCAGCGCGGATTTCCTTGCAGCATTACAGCAGATTGAACTGATCCGAAGCGAATTGGCGCAGACGGATAGCGATCTTACCCTGACATTCAACCGCCTCACACAGGCGGAGGGAAATATCGCACAGATGTTTTCTTCCTTCAAGTTTGGCGATGAGGGCGGCACACCGTATCTCGACATGAGTGCCAGCGAATCCAGTATGAAGATGCGTCTGACAAATACACGGCTGGCGTTTGTGCAGAACGGTTCGGAGGTTGCTTACTTCTCGGATAACAAACTTTATGTCACCCGTCTGGAAGCGGTAGAACAGATTTCCATTGGTACTCAGGCAAACGGCTATCTGGACATGGTGACGACTCCTACAGGCGTCGGTCTGAAGTGGAGAGCATAATGATGGGAGGAATTTTATGGCAACATTCACTACGACTGCCAATGCACTGAAGTACGCGTCTGGCAGCTCATGGTCAAGTGGTAAGGCACGACAGGGCGTGTATTCGTCTACCAGATACGAAGGTGCGATCAGCTTCTCCGGGCTTTCGGGGCTGGACTTTTCCAATATAGCGATTTCCCGAATCAAGTTGAACGTGACCTTCGGCGCGGCCGGCGGATCAAGTACCAAGTATCTTACCTTCTACAAGGCGACATCCAATACCATCTCCGGAAGCATCGGCGGCATGCGCGGAACCTCGCTGGGAAGAATCTCTGTATCGAATGCCTACAACAGGGCTGTTACGCTGACGTTTGACAACAGTACCAATGCGGCTCTGTTTACCGCGCTTCGGGACTATTTTATGAGTGGAAAGCGGGTTCTGATCATCTATGTGCCGACGACACGTGGAACCTATGATGGCGGATTCTGCTATGACTATCTGTCTGTAACAGCGGCAAGTCTTACGATTACGTTCGATTATCTGCAGAGCGACGGTTCCTTGGCTTCGACCTCTGTCAATGCCGGAAGCACTGCGACTTTGAACATCACGGCATACAACCCCGTATATTCACATCGCGTGACATGGTCATTCGGCTCCAATACATACACGCAGATTGTATCTGCGGGAGATACCGTTGCTTCATACACAATCCCGCTGTCGTGGCTGTCTGCAATACCGTCTGCCCTCAGCGGCGCGGCATCCGTGACTCTGGAAACACTCGACGCGGATGGAAACAGCCTCGGCGCTTATTCCTACGGTTTTACGATCACAGTTCCGTCATCGGTAGTTCCAACCATTGGAAATGTTTCATCAACCCCGGTGAATACATCCTCCGTTATTGCGGGATGGAACCTATATGCATCCGGTAAAAGCGCGGCGGCGATCACGATTAATAACGCCGCCGGTGCTTATGGCTCCACAATCAAATCCTACCGAATAACGACAGAACCTTCCATTGGAAACGGAGAGGCAGCGTCTCTGACGACCGGGATCATCAGCAAGACAGGGACGATCACAATAACCGGCACTGTAACGGATTCGCGTGGTCGTACTGCAACAAAGACCACTACGATCAATGTCTACCAGTACGGTGCGCCGTATTTTACCGCAACAGCAGCATATCGCTGTACCAGTAATGGAACCCGAGATGATCTGAACGGCACATATGCTTATGTCAATGTATCGTTTGCCCGATACGCGCTCTCCGGCAGCAACAACGTCTCATGCAGTATGATGCTTCGACAGGTTGGCGGGAGCTACACATACACGGGATCCCTCACGAGCGGTACGGGTGTGATTGTAGGCGGAGGAAGCCTTGTTGCAGACTCTGCCTATGAGGTTGTACTCACTTTGACAGACACGGTGGGCAGCACAAGCACCTTTACCCTTGACATAGGTTCAGCGCAGTATATTATGCATGTGAAGAAAGGCGGCAAGGCCATCGGTTTCGGTATGGCTGCGGGCGATGACAATACCGTATCCTTCGGCTGGGCAGTCAAGCTGTCTGCACCGTTGGAAGTCTCGCAGGGTGGTACCGGCGCTTCAACAGCTGCAGGTGCACTGAACGCCATCGGCGCTGCTGCTTCAGGGCATACGCACACACCGGATTCCATCGGAGCAGCCGCATCGTCCCACGCACATACATTGACCGATCTGTCTGGTACGTTGAGTGTTGAAAAGGGCGGAACGGGTGCAGCCACAGCAAAAGCCGCGCTGAATGCACTCGGTGTATTCTATGCCGACGCGCTGCCCGCCAGCGGAACAGACGGACAGATATGCCTCGTTCCGGTCAGTTGAGGTGGTTGTATGGCGTCAAAGACAATCTATACGACTGCCTGTGTTTGGGGCTCATCCTCGTTCAACAGCAGCACCGACCTCAAAGTTGGTAAGTCTTCCAGTGCGACCTACAAAGGTCGCATTACTTTTGCCGTAGTCCCGGCAAACTGGGTAATCAAGAAGATCACGCTGAAGCTCAATCGAATTGATAGTTATGCTGCACACACGCTGATTTTCGGCGGATCGGCCAGCTCGGGATTCAGCGCAACACTTGCTTTTTCCGTAAGCAAGTCCATATCGACAGGCACAGGTTCCAAGACAATAGATCTGACTTCCTACGCAAAAAAGATACAGGGGTTCGGCGGGACATGGTACATTCATGTTCGCCACAGCAGCGGTTCCAACAGCTACACGGAATTTTCCGGTGACGAGAGATCGACCAGCCTGAAACCGCAGCTGGTGATCCAGTACGAACAGGCGACGGTGTATGTGAACGTCGCAGGGGTTTGGAAACAATGCCTTGTGTATTACTGCAATAACGGCACATGGGTGCAGTGCATTCCGTACTACAACAGCGGAGGCACATGGAAACAGGTATAAAGCCGCTTCAAAACGAGGCGGCTTTTGCTATATCAAAAAAGGAGGAAAATATAGTGAACAATTTTTCTGTAGAACTGATCTGGACGAAGATCCAGATCGCGGTCACCGCGCTGGGCGGATGGCTGGGTTATTTTCTGGGCGGGATGGACGGTATGCTCATCGCGCTCATCGTCTTCATGGCGCTCGACTACATCACGGGTTTGATGTGCGCCATCGTGGACAAGGATCTGTCCTCGGCGGTTGGCTTCAAAGGCATCTGTAAAAAGGTGCTCATCCTGATGCTGGTCGGAGTGGCGAACATCGTGGACGTTCATGTCGTAGGCACCGGCAGCGCGCTGCGCGGCGCAGTGATCTGCTTCTACCTGTCCAATGAGGGACTGTCCCTGCTTGAAAACGCCGGACATATCGGTTTGCCCATCCCGGACAAGCTGAAAGATATTCTGGCGCAGCTTCACAAACGCGACGATAAAAAGGAGGACAAGGAATAATGGCTGTTACGATTGGTTCCGCTCGCATTGACGAGAACGGCAACGCTCACGGCGGCGCTGCCGGAGACCAGACTGGTAAAGAGGTTTCTACCCAGAGCTGGTACGCTCACTCGAAAGGGTGGGTACTGCTTCGCGCCAAGAGCGCAGAAGCGCGTGTATCAGCGCGATACGCTGTACACCGCCGCGAAGGAGTACGGTTTCGATGTGAGCAAGGTGACAAAGAACGTTGAGACGGACTGCTCGGCGCTCGTTCGCGTCTGCGTCAACTATGCCGGTATCACCGTGGGCAACTTCCGCACCACGGACGAAGCCAGCGTACTGATGAAGACCGGCGCATTCGACAAGTTCACGGATGATCTGCACTGCAAGAAGAGCACCAATCTTCTGCGCGGCGACATTCTCGTCACCAAGACGCAGGGACATACTGTGGTTGTACTGACCAACGGTAGCAAGGCTTCCGAGGAAGCTCCGCTGACGCTCGGATGCAGGACACTCAAAAACGGCAGCGTCGGTACGGATGTCCGCGAACTACAGGAGAAACTCATCAAGCTGGGCTTCGACGTGGGCTCCTGCGGCGTTGATGGTGACTACGGTGCAGACACGGAAAAGGCCGTGAAGCTCTTCCAGAAAGCAAATGGTCTGGAAGTAACCGGCGTTTACGATGCTGGGACGCACGCCAAGCTGACTGCTGACAAGCTCACGGTAGCGCCTGTTCCGGAAGAGAAGTCTGCCGGTTCCACCGTGCAAATCTTCGCAGAGAACGGCGGCAGCATAAACATCCGTTGCGGCAACAGCACGGACTTCAAGAGCATCACCACCGTCAAGCCCGGCGCAACGTTCGACTTCGTGGCTACTGCCGCCAATGGCTGGAATGCCATTGTAGTCGGAAAACAGGTCGGCTGGGTTTCCGGAAAATACTCGAAGGTCATTTGACCGACACGCCCACTGCGGATTCATCCGTGGTGGGCGTTTTTTCTTGTGCATTAGTTACAATTCGCTTCCAGAGCACGTACGAAATGGGGCTGATATGGCTCTCTGGAAAGGAGAAGTTAGTCATGAATTCTTTACAGTAAGGAATAAGTCAAATAACAAGCTTCGATGCGTCTATCAAAGAACAACGGTATTTGTCTTTGTTTTTGTAATTTGGATGCAAGATTGAGATCATTGATTAGGCTCTGTATACGCTTAAAACTGCCAAAATTGAGATTCAAGAAACATCAGGTTGCGTAAAGGAGAATGTTTAGAAAAGAAAAAGGGCATTATTTTTTCTCAAAAAAAACGGAACATTTCGGTAATAACGTGCGTCCTAATAGTAAAAGAATCATTCATCCGCGTTCTAAATCCTTTTCTGCAGTATGGAATGTTTATTCAAGCAACTAATGCGTGGGCAGTGGATAAATATAAAGGAAGGAGGCTCATATGGAATAACTAACACAATTTAACAACCTTTTTTGCGACTCGACGAACACATAAAGAAACGACTGAAAGTTGGATAAGGAGGTTGAATTATGGCTACTAAGACCGCAACGATTTGCGCTGGACAGCAACAGAATGGAACGGGAGATTGCGTTGCCTTTTATAATGGGTTAAGTACAAAGAACTATACGGGACAAGCATATGGTAACGGCGGAACGCCTGCTACTGCTGCGAATTTTAACGACGCGAAGAATAGATCTGTATTGTACTGGAGTAGTCACGGAAGGAAGACAAACACAACAAATTACGAAGTACTTGGGAATAACTGGTTTAGCGTAGGTGTTCAAATGGCTAATTGGACGACAAGTAATCCTATAGAAGTTGCATTCTTTGCTTCATGCTATGCTTTCTACAGAGATTACTACAAACGTGGATTTGCCGGTATTATGAAACGGACCAATTTGTTTGTCGTTTGTGGATACTCTGGTCAAGCGCCAGCAGGAACTTCAACAGATACCAACATAGTGAATTCGTTCTTCTCATTTACAAATTCAGGCGATGGTGTTGTTTACGCTTGGAAGAAAGGTAATAACGATGTTGGAACATACCCTTGGGGCGCAATAAGCTATGGAACAATAAGTGCAAACATGAATTTTAAGATGCCGGGTTGGGGAACAAATACTGGTATCGATAGGACTCAAAGCATTTGGTATATAAACCAAAGTGGAGCGAGCGTTATTTCACCGTTAACAATATCAGCCTCTTATTCCGATGCTGAGAGTCTGCCTGCAGTGGTTTTTGTGAAAGAAGCAAAGATCGAAGACAGAATGCAAAATCCGAGAAATATAAGCCGTTCGATACAGTATAAAGTAACTACCAGAGAGCATATGTCTGAGGTCTTAGGCCTGGTTGAAAAGACTGCTGAAAAAGCTGATCTTGGAAGATCTACACTAAAAGAGAACTCCATTCTTCTGTATCAACCGCTGTATATCTCTGAACTAACAGAAGAAGCTGTTGGCGAGGAACAACTGGTTGGGGCTGATTTGATATATCAACACGAGTATAAGGGAGTTCCTGTAGAGGGTAACTTTGTACGTTTATGTGCAGATTCGGACGGAATATATGACGTTATGGATCATTGGAAGGATTTCTCAATTGAAAAGGAAGAACAGGCAGATAGGAAAAACTGTAAACTTGATCCGTTCCAAGCTATTAGTGAAATTGATGCTGTTGACAAGAGCTTAATTCAGGAAACGACACTTTGTTATGTTGAGGTATCACCGAATTGTCTTCACCTGTGTCATAAAGTATACCTTGATGATGGTCGCGGATACATAATTGATGTTAACGATGGAACAATCAGATAGTACATAACTGATAGCAAGTAGTTGTGATCGATATCAGCCATTACAATGGTTCTATTGTGGTGGCTGGTAAACTGGTCTGGTAGCGGTTTTTCGGACAACGGGAAAGGGTGGTAGTGCTTCAAGCGGCGAACAAACGTTCAAACTCCACTGGGGAGAGGTAGTCCAAAGACTGGTGAACTCTGCGCCTGTTGTAGAAGAGCAGGTATTCGGCAATCGCGTCCGCAGCTTCCTTCTGGGATCTGAAATGCGCCTTGTCAACGCATTCGACCTTGAGCGTCTTAAAGAATGTCTCGGCGCAGGCATTGTCATAGGGTGTTCCCGAGCGGCTCATGCTCTGAATACCGCCGATGGAAGCGACCTCGCGCCGAAAGTCCCATGAGGTATATTGGCATCCGCGATCCGTGTGGATGATCAGCCGCTGCCCCGGGTGCCGGTTCGCCACGGCGTTCCGCAGGGCTGCGATGGCCAGTTGCCGGTCGATGGTGTTACTGACCGCCCAGCCGACCGCGCGGCGGCTGAACAGGTCTACAAAGGTGCACAGGTACAGCCAACCCTCGTCCGTCGGGACATAGGTAAAGTCCGATACCCATGTCAGATTCGGCAGAGCGACCTTGAAATCCTGCTTCAACAGGTTGGGAAAAGGCATAGCGTTTGGATCGGATACCGTTGTCTGCACGCTCCTGCGCCATGATATCGGTACTAACCCTGCGGCATCCGTCAGTCTCCGCACGCGTTTCCGGCTGACAAAGTCACCGTTCCTGCGCAGCACCGCAAGAATCTTTCGAGCGCCGTATATACGATTGCTCTCGTAGAAGATGTTCTTGATCTTCGCTGTCAGCAACGCATCTCTGACCTCGCGAGGTGTGCCCTCGCGCTGTTGATATTCGTAGTACCCTTGCCGACGTACTTTCAACAGTTTGCATGCTTTGTTGATGCTAACCCTGCCCGCTGTCTGCTCGATAGCCGCATACTTTACCGCAGGCCCTTTGCAAAGTATGCCGAGACTTTTTTTAGAAAGTCGTTCTCGTTCTCCAGCTCCTGCACACGCCGCTTGAGCTGCTGCAACTCCCGCGCCTGCGCGTCGGCTTCCTCCAGTACCGGTTCCCCTCTGAACGCGCCTTCCGGATTGATTGCGTACTGTCGCTTCCATTTCCCCAGCGTGTTCTCGTGGATCCCGTACTCGTTCGCGACGCTCAGTACGCTGCGCCCGCCTTCTGTTACCAGTTTCACCGCCGCAATCTTCTCCTCGCGGCTGAACTCGCTCTTTCGTCCCATTGAGTGGCCTCCTTCTGTGTTGGTCCTATTATACCACACTTTTCGGTTGTCCGCTCTTTCGGGGCCAGTGCAAACTAAGAATAAAGATTAAGATGAGATTGATGTGGAGATGTGGTTATGAAGCATTCTATAAGGATAGCAGGAATTGTCTTTCTGTTAGCATTGGTAAGCCTAACGAACACAGCATTAGCGTATGAACCATACGAGACTCTTCATGTAGTTAACTGTGATCAATGGGTTTCTCTCCGTGAAAATCCTTCAACAAGCTCGAAATGTATTATGCAGCTACCGTTGGGCGCTATGGTATCTTACATTTGCGATGCCGGTGATTTCTTGCAGGTTAGTTATTCAGGAACGAAAGGGTATGTAGGCCGGAAGTATCTGAAAGCGACCGGTGATGCAGATTACGTGAAAATGTATGTTGCAAACTGTGAAGAATGGGTCTCTTTATGGGAAGAAGAAACAACGGATTCTACACGACTTGCGAAAATTCCGATCGGCGCTCAGGTACTCTCGCATGGACGGCAGGATGATGAGGGTACGCTCGCATTGGTAGTATATGATTATCGTTTTGGCTATGTGCTGCCAGAATATCTGTCTCTCTTACCCCCAAAGCAGGACGAATGCGTTCTTCAATCCGCTGTACTGCATGTGCCGGACAAAAACGGAAAGGACTTTGTTCAGACGATCAGCGACGAAAATCAATTAAAGGCTATAGAAGCTATGCTTCGCGCGTCGACCCCGTGCGTCAGCGGACAATGCCCCTATCAGGCCCAGCTCGTGTTGACGCTGTGCAACGGGGATACTCTCAGGCTCATGTACCCGACTGACGGCTGCACTGCCTTTTTTACAACAGATGGATCCGTATATACTTTCACTGAAGTTGCATCTGATCAGTTTTGGGCGATCTTCGACGAAGCTGCGCAAAAGATCTGGTAATTAACTCAGTTTACTGATATACACATAATTCAAAATCATGCTCGTCTGACCGACACACCCACTGCGGATTTCGTCCGTGGTGGGCTTTTTTATTTCCACAAAATCCTCAAGTTTTGGCACCTCTCACGGCTATCGTTTGGAGGTGACCAATATGACCGCAGAAGAAGCGAGAAGAATCGATAAACTTCGCAATGACGGAGTCAGCTACGGAAATATCGCCAAGCTGCTGCATTTGAAAGAAAGCACGATCAAAGCATATATCCGGAGGAAAAAGCAGTCATCAGACGTTCAGGCATCAATGAATACATGCTTGGAATGTGGAAAAACAATAGCAAACGGTAAGTATCGTCCAAAGAGATTCTGTTCAGACAAATGTCGAATGCGCTGGTGGAATACGCACGCCGATACAGTCAACCATAAGAATGCCCAGATGATCGTCTGCCCTGCTTGCGGAAATGAGTTCTGTAATAACGGTCGTAATAAACGAAAATACTGTTCTCATCGGTGCTATATCGCAGCCCGTTACTACGGAGGAGTGTGCCATGAATAAGAACGTTTTTTCGTATTGTTCTGCCATGGCACAGGCCAGAAGATTGATGTGCGACGGTATTATAACTGCCAAGGACTACGAGGAAATTGATACGATTTTGCTGCAAAAGTACAACTTACAGTTATCAAGCTTATATCGGGATCGGGACTTGATAATCGCGGCTGTAGAAGGTAATATACCTCACTATAAGGAGGAAGACCTATGGATAGAGTCGTGAAACTGGTCGCGTATCCACCCAAGCTTGAAAAAGCTAAACGAGTTGCTGCGTATGCCCGAGTATCCTGTGGAAAGGATGCAATGCTGAATTCACTTTCACAGCAGGTGAGTTACTACAGCGATTTCATTCAAAAGCACGTCGGTTGGGAGTATGCAGGTGTATACGCTGATGAAGCAAAAACTGGAACCAAAGCAGACCGAGACAATTTTCAACTTCTGCTCAATGAATGCCGCGCAGGACGTATCGATATGATCGTCACCAAATCAATATCGCGTTTCGCCAGAAACACCGTTACCCTATTAGAAACGGTTCGAGAATTGAGACTACTCAATGTTGACGTTTTCTTTCAGGAACAGAATATCCACAGCATAAGCGGCGAGGGCGAGCTGATGCTCAGCATTCTCGCTTCTTTTGCACAGGAAGAGAGCAGATCAGTCAGCGAAAACCAGAAGTGGCGTATACGGCACGCTTTTGAAAAAGGCGAGTTGATGAACTGGCGCTTCATGTTTGGGTATACCATTGAGCACGGAAAAATCGAGGTCAATCATGAAGAAGCCGAAATCGTCCGCGAGGTTTTTCAAAGGGTGATTCATGGCGAATCATTCAACGCCATCTGCATTGACTTGAACAATCGCGGAATCCGTGGAATTCGAGACGGGAAGTGGCGTGGAGCGCATTTGCGAGAATTTCTCAGCAATGAGAAATATACAGGGAACGCGATGCTTCAGAAGTGTTTCCGAAACAACCATCTGGAAAAAAGAGAGCTTCGTAACAATGGCGAATTGCCAAAGTATTACGTTACGGAAACGCATCCGGCAATCATCAGTCAGGAAGAATTCGAAGCTGCCCAAGCAATTCTTCGGGCGATTGATGTGAAAATTGCCAACAGAAAGCATCCGGAAAAGAGCGTATTCACAGGGAAAATCCGCTGCCCACATTGTGGAAAGAACTATAAGCATATTACGAGCAACGGGTCTTCCGGCTGGAACTGCCAAACATACCAGATGTGTGGGAAGCAGTACTGCAAAGGGAAAAAGATACCGGATTCGACGTTGCAGAGAATCACAGCTTCGGTACTCGGAATGGACGATTTCAACCCAGACGTTTTTTCGGAACTTGTGGATCATATCGAAGTTCCAAAGGACAACGTGCTGGTCTTTTATTTCAAAGACGGTCGTTGTGAAGAACGAATATGGGAAGACCGTTCGCGCTCGATGAGCTGGACACCGGAGATGAGAGAAAAGGCGCGTGAAAGCGCCAGAAGGAGGAAGTATGGCTAAGTCAATCACGATGATTCCTCAGACGAGGAACCTTTTCACAGCAAGCCCGATTACTTCAGTTCGCAAACGTCGGGTTGCCGGATATGCACGTGTTTCGACAGACAGCGATGAGCAGTTCACCAGCTATGAAGCACAGGTTGACTACTACACGAATTACATTAAATCGAATCCTGACTGGGAATTCGTCACAGTGTATACGGACGAAGGTATTTCCGGCACGAACACCAAACACCGCGACGGGTTCAATCGGATGATCGAAGATGCACTTGCCGGAAAAATCGATCTCATCGTGACAAAGAGCGTCAGTAGATTCGCCAGAAATACGGTAGACAGTCTGGTGACCATTCGGAAACTGAAAGAACATGGATGCGAATGCTACTTCGAAAAGGAAGGGATTTTCACATTCGACAGTAAGGGCGAATTGCTGATAACGATTATGAGCAGCCTCGCACAGGAAGAAAGCAGAAGCATTTCGGAGAACGTCATCTGGGGACAGCGGAAACGCTTTGCTGACGGAAAAGTCTGCATGCCTTATAGCCACTTTCTTGGGTACGATAAGGGAGAAGACGGGATTCCGGTAATCAACGAAAGTGAAGCAGCCATCGTTCGCTTGATCTACAGACTGTTCCTCGATGGCAAGACACCCTTTGGTATCTGCCAGCAGTTGGAAGAAATGGAGATCAAGACACCGGCTGGGAAGAAGAAATGGTGTCAGTCGACAATCATCAGCATCCTTTCAAACGAAAAATATAAGGGCGATGCGCTTTTGCAGAAGACGTTCACGGTCGATTTTCTTACAAAAACCAAGAAAAAGAACGAGGGCGAGATCCAGCAATACTATGTCGAAGGAAGCCATGAAGCCATCATAACTCCGGAAGAATTCGATATGGTGCAAGCCGAACTGCTCCGGAGAAAACGTGCCGGACGCTCCTATAGTGGCAACAGCATATTTGCTTCAAAGCTCATCTGCGCAGATTGCGGCGGGACTTATGGGCAGAAAGTGTGGCATTCCACGGATACTTATCGAAAAGTAATCTGGCGCTGCAACCGGAAATTCGATAAGAAAAGTGGACTGCCACGATGCGATACACCCACGCTGGATGAGGAAACGATAAAGCGTATGTTCCTGAAAGCCTACAACACCATAATGGGCAGCAGAGAGCAGCTCCTCGAAGATTGCGAAATTATGCGACAGACGTTAGCAGACTATAGCGAACAGGACAGAGCAATCGATGCTTTGAACGAGGAGATTGAAGTGGTCGCGGAAATGGTCAAAGCACAGGTGCGAGACAACGCTTCCCGTGCACAATCGCAGGATGAATACAGCAAGAAGCGAGAAGCGCTGGTACAGCGCTATGAAACAGCCTGCGCGGAGCTGGAAAGACAGAAACAGGAAAAACTGCTGCGAATCGCCAAGGAACGTGATATCAGGCTGTTCATCGCCAACCTGAAAACGCAGCCATTGGCGCTTCAGCAATGGGATGAGCAAGTCTGGACACAACTGATGGATAGCGCGGTGGTTTTCCGGAACGGAAGCATCGAGTTTACTTTCAAAAACGGGCAAAAGGCACTGGTCGAGGCGGATTAACGCCTCGGCTTTTTTGTGTTTTGCACTGTTCAACGATACTCCCAGAGTAACGTTGGATTGTGCAACCCCTTGGGGAGTAACGTTGGATAATGCAGGCAATAAGGGTATGAAAAAGCGGTCGAGGAGCAAAATTGCAATTCGACCGCTTGAATTATGCAGAAACAACCCATTTTCCGGCATTTCCCTTGCAAAAAGGCATGAAAAGACGCTAATCTTTGTATCAAGATTAGCGTCCAAATCTGGCGGAAGCGGTGGGATTCGAACCCACGGACCCATCTCTGGATCACTCGATTTCGAGTCGAGGCCGTTATGACCACTTCGATACGCTTCCATAGCCTTATCATTATAAAACATCCCCGGGGCAAAAGTCAAGCAAATCGTGCCTTCACGCGGGATTTAACGTTGTCGCGCCCTCTATAGCATTGCCATTTTTTAACAAATCGTACGAAATATCTCAAAACAAATTAAATGTCAGTAAATGATGCAAAAATACTTGAAACGCGTTTCAATTCGAGTTATCCTTATTATAGAAGTCGTGCCACCGAGGCACGCATCAAAGGGGATCAAAATTATGAAAGCTGTGAATATCAAGCTCAGTTTGGCGGAAAACGTCAAGTATTTCGTGAACATTGCGAACAAGTATCCTTACGACCTTGACCTTCGCGTCGGCCGTCATGTGGTGGATGGAAAGTCCATTTTGGGCATCTTTAGTCTGGACCTCTCCCGCCCCATCACGCTGGAAGTGTATTCCGATCACTGTGAGGATCTGATGGAAGAGCTGAAGCCCTTCATCATCGGCTGAGTTTACAAGCGCATAAAAGCCCGGAAATCCACTGGGGGATTTCCGGGCTTTCCATTTGCCGCTCAGATCTGAATCGGCAGCGGCGAATTCAACAGCGCCAGGCTGTGCGCCATGCCCGAGAGCATGGTCTTGAGCTCCGCCAGGCAGGCCACCGGCGCCTCCGCCAGGATGCAGGGCAGCGCCTTTTGCGCAAAGGCCAGATCCAACGCCTCACCCGCAGAGATTCTGCACGCGGCCAGCATCGCGCCGCAGTAGTGCCACATCATGTCCAGCGTCCGCCGGGACAGGCGCACGCCGTGCACCGCCAGCTCCGCGCGGATCTTCTGCAATCTGCGCTCCAGCGCCGGCGGAAGCTCCGCGACGTCCTTCAGGAAGGCGTTGCGCAGCGCCTGCATGCGCACCGGCGGGAACTCCGCCGCGGCCGCGTCGCAGGGCCTCCAGGGCGCGTCCGCGCTCACCGGCTCCAGGCGGATCATGAAGCCGCGCTCCAGCGCCTCGGCGGACACCGGAAAGCCCGTACCGCCGTCCGATATGGCCGAAATGACCAGCAGATTCTCCGCCGCGCCGCAGAGTCCGCGGCAAACGTCCGCGCCGGGCGTGCGATTGGCGTCACGGATCAGCGCCACCGCCGGCAGCTCGGAGGGCCGCAGCAGCTCCTCGGCCTTCGGCGCGCGCACATCCGGGGACTCGCCCGGGAATTCCACGTACCTTTGTGCCGCCGGCGCGCCCAGCGCGGTGGCGAGGGCGTGGGCAGTCATGCACTTGTCGCTGGCCGCCGGGCCGGAGAACAGCAGGCTCTCGCCCAGGGATGCGCAGATCAGCAGGTTTGCCGCCTGCAGCTGGTTCAATTCGAGTCCCTCCAGCGCAAAGGCGCGCTGGATTCGCTCGATCCATTCCTCTCTCGTGGGCGCCACACCGGCCGACGCGGGGACGGGCACGGGCGCCTCCTCCTTCCGGAGCAGCTCCGCAGCCCGGCTGGTGAGGGCGAACTCCCGCAGCTTCTCCTCAAAGCGGCCGTCGTTCAGGGAGGCGTAGGCGTCCCTGGCCTCGGCCACGACCTGCTGCGCACTCTCCGCCTCGGCCCTGTACTGCGCGCACTCCGCCTGAACCGCCTCGCGCTGTGCGATCGCATCGGCCAGCGCCTCGGCCTCCTCCCGGCGAATCTCCTCCTTGAAGCTCTCCCGCAGCGCCGCCTTTTCCCGGCGCAGCCGGTCCAGCGCATCCAGCGCCTTCAGGCGGTCGGCTTCCAGCTCCTCCAGCTCCTGTTGGATGGCGCGATCCGCCACCTGCTTGCCCCGCTGATCCAGGGCTGCGTAGAAATCACCCATGCCGCTGAGTTCATCCAGCAGCTGGGTATGTATCGCAGGATTGTCCCAGGCCTGGCGCAGCGCCTCCACGGCGCGCTCCACCGGGTTCTCCACGGGCTTGCCCATGGCGTTGGCCGGGATCGGGTAGCCCAGCTGATCCACGCGGGAGTGGCGCCACTTTTCCTCGATGATCTCCTGCAAGCTGCGGTTGCGCTTGGGATTCAGGCCGCTCTGGGCCGCCAGCGTCTTTTGCAGTGGCGACATGCGCGGATCAATCCGCGGCGGCTTGGGCAGATCGTGGCTGATCCACGGCTTTTCCGATGCAGGCTTCTCCTCCGCCTTCGGCGCGCTCTTTTCCTCCTCCCTGGGCGCAGGCTTCTCCTCCGCCTTCTGTGCAGGTTTCTCCGCGCGCGCATTCTCTCCCCGGGGCGCAGGCGGCTCGATCACCGATTCCATCGCGCCCGGCAGGCGAATGGCGAAGTGCAGGCGCTCTCCCGGAAAGCCGGCGATTTCAAAGGTCTGCAGCTCTCCCGCATCCAGGCGCTGGCCGTCCGGAGCGATCCGGGCGCAATCCCCCTCTTCCGCAGGCACCGTATAGGCCCAGGTCTCCAGGGAATCGCTGCGCAGCACCCGGGGCGTGCCCGGCGCCGCGCCCTCCCAGGCGCCCTCGCCGTCAAATTCTGCAATTTCAAAGATCATATCCCGGGCAGGCTCGCGCACCACATCCGAATAGACGATGTGGGCGTTGCGCTCGGTCTCGTCGCCCTTGTAGTTTTTGTTGGGACGGATTTTGTCGTTTTCCCCGGCGTGTTCGCGCAGATCCAGCACGCAATAGCGGCCCATGCGGCGCATGCGGGCCTTGAAGTAGCTGGATTCGTTCTTGTCCGGCACGATGCGGATGCAGCCCTCCTCCGGATAAATCTCCTCGCAGGCGACAGGCTCATACCGGCCGTCGTTCTCCACAAGCAGCGGCTTCAGGCGGAAATAGGATTTGAGCGGATTGTCTTCTTCCAGGATTCCAATACACAGTTTGCCCGGCAGCATAAAGTTTCCACCATCTTTCAATTGCGCGTTTGTTCGCCGGTAATCGCGTGCGCACCGTCCGGCGCGGCATATCCAATGCAGCTGCACACATAAAACGATCAGACGCCGGTCTCGCCCGCGCCATGCATTTTGTTATAAAATCAATTTCCCTGTGCAACCGAATTGTTTCATATATTTTACCATTTTTGCCAATTATCTGTCAAGCGCAAATGTATATTTGATTATGATTTTGAAAAGGCAAATTGACCCTTGCCAGCCGGGCCCGGCATCGATATAATAAGTACAAAGACAAAATGCATCATTTTGCCCGCATGGAAGGGAGACAAACTATGAAAACCATATCCGTTGGCGTGATCGGCTGGGGCTTCATGGGCAAGACCCACACCCAGGCCCTGCGCAGCATCGGCCTGTTCTATCCCGGAATCGATTTTGAAGTGCGGCTCCGCTGCATCTGCACCCGGCGCATTGAAATGGCCCGGGAGGCCATGCGCGTGGCGGGCTTCGAGACCTGCACCGACGACTACCGCGAGCTTCTCGCCATGGAGGACATCGACGTGGTGTCCATCTGCACGCCCAACGCGCAGCACGAGGAGATGGCCATCGCCGCGCTGAAGGCAGGCAAGCACGTGTACCTGGACAAGCCGGTGGCCGTGACCGGCGAGAGCGCCATGCGCATCGCGAAGGCCGCACAGGAGAGCAGCCTGCACACCCGTGTGGCCTTCAACAACCGCTACATGCCCGCCATGCTGCGCGCGCGCCAGCTCATCGACGAGGGCCGCATCGGCCGGGTGATGTCCTTCGAGGCGAGGTATCTGCACTCCGGCTCCATCGATCCCGACAAGCCCATCGGCTGGAAGCAGCAGATGCAGGGCGGCGTGCTGCTGGACATGGGCAGCCACGTGCTGGATCTGGTCACCTGGCTGCTGGGCTATCCGGAGAAGGTGCTCTGCCGCACCCGCACGCTCTATCCCGAGCGCCCCACGAAGGACGGCGGCGTGGAGAAGAACCTCTCCGACGACCACGTGCTGATGCTTTTGCAGATGCCGGACGGCGCGCTGGGCAGCGTGGAGGCCAGCAAGATCGCCACCGGCTCCAACGACGACCTGCTGCTGGAGATCCGCGGCGACAGGGGCGCAATCCGCTGGAACCTGATGGACCCCAACTACCTGGACTACTACGACGCCACTGCGCCCTCCGCACCCATCGGCGGGCTGTGCGGCTTCACCCGCATCGAGACCGTGGCGCGCTTCCCCAAGCCGGGCGGCGTCTTTCTGCCGCCGAAGAACACGGTGGGCTGGGAGCGCGGCCACATGCACTGCTACTACACCTTCCTGGACGCGGTGGCCCACGAGCTTGACGACAGCTGCACCATCGCGGACGGCGCGAAGCTCCAGTGCCTGATGGATCGCCTGCTGGAATCCGACCGCTGCGGCGAATGGCTGGAGGTCGAACCGGTATGAAGAAGCGCTTTCGCCGCCTGCTGGCCGGGGCGCTGACGGTGCTGATGTGCGGCACGGCCCAGGCACAGGTGGAGCTGTTCGCGGTGAACGTGGGCAAGGGCGACGCGCTGATCGTGCGCGCCGGGGACTACACCTGCCTGATCGACACCGGCAAGGAGAAGGCCCAGGAGCAGCTGGAGGTGGCCCTGAAGGCGCTGGGCGTGGAAGCCCTGGACGCGGTGTTCATCACCCACACCGACAAGGACCACACCGGCGGGCTGAAGTGGCTGCGGGAGAGCGACATCGAGATCCGCGCCATCTACGCCTCCCGCTACTATCCGAACACCACCGAGAAGAAGCATCAGGCGGTCAAGACCGCGAAGAAGCTGGATCTTACGGTCACCTGGCTGGGCGCCGGCGACAGCGTACCGCTGGGGGATTCCGGCGCGGTGTTCCGCGTGCTGGCGCCGGAGGTGGAGATCCCCGACGACGAGGACGACAATTCGCTGGTGATGATGCTGGAGAGCCCCGACGGCCGCATGCTGCTGACCGGCGACATGGAGCATCTGGAGGAGGCGGCGCTGCTGGCCTCCGGCGCGGACCTGCGCTGCGACGTGCTGAAGATTCCCAACCACGGCGACAGCGACGCCACCAGCGCGGCACTGATCGCCGCCTGCAGCCCGAAGGTGGCGGTGATCTCCACCGACAGCGAGGAGAAGCCGGGCACGCCGGATCCGGGCCTTCTGCGCAATCTGGAGGTGTTCGGCTGCGTGGTGTACGTCACCCAGGACGTCAGCCTGGGCGTGCGGGTCACGCTGGACGGCGGCGAGGTGTGCGCCGAGGCCGTCAATCCCTGAGCACGAGCCATCAAAGGAGGGAAAAACCATGGAGGATCGCATTTTTTCCACGGAGGATCTGGCGGCCAACCGCGTGTGGGCGGCGCTGGGCTATCTGCTGTTCTTCATTCCGCTGATCAAGTGCAGGCGCTCGCCGCTGGGCCGCTACTGCGCCAATCAGGGCTTGCTATTGCTGATCGTCATCGCCATCGTGCGCATCCTGTTCGGCATCTTCGGCGGCATTCCGATCATCGGCTGGCTGTTTCTGCTGGTGGGACGGCTTGCGTGCCTGGCGGTGGCTCTGGTGGGCCTGCTGTGCCTGATCCAGCTGATGAGCAACGACCGCGTGTGTGAGCTGCCGGTCATCGGCGGCATCCGCCTGATCCGCTGAACCTGCGCACCCATCATGACAAAAACCCCCGACCGCCTCATGCCGAGGTGATCGGGGGTTTTGCACGATAGAAATTACATGTCCTCTTCATTGGGCAGCGTGTTGGCGTCCTTCTCCCGCTTCGCCGCCTCCGCCGCCGCGCGCTTCTGCGCAGGATGGGTGAACAGCAGGAAGATGATCAGCGCGCTGACCACCACGCCGCAGATCTGGCCCACGCCGGCCCACAGCAGTCCGCCGAGAAGCACGCACACGAAGGTGATTCCCGCCGGCAGCCACGCGTTGTGAATGGACCTTCCATAGAAGAACGCCACAACCGCCGCCACAATCGGTACCGGAAGATAAATTCCCATGCTCTCGACCTCCTTTGCTGCTATTATACCAGAAGAAGCCCCCAACTGCAACCGCTATCGGCACGCGCAGCAAAAAACCACATTTCCTCACGCGGCGTAGTAGATCCTGCCCGCTTCGCCGCCGCCCAGGCGGTTCTCCAGCAGCTCCGATACGCCCACCAGCCGGTAGCCCCGCGCGGCAAGCTCTGCCACCGCGCGCTCCATGGCCGCCGCCGTCTCCGGATAGAGGTCGTGGCAGAGCACGATGGCCCCATCCCGGGCGTTGTCCAGCACGTGGTTGAGAATCGCATCCGCATCGCGCACGCGCCAGTCCTCGGTGTCCACGTTCCAGTTGGCGATGACCACGCCCAGCTCGCGGCAGACCTGCCGGACGGTCTCGCTGGTGCTTCCGTAGGGCGGCCGCAGCACATCGGGGCGCACGCCGGTGACCCGTTCGATGGACGCGATGCTCCTCTCCAGCTCGCTGCGCACCTCCTCCTCGCTCAGCTTCGCAAGGTTCGGGTGGGTCAGCGTGTGGGTGGCGATCTCGCTGCCCTGCTCTGCCACCATCCGGGCGGTCTCGGCGTAGCTCTCCACGCGGTCGCCCACCATGCAGAAGGTGGCGCGGCCGTCCACGGCCTCCAGCGCCCGCAGGATGCGCCGGGTGCCCGGGCCCGGGCCGTCGTCAAAGGTGAGGGCGATCATCGGCCGGTCGCTCTCCACGGCGTGCGCGGCCGCTTCCGGCTCCGCTTCGGGCAGATTTGCCAGCGGCAGATCCGCAGCGGGCGGCGACGCAAGCTGCACAGCGGTCTGTACGCACTGCCCCTCGCCCTCTCCCGCCGGCAGCGCCGCCATCAGAATTCCCAGCGCGCACAGGGCGCACAGGATATATTGAAACATCTTCCGACGCATTTCTCTTCTCCCTTCAATTTGTCGCCCTGATTAGACTGTGTAGCTTCACAACAGTTCCCGCGATGACGTGCCAATTTTTTCCAGTTCTGGTAGAATTTTCTGCCTGTACGGCCATCGTGCCGCTGTGCGCCTTGAATGCGCGCCGCCGCCATGGTATAATCTCAGGAAACGACGCTACGGAGGAAGTAAGAATCATGTCCATCGAGCGCGTACGCAACTATCTGTCGAAGTGGAATCTGCAGGATCGGATTCAGGAATTTGCCGTCTCCAGCGCCACGGTGGAGCTGGCCGCCCAGGCGCTGAACGTGGAGGGCGCGCGCATCGCCAAGACCCTCTCCTACCTGGTGGACGGCGGCGCGATCCTGGTGGTAGCCGCCGGGGACATCCGCGTGGACAACCGCAAGTTCAAGGATACCTTCCACACCAAGGCCAAGATGCTCACCGCCGAGCAGGCCTCTGAAATGGTGGGCCATGCCGTGGGCGGCGTGTGTCCCTTCGGCGTCAACGAGGGCGTGAAGGTGTACCTGGACGTGTCCCTGAAGCGCTTTGAGACGGTCTATCCCGCCGCAGGCAGCAGCAACAGCGCCATCGAGCTGAGCATTCCCGAATTGGAGGAGCTCTCCGGCTACACGGCCTGGGTGGATCTGGCCAAGGAAGTCGAGGCGTAAAACCGGATCCGGATCATCTCTGGCAGCCCCTGCCCGGGGCTGCCCTTCTTTGCCTCCGATCCTCCGGCGCAGGCGCAGTGCGCCGCCTCCCCCTGCATCCCCTCTTCGATCCCCTCCCCTGGACACAGAAAACCGGAAGGAACGATACTTCCTTCCGGTTCTTTCGTTGCGGGCGATCCTTCGGCGCGACACGGGTCAGCCGGCGGATCAGCGAATGATCACCGTGGTGCCCTCGGGGCAGTTCTCGAAGATCCACTTGGCGTCGTCCACCGCCAGACGCACGCAGCCGTGGGAGGCCTTGCGGCCCAGCGCGCGCACCGAGGAGTTCGTCGGGCCCTGCTTGTTGGAATTGTACAGCACCGAGTGGAACAGGATGCCGCCGACGATGCGATAGGCATACTTGGCGTAGCAGTTGTAGTCCGCAAAGTAGTACCACTCGCCGCTCGTCACCTTGCCGCCGGACTGATAGGTGCCCGTGGGCGTGGCGTATCCCTCCATGCCGGTGGAGCACTTGAACTTCTTGATCTGGTCGTTGTAGCCGGAGCCGTCCCACTGGTAGACGTACACCCGCTGCTCGTCCAGACTGATGCCGATCTTGTAGGGGAACACGTATTCCTCGGCCTTCAGCGCGTCGCTGGAGAAGAGCTTCTCCTGGGTCGCCTGATCCGCCGCGCCGGTCTCCTGCAGG
Organism: Clostridiales bacterium; assembly: GCA_004557125.1. Taxonomy (GTDB): domain Bacteria; phylum Bacillota; class Clostridia; order Christensenellales; family Aristaeellaceae; genus SFTH01. The sequence continues at coordinate 40,911 of SFET01000003.1, read as the reverse complement.
CCGTTCTTCTTCTGGAAGTACTTCAGGGCGTTCTCCGTGAGCGCGCCGTAGCTACCGTCGGGCTTGTACAGGTAGCCCAGGGCGCGCAGCCTGCGCTGCACGCGCCAGACCTCCGCGCCGCTGTCGCCGGTCTGCACCAGCTGCCGGTAGATTGTAAAGGGATACTCGCCGTCCACGAACTTCATGATGTCCTCGGTGATCTCGCCGTCGAAGCCGCTCTCGGAGGCGATGACGGTCTCATTGAGGGGCACATCGATGGCCACCGGCTGTGCGTCCGGCGCCATCGTGGGCTCCGGCGTGGGTTCGGGCGTGGCGTAGGCCGCATAGAGCGCGGCGTTGCTGGCATAGATGTACTCCTTGAATTCGGCCACGGCGGTCTTGGTGGCGTCGCCCACCACACCGTCGGCGCCGCCCACCATGAAGCCCCAGACGATCAGCTTCTGCTGAAGGCGTATGGCGTCCGAATCCTGATTGGCCGTGTCGACGGGCGCCTGCTTGGCCGCCGTGGAGTAGAGGATGCTCTGGGTGGAATCGTCTGCGATGCCGGTGGGCGTCAGGCCGTTGGTCTCCTGAAAGGCGAGCACGGCGGACTCGGTCATCTGTCCGTACTGGCCGTCGGCGGCGCTGGTGAGGTAGCCCAGCTCCTGCAGGCGGTTCTGCAGCATGACCACATAGGCCGCCGAATCATCGCCGTCGCGGGAGCCCAGCTGCAGCGTGGGATAGTTGCCGGACAGGCCGGTGGTCTGCTCGGTATCCACCAGGCCCAGCGCCTCCGCGCCGGTCAGCTGCGTGGCAAAGGCCGCGGCGGAGGTGAGCGTCAGCGCCGCCGCCAGCAGCGCGCAAAGAAATCGTTTCAAGCGGTTCCCTTCCTTCCTTTGTGTCTCTAATCTGCACTCAGAACGGCTGCTTGCCGATGCGGTGCAGCTGCACTTCGTCGATCACGGCGTTGCCGCGGTGGGTCAGCAGAAACTCCGCCACGTCCGCGATGTCCTCCACACCGATCAGCGCGTTCATGTCGATGTCCGGCCGGGAGACAGTGCGGGCCATGTCGGTGTTGACTGCGCCCGGGCAGATGATGTGCACCCGGATGCCGTCCCGATAGACCTCCGCCGCCAGCGCCTTGGTCATGCCCAGCAGCGCGTGCTTGGCCGTGGCGTAGGCCGACTGGGTGGGATAGCCCTTGTGGCTCACCACCGAGCCGATGTTGAGGATGGTGGCGCAGTCGGACCTGCGCAGCGGCGCGATGGCGTCGCGGCAGAGCAGGTAGGGCGCGTAGACGTTGGTGCGCATCATGGCGTCAAACTCGTCATAGCCGGTCTTTTCCATATCTTTGACGAAGCAGATGCCCGCATTGTTCACCAAAACATCCAATCCGCCGAAATTTTTGACAACCCGGCCGATCACGCCCTGGAGGAAGGCGGGATCCGTCAGATCGCCGGTCATCAGCAGCGCGCCTTCCCTCTGTCCCGCGGCCTCCGCAGCGGCGCGCAGCTTGTCGAGGCTGCGGCCCAGCAGCGCCAGCCGGAAGCCCATGGCGCTCAGGCGCTGCGTCAGCGCCCGGCCGATGCCGCCGCCTGCGCCGGTGATCAGCGCAACCTTGCCGTGAAAATCCTGTGTCATACGCTTGCTCGCATCTCCTTATAAAAACGCCCCGATACCCTTCCGAATATCGGGACGTCCGTATTGAAATCAGAAGAGAATCTTTGCGTCGTCCGCGGTGTGCAGGAAGTCGCGGATCAGCTCGCGGCAGCGGGTGTAGACGCACTCGCGGGCGTACTCCACGTCGTTCCTTTCGCGCATGGCGCGCTCATAGGGCTGGCGCAGCTCGGTGCCCACGTTGATCTTGGCGATGCCGGCCTTGATGCCGCGGGTGATGTAGTCGTTCTCGATGCCGGAGCCGCCGTGCAGTACCAGCGGGATGTTCAGCGCCTTGCGCAGGGTCTCGATGTGCTCGATGTCCAGCTTCGCGGCGGGCTTCTTCTTGTCCAGCAGGTTGTCCGCGATCGCGCCGTGCACGCTGCCGACGGCAACGCTCAGCCAGTCGCACTCGGACTCGCGCACGAACTTCTCGGCCTCGTCCACCTTGGTAAAGCCCATCTTCTTGGCGAAGATCTCCTCGTAGGGGATCGCCTGCTGGCTGGTCTCGTGGCCCATCACAGCGCCCAACTCGGCCTCCACCGGGATGCCGGCGGCGTGGGCCAGCTCCGCAACCGCGCGGGTCGCGGCGATGTTGCCCTCCAGATCCAGGCGGGATGCGTCCACCATCACCGAGCCGTAGCCCGCGTTGATGGCGCGCTGGATGATCGGCAGGTAGTCGACCTCCTTGTGGTCCTCGTCGATCACCGGAACGTGATCCAGGTGCAGCAGGGTGTGGCCATCCACGGCGTACTTGGCGTACTCATCCGCGATGTTCTCCAGGCTGCCGGCCTCGAACTTTTCCCACTCCAGGCGTGCAACCTGGATCATGGCCACGCTGTTTTCGTCCACCACTGCCTGCACAATCGCCTTGAGCATCGGCGGGTGCGGGATGTTGAATGCAGGGATCACCAGACCGTTTTCCAGTGCTTTGCGAACAATAATTCTCGTATCCATTTGTAATCCTCCATTCGGCTGTTTTACCACATCTTCACTTGAAGCGATGCGAAACCGCCGGCCATCAGCAAACGTTTTCCGCACCCATCACAACGTTTTTATTGTATCATGAAAGTATTGCATTTACAAGCGCAGCGCCGTGCTTCATCGAATTTTCCAATTCTGACCGGAATTTGCCCGAATTGCCGTTCATCGAATTCCGCTTGCAAGTTTTGCGCCAAACTGCTATCATACTGCGGGGAGTGTGAGTACATATGAAGAAGCTGATCGTGGCCGAAAAGCCCTCCGTCGCCAAGGACATCGCCCGGGTGCTGGGCGTGAAGAATAAGGGCGAGGGCTACCTCTACGGCGAGGATTGGGTGGTCACCTGGGCGCTGGGCCACCTGGTGTCCCTGTGCGAGCCGGGCGAGGTGGATCCCAAGTGGCAGAAGTGGAACATGAATGATCTGCCCATGCTGCCCGACGACATCCCGCTGAAGGTGCTGCCCGCCACCCGCAGCCAGTATCAGGTGGTGGCAAAGCTGCTCACGTCCCCGAAGATCGGCTCCGTGGTTTGCGCCACGGACAGCGCGCGGGAGGGCGAGCTGATCTTCCGCTACATTTATCGCATGTGCGGCTGCACAAAGCCGGTGGAGCGGCTGTGGATCTCCTCCATGACCGACGCCGCCATCCGCAAGGGCTTTGAGGAGCTGAAGCCCGACAGCTGCTACGACGCGCTCTACGAATCCGCCCGCTGCCGCAGCGTGGCGGACTGGCTGGTGGGCATGAACGCCTCCCGGGCCTACTCCCTGCGCTACAACGCCCACCTGTCCATCGGGCGGGTGCAGACCCCCACGCTGAACCTGATCGTCAAGCGCGACCTCGAAATCGAGAACTTCGTGCCCCAGGACTACTGGGAGATCCGCGCAAACTTCGGCGATTACGAGGGCCTGTGGGTCAACCCGGAGACGAAGGAGACCCGCGCCCCCAGCAAGGAGCTGGCCGAGCAGGTGAAGGTCGAATGCAGAAAGGGAACGCCCGCGGTGGTGGAGGAGAGTGAAGCCGAAATCAAGCGCATGCCGCCGCCCCAGCTCTTCGACCTGACCACGCTCCAGCGCGAGGCCAACCGCAAGTTCGGCTATTCTGCCGATAAGACGCTGAAGCTGGCGCAGGCGCTGTACGAAAGGCACAAGCTGCTCACCTACCCCCGCACCGACAGCCGCTACCTCTCCGACGACATGCAGCCCAAGATCCGCAATACGCTTGAGAAGCTGCCGGAGCCCTACGCCGCCTACATATCCGCGCCGGAGATGAACCTCTCCATGCACACCAGGCGCTTCTACGACAACACCAAGATCAGCGACCACCACGCCATCGTGCCCACGGAGAAGCTGCCGAAGCTGGGCAGCCTCGCCCCCGACGAGAAGAACATCTACGACATGGTGGTGCGCCGCCTCATCGCGGCCCACTACCCCGCCTACGAGTACGAGGCCTCGAAAATCCTGACCAAGGTGGGCGCGCACACGTTCAAGTCCACCGGCTCCGCGCCGGTGAAGGAGGGCTGGCGGGCGCTGTACCGGGGCGAAAAGGCCGAGAAGGGCGAGGTGCTGCTGCCCAAGCTGCATCCCGGTGAAGCGCGCACGGTGGAGAAGATCAGCAGCAAGGCCAACAAGACCAAGCCGCCCCAGCCCCACAACGACGCGTCCATCCTGAAGATGATGGAGAACGCCGGGCGGGACATCGAGGACGAGACCCTGCGGGAGCAGATGAAGGACTCGGGCCTGGGCACACCCGCCACCCGCGCCGCCATCATCGAGCGGCTGATTCAGGTGGGCTACGCCCGTCGCAGCGGCAAGAGCCTGGTCTCCACCGAGAAGGGCCGCAAGCTGATTTCGGTGGTGCCGGAGCAGATTTCCTCCGCCGTGACCACCGGTAAGTGGGAGAAGGCGCTCTCGGCCATGGCCGGCTTCGATGACGTGGAACTGAGAAATGTCAAGTCCGCGCGCTTCCTGGACGGCATCCACAAGTTCTCGATCTTCCTGGTGGACGCCGCCCGCAGCGCCAGTGCGGAGGTGCGCTTCGAAAATGAATTCAAGCCCAAGCCCCGGCGCGCCGCCGCGCCCCGCAAGAGCGCCGGCAAATCCGCCGCACGCACAAAAAAAGTTTGAACAAATTGAAAAAAGCCCGCAGACTTTGCAGGAATGCGTTAAGAAATGGCGAATATTTGTAATACGGCAGCAAAATCCGACAACTGCGAGGGTATGCACGGTCGGAACCAGGTCGCTTGCCGATTTCACAATAAAGGAGCGATCAAAGATGAAGTTTGTCTATGCAAGCAAGGACATGGCCGTCTCGGAAAGCCTGAAGACCCGGGTGGAAAAAAAGCTCAGCAAGCTGGAGCGCTACTTCCGCGAGGAACCGGAGGCCACCATTCGCTTCAAGGTGCAGAAGGGCGCGCGCAACATCGTTGAAATCACGGTCAACGCCGCGGGCGTGATCCTGCGCGCCGAGGAATCCTCCAATGATATGTACCTCTCCATCGACCACGCCGTGGACAAGCTGGAGAGCCAGATCCGCCGCCATCGCACCAAGCTGGAGAAGCGCATCCGCACCGCGGAGCTGGAGCCGGTGATCGAGGCCCCGGTCTACGAGGAGCAGAACTACGACATCGTGCGCACCAAGAAGTTCGCCGTCAAGCCCATGTCCGTGGAGGACGCCATCACCCAGATGGAGCTGCTGGGCCACGACTTCTTCCTCTTCCTGAACGAGGAGAGCGAGACGATGAACGTGCTCTATCGCCGTCACGACGGCACCTATGGCCTGCTGCAGCCGGATATCTGAGCCTGACAGCGGGCAGAAAACCCGATACAACCTGCGGGGCGGACAATGTTGTCCGCCCCGCATTCTTTGCGCAAAGGGCGAAACCGCCATCGGTTCCGCCTTAGACTGTCGAAAAAACTCAGGAGAGCGCGAGAGGGCCGCAGCCCTTTCGCGCTTCAATCGTGGTCGGCATAGCAGTCGCGCTACTGCGCTTTGCGCAAGCGCGACCAGCCCGCCTGAATCCTTCGGATTCCAAGGCGGCGCTGCCGGTGCCTGCGCAAATGCGCAGTGGCACCGGTGCGTAAGCGTGTACGGCGACCACTGAGCTGATTTTTCTGGAAGAAATCCCATTTTCTGGAAGAAAAATCGCTTCTTTACAGTTTTTGCGACCGGAATTGCTTGCAATTCAAGCAAAAACTGTAAAGCAGTCGCGCCACTGCCAAAGGCAGGCGCGACCAGCCCGGGCGAATCCTTCGGATTCCAGCCCGGCGCTGCCGAAACCTGCGCGCAAGCGCAACGGTTTCGGTGCGTTGAGGGGGTGGTAGTGGCGGGGGAGATACTCCCCCGCCCACCTTGATTCCTTATCCCCTTCTGTAATTCTGCAGCATGGAATTCTTCAGCATCCACAGGCTGTCGGAGAGGTCCACCTTGTAGCGGTGGGGGTTCAGCAGGCGCTTGTACTGGTCCCAGAAGGTGTCCAGATCGTCCTGGCAGTGCTGCTGAATCTCCTGCAGGCTGGGCGATTCGTACACCCGCTTGCCGTTTTCGAACACCTTCACCTGCAGCTCCTTCATCGTGTAGTCGGTGAGGGTCATGCTCTTCCAGGTGTTCACCGGATCGTAGATGGTCAGCGGCCGCGTGGTATCGAAGCTCTCGTAGTCCAGCGCGATCAGGTCGGCGGTGGCCTTGCCGGTCTTGTTGTCGTAGATGCGCCAGAGCTTCTTCACGCCGGGGTTGGTGATCTTCACCGGGTTTTCGGAGATCTTGATCTTGGGAATCACCCGTCCGTCCACAGTCTCGGCGCTCATCTTGTACACGCCGCCCAGGGACGGGCAATCCTCGCTGGTGATGAGCTTGGTGCCCACGCCCCAGGTGTCGATGCACGCGCCCTGCAGCTTCAGATCGCGGATCAGATTCTCGTCCAGGTCGCCCGAGGCGCAGATGATGGTGTTGGGATAGCCCGCCGCATCCAGCATCTTGCGGGCCTCCCGGGAGAGGTAGGCCAGATCGCCGCTGTCCAGGCGGATGCCCACCGGCTCGTGGCCCTGGGCGCGCAGCTCGTCAAAGACCTGAATGGCGTTGGGAACGCCGGACTTGAGGGTGTCGTAGGTGTCCACCAACAGCAGGCAACTGGTGGGGAACATCTCGGCGTACTTGCGGAAGGCGGTGATCTCGTCCGGGAAGGACATCACCCAGCTGTGGGCGTGGGTGCCCGCGATGGGAATGTTGTACATCTGGCCGGTGAGCACGTTGCTGGTGCTCTTGCAGCCGCCGATGATCGCCGCGCGGGCGCCGTAGATGCCCGCGTCGGGGCCCTGGGCGCGGCGCAGGCCGAACTCCATCACCGTGCCGCCCTCCGCCGCCTGCACCACGCGGCTGGCCTTGGTGGCGATCAGCGTCTGGTGGTTGATGATGTTCAGCAGCGCCGTCTCCACCAGCTGCGCCTCGAAGATGGGCGCGGTCACGCGGATCAGCGGCTCGCCGGGGAACACGATGGTGCCCTCCGGCACAGCGTACACGTCGCCGTGGAATTCAAAGTTGCGAAGCTCGTCCAGGAAGTCCTCGTCGAAGATGTTCAGGCTCCGCAGGTAGCTCAGCGATTCCTCGTCAAAGCGCAGATTCTCCAGATACTCGATCAGCTGCTCCAGGCCGGCCATGATCGCGTAGTGGGTGGTGGCGTCCTTGCTGCGATAGAACATGTCAAAGGTCGCAAGGTTGTCCCGCATGCCGGTCTTGTAGTAACCGTACATCATCGTCAGCTGGTAGAGATCCGTCATCATCGTCAGATTTCTCATTGGTTCCACCTCATGCACTTTCCTCGTCGGTTTTGTTCTTATTGTTTATCACGCCGTAGCCCATTGCGGCGTTCAAAAGTACGATCAGCGCCCAGATCAGCGCAAGGATGGGCTTCTGCACGCAAACGAACATGCCCAACAGCAGCACGGACATCAGCTGGTGACCTGACATTGCGATGTGCTGCTTTCCCCGCAGCCGCAGGCACAGCCCGATCTGCAGCGCCAGCAGCACGGTCAGGCTCAACAGCTGGCTCACCCGCAGCGGCCCGATGTACAGACTGTCGGTGCGCAGGCCCTCCACCAGACACCGCTCCAGCGCGTAGAGGAACAGGTACCACAGGAAGGTATCGCCCCGCCGCTTGAAGAAGCCCCGCTGCTCGGCGATCAACAGGAAGATGCAGATTAGCGCGCACCACAGCGATTCGTAGAAGAAGGTGGCCCAGTGCCAGCCGCTTCCTTCTATATATACGCTCAGCGGGAAGAACTGCAGATGTGGGTTCGTCACCGCTGCGCCGTAGGCCTCCTGATTGAGAAAGTTCCCCCAGCGCCCCACGGCCTGCGCGAAGGCCAGTCCCGGCGCGACCAGATCCGTAAGCGTCCCGAAGGAGACCTTCTTCACCCTCGAATAGATCCAGCCCGCCAGCACGCCGCCGATCACGCCGCCGTAGATGGCCAGGCCGCCGCCGCGGATGTCCAGAATCTCCGCCGGATGGGCCGCATAGTATTCCCAGGAGAAGAGCACATAGTAGATCCGCGCGCAGAGGATGCCCACCGGCACGCAGATCAGCGCCAGATCCAGCGTGGTCTCCTTCTTCAGGCCCAGCCGCTGTTCCCGAAACCAGGCCAGCAGCACCGCGCCCAGCACGCCCAGGGCGATCAGCACGCCGTACCAGCGGATCGAAAACCCAAAGACCGTCAGCGTGCTACGTGTGAACTCAAACATGCCATGCCTCCGCAATCTTTACCCATTATAATCATTTTGGCACGAAAATGTCAATACATCATCATTGCACCCGCATCAATTATAGGTTATAATACACAATAGGCTTTTCAGTGGTGGATCTATGCCCATTTGCGGCTGTCGCTGCCACAAAAACATTCTGAACGTTCGGAGCGAGGCTTATGCGCAGGAAAAAACGGGTTACGGGAAGATTTTATATCTTTCTGCTGATTCTTCTGGTCATCGCCTTCCTGATCGTGCGCCCGTATCTGAACTTTGGCAGCAAGAGCGCCGTGATCATGGCGGCGCAATCGGAATTCACCCAGAACATGAATTGCGTCATCATCCGGGACGAGGCGGTATCCACCTCGGAATCCACCGCCCACATCGAATATGCCGCCACCGAGGGCACCCTGGTCAACGCGGGCGAAACCGTCGCCTACGTCTACTCCGCAGGCTACTCCGAGAGCCTGCTGCAAAAGCTGGAGGAGACCCGCGCCAAGATTCAGGACTACCACAAGACCGAAATCCTGAACAACATCAAGGACGATACCCTCGCCCGCTATGACACCATCGTGGACATGATGGCGCTGGAGTTCAAGAACCTGGTCAACCATGACAGCCAGGGCAGCCTGCTCACCGCGGCGCGGCAGCTGGAGACCGCCATGGTCAACCGCCAGGAGTACCTGCGCCAGAACAAGCGCGAGGACGTCAAGCTCTCCAAGCTCTACGACGAGGAGACCACCCGCCTGAACAACATCCAGTCCTGGCGCAAGGTGGAAAACGCCTCCCAGAGCGGCGTCATCTCCTTCTACACCGACGGCTACGAGAGCGTGCTCTCGGCCGAAAACATCGCCAGTCTCTCCGCCGCGGACATCAACACGGTGCTCGCCGGCGAACGCCTGACCACGCCCAGCGCAAAGGAGACCGCCGTCTACCGCATCGTGAACCAGGACTGCTGGTACGTGGCCCTCGTCACCGACGCAAAGACCTGGAACCCCGTGGTGGGCCAGCCCTACACGCTGCAGATGGAGGGCTTTGAGGATCTCTCCTTCACGGCCTTCGTCACCAGCGTGCAGAAGGAGAGCGGCTCCATTCTGGCCGTCTTCCAGATCAACGATCCCATCGGGCCGCTGATCTATCAGCGCACCGGCCGCGCAAAGCTCACCGCCACCATCTCCGGCCTGTCCGTCTCCTCCAAGGCGCTCAGCGAGGAGAACGGCCAGATCGGCGTCTGGCTCATCGACGTGGGCGGCGAGACCTTCATTCCGGTGGAGGTGCTCTCCAGCGACGGCAGCAACGCGCTGATCCAGCCGCTGGTGGACGGCGCCCTGGGCATCGGCCAGGCCGTGCGCATCAAGTGACGCCGGAGACAAATTGTGACCATTACAAGCGGAGGTTGCTGCATGGATCGTGAAGCGATACTTGAAAACGTGCGCCTGTGGCAGTCCCGCATCGGCGAGGCCTCGCAGAAGTGGGGCGGCGCGCAGATCTGTGCCGTCACCAAGACCCGGGATGCGGATACCATCAACCTGACCTGGGAAGCCGGGATCCGCACGATCGGCGAAAACCGCGTGCAGGAGCTGATGGGCAAGATCGACGATCTGAACCCGGATTTTCAGCTGCATCTGATCGGCTCGCTTCAGACCAACAAGGTCAAATACATCATCGACCGGGTGGACATGGTGCAGTCGCTGGACCGCGACGTCCTGGCGGAGGAGCTCTCCCGCCGCGCAGAGGCCGCCGGACGGGTGCTTCCCGTGCTGGTGCAGGTCAACATCGCCCGTGAGCCGCAAAAGGGCGGCATTTCCGAGGAGGAGCTTCCCGCATTCCTCCGGCGCTGCGCGCGCCTGCCGGGCATCCACGTACAGGGACTGATGTCCATCATGCCGCTGGTGGACGATCCGGAGCAGGTCCGGCCGTACTTCAGGCGCATGCGCTGCTGGTTCGACCGGCTGCGGGACGAGAACCTTGAAAACATCTCCATGGACGTGCTCTCCATGGGCATGTCCGATGACTGCATTGTCGCGGCCCAGGAAGGGTCCACGATGGTGCGCCTGGGTCGGGCGCTCTTCGGCGCAAGGCCCTGATCCGGCCGCCCGATTTCGGGCAGAGCCGGCCTGCACCGCGAAAGCGACGGTGCAAAAATATTCCACTATTGACACAGGGGGTTACGCTTATGGCGCGCAAAAAGAGCGGCGGCTTCGGCAAGGTGCTGGAATTCATCGGCCTTGTCGATGACGAGGAACCGCGCGAGACCTATGATGACGAATACGAATCCGGCAACTATGGACGGCCGCAACCCTACACGCCCCAGCGCTCGCAGCGCACCCAGGAGCAGCCGCGGCAGGAAGTGTCCCGGCGCTATTCTTCGTCCTACGAGCCCACGCGCACGCCGCGCATGAACCGCACCGCTTCCAGCACCGGCAGCAGCAGCCGCTTCGATTCCCGCAGCAGCCAGAGCGCCACCCAGCGCCGCAGCAGCTACAATGACCGCAGCGACAGCCGCACGGCCGCGCGCTACGATTACACGCCCCGCACCGCCTCCCGCTTCGACGACGCCTCCACGTTTTTCGCCGACGAGGCGCCCCAGCCGCAGCAGCGCAGCAGCCGCGCCTCCACCGCGCCCCGCCAGAAGACGGTGATGTTCGCCCTGCACAACCTGGAGGACTGCTGCGACGTGATCGACAACCTGATCCTGAACAACACCGTGGTGCTGACCATGGACGATCTCGACGCGAAGCTGATGCAGCGCGCCGTGGACACCCTCTCCGGAGCGGTGTTCGCCCTGCACGCCACCATCCGCAAGGCCTCGGATCGCACCTATCTGATCGCTCCGATGACCGTGGAGGTCAACGAGACCTACGACACCGACGACCGCTTCCTCTGATCCCATCGGTGAAGCGGCGCCTGCGCACATCGCCCGATTGAGAGAGGCTCCGATATGCTGACGCTGTATAAGGTATTTCAGGCGGGCTCCTACTTTCTGCGCATCATTCAGACCGCCATCCTGGTTTACGTGGTGCTGTCCTGGTTTCGCCCGCGCTTCAAGCTGTTCTTCTGGCTTGAAAACTTCGTCGCGCCCTTTGTGCGCCCGTTCCGCCGCCTGAGCCTGTGGATCACGGCGCGCTTGCGGGTACCGCTGGATTTCTCCTGCTGGTTCGCCATCATCGGGCTGCAGATCATCGATGCGCTCTGGCGCAAGCTCTACATTCTGCTGCGCTTCCTGACATGAGCGCCGCGTCGGAGCTGGAGATCAAGCGCCTGCGGGAGCTGGCCCTGCGCGCCGCTTACACGGGGCAGGCCGCCTTCACCCGCTTTCTGGAGCCGCCCATGGAGCGCGAAGCCCTCGCCGCAGCCGCTGCGGCCGGCGTGCACGCCGCCTTCTTCGGCGGATATCCCGATGCGGAGCGCCGCATCGCCGCCTTCTGTGCGGATGAAGCGCCCGCAGAGGCGGACTATCCCCTCGCCTGCCTGGAGCTCAGGTGGAATCCCAAGTACGCCTGTCCCGGCCACCGGGATCTGCTGGGCGCGGTGATGGGCCTGGGGCTGGAACGCGACGCCACCGGCGACATCGTTCCCTGTGCGGTCGAGGGCAGCGCCTGCCTGTTCGCCCACCGGGACGTGGAGAGCTACATCTGCGCAAACCTGGAGGCCGCCGGCCGGGCCGCGCTGCATGTGCGCGCGCTGGAGCAGCTGCCCGCGCTGCGTCCGCCCGAGGGCACGCAGCTGCGCGCGACCGTATCCAGCGAACGCCTCGACGCCGTGGTGGCAGCGGGCCTGAAGCTGTCCCGGAGCGAGGCCCAGCGCCTGATCGAATCCGGGCTGGTGAAGCGCAACCACATCGTGGAGCAGCGGGGCGATCAGCGCCTGGAGGAGGGCGATCTGCTCTCCGTGCGCGGCTACGGCCGCATGAAAATCATCGAATTTGAGGGACGCACCCGCAAGGGCCGCCTGGCGGTGCGCATCTTCAGATATACCGCCTGAGCAACATTCGCCGGGCACACACATGAACAGAAATCCCATGAACTTCAATGCAAAGGAGAATGCGCATATGGCAATCAGTGTGAAGGACATTCAGGAGAAGGAATTTTCCACGCAGGCAGTTGACGGCTACAATGTGGAGCAGGTCGACGATTTCCTCGATGAGCTGGCGGAGCAGATGGGCTCCATGATCCGCGAGAGCCTGGCGCTGAGCAAGCAGGTCAAGCAGCTGGAGAATGAACTGGCCGCCGCGAAGGCGGAGAAGGCCGACATGGAGAAGAAGCTGCCGGACTACAACGAGAACGGCTACTTCCGCAACCTGGAGAGCGCCATGCGCGAATCCCTGATCGGCGCACAGCGCATCGCGGACGAGACCATCACCGAGGCCAAGAAGAAGGCCCAGCAGACCCTCGCGGACGCCACCGACAAGGCGGAAAAGACCGTTGCGGACGCCACCGAGCACGCCGACGCCATCACCGCCAGCGCCGAGAAGGCCGTGGCTGAGATGAAGGCCGAGCAGGAGCGCCTGCGCGCAGTCGTGACCGACTATCGCGCCAACTTCAAGCAGCTGCTGGACGCGCAGCTGGCCGCACTGACCGAGGGCGAGGCCCTGCTGAAGTAAGGCTGCGCTGCGCACGCGGATTTCCCAGCGGCGGGGGCTTCCCCCGTCCACCACATGGAGGGGCTGATTGCCTCTCCATTTTCGCATATTTTCCTCCGCGCGGGGCCAAAATTTGCGCGGAGGTGTTTCCCATGAAGGCCCACGACAGCGCGCTGATCGAAAAGCTGATCGCCACCCTGGAGCGCATGAACCTGGACGCTTACATCGAGCACGTCGCCAACCGCCGCAGAATGATCTGGATGAACCTGTTCTACGGCATGCTGCGGGGCGTGGGCTTCTCCTTCGGCTTCACGGTGCTGGGCGCGGCGCTGATCGTGCTGCTGCGGCACCTGATCACCGACAACATTCCGCTCATCGGCGGTTTCATCGCGGAGGTTATCCATGCAATTGAAGAGAGGATGTAGGCTGTGGTGGGTGGCGGCTCTCGCCGTGGCCATCGACCGGATCTGCAAGGTCGCCGTCACCCGCGCCATGGCCCTCAGTCCGGCGCGCACCGTCCTGCCCGGCGTGCTCAGCTGGGCCTATACGCAGAACCGGGGCGTGGCCTTCGGCCTGCTCTCCGGCGCGGCGGTGCTGCCGCTTCTGACCCTGGCGCTGATCGTCCTGCTGCTGGTCTATCTGCTGCGCCGCCCCAAGGCGGGCGCTGCGCTGCGCACCGGGCTGTGGCTGATCGTCGGCGGGGGCCTGGGCAACCTCTACGACCGCCTGGCCTACGGCTACGTGATCGACTTCATCCGCCTGGACTTCATTAACTTTGCCATCTTCAACCCCGCCGACGTGTTCGTCTGCGCCGGCGCCGTGCTGGTGGCGATCGCCGTACTTCTGGAGGATCGGAGGAAGGCCCATGGCTGAAAGACACATCTTCACCTGCAGCGTCACGGCGGAGCAGGCCGGCGAGCGCCTGGACATGGTCGCATCGGCGCTGGCGGACGTGACCCGCTCCCGGGCGGGCGCGCTGATCCGTGACGGCCTGGTGCAGGTCAACGGCGCGCCCCAGACCAAGGCCGGCTTCAGGCTCCGCGAGGGTGACGAGCTGCGCGTGGAGCTTCCCGAGGCCGCGCCCGCACGGGTGGAGGCCCAGGACATCCCGCTGGAGATCCTCTATCAGGATGCGGACCTGGCCGTGGTGTACAAGCCCTCGGGCATGGTGGTGCACCCGGCGGCGGGCAATCCCGACGGCACGATGGTCAACGCGCTGCTCAAGCACCTCGACCGGCTCTCCGGCATCGGCGGGGAGATTCGCCCGGGCATCGTCCACCGCATCGACAAGGACACCTCCGGGCTGCTGCTGGTGGCGAAGAACGACTTCAGCCACGCCTCCCTGTCCGAGCAGATCAAGGCCCACAGCGTGCAGCGCGCCTACATGGCCATCGTGCAGGGCGGCATGCGCGAGGATTGCGGCACCGTGGAGGGCCCCATCGGCCGCCACCCCACCGACCGCAAGAAGATGGCCATCGTGCCCGGCGGTCGGGACGCGGTGACCCACTGGCGGGTGCTGGAAGAGCTAAAGGGTGCGACGCTGCTGGAGTGCAGGCTCACCACCGGGCGCACCCATCAGATTCGCGTACATATGGCCTCCATCGGCCACCCGCTGCTGGGCGACCCGCTCTACGGGCCGAAGAAGATGCCCTACCCGGTGCAGGGCGGTCAGCTGCTGCACGCCTTCCGCATCGGCTTTGTGCACCCCCGCAGCGGCGAGGAGATGCTGTTCGAGGCCCCGCCGGAGCAGCGCTTCCTGGATTGGCAGCGGCGGCTGCGGCTGTGAGGAAAAAGGGTTCCGCAGGATTGACCCTGCGTCCGCCTTCTGCTACAATAGACTGGCAAAACATCCCGGAGGAATCGACATGAAGTACAGAAGAGCGCTGGCGGTTCTGTTGCTGCTGGCCATGCTGAATGCGGCCGCCCTGGCGGAAGCGCACTACTACCTCGACGTGGACATCGCCAACCAGATCGTCACCGCCTACAACTACGGCGGCGGCCGCACCCAGGACAACATCGCCCGCCAGATGATCTGCTCCACCGGCTACGGCACGCTCACCCCCACCGGCACCTACTTCATGCCCGAAAAGAAGTACGAATCCGAGCGCGAGGAGTGGTACTGGTTCGGCGAGTACGAGATCTACGCCAAATATGCCAGCCGCATCGTGAACGGCATCCTGTTTCACTCGGTGCTCTATCCCAGCACGCGCTCCAACGCCACCTGGGCCTCCACCCACGCGCTGGGCTCCAAGGCCTCCCACGGCTGCGTGCGCCTGCGGGTGGAGGACGCGAAGTGGATCGCCGAGAACTGCCCGCCCGGCACCTGCGTGCACATCTTCGACGACGCTGCGGTGGACGAGGATCTGCGCGCGCTGCTGCGCAACTCCAGCTTCTCCGCGGACGAGATGTCCTACGCCGACTTCCTGCGCGGCATGTGCACCCTGTCCCGGGGCAGCCGCTTCAGCAAGGTGACGGAGCTGCAGCAGAAGCTGATCGACGGCGGCTATCTCAGCGGATCGGCCGACGGCATCTTTGGCCCGGCCACCGAGGCCGCGGTGAAGGCCTGGCAGGCGGACTGCGGCCAGGCGGAGGACGGCGTCGTGACCCCCGAGCAGCTGGAGGCCATCCTGACCGATGCAACGCCCGCGCCGACTCCGGTCCCGACCCCCACGCCGGTGCCCACGCCCGTTCCCACGCCTACGCCGGTACCCACGCCTACGCCGGTACCCACGCCCTCGCCGGTACCCACGCCCTCGCCCACGCCGGACATTTCGCAGATTCCCGGCACGGTGGCGCTGGTGCGTGTGGAGAACTGGCTGAACCTGCGCGCGGAGCCGGATGTGAAGTCCGCCGTGCTGGACGTGCTCTACGATGGCACGCCGGTGCAGGTGCTGCACAAGGGGCTCGTGTGGTCGAAGGTGATCTGCGCGGGCCGGACCGGCTGGGTCGGCAGCGATTACATTGAAATTGTCCGAACTGAAAGTGAGAATTCGACGGAGGAATGAAGCTATGAGTCGTCTCGGAGACGCCATCCGCAAGGCGCGCCTGGCGAAGAAAATGACGGAAAAGCAGCTGGGCCGCAAGTGCGGCATGGCGGAGAACGTGATCAAGGACATCGAAGCGGGCCGCAGAATCGTATCGGACGACCAGGCCCAGCGGATCCTGAAGCTGCTGGGCGCAGACAGTCCGGTCTCCACGGAGCTGGACGTGGCCGCGGAGCCGGAGGTGCAGCTGCGCCCCCGCCCGAGGGCCTACGTGATGCCCGCGCCGGACGTGCGCCCCGATCAGCAGAAGGCCGTGGACGAATCCACCGACGCCTGGCTGGACGCGCTGGGCGGCGTGGTGAAGCGCGTGCCGGTGATGGATCCCAAGGGGCTGGTGATCGACCACGTGCTCACGCCCATCATCGGCGGCAAGATCGAGGGCGGCGCGCCGGACAAGGTGCTCTACTACCGCGTGCCGGACGACAGCCTGCGGGGCTTCCGGGTGCACGCGGGGGATCTGCTGCTGACCGTGCCGGAGACGCGCGCCATGGACGGTGCGCTGATGCTGGTGGAGTACAAGGGGCAGCGCATGGTGCGCAAGCTCATGAAGATGGACGGCATGCGCATTCAGATGCAGTCCTTCGATCGGGAGTTCGAAGCCGTGGTGGCGCCGCAGCCGGAGGTGCGCGTGCTGGGCCGCTGCGTCAGGCTCACGCGCACGCTGTAAGGTTGCCGCGTCATTCATCCAAAAGAGGAGCGCCCCGCATCCGATTCGCTCGGATGCGGGGCGCTCCTCTTGCCCGATCTGCTCATTCGCCCGGTTCGTTGGATTTCGTTCCCAGTATGTAATAGGTCTTGACCGCCGCAACGCCCTCCATGTTGGCAATTGCATGATGCACCTGCCGGAATTCCTCGGTGGACACCGCGTAGACGGAGGCCAGGAAGTCCAGGTCGCCTGTCAGAATGTAGAAGGACACCACATGCGGGTCGTTGGAGATGATGTTTGCCAGCTTGTCGATGTAGCGGGTGTGCTCGATCTTGATGCCGATCATGGCCGTGATGCCGCCCTCGATCTTGCTCTGATCCACGATCGCGGTATACTGCAGAATGACCCCCTGGTTTTCCAGCCGGCGAATGCGCTCCGTCACGGAAGAGACGGCCAGGCCGACCTCCTTGGCGATCGCGGAAGCCGATACGCGGGCGTTCTTCTTCAGCATCGAGACGATTTTGAGATCTGTGCTGTCCATAGAATGCGTACCTCCGTAATCAATATACCCAGCATTTGATACCATTCCTATCATACATGGCCGGGTGCATTTTGTCAATGAAGATTTTTTGTTTATCGAAAATTTTCCGACATTTTTGCCCCCGGCCGCGCACGATTTCCCAGCTGTGCAATGGGTTGGATTCGCTTATTTTGCCAGTTCCACGGCGATCTTCGCCGCCAGCTCCGCATTGTTGTACACCAGGCGGATGTTGCTGGCCAGGCTGTCGCCGCCGGTGATGTCCTTGATCTTCGCCAGCAGGAAGGGTGTGGTCTGCTTGCCGTGGATGCCCAGGCGCTTGGCCTCCTCTACCGCATCGTCGATGGCCTTGTTGATCACGTCCGGATCCATGGAGTACTGCTCCGGAATGGGATTGGTGACCAGCATGCCGCCCTTAAGGCTCATGCCGATCTTCGCGCGGAAGGCCGCGGCGATGCTCTCGGGGGTGTCCAGGCGGTAGTCCACGGCAAAGCCGCTCTTGCGGGTGTAGAAGGCGGGCAGCTCCTCGGTTCCGTAGCCGATCACCGGCACGCCCTTGGTCTCCAGATACTCCAGCGTAAGTCCCAGGTCCAGAATCGACTTCGCGCCCGCGCACACCACCAGCACGCCCGTCTGGGCCAGCTCCTCCAGGTCGGCGGAGATGTCCATGGTGGTCTCCGCGCCGCGGTGCACGCCGCCGATGCCGCCGGTGGCAAACACGCGGATGCCCGCCATCTCGGCGATGATCATCGTGGTGGCCACGGTGGTCGCACCGTCGTCGCACCGGGCGACCAGCACCGGCAGATCCCGGCGGGAAGCCTTGATCACATCGTAGCCCTTCTTGCCCAGGTAGGTGATCTCCTCCTCGGAAAGGCCCGCCTTCAGGCGGCCGCCGATGATGGCGATGGTGGCCGGCACGGCGCCGTTTTCGCGGATGATGCGCTCCACGTTCAGCGCGGTCTCCACGTTCTGCGGATAGGGCATGCCGTGGGAGATGATGGTGGACTCCAGCGCGACCACGGGCTTGCCAGCCTCCAGCGCCGCCCTGACCTCCGGTGCGATATCCAGATAGGGATTCAGATTCATATTGCAGTTTCCTCCTATATTTACAGCATTCGGGCCGCAATCTCGGCCATTCTCTGCCGCAGTCCGGCCTCATCCATCCTGGGGTTGACGGTTTCGATGGACTCCATGGCGATGGACGCCGCCGCCATGCCGGCGATGCCGCTCTCCCGCAGGGACAGATCCTGCGTGAAGGCCCACAGCAGCGCCGCGCTGAAGGCGTCCCCCGCACCGGTGGCGTTGACGATCGTGCGCTCCGTCACCGGCAGATACACGCACTGCTTTCCCTCGGCACACAGCGCGCCCAGCGAACCCATGCTCAGAAAGACCCGCTGAACTCCGGTCTCCATCAGCCGCTTTGCCGCCTCCGCCGCGTCGATCATGTCGTTGATGACCACGCCGGTCAGCAGCTCCGCCTCCAGGCGGTTGGGCTTGAAGCTGTGCATGCGCGCAAGCGCCGGCCGCAGCCGCTGCACCTTCGCCGCCGAGACCGCGTCCGCAAACAGCGGCGCGCGCAGCTCCCGGGCCAGATAGACCACCGTCTCCTCCGGCAGGTTCGCGTCGATGCACACCGCGTCCATGGCATTGAGCATCCTCAGATGGGGCGCGATCCACTCCGGCGTGATCAGGCTCTGGATGTGCATGTCGTTGACGGCACAGTGCATGTCGCCCTTCGCATCGTCGATGAACAGATACACCGAGGTCCGCTCCTGCCAGTCCACGCGGCAGCCCCGCACGCCGATGCCCTTGGCGGCGCAGTCGTCCAGAATCGCCCGGCCGTTGGCGTCGTTGCCCAGGGCCGTGATCAGCTCCACCTCCAGACCCATGCGCGCCGCGTTTTCCGCAATGTTGCGCCCCACGCCGCCCACGGACATGCGCACCTGTCCGGGATTGGAATCCCCGGCCACCAGCGCCGCATCGGGGAAGCCGCCGATGTCCATGTTGGCGCCTCCGATGACCGCAATCCGACCGCATTTCTTCGGCATGCCACCGCCCCCTTTTTTCATATCCTATTATATCGATCCTCCCTGCGCATTGCAAGCCCCGGCGCCTTTTTTCTCCTTGCGCACAGTTTGGCCCGCCGTGCAGGGGAAAAATCGCTGCGAATTCTGTCTTTTTTTGCAAAATATGGGCAAAATTGCAGCCAAAACACTTGATTCTGACATATTTTTGTAATATAATGAATACAAAATACTCATCCCTTCGTCCGCATGCCGGGCGACTGCGCGCCGGAACGGTTTTGTGCGCGCTTGAAAAATAACATGGATGCAGGTGAAAGAATGAAGAATCGAAATGCAATCCGGCGGTGGCTGTGCGCGATGTTGATGCTTGCGCTGCTGTGCGCGGCGTTAGCGCCGACGGCGATGGCCGCGTCCTACTCAGCAAAGATCAATTCCTCGTCCTCGAAGATCTACAAATCCCCTTCCAGCTCCAGCAAGGTGCTCTGCAACGGCGTAAAGAACCTTCGGGTCTCCATCACCGGCTATTCCGGCGACTGGGCGCGGATCACCTACAAGGGCTATACGGGCTACATCAAGTGCGAATACCTCACGCTGAGCAGCCGCATCACGGCCTACACCGCCAAGTCCACGCCGGTCTACAAGCGTGCCTCCTCTTCCTCCGGCAAGCTGGGCACCCTTTCCACCGGCAGCACGGTGTACATCGTGGGCATGGACGACGGCTACTACCGCATTCAGAACCGCTCCGGCTCGGTGACGGGCTACGTCAAGGCCGGTTCCCTGACCAACAAGAAGGTCAGCGCGCCCGCCGGCTCCTCCGGCAGCAGCAGCTCCTCCTCCGGCGGCAGTTCCTCCTCCGGCGGCAGCAGCTCCTCCTCCGGCGGCAGTTCCTCCTCCGGCGGCAGCAGCTCTTCCTCCACCTCCAAGATCGACCGCGCCATCACCCTGGCAAAGAGCCTGATCGGCAGGCCCTACGCCACCAGCGACAATCCGCCCAGCAGCTTCAACTGCTCCTCCTTCGTGGAGTACTGCATGGAGAAGGCGGGCTATTCCATGAAGGGCACAGCCGCGTCCCAGGCGGCAGACGGCTCCTACGCCAAGATCACCAGCACGTCCAGCCTGAAGAAGGGCGACATCCTCTGCTTCGACACCGACGGCGACGGCGTCTGCGACCATACGGCCATCTATCTGGGCAGCGGCAGCTTCATCGAGGCCTCCCAGAACGCCGGCAAGGTGCAGACCAACGGCATGAGCAGCTGGTACAAGGCGCACTTCCTGTGGGCGCGTCGCCCCGCTTGACGGGACTCTTCCCCGGCAACATATGCGAAAATCCTCCCGCGAGCACATCGCTTCCGGGAGGATTTTGTTTTCTCATGCCACGCGCCGCATCCGTGGTCAGACCACAAAACGCAACAAAACACAGTTTTGCCATGAACACACCGTGCAAAAAACCTTCAAATTATTGACTGAAAATGAAGGAAGTGTTATAATTAACATTATGAAATAACCGCTGGTGTACAGGCATCGCGAACAGAGAGGCGGGATTGGATGGAGCAATACAAGGGCGAGTACATCGTCGAACTGGAAAACATATGCAAAAGTTTTCCCGGCGTAAAGGCGCTGGACAACGTGCACTTTCACCTGAAGGCAGGCGAGGTCATGGCGCTGCTGGGTGAAAACGGCGCAGGCAAATCGACGCTGATGAAGGTCCTCTCCGGCGTTCACAACAAGGACTCCGGCACGATGAAGATCTTCGGTCAGGTCGTTGACAACATGACCCCCAAGCGCGCGCAGGAGCTGGGCGTGGCCATCATCCATCAGGAGCTGAACATGTGCCAGCACCTGACGGTGGCGGAGAACATGTTCCTGGGCCGCGAGCGCCGCAAGGGCGTGATGCTCTCCCAGAAGGAGATGAACGCCGAGGCCGCGCGGGTGCTCAGGAGCCTGGACATCGACCTGGATCCCACCACGATGGTCGGCTCCCTGCAGGTGTCCAAGCAGCAGATGGTGGAGATCGCCAAGGCGCTGTCCACCAACGCCCGCATCCTGATCATGGACGAGCCCACCTCGGCGCTGACCTCCAAGGAGATCGACGAGCTGTTCCGCATCATCCGCCAGCTTCGCGCGGAGGGCAAGGGCATCGTCTACATCTCTCACCGCCTGGAGGAGCTGCAGCACATCGTCGACCGCGTGACGATCATGCGCGACGGACATTACATCACCGAGGGCAACTTCGCGGACATGGACATGTCCTACATCATCGCCAACATGGTCGGCCGCGAGATCAAGGAAAAGTTCCCCCGCGTGCACTGCGAGAAGGGCAGGAAGATCTTCGAGGTCAAGCATCTGAACGCGGGCCGCATGGTGCGCGATGTGTCCTTTGAGTCCTACGAGGGCGAGATTCTGGGCTTCGCGGGCCTGATGGGCGCGGGCCGCACCGAGACCACCCGCGCGATCTTCGGCGTGGATCCCAAGGAGTCCGGCGAAATCTGGCTGGACGGCAAGGAGATCAAGATCAAGAATCCCATGGACGCCATCCGTCAGGGCGTGGTGCTGGCCCCCGAGGACCGCAAGAAGGACGGCCTGTGCACCAAGCTCTCCATCCGCTCCAACATCGAGCTGCCGAATCTGGACATCGCCTGCAACAAGCTGGGCGTGGTCAACCGGAAAAAGGTCACCGAGATGGTGCAGACAGCGAAGGAGAACTTCTCCATCAAGATGCCCAACGACGAGATCGACGCGGGCAGCCTGTCCGGCGGCAACCAGCAGAAGGTGGTCGTGGGCAAGTGGCTGGCGCGGGAGAGCCGCGTGGTCATCTTCGACGAGCCCACCCGCGGCATCGACGTCGCCGCCAAGGTCGAGATCTACAACCTGATGAACGACCTGAAGAAGCAGGGCATTTCGGTCATCTTCGTCTCCTCGGAAATGCCGGAGGTTCTGGGCATCGCGGATCGCATCATCGTCATGTGCGACGGCCGCATCACCGGCGAAATGATGGTGCAGGACGCCACGCAGGAGAAGATCCTCGAACTGGCGACCCGGTTCGAGAACAAGATCGGCGTTGACGAAGGCGCGAAGGCTTAATCGAAAGGAGAGAAATCATGGAAAAGAAAGGTCAGAATCCCATTAAGAAATTCCTCGGCCAGCGCGGCGTCGGTCAGGTCGTCACGGTGTTCTTCGGTCTGATCGCCCTGTGCATCGTATTCTATATCATGAACCCCAACTTCCTGGGCCCGAGAAACATTCCGAATCTGCTCCGTCAGATCGCCCCGTTCATCATCATCGGCATCGGCCAGGGCTACGTGCTGATCACCGCCAACATCGACCTGTCCATCGGCTCCGTGGTCGGCATGACCTGCATGATCATCGCGACGATGATCTGCAAGGGCAGTCATCCCATCCCCGCGATCCTGGTCGCCTTCGTCGCGGCGCTGGCCACCGGCGTGATCAACGGCTCGCTGGTCGCAAAGTTCAAACTGCCGCCCTTCGTGGCGACGCTGGGCACCCAGACCATCTGCCGCGGCGTTGCGCAGCTGGTCAACAACAACATGAACACCGACGGCATCGAGGGCGGCGCCTTCGCCGCAGCCGCGAAGGCCATGCGCACCATCTGCTACCACGGCTCCATCAACATCGCCGGCTTCAAGATCTACTATCCGATCATCATCGCGCTGGTGCTGTGGTGCATCTTCAACTTCGTGCTGTCCTACACCCGCACCGGCCGCCATCTCTACGCTGTCGGCTCCAACATGGAGGCCTCCAAGCTCTCCGGCGTGAACGTGAGCCTGACCATCCTGAAGGCCTACCTGGTGTCCGCCTTCAACGCGGGCGTGGTCGGCCTGATCGTCTGCGCGCAAACCGGCACCGGCACCACCAACGCCGGCCTCTCTTATGAGACCTTCGCGGTCGCGGCCAGCGTTATCGGCGGCATCTCCACCATGGGCGGCACGGGCATCCTGTCCGGCGTGCTGGTGGGCGCGTCCGTCTGGGCGGTCATGGACAACGGCCTGCAGCTCATCGGCACCCAGGTCGGCCTGAAGAACGTCATCGTCGGCCTGATCGTCATCGTGTGCGTGCTGCTGGACGTGATCCGCCGCACCGGCTCGTTCAAGAAGAAGCCCGCCTGACCCACATCAGATTAAAACGCACCCGCGTTTTAATAAATTTAAAGGAGGAACAGAAAATGAAGAAACTGTTCGCACTCGTACTCGCTCTGGCAATGGTTCTGACCTGCGCCGCGGCCCTCGCTGAGGACTACACCGTTTATCTGGTAACCATGGACCTGGAAGACATGCACTGGGTCTCCGTCAACGCCGGCGCTGAGGACGCCGTCGCCGAGGCCAAGGAAGCTGGCGTGGATCTGCGCTACGTCTGGGTTGGACCGACCACCGGTAAGAACGACGCCGCTCAGATCGAGTGCATCAACAACGCCTATGCCGACAACGCCGACGTGATCCTGCTGGCCTCCAACGGCCCGGACACCGAGGTCGCCACCATCGAAGAGTACACCGCTGACGGCGTTGGCTTCGTCTATGTCGACTCCCCCGCCAACACCCCCGCGCTGCAGACCCTGGCCACCGACAACACCGCCGCCGGCAAGCTGGCCGGTGAGACCCTGCTGGCTGCCCTGACCGAGGCCGGCATCACCGAGGGCAAGGTTGGCATCGTCAACATCAACACCTCCACCGTCTCCACCCAGAACCGCGAGACCGGCTTCCGCGCCGCCTTCGAAGGCACTGCGTTCGAAATCCTCGAAACCCAGTACGGCGACGGCGATGCTGCGAAGTCCCAGGAAATCGCCACCAACTTCATCACCGAGGGCTGCGTTGCCCTGTTTGGTGCCAATGAAGGCGCGACCGTCGGCGTCGGCAATGCCATCGCTGCGGAAGGCGAGAACTCCGGCATCTACGGCGTTGGCTTCGATAAGTCCGACGCGATCCTGAACCTGGTCGTCGATGGCTGGCTGGTCGCCACTACCGCCCAGAACCCCTACAACATGGGCTACTACGGCATCAAGACCGCTGTTGAGTTCCTGACCAACGGCACCACCGAGTTCGAAGACATGGACACCGGCGTCACCATGCTGACCGCCGAGTACATCGCCGAGAACGGCCTGCTGTAATTCACAAGACAAGCAAAGCAAGGGGGCTTCCCAAATGGGAAGCCCCCCTTTCATTCCCGGAAAGCGGTGCGAAAATCTCTGCCGACACAGCGTCAGCGGCGCTGAAACCAGGCCGCCCGGCGATTTCCCCTGCTTTCCCGTTTGCAACTCATCCCGCAGGCCGCTCAGTCCAACGCATCCTTTTGCAGAATCTCCTGCAAAAACGCATCGATTTCCCGGTTCACCGCCGCGCTGTTGTCGTAGTTGGAATTGTGTGCCGCATCCGGAATCACCCGCAACGGAACGCCGGTTCGCGCATGCCAGGCCCGACAGTATGCGCGCACCTTCCCCGTCCGGTCGTGCGCGCCCAGCAGAATCCGCGTCGGACAGGGAAGGTCCAGATCGCAGTTTGCCTCCAGGAAGCCCGCATAACCGACGCCCATCAGGTGGCACAGCTCCCGCCGGGAGTACAGCTGCAGCGCCGCATACATGTTCCGCCTGCCGTCCTTGGTGCAGCTGCAGTTGTGCGCAATCGAGCGCATCAGCAGACCCCGCGGAAAGCACAGCGACATCCACTCGACCTGCCGCAGCCACCACAGATCGGATTTCGAATAGTAGGCCGTGCCGAAGGGACAGGTGTCGATGCCCACAAAGCCGATGCAGCCCTCCGGATACAGCTTCATGTAGCTCTGCGCAATGTAGCCGCCCATGGACTGCCCCACCATCACCACGCGCCGCAGCCCTTCGCGCTCCAGGATCCTCCGCAGGTCCCGCACCGCGCGGGCGTAGCTGAAGCCGTCGTAGGGCCGGGATTCCCCGTGGGCGGGCGCATCCCAGCAGAGCAGGTTGCAGCGCCCCGCGAAGTGGGCGATCTGTCGTTCAAACAGCGTGTGGTTCGCCGTGAGCCCATGCAGCAGCGCCAGCGTGACCTCCGCACCGCAGTTGTGCACCCAGTAGACCACCGTCCCGCCCTCTCCCGGGCATACGTGGCGCTCCATTCCTGCAAATCCATCCAGGGCCATACAGCGCACCTCCCGTCTCTATTTGTGATACTTCTCCCCCGTGCGTATCCGCTCGGCGCGGTAGAGCTGCTCCAGCAGGATCACCCGCATCAGGCCGTGGGGGAAGGTGAGGTTGGAGAAGGACAATCTCGCGTCGGCCCGCTCCAGCAGCTCGTCGGACAGGCCGTTGGATCCGCCGATGACGAACACGTTGCGCCGGCCGTCCACGCTCCAGTCCTGCATCAGCTTCGACAGGCCCACCGAATCCGGGGCCTTGGCCTGGATGCACAGCGCGATCACTCGGTCGTTGGGCCGGATGCGCGCGAGCAGATTCTTGCCCTCGCGGTCGATGATCTGCCGGATCTGGGCGGGGCTTGCGTTGTCCGGCTCCCGCAGGTCGTCGATCTGCACAATCTCGTACCTTCCGTAGCGGGACAGGCGCTTGAGATACTCGGCGCAGCCCTCCTGCTGCCACTTCTCCTTCAGCTTGCCCACGCAGAGAATGCACGCGTTCACGAAATTCACCCCTTCATGCACAAAAGGGGCGGTCGAATCCGCCCCAAACATATCGCTTTTCTATGCCAGCATCTGGATAATATCCATCGCGTACAGGATCAATGTCAGCGCCACGCCCACGATCAATAGCGCCCACTCGCCCCGGCTGAGCCGCACATGCGCTCCCCGCACAAGTCCCCGCCCCTGCAGCGCCGCCCGCATTCGGAAGCCGCGCAGCATCAGGCGGATCAACGCCGCCGTGATCAGCACCTCCACCAGCAGCACCACCAGACCGGCAAAGCCGCCGATTGCCGTGAAATAGTCCGCCGGGATCTCCTCCGTCACCGGCAGGCGCTCCTGCATGAACTGGAGCAGCACCGTGGCGGTGTTGTGCACCGTGTGGTAGATCAGCCCCGCGTAGATGGAGTCAGTGTAGATCACCAGCGCCGCGATGATCATGCCCAGCAGGAACTCCGCCGGCGCGCCGATCAGCGAGCCGTGCATCAGCATGAACAGCAGCGACGAAATCACCATGGCCCGGCGCGTGCCCTCCTCCTCGAAGGCCGAGAGCAGCATGCCCCGGAACAGGAATTCCTCACAAATGCCCGGCAGCACCGCGATGTAGAACACGCACAGCATCAGCCCCATCCGGTCGGTGGGCAGCGTCAGGCCGGCGGCGTCCACGTTGAAGCCCAGCTTCTGAAAGGGAATCGCCCATAGCACGGTGATGTCGTTGACCAGAAACACGCCCATCAGCGCCATCGCCACGATCAGCAGCACGCCGGGCAGTGAGATCGGATTCGGGCGCAGCGCAGGCAGGATCTCCGGCCGGCGCTTCACGCTCAGCGCGAGGGGCAGCGCCAGAAAGCAGAGGTAGTAGAACAGGTTGTAGGCCAGGTTCACCAGATTCGCGTCGGCATTTTGCAGCGCGCCGCTGAACACGCCCAGCAGCAGCGACGCCGCATACAGCCCCGCGCCTGAGAGCAGGTACAAAAGCAGTGCATTCCTGCGCGTGGGCCGCGGCGACGGCTGCACCACCCTTCGGGAGTCAGACATTGAAGCGGAACAGCGTCACGTCGCCGTCCTTCATCACGTAGTCCTTGCCCTCGGAGCGCACCAGACCCTTCTCCTTGCAGGCCGCGATGCTGCCCTCGCGCACCAGATCCTCGTAGGGCACGATCTCAGCGCGAATGAAGCCGCGCTCGAAGTCGGTGTGAATCTTGCCGGCGGCCTGGGGAGCCTTGGTGCCGTCCTCGATGGTCCAGGCGCGCACCTCCTTGGGGCCGGCGGTGAGGTAGGAGATCAGGCCCAGCAGCTTGTAGCCCAGCGTGACCAGGCGGTCCAGGCCGCTCTCGCCGATGCCCATGTCCTCCAGGAACATCTGCTTCTCGTCGGGCTCCATCTGGGAGATGTCCTCCTCCACCTGCGCGCAGATCACCAGCACCTGCGCGCCCTCGCTCTCGGCGATCTGACGCACGGGCTTCACCAGCGGCAGCTCGTTTTCGTCCTTGCCCAGGTCCTCCTCGCCGATGTTGGCGGCGTAGATGACCTTCTTCATCGTCAGCAGGAACCAGTCGTGCACGGCGGCCAGTTGCTCCTCGTCGAGCTTCGCCGTGCGTGCGGGCTTGCCCTCGTTCAGGTGCTCCAGCAGGATCCGACCCGCCTCGGCCTCCAGCGCAAACTTCTTGTCGCCCTTCTTGACCATGGCCGCGGCCTTCTCGGTTCTCTTGGTGACGGTCTCGATGTCCGCCAGCACCAGCTCGGTGTTGATCACGTCGATGTCCCGGGCCGGATCCACGCTGCCGTCCACATGGATGACGTTGTCGTCCTCAAAGCAGCGCACCACGTGCACGATGGCGTCCACCTCGCGGATGTGGGACAGGAACTTGTTGCCCAGACCCTCGCCGCGGCTGGCGCCCTTCACCAGACCCGCGATGTCCACGAACTCCAGCGTGGCCGGGGTGTACTTCTCCGGATGATACATCTCCGCCAGCACGTCCAGACGCTTGTCCGGCACGGCCACCACGCCGGTGTTCGGCTCGATGGTGCAGAAGGGATAGTTGGCGGCCTGCGCACCCGCGCAGGTGATTGCATTAAACAGCGTGCTCTTGCCGACGTTCGGCAGACCGACGACGCCCAGTTTCATTTCAGCTTCCTCCTAAATTGACGCAGCGCCCTCCGAAATCCCCGGATGCGCAGATTTCCATGAATAGTGTATAATAAACCCGCTCCATTTGCAAGCAAAAGCAGGAAAAAAAGCGCGGCGCGGGGAGGATTCTCACCTGATCCCCGGCGCACAGCGCAATGTTTACAATTTCAACATTGACCACTTGGTCGATTTGTGCTAGAATAGCAAAAACAAACCAGGTGGTCGATTTTTCAGGAGGTGCGTCAAGATCAAGCGCGAGGAAAAGAACCAGCAGATGCGGCGGCGGATCCTGGACGGCGCGCTGGCGGAGTTCTCTGGCCAGGGCTACGGCGGGAGCTCCATCAACACCATCTGTGCGGCCCAGAACCTCTCCAAGGGCATCGTGTACCACTATTTCAAGACAAAGGATGCGCTGTATCTGGCCTGCATGGAGGAGTGCTTCCAGCGGTTGACCGAATACGTCCGGGCAAACTTCACGGTGGAGCCGGGCGAAATCGAGGCGCAGCTGGAAAGGTACTTCATCGTCCGCATGGACTTCTTCCATGCCAATCCGGTCTACCAGCGCCTGTACTGCGAGGCCGCGACCACGCCGCCCGCCCATCTGATCTCGAAGATCCGGGCGTGCAGGCAGGATTTCGATGCGTTCAACATGCAGGTGCTGGAGAAGCTGCTGGGCTCGATTGAGCTGCGCGCCGGCATCTCGAAGGCGGACGCCATCGAAACCTTCCGCCAGTATCAGGACTTCATCAACGTCCGCTATCAGGCGATTGCCGCAAGCGGGCAATCATTTGAAGCCCATGAGGAGGACTGCCAGAAGATGCTGGGCATTCTCCTGTATGGGGTAATTGAAAGGTAATGATTCGGCAAGCCGCAGGCTTCGCCGGGTCGGCGGGCCCCGCAGGGCAGCACGCCGACAATCCAGAAAGGAACTAATTCGACATGGCGACCAACAAACAGACCCAATCCGTGTTGGGGGAGATGGCCCCCTCGAAATCCATCATCAAGCTGGCCATCCCGGCGACGCTTGCGCTGCTGGCGAAGGCGGTCTACAATCTGGTGGACACCGCCTACATCGGCATGCTGAATTCCGACATCGCGCTGACGGCGGTGGGCGTGACCGTTCCACTGCTGCTCATCATGGTTTCCATTGAGAACATCTTCGCCGCCGGTGCGGCCGTGCTGGCGGGGCGGCAGCTGGGCGCAAAGGATGACGAGGGCGCGAGCCGCACGGTCACGACCATCATCGGCGTGTCGGTGCTCATCGGCGTCGTGCTCTGCGCATGCGGCATCATCTTCCTGGAGCCGGTGATGCGGGCCTTCGGCGCGTCGGACGCATCGCTGCCCCAGGCCAAGAGCTACGCCTTCTGGATGTTCATCGCGGCGCTGGCCAACCTTCCCGCCCAGAGCATGAACTGTGCCGCCCGAGCGGAATCCTCCGTGAAGATCTCCTCCATCGCGGTGATCACCGGCGCGCTGCTCAACGTGCTGCTGGACCCCATCTTCATGTTTGACTGGGGCCTGAACATGGGCGTGGAGGGCGCTTCCCTCGCCACCACGGTCTCCCAGTTCGTGACCTTCTTCATCCTGGTCTGGTTCTACCTCAGCGGGCGCTCCATCATCAAGATCCGGGCAAAGTCCTTCCGCCCCAGCTGGAAGCTGATCAAGACCGTGGCCGTCATCGGCATCCCGACGGCGGTCATCCAGATCTGCCTGTCCGTGGCGGCCTCCCTGACCAACATCGCCGCCGCGGGACTGCCCCAGTCCGACGAGATCATCGCCGCCTACGGCGTGGTGCAGCGCCTGATCCTCATCGGCTGCTACGTCATCATGGGCTTCATGCAGGGCTATCAGCCGGTGGCCTCCTATTCCTTCGGCGCAAAGAACGAGGATCGCTTCCATCAGTCGGTGCGCTTTGCGCTGAAGGGGTCGCTGCTGCTGACCGTGCTGGTCGAGACCGTCTACATCCTGCTGTCCCGGCCGCTGATCCTTCTGTTCAACCAGAATCCCGTCATCGTGAACTACGGCAGGTGGCTGCTGATCTCCCAGGTGGCGCTGTACCCGGCCTTCGGCCTGTGCTACATGATGACCATCACCTACCAGACCATCGGCGCGTCCCGCTACGGCCTGTTCCTGTCGCTGATCCGCCAGGGCCTGTTCTACGTGCCTTTCATCCTGACCCTGCCGAAGCTGCTGGGCGTCACCGGCATCTATCTCACCCAGCCTGCGGCGGACATCTTGACGATCCTCGTCTGCCTGCTCTCCATCAAATCAATGAAGCGCATCGCGTCCAGGAACATGAATGCGGTGCAGGGATAATCGCGCAGAATTGCGGGGATCCCGTAGGGCGGGATGCCCTCATCCCGCCGATGGCGTGGCGCCACAGCCAGATCGCTGGCGCGATTTATGCGAACGCACCACCGCCCCCATAGATTCAAGGGGCGGTGGTGCTGTGTTTCTTTCCGAATGATTCTGTATCTGTAGGCACGAAATCTGCCCCGGCATGGGGCAGATTTCTTACGTCTAGTTCTGAAAACAGCTTCTCAAATCCGTTCTGAGCTGTAGGGCGGGATGCCCTCATCCCGCCGCATCACCCCATGCTCCACTTTTCGACAGTAGAACGGGGGCAGCTGCTCTGAAGCCGTTGCCCCCATCCATTTGATTGTGCAAAGAAGCCCCCGACCGAGATTTCAGTCGGGGGCTTCATCTGTCTTTCACTTACCTGCGGGACCAATTCTTCCAGCCCGGCGTTCCGGGTCGGAAGCTGCTCGCTTCCATAATTCTGGCTGCCTTGCGCAGGGCCGGGGACCGGTACATCTTCTCCTGGCGCTCCCGGCTCCTTGCATCATTGCGGTTCATCACGATGAAGAACCATGCCAGCAGGCCAAACACCAGCAGAAAGAAGATTCCGATGCAGGCCAGCGGCACGATCATCTCCGCGCCCTCGATGGGGATCTCCGGCGCAGGCGTGGGCTTCAGGGAAAGCGGCATCTCACATCCTGCCGTTCAAAATCTCCACCGCCGCGTCGGCGTACTCCTTCAGCAGCGCCTGGGTCTTATCCGACGCGTCGGAGACGGCGTTGACGTAGAGCTTGATCTTCGGCTCGGTGCCGGAGGGGCGCACGCACACCCATGCGTCGTTCTCCAGCTCAAAGTAGAGCACGTTGCTCTTGGGCAGGGTCAGGGTCTCGACCTTGTCGCCCTCCACGCGGGTAGACTTCTGATAGTCGCGCAGGGCCACGACCTTCGCGCCGCCGATGGCTGCAGGCGGATTGTCGCGCAGGGAGGCCATCAGGCTCTGCATCTTCTCCAGGCCGTCCTTGCCCGGGCAGACGAAGGACACGACCTTGTCGCCGTAGTAGCCGTACTGCTGGTAGAGCATGTCGATGGCGTCCACCAGGGTCTTGCCGAAGTTCTTCTTGTAATAGCAGGCCGCCTCGGCGATGAGCATGCAGGCGTTCACGCCGTCCTTGTCGCGCACATCGGTGCCGCTGAGGTAGCCGAAGCTCTCCTCGAAGCCGAACATGAAGGTGTTGCAGCCGGTGGTCTCGAACAGGTGAATCTGCTCGGCGATGTACTTGAAGCCGGTGAGCACCTCGATCATCTTGCAGCCGAAGGACTCGGCGATGGCGGCGGCCATGTTGGTGGAGACGATGGTGGTGACGGCGGCGGCATTCTCCGGCAGCTCGCCGCGCTCCTTCTTCTGGGAGAGGATGTAGTGCAGCAACACGCAGCCGATCTGGTTGCCGTTGAGCAGGCGGGGCGTGCCGTCGGCGGTCATGCAGGCGATGCCCACGCGGTCGCAGTCGGGGTCGGTGCCCACGCACAGGTCCGCGCCCAGCTCCTTCTGCATCTGCAGGGCCAGGCGGAACGCGTCGCTCTCCTCGGGGTTGGGCACGCGCACGGTGGGGAAGTTGCCGTCCGGTTTTTCCTGCTCGGGAACCACGTAGACGTTCTTCATGCCGATCTCGTCGAAGATGCGGCGCACCGGAATGTTGCCGGAGCCGTGCAGGGGGGTGTAGACGATCTTCAGATCCTTGCCCACCTCGCGGGCCAGCTCAGGATTGACGGAGAGCTTCTTCACGGCGGCGATGTAGGCATCGTCCACATCCTTGCCGATGTAGTTGAGCAGTCCCGCGTCAAGAGCCGCCTGCTCGTCCATGGGAACGGACTCGGCGTAGGTGGTCTCCGGGATGCGGTCGGTGATGCCCTTGACGGACTCGGGCGGCATCTGACCGCCGTCGGTCCAGTAGGCCTTGTAGCCGTTGTACTGCTTCGGGTTGTGGCTGGCGGTGATCACGATGCCCGCGATGCACTTCAGGTGGCGGATGGTGAAGGACAGCACCGGCACCGGACGCAGGGACTCATACAGGAACACCTTCACGCCTGCGGCGCAGAGCACCAGCGCGGCCTGCTTGGCGAACACGTCGGACATGTTGCGGCTGTCGTAGGCGATGGCAACGCCCTTGTCCTTGCCGTCGGGGGTGGTGAGGATGTACTTGGCAAGCGCTCGGGTCACGCGGCGCACGTTGTAGATATTCAGGCGATTGGTACCGGCGCCCAGCACGCCGCGCATGCCAGCGGTGCCGAATTCCAGTTCGCGGTAAAAGCGATCCTCGATCTCTGCGGGATCGTTCTCAATGGCCTTCAGATCGGCGATGGTCTGCGGATCGTCGGCGAAGTCGGCGAGCCACTGCTGGTAAATCTTCATTGCTTCCATGGTCGTATCCTCCCCTTTATCTCCATTCATGAATGTGGTTCATGAAAAAATCATGTGCTTCATTCCTTCGCCAGCTGCGCAAGCCGCCTCTGCAGCCGGAACAGGTGGCCGCGCTCCTGGCGCACGATCTCGGAAAACACCGATCTGGCGTGATCGTCTGCGGTGCGCTGCTGCATCTCCGTGTAGAACAGGATGGAATCCTTCTCCGAGGCGATGGCATGCATCAGCACGGCCTCGGGATTTTCGAAGCCCTCGTCCCTCAGCGCCATCAATCCCTGGGGAAACACCACCTCCGCGGCGATGGCGGTGAGATAGGCGTTGGTCTCGTCGTCGTAGGCAGCCTCGGACGCGCCAAGCGCAGCCTCCGCCGCGTACAGGCGCTCAAACTCCGCGCGGTGATACTGCTCCTCATTGGCCAGGGACAGGAGCATCTCCACCGTCTCCTTCGACTTGCTCACCCGCGCGGCGTGCCGGTAGAACGATTCTCCCCGGCGCTCCATCTCGACGGCGATGCGAATTCCCTCCAGATCGCTGAAAACATGAAACATGGCGCACTCCTCCCACCGGAGCAATCCGGCGGACCATATTTGAGATTTTCTATGAATTCCCATTTAAGTTTACATCAAAATGAAGCATTTGGCAAGTGAAAAACACAGCTGTACAATAGATTTGGTGCCTTCCATCGCGGAGTGAAAGCGGATTCCTGTGCAAATGACCGGTGCAAAAATCCCGGGGATGCAAAAACCGGAAGGGGGTGCTTCCCTTCCGGCTGTAAGTTATTCCTGATTCTCCCTCGCCGGCGCTTCCTTTCTGCGGTACAGCCTGCGCTCCAGCGACCAGATGCGCTCGGTGAACCCGCCGGGCTGGGCGTTCTTCAGCGCGCGGGTCATCTCGAACATGCGCGCGTCCAGCAGGTCCAGCGTGTGCAGCACCTCGGCCTCGGGGAACATCGGCGGCTTGGGGCTGCCGTACTCCGGCAGGTCGTGGTGGGAGAGGATCATGTGCTCCACCATCATCAGAAGCTCCTGCCTTACGCCCAGCTCCTTGCCCAAACGGTCGATCTCCGCCACGCCCGCCACCAGATGGCCGATCAGCAGGCCCTCGGCGGTGTAATCGGACACCATGCCGATCTCGTCGGAGGACATCTCGTCGATCTTACACAGATCGTGCAGCACCACGCCCGCCGCCAGCAGATCCGCGTCCAGCTGGGGATAGACCTCGCAGACGTACTTCGCCATGCGCAGCATGGTGCTGGTGTGGTGCAAAAGTCCGCTGCGCTCCGCGTGGTGCAACTTGGAGGCCGCCGGATAGTAGCGCAGCCTGTCGCCGCAGTTTTCCAGCCGCCGCTGCACCAGAGCGCGCAGCTGGGGATCGGCGATCTGCTCCACGCGCGCATCGATCTCGCCGCGCATCTGCTCCGGGGAATCCGGTGCGCAGGGGGCCAGCTGCTGCATGTCGTAGTCGTCGGCCTCGGTGGCCGGGCGCATCTTGTCCACGCGCAGCTGGGGTCGGCCGTTGTACTCCAGCATCATGCCGCGCACCCGCAGCACCGTGGCCACCGCCGGCGGCGGGGTCAGGCCGTCCCACATCTTCGCGTTCACTTCCGTGGAAATATCGCACAGCGTCATATCCAGATACTTGCTGCCGTTGGAGCTGGTCTTCTGCGCCGCACTGCGGGTCAGCAGAAAGCCGTCGAACACCTGGCCCTTGATCATGGCCGCAAGCTGAGGCTGCTGTTTCATGTTGAATCCTCCTCGTTCATGGCCGGTTCGCCCGGTCTGAAAAATCCACCTTTCATGATAACCCGCAAAGCGCGCTCTGTCAAGCGCACAAAGCGTTGATAAAACCGACGATTCGCAGACGCTGAGAAAGCCTGGCAGCAGTCGCGTCTCCGAAGGAGCCGCGACCAGCCCGGGCGAATCCTCCGGATTCCTGCCCGGCGCTGCCGAAACCTGCGCGCAAGCGCTACGGTTTCGGTGCGTTCAAGACAAGGAAGCAAGACTGCAAATAAGGGAACTTACACAGACGTAAGTGACCGCAATTTGCAGTCACAGCTGACGCAGTAAGTAAAAATGCCAACTGTTTTCTTTATTTCAGTGGGCATTTTTGCGTTTGCGGGCTTTATCAGTGATCTGCGCGCGCTGTCAAGTGCAAAGAACTTATCCCCGCGCCTTGCCTTCGCCGCAATTTCGGTCTATAATGATAGAAAACCCCTTTCACGGAGGCGCGCCATGCCCGAAACCGGACTCAGCCCGAACCGCATCCGGGAGCACCTGCGCAAGCGATGGTATCTCTACCTCGCCGGCGCGCTGCTCGTCTGCCTGCTGAACAACCTGATCTACACCGTGACGCGACCCCGCGTACCGGAGCGCGCGCTGCTGCACGTGATGCTGGTGAACGTGGATGCGCCGGATTCGGAGCTGGAACGGCTGGAAGCGACGTTGCTGACCGCCGCCCAGGCTGCGGAGCCGGACGTGCGGGCGGTGGAGCTGGAGCCGCTGCAATATCTGGGCGAAAGCGACGCGGGCTCCAACATCCTGCTGGCCACGAAGTTCGCCGCCGGGGGTGCGGACCTCTACATCGCGGATGAAGCAGGCTACGAGGTCATGGCGGCGCGGGGCTTTTGCGCGGCGCTGGACGCGGAGAACCTGCCCGGCGCGGAGCTGCTGACCGACCCTGAGACGGGCGAGCGCTGCGCCGTCCGGATGGATGCGGGCGCCATCTTCGTGGACGCGGAGGGAGAAATCTACCTCTTCGTCTCCGCAGGCGCGGACAACCCTGCCGCCGCACGCTCCGCCCTCAAAATTCTGACCGATCCAACGGAGTGAATGCCATGAAACAAATTGTGGAACACAAGAAGCTCGGCCCCGTCAAGGGCCTGCTGCTGATCCTGGGCCTGGCCGCCGTGCTGGTGCTGCTCAACTATGTCGCCATCAACCTGATCGCCACGGGATTCTCGCACATCTCGGCGCGCGCAGGCTCCATCGCCGGACTCGTGTCCTTTTGGGGCGTGGGCGGCCTGCTGGCCTGGCAGGTGCTGCGGGTGTACGTCGCCCGGGTCAGCTACACCCTGGGCGAGGACGTGCTGCGCCTGTGCCGCATGTACGGCAAGCGCGAGCGCCACATCGCGGACGTCTACCTGAGCCAGCTGCTGTTCGTGGGCAGCCCCGAGGACGCCCGGAAGCGCTACGGCAAGCTGAACTGCGACAAGGCCCTGCATCCCTCCTGCAAGCTGCCGGCCACGGCGCTGGTGTACAGGAATGCAAGCGGCACCCGCGTGGCGCTGATCCAGGCCGACGAGGACATGAAGGCGGCCCTCACGAAGCGTATGAAGAAGAAGTAAGCGCAGGGAAAGCCGCACAATCCCCATTTTGCAGAAAATCCCGGCCGTTTTTTCATCGATGGCCGGGGTTTTCTCGCCCGTTTCTCCGGGATTTCTGCGGAAAATCCAGCGCTTTGCCGGGGAATCTCCGCATCGCATCACGCTGAAAATCGCATATATTCGCTTCACACCCGCACGAACTTCCGGGTGAACTCCTGCCCCGCACGGCGCGCGGCGGGATCGTTGCACAGCAGCGCGCGCAGGTCGGTGGCGCGGCGCTCCAGATCGAAAACCGCATCCCCCCGCAGCTGCGCCGCATCGGAGACGATGGGGAGCCTTGACCGCGCCTTCAGCTCCCGCAGCAGCGGCCGCGCGTCCTCCCGCATGCCGATCAGCCGCGCATATTCCGGCATTGCATGGCTTTCCACCATGGATTTCGTGAGCTTCAGCAGCGCACAGGCGCAGATGCGGCTCAACCGCGCGCGGGTGTAGCGCTTGCATTTCAGCATCTCCAGCAACTCCTCGCGGCATGAGGCCTCCGCAGCGCAGCGCATGATCCGCTGCTCCAGACCCTCGCCAACGCCGGGCAACTCCGCGATTTCCTCCGGCGGCATGCCCCGCAATGTGTGCAAAAGCAGGTCGTCCATGCCATGCAGATCCCCCGCCCAGCACAGCGCCTCCCTGGCAGGCTCCGGCACGCAGAGGAGCGCCTCCTCCATTTTCCCATCCGAAATCGCCGCGCGGATCGCCGTGGCCGAGGCAAAGTCCCCCAGCGCCGCATCGTGATAATTTCCGATGCGCTGCACCGGCAGAGCTTCCATTTTCAGACTTTGCGCCCGCATTTCCCGCAAATACTGTGTCGCCAGAATCAGGTTCGGCGAATTCAGCTTCTCCGCGTCCACGCCCAGCAGCATGGACAGCGCCTCGCCCCGCGCCCGGGCGTGGGACTTGCCCGCCTCCAGACCCTTTCGCAGTGCCTCAGTCAGCTCCGGTGGCTCGTTTTCTCCCACTTCCGCAAGGGTTTTCAACAAGTTTATATCGGTTTCCTCGGTTCCGAAAGAGAGAAGATCGCAGCCCAGGCCCCCCAGCACCGCAACGCCGCCCCGGGCGAAGCCGTCCGCAGGCTGCAGTGCCCACAGCGCGGGCAGCTCAAACACCGCGTCGGCCCCGCAGTTCAGTGCAATTCGCGCCCGGGCCCACTTGTCCATGCAGGCCGGCTCCCCGCGCTGGGTGAAGCTGCCATCCATGCAGACCACGACATAATCGCAGCCTCCCATCCGCCGGGTCTCCTTCAGGTGGTGGGCGTGGCCATTGTGAAAGGGATTGTATTCGGCGATGACGCCCGCGATTTTCATGGAAATCCCCTCCTTGCTGCACCCATTTTACCCGAAATCCCGCTCCATGGCAAGATTAACGCCGCGTTCGGCAGGAAGTTTCCCCCCGTGCAGCGAATATGTTAGGTATTTTCGCAAAAGGAGTACATTTGACATGGCAAAGCTCTACTTCCGCTACGGCGCGATGGGTTCCTCCAAGACGGCGAACGCCATCATGGTGCAGTACAACTACCACGAGCGCGGTCAGAACGCGCTGATGGTGAAGCCCCGGCTGGACAATCGCGACGGCGAGCGCATCGTGGGCTCCCGCAGCGGCCTGAGCGCGCCCTGCATCTACATGGAGGAGCTGGAAAATGTGGATCTCTCCGCCTACAACTGCATCATCGTGGACGAGGCCCAGTTTCTGAAGAAGGAGCAGGTGGCGCGCCTGGTGGAGATCGTGGACGGGATGAACATCCCGGTGATCTGCTACGGCCTGCGCGCGGACTTCCGGGGCGAGCTGTTTGAGGGAAGCACCTGGCTGATGGCCTGGGCGGACACCATCGAGGAGATCAAGACGGTGTGCTGGTGCGGCCGCAAGGCCACCTGCAACGCCCGCGTGGTGGACGGCAAGGTGGCGCGCGAGGGCGAGCAGATCGTGCTGGGCGGCAACGAGAGCTATGTGGCGCTGTGCCGCAGGCATTGGAAGACGGGCGAACTGGCCCCGCTGGAGGTGCGCAAGATCTCTGCGGGCAAGAAGGCCTACCTGCCGCTGCTGCTGGAGGCCGACCCCAGCGAAAAAATGATCGACAAATACCTGGAAACGGGCGAAATGTACGTGCTGATGATCAACGGTCAGGCCGCATCCGTGGCGGTGGTGGGTCAGGTGGACGAGCAGGTTTGCGAATTGTACAACCTCGCCACCGCCCCCGGCCTGCGGAATCAGGGCTACGCCTCCAGGCTGGTCAAGCACCTGATCCGCCTGTACCAGCCCCGCTGCAAGCGCATGCTGGTGGGCACGTCGAAGCCGCTGATGTCCTTCTACGAGCGCTTTGGATTTAAGTACAGCTTCACCCGCGAGGGCTTCTTCCTGGACGAGGGCTACGCCGGGGTGCAGTTCGACGAGGAGAACCTTCAGGACATGCAGGTGCTTGAGCTTGCGCTGTGAGGTGGAAAAAAGATGAACAACAGGGCGCTGGTCGTGATCGACCTTCAGAATGACATCACGAAGAACTACAGGGGCATCATCGAGTCGGTCAACCGGGCCATCGACTGGGCCGTCAAGGAAGGCATGGAAATCGTCTACATCCGGCACCACAACCTGTCCGCCGGAACCCGCAGCTTCAAGCCCGACACCCGGGGTGCGGACTTCGTGCCGGAGCTGAAGCTCGTCTCCGGAAACATCTTCACCAAGACCAAAAGCAACGCGCTGACCAGCGAGGAATTTGCCGCCTTCATCCAGGCGAAGGGCCTCACCGAATTCTACGTCGCCGGGGCCGACGCCACCGCCTGCGTCAAGTCCACCTGCTACAACCTGGCCAAAGCCGGCCATGCCGTGCACGTGCTGTCCGACTGCATCACCAGCTATGATCTCAAAAAGATCGACGAGATGCTGGATTACTACGCGAAGAAGGGCTGCGCGGTGGGGAAACTGGATGAAGTGATGTAGAAATCCAGGGCCATTTCCAGTCCGCATGAATGTGCTTCGGCATTTTCATACGTCCATTGAGAGGGGATGATGTATTATGAAAAACAACTGCCGCATTCTGCACAAACGACATAACGACTGGAAAGAGGAGATCATCATTGAATTTGAGAAGAGAGAATGACATTCTGGAGGAAACCCTGTCCCTCGCGGAGGAGGGCTATGCCGCTGCCTACCGCTTCCTGCTGGAGAAATATGAGCAGCATCCCGGGGACTTTGGCCCACAGGCGCTGTACTTCCTCGCCTGTCTGGCGGGCGGGGACGGCCATGGATCGCTGGCGCTAAAATGGCTGGACAAGTCCATCCGCGAAAACGGCTGGTGGTACCGCCCGGAGGTGCTGGAGGACGACGACCTCGCGTCTCTGAACGACAACCCCGCGTTCCGCGCACTGAAGGCCCTCTCCGACGGGCGCTATGCGAAAGCTGTATCACAATCAAAGGCAATTTTCAGCTGGAAGGGCAAGAAATCCGATCAACTGTTCCTCGCCGTGCACGGAAATACCCAGAACGGGCAGGTCGCAAGGGAGGACTGGCAACCGCTGCTCGACCCCGCGTGGCAGCTGGAGACCATCCAGAGCGCCGAACCGGACGGCTACGGAACCTACCGCTGGAGCTAC
This sequence comes from Clostridiales bacterium, assembly GCA_004557125.1. Lineage (GTDB taxonomy): Bacteria > Bacillota > Clostridia > Christensenellales > Aristaeellaceae > SFTH01. The sequence continues at coordinate 1,311 of SFET01000003.1, read as the reverse complement.
GACATGACCTCCTATCTACCCGTGGCGGAGGCCATCGAAAAAGTGCAGGACGCGGGCTATGAAAAGCTCGTCTGCGGCGGCTTTTCCGCGGGCTGCGACATGCTGCTGCGGGCAATCGCCCTCTCCCCCGCGCGCTGCGACGCGCTGGTTCTGCAGAGCCCCTGGATTCCCATGCTGGAAAACCATGCCAGGGAGCTGATCGATGCCCTCCGGCGGAAGGACATCCGGGTGAAGATCCGCTGCGGTTCGGAGGACGGGGATTGCCTGCCCATGGCGGAGCAGCTGCACGAGCTGCTGCAAAAGGCTGGAATTCCCGTGGAGCTGGTGATCCAGCCGGGGAACCGCCATCAGTTTCCCCAAGCGGAGGAGCTGCGATGAGTGATGTGGACATTTCCCTCGCCCATTCCGGCGACATCGACCGCTGGATGGCGCTTGTGGATCGGGTGAAGGACGCCTTTCCCGGTCTGGAAACCCGGGAGGCCCTGGCGGAGCACAGAGGAACGGTACTGGATTTTATGCGTCGGAGCGGCGCGATCTGCGCAAAAAACAGCGATCGAATCGTCGGGGTGCTGCTGTTTTCGCGTGAGGACAGCGCGCTGTGCTTCCTCGCGGTGGATCCCGGCTTCCGCAGACAAAAAATCGCGGAAAAGCTGGTGCGATACATGTTCACCTTTCTGGATTCAGACAGGGCCGTGACCGTCACAACCTACCGCGAGGGCGCGCCGGAGGGCCGCGCTGCCCGGGCGTTCTACCGCCATCTGGGCTTCGTCGAGGGCAGGCTGACGGAGGAATTCGGAAGCCCGGTGCAGGAATTTGTGCTGAAACGATAGCGCAGAGTCATCCCATGGAAACCCGGCGGCGCAGTCTGTGAAACCTTTGCGCCCTGAATCCCCCACATGTTTCAGAACGTGCGGGGGATTCAAGGCGTTGAAAAACTAACGTTTTTTAACGCGAAGGGCCGGTTGCCTAAAATTCTGCGGAATTTCCGGGCGGCAACCGGAACGGGAATGCATTTTCCTTCATGAATGCAAGCATTCCTTCTCGAAAAATGCCGGAAGTGACGTACACGCCGTCACTTCCGATTTTACAGGCTGTCCTGCGATACTTTGTCAATGGTCTGAATCCCCCGCATGTTTCAGAACGTGCGGGGGATTGTTCGCATTTTATACGAAATTGATTGATTCAATCGAAGAAACACGCTATACTATAAACTTGAAAGACCAACTATGAAAAGTCAACCCCTTCGAAGGGGTTGCAGGAGCGGGGGCTGCATTTAACCAATTCATAACAGAGCAAGAAAGTGGGCAGGGA
>SFET01000072.1 GCA_004557125.1 Clostridiales bacterium | reverse complement strand
ATCCTCTATCCCCGCTCGACTTGCATGTGTTAAGCACGCCGCCAGCGTTCGTCCTGAGCCAGGATCAAACTCTGATGTTCAATCCTTTTCTTGCTTCGCAGTTCCTCAGCTCATGCTCGCCAAAGCACTCGCCGCTCCCCCGCAAACCAAGCGTTTACTCTCTCAGAAATCTGACTGTTTCTTTTCTTGATTTACTTCGCTGTATCGTTTTCAAGGATCGTTTTGCGTTTGTGCTCTCGCTCAACGCAGGATTTATTATAACAAAACACCCCCTGTTTGTCAAGCCTTTTTTCCATTTTTCTGAAAAAATCCTTTCTACACATCATATTGTACTTGATTTGACCCATTCTCCCCAACATATAGGGGTTCTGGCGATGTTTTCCAGGAAATCCGGCTCAATTTTCTTTGTTAAGAAACAGGTTTTTTGTCAGAAAAATCAGACCCGGAACAGAGAAAATACAGGCAATTGCGAGAGAAATGGCGTATACGGAACCGGACTTTTCGAATGCGGATGTGAGATTGATCTCCTGTGCGCGCAGAACCAGCCCGCTGATGCAGCCGAACAGGCCCGCCGCCACGCCGCGCGCAGCCAGATATTCCCCCGGTCGCACGCCGATGGTTCGCAGCACATCCAGATTCTGTGCGGCGATGCACAGTCCGGCAAAGCCGATCGCCACGCCCTGGATGAGCATCTTTCCCGGAAAGCTCCAGGCGGCAAGCTCCGCAAGGCCGGAGGGCAGATCCGCCAGAAGCAGTGCGGCGAGTCCGGTCACCGGTCCGGCGAAGGAGGCGATCACCGATCCGACGGAGCTGAAGAGCACCATGTAGCCGCAGATGACCAGCACGCGCTCCACCGCATCGGCCACGCCGCTTGTCCGGTCGATGGGCGATGCGAACGCGGGCAGCGCACCATCCTCCTCCGGCAGCATGCCCCGGAGCAGGCAGAGCAGGGTCAGCTGGATCCCGAGCTGGATCAGCGCCAGCCGGATTCCCATTGTCACCGAGCCATACAAGCCGTAGCCGACGCCCAGGATCAGATAGAAGGGGCTGACGCCGCTGACGGAGAGCGCGATGCGGCGGACCTGCGACTGCTTCAGGCCGGAGCTCTGCGCGACGCGACACAGCGCAAGCGCTCCGCCGGGCGAGCCCGCGATCATGCCGATGGCAACTGCCGGTGCGGCGGAGCCGGGGAGTCGGAACAGCTTCCCCATGACGCCGGACAGCAGGGAATCGTAGGCGGCGCAGGCTTCCGGTCCGGTGAGCGCCGGCATCAGTGCCAGAAAGGGAAACAGGGACGGCGCCACGCTGGTGCACCACAGCAGCATCGCGCGCTGGGCGCCGGCCACCGCGGCATCGGGTCGGATCAGAATTCCTGCAAGAATCGCCGCGGCGATCCAGAACTTTGCCTTCTTCACGGAATCACCCCCGTGGAAGGCTATGCGTGCATCCAGACAGGCATGCAATGCGGGCAACTCCGCAGACAGGAACAGGGACGGCCGCTGTTGTGCGCCGTCCCCGCAGAATTGTGATATTTTCCGAACATTTCAGTTCAGCTTCAGCACCAGCTCGCCCTCGTCGCCGCGCTCCGCGTCCCCGATGAACAGATGCAGCGTATCCGCCTCCGTCCACTCGTACATCAGCCGCGCCGAGCTGGAGCAGCCGATCTCCAGGCTGCCCTCAGCGGGCCGCTTGTTATTATAGAAGAAATGAAAGCTGCGCGGATAGGCACAGTAGGAAAAGCCCATGTCCGCAAAGATCGACTCCGCATCCTCCTGTTCCCCGTCCGCAGGCTGCGCGCTCTCCGCACGTAGTGCGCGCAGCTCCTCATTCGTGCTGAACGTGCGCATGACCACCGCGCCCCGGCCGGTTTCGGAGGTCAGCGTGGTGTAATGGGCCGGCACGCCGAAGTTCACCAGCAGTGAACACGCCATCGCCAGCGCGACCGCCGATGCAAAGGTGAGCAGCACGCCGATGCTGCCCGCGAGGATCTTTGCCGCCTTGCTGTAAAAGCGCTTCACCAGCCACACCGTGCCCGCGATCAGCGCCGAACAGACCAGCAGGCCGAAGAGTCCGCATGCCAGGCCCATGTCGATGAACATGTAGCCGAGCTGTCCGAAGATGCCGATGACCGTGAGGATCAGGATCAGCAACACAAAATAGCCCAGCACAAACCATTTGAGGTTCCGAAATGGATCTCTCTCCATGCCCTTCCTCCTTTACCTGCGGTCGGTGCTGCCGAAGCCGCCGGTGCGCACCGCAGATGCGGCGTCGTCCGTAGTGATGCCATAGGGAAGGAACACGCCCTGGGCGAAGGCTTCGCCCCTGCGCACGGTGAGCACCTTCCCCTCCGAATTGGCGTTGACGATTTTGATCTGAATGTGCCCCTCGTTTGCGGCGTTGAAGTAATCCGAGTCGATCACGCCCACGCTGTTGTACAGCTGCAGCCGGTACTTGAAGCCCTGGCCCGAGCGGGGATAGATCGTCAGCACCCAGCCCTCGTCGATGCGTGCACGAATGCCGGTGGGGATTTTGATGAACTGCCCCGGTTCGAGGGTGAAATCCAGCGGCGAATAGAAGTCGTAGCCCGCCGAGCCCGCGGTTCCGCGATGCGGCAGCACAATCTCATCGTAGGGATTGGGTTCGGCAAACGTCCAGTCCGCTGCAAACTGCGCGCGGCTTACCTTCATAAACTGTGCGATTCTCTGCATAATCATGCTCCAATATCTGATTTCTACCATTATAGCATGGCGGACGCCCCAGGAAATTGAATCCGGCGACGACCTACTCTCCCGGGCCGTTGCCAGCCAAGTACCATCAGCGTGCTGAGGCTTAACTTCTGTGTTCGGTATGGGAACAGGTGGATCCCTCAGGCTATTGTCACCGGAAATATTGTGTTGTGCCGGTGGATTTCTGCTTTGCTCACTTTCGCTCACTCTGCGTTCCACTCAGCTTTGCACCTTCAAAACCGCACAGGAAAAACGCTTGACCACGCGGATCGACGTTTTCATCTTTTCCTTTTCTCACACAGCTCTCAGATCAAGCCCTCGACCGATTAGTATCAACAACCTTCATACGTTACCGCACTTCCAGCGTTGACCTATCTACCTCATCGTCTTTGAGGGGTCTTA
>SFET01000071.1 GCA_004557125.1 Clostridiales bacterium | reverse complement strand
AGATCAAACAGCTTCTCGATGTTCTCGCGGGGGTACTCGCAGGTGCGGTCGGTCTCCGCCGCGATAGGCTTGACTTCCTTTTCCGTAAACTCCGCCATCATCTTGCGGATCAGCTGATGTTCACGACTCAAATTGAAATCCATGTTGTTTCTCCTATATTTTTACTCTGTTTCGGAACGGTTCTTATAAGGACATCCAGCTGCCGCTGGCGGTGGCCAGCAGCTTGCCGGTGGCGGCATCGGTCAGCTCCGCCCGCTGGCGGATAAGGCTGCGCCCCGCCTTGACGATGAACACCGTCAGGTGCAGCTCCATGCCGAAATCCACGCCCCGCAGGAAGGACACCGTCATGTCCGTGGTGGTGGCCTCGTTGTCTCCGGCGGTGAAGTTGGCTACCACGCCGAAGGCCGTATCGAACATCCCGGCGATAGCGCCGCCGTGGATGCCGCCCTTCTCGTTGATCTGCCAGTCCTGGGTGGGGAAGGCGTAGGTGACAGTCTGCGCCTCGTAATCGCAGTTCACCAGACGCGCCCGCATTTTCTCGTCAAAGCCGCCGTCGTGCAGATTCAGATAGTGCTCGGACTTCTCCCGCACCAGCTGGAGCCATGCTTGCTTCTTATCCATGCCGCCCTCTCACTTCTGGATACCGGCAATGTTCTTTGCCAGCTTTTTCTTCTCCTGAATATTCCCCTGACGGGCGATCATGATGCGCTGCGCCTGGGGAGAGCCTGCGCCGTGCATGGACTCCGTGCGGTAGCCCACAGCGGCGGCACCCAAACACATATTTTCCAGGAAGCGCATGATCCGCTGGCGGTCCTCGGTGCTGACGCCCTCGCGGGCGGCGAAGTACTTGTTGCAGATCTCGCCGATGGTCTCGCCGTTGCGGCCCACCACAGTCTCGCTGTGGAAGTCCTTCTGAGAGGGCATGGTGACCATCAGGCCGCCGGCGATATCCTCGGCCAGACGGACGATCTCATAGGGGAAGCGGGTGACGTTCTGCTTGCAGACGTTGGCCAGCAGCAGGTCGATCTGATAGTTGCCCGCCTTGGTCTTGAAGCCCTGGCTGGAGCAGGCGATGCCGCAGCAGTACAGAGTCTCGTTCAGGTGGGTCATCTCGATCAGCTTGTCCTTGACAGCGGAGGCCTTCTCCACGCCGTTGTACTCAGCAGCCAGAGCGGTGGCGCCGATGACCACGTCGCCCACGCCGACCTTGCAGCCGCCGTAGGACTGACGGTGATAGCCGGCAAAGCGCTCCACCATCATGCCGGCGAACTCATACTCGCCGTTGAGGAAGATGTACTCGTTGGGGATGAACACGTGGTCCAGGACCACCAGGGCCTCCTGGCCGCCGAACTTGGCGTTGCCCACATCGATGGAGGCGTCCTCCTCCATCTTACGGGTGTCGCAGGACTGACGGCCGTAGATCATGTACATGCCCTCGGCGTCGGTGGGGCAGGCGAAGGAGACAGCCCAGTCCTTGTCAGCCTCACCCATGGAGATGGTGGGCATGAAGATGTGCCAGTGGGAGTTGATGGAGCCGGTCTGGTGGCACTTGGCGCCGCAGACCACGATGCCGTCGGGACGACGCTCCACAACGTGGACATACATGTCGGGATCAGCCTGCTGGCTGGGAGCCTTGGAGCGGTCGCCCTTGGGGTCGGTCATGGCGCCGTCCACGGTCAGGTCGTTGTCCTGGACATAGGTCAGGAACTTCTTGAAGTTCTCGTGATAGTGGGTGCCGTACTTCTCATCGATCTCGAAGGTGGTGGAGAACACGGAGTTGAAGGCGTCCATGCCCACGCAGCGCTGGAAGCAGGAAGCGGTCTTCTGGCCCAGCAGGCGCTGCATCTTCACCTTGTTCATCAGGTCCTCGGTGGACTGGTGCAGGTGGGTGAAGCGGTTGATGGTGTGGCCCGTCAGGCTGGACTTCACGGTCATGAGGTCCGCGTACTGGGGGTCCTGGGCCAGGGCGTAGGTCATGGCCACGCAGTTGATGCTGGGGCGGATCATGGGGTGGTCCACCCAGTTGTCGATCTTCTCGCCGAACATGTACACCCGGGTGTTCAGCTTGCGCAGGCTGTCAATGTATTCCTGTGCGGTCATCAAAGCCATTTTATGTTTCCTCCTTATGAATTGGGGGTTTTGGGATCTTAGTCGTTGGCCAGGCCCATCAGCTCATCCTTGAAGATGCGCTCGTCCATGAGCTTCAGGTCCTCGGCGATCTTCGGCATGAACTCCATCTGGTCCAGCACCTGGGTCTGGAGGTCAATGCCGGGGGCGATCTCAATAAGGGTCACGCCCTCGGGGCGCAGCTCGAACACGGCGCGCTCCGTGACATACAGCACGGGCTGGTGCACCTTGTTGGCGTATACGCCGGAGAAGGTGATGTGCTCCACCTTGTTGACGAACTTCTTCTTGGCGCCCTCCTGCACGATGACCAGCTTGCCGTCCCGGCATTCGGTCTTCAGGCCCTTGGCGGTGAAGGTGCCGCAGTAGACCACCTTCTTGGCGTTCTGGGTGATGTCGATGAAGCCGCCGGCGCCGGCCAGGCGGGTGCCGAACTTGGACACGTTCAGATCGCCGTTGGGCGCGGTCTCCGCCAGGCCCAGGAAGGCCACATCCAGGCCGCCGCCCTGATAGAAGTCGAACTGGACGTTGTGGTCCAGAATGGCCATGGCGTTGGCGGAGGCGCCGAACTGGGTGCCGCCGTAAGGCACGCCGGCAATGCCGCCGGCCTCCACGGTCAGGGTCATCTTGTCGGAGATGCCCTCCTCGGCGGCCACGTTGGCGATCTTCTCAGGCGCGCCGGTGCCCAGGTTGACGATGGCGTCCTTGGGCAGCTCCATGGCCGCGCGGCGGGCCAGGATCTTCTTGGCGTCCAGGGGAATGGGAGGAATGGCGTCCACGGGGATGCGGAACTCGCCGGTCAGGGCGCCGTCATAGGGCATGCCCAGGCACTGCATGTTGTCCTCCACAGAGCCTACCACAATCGCG
>SFET01000045.1 GCA_004557125.1 Clostridiales bacterium | reverse complement strand
GTACCTCTACCCGGAGCATCCCATCTTCATCTGCTATGGCGGCACGCTCAGAAGTGTTTCACAGATCGCCTACCAGGCGCAGCTGGATGCCACCCATGCGCAAAACACAGCGGATGCTGCCCTTCCACAGGTGGATTTCCAGCGGGTCGTGCGCATCGACGATGACGGTCTGCATGTTGGCGACAATCAGTCCAGCGGCGAGGTGCTCATCGACTCGGAGTCCGTGAACGTGGTCATGAGCGGGCAGAAGTATTCCAAATTCGCGGGCAGCTACGTGCAGTTCGGCAACTACCAGCTCCGACGATCTTCAGATGGCGGGCTGGTATTCAAACTCGCCTGAACAAACAGAATCGAAGGGGGTCACATCAGACTCTGGCTACTTTACCATCACGGCGCTATCATTTTCGCCCAGCGTCATCGCTGTCGGAGAGAGCGTCTCCTTTTCCATCACCCTGAAAAATACCTCCGGAAAAAGTGTCACCAGCTGTTACATCACACTGAGTGGCACCTATCCCAGTACGAACGCCTCCAGCGGCACAGGATATGTCTCGGATGTCTACCTGCACGGTGGCCCCAGCTTTGCGATGTCCTCCATCTCCTGGGGAAGCAATGTCAGCAAGACCTTCACAGGAACCTTTCCCTTCCTTCCGGGCTATTACGCCGTGGACGGGAGCAACTACCTGTTCCCGGTCAGCGCTGCCAAGCTGCATCTGAGCATCGTGACCAACGCCACATTTGCCAATGGAAGCAACTACGAGAACTTCGGCAATCTGCGCGGCAGCGATGGTGAATACCTCGCCATCCTGTCTGCCCGGGATAATCCCCGCCTTTCGTTTGCAGTGGAGCGCGCGCCCAACGATGAGTCCGCAAGCGTAAAGACCAGCATCCGTCTCACCAGTGACGTAAGCGACAGCGTGTTCACCGGCCACGGCTACAGTGCAAAGCTGTACAGAAGCTCCGACCACAATCCTGCGACCGCATCCGACACGGTTACAACCCTCAACGCTACCATCGCGCAGATGCTCACCGGCATCACGGACAGTACCTCGGCAATTACCACATCCTTTTCCAACGGCAGCGACTGGAGCTTTCTCCTGGTCGTCAGCAATGGCTATGAGACACGCAGTGCCACAGCAAATATTCCCAGAGCCTTTGCCAACGTTCACATGTCCGGCTGCCGGACGGGCGGCGTCGCATTCGGAAAGTTCAGCGCGGCGACGGAGAACAACCCGCTGTTTGAATGCGCCTATCCCATTGTCCTGAACGGATCAGCAGTCTACGGTTCGAGCAGCGCAATGCCCGAGAATCCCGTCGAAGGGCAGCTGTACTTTGTTGTGGAGTGAGGTCGAAGCATGTCGAAAACATACACATGGAGGCCGTCCGGCGGCTATTACTACAACACCAGCGGCACAACCGTCGCCGCTGACGATAATTACTATTACTCCTCGAACCGCGCATTCAGGATGGACTTCTCTGCGCTGCCCGTGGAGAAAAGCACGCTGCAGATCCGGCAGGCTGTCCTGAATGTCCATATCGTGACCGCGTATTCCGCAACGCTGACCATAGGCTACAGCTACAACACCGCATGGAGCGACCGCAAGACGCTCCTTACGAGCAAGACCGGAATCGTGATGGGCACCAAGACGGGCAGCAAGGCAATTGATCTGACCGAGGTCATACAGGCTTACTGCCGCGACGGGCAGAACGGTACACTGCGCCTGTGGGCCTACGGCACGGGCGGCAGCAGCTCGCTTTCCCGCATCCGTGGCTACAATCCGTCCTCGTCCTATCAAAGCCAGCGTCCCTATTTCACGCTCACCTACGACGACAGCAAAGCAAGGATCTTCACCGGCGGCGAATGGAAATCAGCGGTGCCCTATGTCTATCACAACGGCGTATGGACTGCCGCGAATATCATGGCATTCAGCAATGATGCCTGGAAGTGATTGTGATGGGAACATCCCAGAATAACGGCTGACCAGACGCCAACACAATATGAACCCTATGAACGAGAACAGGTTGCCTTCTGGTGGCCTGTTTTGTATACAACAGGAAGGAGAAATCAATTATGGCAGTCAGAATCGGAAGTGCCCGCAGCTCTTACGGCAACACCACACCCGGCGACCAGAACGGCGGCAAGGAGGTCTCCACGGAGAACTGGTACCTGCACAGCAAGGGCTGGATTGTGCTCCGCGCCATTGACCCCGCGCAGCGTGAGCAGATTGCGCTGGCAATGGAGCGCGCCTGCGACAACAACGACATCGGTTATTCCCAGCCGACCCGGAATACCCTCTATGAAAATGTGAAGTCCTGTGGCTTCGACCCCGCGAGGACGAGCAAAAAGGTCAACACGGATTGCAGCGCACTTGTGCGGGTCTGCGTGAACTTTGCTGGCATCAAGGCTGGAAACTTCATCACCTCCAGCGAGGTGCGCGTGCTCATGGCGACCGGAGCATTCATGCAGTTCACCGATGACGCACACTGCAAGTCCAGCGCCCGCCTGCTTCGCGGCGACATCCTTGTGACTCGAACCAAGGGGCACACGGTGGTCGTGTTGTCCAACGGCGCAAAAGCAAAGGAAGAAACCACGCCTACCTCTTTCAAACTGGGAGACCGTCTGCTGAAGAACGGCAGCGTGGGTGCGGACGTGAAGCAGCTACAGGAGGCGCTGATCCGTCTGGGCATCAGCTGCGGCGACTACGGTGCGGACGGCGAGTTCGGCGACTGCACGGAGATGGCTGTAATTGCGTACCAGAAGCAGCACGCGCTGGAAGCGGACGGCGAGTACGGCCCGCTGACCCACGCCAGCCTGATGGCAGAGCTGGAGCGATTGGAGAACCCCGCGTGCGAGAACTGCGTGCGCATCGTGGGCGGCAACTGCTACGTGCGTGTTCAGCCGAACACCGACGCGGAGAAGCTGGGCGTGGCGTACAGGGATACGCTGCTTCCGTACCAGGGAGAGACCGCTGCGAACGGCTGGCTGAAGGTTTCCTTTGCCGGTCGGGACGGCTGGGTCTCCGGGAAGTACGGAAGAATCTGCGGCTGATGAACAGAAGGAGGAAGAAATATGCGTGATTTTTCGATTGATCTGATCTGGGCGAAGCTCCAGATGGCCTGCGCCGCGCTGGGCGGCTGGCTGGGTTACTTTCTCGGAGGTATGGATGGACTGATGATTGCACTGATCGTATTCATGGTGTTGGACTACATCACTGGCCTCATGTGCGCGGTCATGGACAGGAAGCTGTCAAGCGCTGTGGGCTTCAGGGGCATCTGCAAGAAGGTGCTGATCCTGATGCTGGTGGGCGTGGCGAATATCATGGACGTGCATGTGATTGGCACAGGCAGTGCACTGCGCGGGGCCGTGGTGTGCTTTTACCTCTCCAATGAGGGCCTGTCCTTGCTGGAGAACGCCGCGCACATCGGCCTTCCCGTTCCGGAGAGGCTCAAGGAAATTCTCGCCCAGCTTCATAACCGGGAAGATAAGAACGATACGGCTGGAAACAAAAACGGTGAATGAAATTACGTGATTCATTTACTGACATGGGGGTCGGGCTTTTGTCCGACCTTCCCTTTTTTTGCCCACAGCGATACGTCTAAAAATACCAGAAGAAATAAGGGTTTTATTGCTTGACTAATCGCCTCCACGGAGTGATAGATACTATACCTCCAAAGGAAAGGAGAATCTCAATGCAGATACAGGTCATTCAAGCGAAAAAGAAAACGCCGGTGAAACGCCGTGTATGTGTCTACGCCCGCGTTTCTTCCAACAGTGCTGAACAGGAATCATCATACTATCAGCAAGTCACCTTCCTGACCGAATACATCCGAAACCAGCCTAATTGGGAACTGACTGAAGTGTACGCCGATCAAGGTATCAGTGGCTATAAAGACAAAAGACCTGAATTTCAACGGATGTTGACCGATGCACGGGCTGGAAAGTTCGACCTCGTTGTCGTGAAGAGTATTTCCCGGTTTGCGAGAAACACGGAAACAGTGCTCAAGGCAACGAGAGAGCTGAAGGCGCAAGGCATCGGTGTTATATTCCACCTGCAGAATATCAACACGCTGGAAAGCACCGGTGAACTGTTCATAACAATCATGTCAGCTTTTGCGCAGGGGGAAAGTGACAATTGCCGGACGAGGATGCAATATGCCTATCGAAGCAAATATGAGCAGGGTATCGCAACAACGAGTGCCAAATACACCTACGGTTTCCAGCCGGGACCGGACGGTAACATTGCCATCGTTGAGAAAGAAGCTGAGGTTGTGCGCATGATCTTCGATTGGGCAGCGCAGGGCGTTTGGATTGCCCGCATCCGCGCTACTCTCAATCGAAAGCACATACCTTCACCATCTGGAGGGCAGTGGGATGATACCGGTGTGAAGCGCACCCTGCACAATGTGATGTACAAAGGCGATATTTGGTTGCGCAAGCGCTATATCAATGATGATCGCAAACGTTGTGAAAACAGGGGCGAAGTTGACTGCTGGTACATCACCAACAATCATCCCGCAATTGTCAGTCCTGAAAAATTCGACCGGGTGCAATACATCCTTGAAGAAAGATGGGATAAGCTCAACACCCCCAGAGAGCCCTTCAACGGCGAATTAGGTAATTCCCACAACCGCTATCCCCTGTCAGGAAAGCTGTTCTGCCCGTACTGCGGTGCATTGCTGATCCATAAATGGGGCAAGCATCGGACTCGTGAGTATTGGGCCTGCAGCACAAACCTCAAAAAGTCCAAAGCCGCATGCAAGGGCATCTTTCTCCCTGCCTCCGAAACCGTGGGGTGGGACATCGATGAACCGGTTGTTGCACTTTCATACAAGGATGACTTCGGACGAAAGCGCTATACTGCATTTCCATTTGACGAATATGAAATGATGAAAACGGAGGGTATGAACACATGAGCGAAGCAAGACAGATTCATCATATTCCTGCCCGAAGGGCGTTGACCAACCGCGCTGCTGAAACCCGCCTGATCCGTCTCGCGGTTTACTGTCGCGTTTCCACTGATGCAGAAGATCAGCTCGAGAGTTTTGCCAACCAGCAAGCTTACTATCAACGCTATGTACGCAATCACCCGGAATACCAACTTGTGGATATTTTCGCTGATGAAGGCATCACCGGCCTGAACACCCGCAAGCGTGACCAGTTCAAAAGGATGATAGAAGAATGCGAAGCCGGTCATGTCGACATGATCATCACCAAGTCCATCTCCCGTATGTTTCGCAATACGGCTGACTGTCTTCTTTATACACGTGAACTGAAGAAGCGGGGCATCGGCGTTCTGTTCGAAGAGCAAAACATCAACACCCTTGACAGCACCGGCGAGCTGATGCTCACCATTCTCTCCTCGCTGGCGCAGGATGAGAGCCGCAACATTTCTGAAAATACCACTTGGGGCATTCGTTCCCGCTTTCAGCAGGGTCACCTTCACTTAAATACTAACCGATTCCTCGGCTATGACAAGGATAAGGATGGCAACCTGATCATCAACCCGGATCAGGCAAAGCTGGTGCGACGGATTTATGACAGTTTCCTCGATGGCATTTCACCTGACACCATCGCCTCGCAGTTCAGAAATGAAAAGATTCCCACGATCATGGGAACCTCCAACTGGCAAGCATCCACAATTTACGGCATCCTGCGCAATGAAAAATACAAGGGGGATGTACTACTCCAGAAATGGTACACTTCCGACTTCCTCTCAGGCACGACTGTCCGTAACAATGGCGAAGTGGAACAGTATTATATCAAAGGTAATCATGAGCCAATCATCGAACCGGTACGCTGGGAAGTGACACAACTGGAACTCGCCCGCCGCGAAGCATTCCGGGAAAAGTATGGCTTGCGCAGTTTGGGCCGATATACAGCCGACCAGCCTTTTTCCAACCGCGTCTTCTGCGGCCTATGTAATGACCTGTTCTGGCGCAGAACGTGGTACCGTCTGGGCAAGGACATAAAGGTATGGCAATGCAACAAGCGGTACAAGGAAAAGGGCGTGGTCGGCTGCGTCAGCAAAAATCTTCATGAGCACGACCTTCATGGTGCATTCGTCCGAGCATGGAACACCGTGATCACAGAACGCAACGAACGTATGAAAACGTGGACGGCGCAAATGGCGGGTGATGATCTTCTCGCAGCGTTCTACGCTGAGCGGTTTACTGAACTAACCGCCAGCGGGCATCTGATGCAGGATATTGACCTGGGCATTGTCGCAAAGGTTCTTGATAGAGTAGTTTTCTATGGTGAACATTTGGATTTCTACCTGCTTGATGGTTCAAAGGTAACTGTCAAGCTGGCAGAATGACCAATAGCCAACTTGCCGCCCGGCACGCTCTGGGCGGTTCAATTCATCTTAAATTTAATTGTATTTTAATTTCCGCTGTGCTATCATATAGGCGTATAGATAGAAATCTTACATCATATTGAATATTGGTTTCGACATATTGCAGAAATAAATCTGTAAATGAACAAAGCTTTCTTTGCGAACACGATCATACTAATGAAAATGGGGTGAAATGGTCTTTATTCAGAATTGAGTTTCTTGCATCCTGTGTTTTCACTTCATTGTATGGTAGCTCTCGCTTGGCGGGCGTGCTGTTTCTGGACGAGCTGCCCGAGTACCGCCGCGACGTGCTGGAGGCGCTGCGCCAGCCGCTGGAGGACGGCTTCGTGACCATCGCACGGGTCAACGCCCAGTCCACCTACCCGGCAAACTTCGTGCTGGTGTGCTCCATGAACCCCTGCCCCTGCGGAAATCTGGGCAGCCGCACCCAGCCCTGCCGCTGCACCCAGGCGGCCATCCGGCGGTACCTGAACCGCATCTCCGGGCCGCTGCTGGACCGCATCGACATGCACATCGAGGTGGAGTCCATCCCCGCCGAGCGCCTGAGCCGCGAGGGCGAGGAGGAGTGCTCCGCCGACATCCGCAAGCGCGTGGAGGCCGCGCGGGAGATCCAGCGCAGACGCTATGCGGACGACCCCGACGGCATCCGCATCAACGCCCAGCTCTCCGCACGGAACCTGAACGCCGCCTGCAAGACCAGCGACGAGGCGCATCAGCTGCTTCTGCTCTCCTGCGAACGGCTCAAGCTCTCCAACCGCGCCTACACCCGCGTGCTGAAGGTGGCGCGGACCATCGCCGACCTGGCGGGCTCGGAGCGCATCGAGGCCGAGCACGTGTCCGAGGCCGTGCAGTACCGCACGCTGGATCGAAAATACTGGGGGTAACGCATGAATCTGAGCACGATGGAGCAATACTGGGTCTGGCTCAGCAGCGTGGAGGGCATCGGCCCGAAGCGCTTCTACCGGCTCATCAGCGAATACGGGGATGCGCGATGCGTATGGGACAATGCGGACGATGATAAGATGAAGGAATTCCTCCCGGCGGCGACGCGGAAGAAGCTGCGCGACGCCCGGAGCGAGCAGTATTTCTACACCCTCTTTGCCCGGCTGGAGAAGTGCAATATGCGGGCCATCACCCGCCTGAGCGACGACTATCCGGAGCTCCTCAGCCGCATCTACGATCCGCCCGCCACGCTGTACGTGCTGGGTGCGTGTCCACTGGACAATGCGCGCAGCTTCGCCATCGTCGGCTCCCGGCGCTGCACCCGCGACGGTCAGCGCGCTGCACGGGAGTTCGCCGAGGTGCTGGCCCGGGAGGATGTCGCCGTGATCAGCGGCATGGCCAACGGCGTGGACACCGCCGCCCACGAGGGCGCGCTCATCGGCTACGGCCGGACCATCGCCCTGCTGGGCTGCGGCGCGGACGTGATCTATCCCCAGGAGAACGAGGAGCTGTACCACCGCATCCTGGACAGCGGCGGCGCAATCGTGTCCGAATACCTGCCGGGCACGCCGCCGCTGCGCTCCTACTTCCCCGCCCGCAACCGCATCATCAGCGGCCTGAGCCGGGGCGTGCTGATCGTGGAGGGCGCGGAGAAGTCCGGCGCGATGATCACCGTCAACGCCGCCCTGGATCAGAACCGGGACGTGTTCGCCGTGCCCGGCTCGATCTACTCCCCGCTGAGCGCCGCGCCCAACCGGCTGATCGTGGAGGGCGCGATTCCCGCGCTGTCCGGCTGGGACATCCTGGAGCACTACCGCTGGGCCGAGCGCGAGGATCCCGCAAGGAGCGCGCCCCGGCCGAAGCTGGAGCTGGATCCCGAGGACGATCAGATCGTTCAGCCGCTGCTGGAGCAGGAGCTGTCCTTTGACGAACTGGCGAATCTGGTGGATTTTCCGATCGCAAAGCTAAATTCCCACTTGACAATGTTGGAACTTCGGGGAATAATAGTTAAAGTGCCGGGCGGCATGTACCGCGCGTATCTCTGATCCGCTCAAATTCGAATTCCGCAGAAAAATCTCGGGCGGAATTCAGCCACAACGGAGGAAACACATGGCAAACAAGCTCGTTATCGTCGAATCTCCCGCAAAGGCCAAGACCATCGGCAAGTTTCTGGGCCGGGGTTACAAGGTTGAAGCCTCTCAGGGGCACGTGCGCGACATGCCCAAGTCGCAGATCGGCGTAGACGTGGAACACGGCTTCGAGCCGAAATACATCACCATCCGCGGCCGCGGCGAAATTCTCAACCGCATCCGCAAGGAGGCCCGCAGCGCCTCCAAGATCTACCTCGCGACCGACCCGGACCGCGAGGGCGAGGCAATCTCCTGGCATCTGGCGAACGTCCTGGGCATCGCCGAGGACGCGCCCTGCCGCATCGAATTCCACGAGGTCACCGCAAAGGCCGTGAAGGCCGCGGTGAAGAACCCCCGCACCATCAACATGGATCTGGTGAACGCCCAGCAGGCGAGGCGCGTGCTGGACCGCCTGATCGGCTACAAGATCAGCCCGCTGCTCTGGCGCAAGGTCAAGAAGGGCCTGAGCGCAGGCCGCGTGCAGTCGGTGGCCACCAAGATGATCTGCGACCGGGAGCAGGAGATCGACGTGTTCGTGCCCGAGGAGTACTGGACCATCTCCGCGCCCTTCACCATCGGCAAGGCGAAGGTCATCGGCCGCTTCACCGGCTTCGGCGGCGAAAAGACCGAGCTACACAGCCGCGACGAGGCCCAGCGCGTGGTGGATTCCTGCGCGGGTGCAACCTTCAGCGTGTCCATCATCAAGAAGGGCGAGCGCCGCAAGTTCCCCGCCGCGCCCTTCACCACCTCCAACCTCCAACAGGAGGCCAGCCGCAAGCTGGGCTTCACCACCCAGAAGACCATGCAGATCGCCCAGCAGCTCTACGAAGGCGTGGAAATCGCCGGAGAGGGCAGCCAGGGTCTTGTCACCTACATCCGTACCGACTCCACCCGCATCGCAGACGAGGCCCTGGAGGCCGTGCGCGCGATGATCGCGGACAACTACTCCGCCGAATACCTGCCGGAGAAGCCCAACATCTACAAGACCCGCTCCTCCGCCCAGGACGCCCACGAGGCCATCCGCCCCACGGACATCCTGCGCCGCCCGGACGCGATCAAGGCCTCGCTGTCCCGGGATCAGTTCAAGCTCTACAAGCTGATCTACGAGCGCTTCGTGTCCAGCCAGATGACCCCCGCCGTGTACGACACGCTGTCGGTGGACATCGACGCCAGCACCGGCGCGCGCTTCCACTTCAACGCCCAGAAGCTGCGCTTTGCGGGCTTCACCGCCGTCTATGAGGAGAGCCAGGACGACGCGGCCGAGGAGGCCAGCGTGAACAACCTGCCCGAGCTTTCGGAGGGCATGACCGCCGAGGCGGGCGAGATTTCCCCCGACCAGCACTTCACCCAGCCGCCGCCGCGCTACACCGAAGCAAGCCTCGTGCGCACGCTGGAGGAGAAGGGCATCGGCCGCCCGTCCACCTACGCGCCCACCATCTCCACCATCATCAGCCGCGGCTACGTGGCCCGGGAGAACAAGCGCCTGATCCCCACGGAGCTGGGCAAGATCGTCAACGACATGATGTGCAAGAACTTCCCCAACATCGTGGACATCGCCTTCACCGCCGGGATGGAGGAGGAGCTGGACGAGGTCGAGGCCGGCAAGGTCGAATGGCACGGCGTGATCGCCAACTTCTACGGCCCCTTCGAAAAGACGCTGGAGGAGGCCGACAAGAACATCGAAAAGGTGGCCATCGAGGACCAGGTGTCCGACGTGCCCTGCGAGAAGTGCGGCGCGATGATGGTCTACAAAATGAGCCGCTACGGCAAGTTCCTGGCCTGCCCCAACTTCCCGGAGTGCCGCTTCACCATGGCGCTGCCGAAGAACATCGGCGTGCCCTGCCCGAAGTGCGGCGGGGAGCTGCTGGAGCGCATCAGCCGCAAGGGCCGCAAGTTCTACGGCTGCGAAAAGTACCCCGAGTGCGACTTCGTGTCCTGGGATCGCCCCGTGGCCGACAAGTGCCCCGTCTGCGGCGAGCGCATGGTGCTCAAATCCGGCCCGAAGGACACGCTGTTCCACGTCTGCGTGAATGAAAACTGCCGCCACCGGGTTCAGGTGGAAAACGGAGGCGGCGATGAATAAGGAGCGCGTGACCATCGTCGGCGCAGGTCTGGCGGGCTGCGAGGCCGCCTGGCAGCTGGTGCGCCGGGGCGTACCCGTGCGCCTGATCGACATGAAGCCGGTGAAGTTCAGCCCCGCCCACAAAAGCGAGGGCTTTGCCGAGCTGGTCTGCTCCAACAGCCTGAAGGCGGAGCATCTGACCAACGCTTCGGGCCTGTTGAAGGCCGAGATGCGCGCGCTCAACGGCCTGATCCTCGCCTCGGCCGAGAAGTGCCGGGTGCCCGCAGGCGGTGCGCTGGCGGTGGATCGCCACCTGTTCTCCGAAACCATCACCGGGACGCTAAAGAACCACCCGCTGGTGGAGTTCGAGAGCGCGGTGATCGACCGCATCCCCGACGGCCCGTGCATCATCGCCACCGGCCCCTTGACCGACCCCGCCCTGACGGACGCGATCTCTCAATTGCCCGGTGCGAAGGCGCTGCACTTCTTCGACGCGGCTGCGCCCATCGTCACCGCCGAATCGCTGGACATGGACAAGGTGTTCCGCGCCTCCCGCTACGACCGGGGCTCGGACTACCTGAACTGTCCCATGAGCGAGGACGAATACAACGCCTTCTACGACGCGCTGATGGACGCGGAGCTGGCCGAGCTGCACGACTTCGAGAAGAAGCTGGTGTTCGAGGGCTGTCTGGCCGTGGAGATTCTGGCCTCGCGCGGACGGCAGACGCTGGCCTTCGGACCGCTGAAGCCCGTCGGGCTGAAGGATCCCCGCACCGGCAAGGAGCCCTACGCCGTGGTGCAGCTGCGGCAGGAGAACGAAGCCGGCACGCTGTACAACCTGGTGGGCTTCCAGACGCGGCTGAAGTGGGGCGAACAGAAGCGGGTGTTCTCCATGATTCCGGGCCTTGAACACGCCGAATTCGCCCGCTACGGCGTGATGCACCGCAACACCTACTTAAACGGCCCGGACATGCTGGGCCAGAACTACGCCCTGAAGGGCAATCCCCTCCTCCGCTTCGCCGGGCAGCTCTCCGGCGTGGAGGGCTACATGGAATCCACAGCCTCGGGCATGACCGCCGCCATCGGCCTGTACTGCGCCATGAATGGTCTTCCCGAGCCGGACTTCACCGGACGAACCATTCTGGGCGCACTCGCCCGCCACGTATCCACCCCCAGCGCCAACTTCCAGCCCATGAACGCAAACTTCGGCATACTGGAGCCGCTGGACGTGCGCGTGCGGGGCAAGCGCAACCGCTACGAGAAGCTGAGCGCGCGCGCCATCGACACACTGAACGAGGTGATCCAAACCTATGACCTGTGAAAATGAAATCCGCAGCCCGTTCCGCGGCACCACCATCTGCGCCGTGCGCCGGGACGGCGAGATCGCTCTGGCCGGAGACGGTCAGGTGACCCTGGGCGAAAAGACCGTGATGAAGGGCACCGCCCGCAAGGTGCGGCGCATCTACGGCGGCAAGGTCGTGATCGGCTTTGCAGGCTCGGTCTCCGACGCCTTCGCCCTCACCGAGCGCTTTGAGGACAAGCTGACCCAGTACTCCGGCAACCTGCCCCGCGCCGCCGTGGAGCTGGCCCAGGACTGGCAGATGAACAAGACCGCCAAGCTGGAGGCCATGCTGCTGTGCGCCGACAAGGACAACCTGCTGCTGGTGTCCGGCACCGGCGAGGTGATCGAACCTGACGACGGCGTGCTGGCCATCGGCAGCGGCGGAAACTTCGCCCTGGCAGCCGCGCGCGCCCTGTATCAGAACACCGATCTGCCCGCCCACGAGATCGCCGAGAAGGCGCTGAAGGTGGCCAGCGAGATCTGCATCTTCACCAACGGCAACATCATCGTCGAAACCGTCTGAGGTCCGCGCGGGGACGACACTGTGCGCATGTGCGTACCGCCCCCTGCATGCCGAAAGGAGAAAGCAAATGACTGAGCTTACCCCCCGCGAGATCGTTCGCGAGCTGGATCGATACATCATCGGTCAGGACGAGGCCAAGCGCGCCGTGGCCGTGGCCCTGCGCAACCGCTACCGCCGCGCTCAGCTGCCCGAGGACATCCGCGAAGAAGTCACCCCCAAAAATATTCTGATGATCGGCCCGACGGGCGTGGGCAAGACCGAGATCGCCCGCCGTCTGGCCAAGCTGGTGGACGCGCCCTTCATCAAGGTCGAGGCCACGAAGTTCACCGAGGTGGGCTACGTGGGCCGCGACGTGGAATCCATCATCCGCGACCTTGTGGAGGCCAGCATCCGCCTGGTGAAGAACCAGCACACCGCCCGGGTGCGCAACCGCGCCGAGTGCGTGGTGGAGGATCGCCTGGTGGACCTGCTGACCCGCACCCAGAAGAGGAAGCCCGCCAACCCCATCGAGATTCTGCTGGGCAACAAGCCCAAGGAGCCGGAGCTGTCCGAATCCGAAAGGACCGCGCTGGCCGTGCGCCAGGATGACGTGCGCACCCGCCTGCGCCGGGGCGAAATGGAGCACGAGATCGTCGAGGTGGAGGTCGAGGAGGTCACGCCCCAGAACGAAATCCCCGGCATGGACGTGAACATGAGCGACGTGCTGGGCAGCATCATTCCCAAGAAGACCAAGCTGCGCAAGGTGGAGGTGCGCGAGGCCCGCAAGATCCTGCAGGCCGAAGAGGAAACCAACCTGATCGACATGGACGCGGTCTACACCGAGGCCATCGACCGGGCGGAGCAGCACGGCATCGTGTTCCTGGACGAGATCGACAAGGTGGCCGGACGCGGCAGCGGCAACGGCCCGGACGTGTCCCGCGAGGGCGTGCAGCGCGACATCCTGCCCATCGTGGAGGGCACCACCGTCAACACCAAGTACGGCCCCGTCAAGACCGACCACATGCTCTTCATCGCGGCGGGCGCGTTCCACGTGGCGAAGGTCACCGACCTGATCCCCGAGCTGCAGGGCCGCTTCCCGGTGCGCGTGGATCTCAAGCCCCTCAGCGTGGAGGACTACAAGCGCATCCTGACCCAGCCGGAGAACGCGCTGATCCGCCAGTACCAGCTGCTGCTGGGCGTGGACGGCGTGTCGCTGGACTTCCAGGATTCCGCCCTCCAGACCATTGCCGAGTGCGCCTGGCAGGCCAACGAGACCGCCGAGAACATCGGCGCGCGCCGCCTGCATACCATGCTCGAAAAGATCCTCAACGACATCGCCTTCAACGCCGGCGGCGGCGACGCCCCGGAGGTGTGCGTGACCATCGACGCGGACTATGTCAACGCCCAGCTGGGCAACGACGCCCACGCCAAGGACGTGCGCAAGTACATCCTGTAAGGCCTTTCGCAAACAAAAGCGCGACGGTATTTCAGCAACACCGCCGCGCTTCCGTTTAAAAACAGGGTATGCAAAAATGCATACCCTGTTTTCATTGCACCGGCCTCATTCATCCGTGAATTTGTACGCCAGCATCCGGCCATCCAGGCCGAAGAGCACGCTGCCGGCATGCTCGCTGCCGCTGTCGTAGGTGGCCGCCAGACCGGCGTCCTCCACCTTGAGATCGTACAGCCACCAGAACTCCAGCGGATATCCATCCTTCTCGCCGTAGCGGGAGGAAGATTCCCACAGCAGCTCGCCCGACGGAGCGATCGCCACCGGATCCGGGCCGTAGTAGCCGCCGATGTACATCGTACCGTCCCCGCCGACTGCGCAGCTCAGGCTGCCGCCCAGATTCACCACTTCGTTGGGCAGCGTCCATCTCTCCGCACCGGTCTGCAGATCCAGGGCCACGAGGCCGCAATCCGAGCTGTACACCGCTACAAACGGCTCCGCCGCCGCGCTGTTGAGGAAGGCGTCCGTCTGATCCAGCTCCGTCATGTTCACCGGCCCTGCGGAGTAGCTCCAGAGCAGCGCGCCGTCCGCATCCGTGCAGCCGACCCACAGCTTCTCCTTGTAACCGTCGCTGCTGCGCACCGCCTGCACCCGCAGACTGGCCGCGGCGCCGTCCAGGATGACCGTGCCCTCGGGCATCAGATCCTCCGCCTGCACCTCCTCTGCCGGAGCCAGGTATTCGTTCAGGATGTAGCCCGAGACGCCCTCGTAGCTGCAATGGCTGAACTGCGCATACGGATCGTATTCGCCGGTGACATATGCGCCCAGCGGAACCTGCGCCAATCTCTCGGCCTGTGTATCCGGTGCGCTGCGCAGCGACACCCAGCTTTCACAGTTCACCACGCGAAGCGACTCCTCCGCAAGGGAGCAGCACGCACAGGACAGCAGCATCAGCGCAATCAGCGCCGCAAGAATACGTTTCATAATTCTTTCACCCGCTCTTTCAATTTCTCTCTCTAGTATATTGCCGGAATGCATATTTGTCAAATTCATGGAAATATAATTTTGTATGAAAGTGACCCGCGTGGGAGAAAATAGCGCATGAATGCCGCACCGCGGCATTTCTACGCTGCGCTCTGCGCGCAAGGAAAGGATTGTGAAACATTTGAAAGCGATCATCATGGCGGGCGGCGAGGGTTCGCGCCTGAGACCCCTGACATGCGATTGTCCGAAGCCAATGCTGCGCCTGCTGGGCAAGCCCCTGATGGAGCGCGCCATTCGGCTGCTTCAGAAATATGGCATTCACGAAATCGGCGCGACGCTGGGCTATCTGCCCGAGTCCATTGAGGATTTCTTCGGCGACGGCGAACGGCTGGGCGTGCAGCTGCGCTACTATGTCGAACCCGCGCCCCTGGGCACCGCCGGAAGCGTGAAGCAGGCGCAGGACTTCCTGAACGAGCGCTTCATCGTGCTCTCCGGCGACGGCGCGACCGACTTCGACCTCTCCGCCGCGCTGCGCTTCCACGAATCCCACGGCGGTCCGGCGACGCTGATCCTGAAAAAATCCGGCACGCCCCAGGAGTACGGCATGGTGGTGACGGGTGCGGACGGGCGCATCCGCTCCTTCCACGAAAAGCCCGGGCGCTGCGATGTGTTTTCCGACTGCATCAACACCGGCATCTACATCCTGGAGCCGGAGATTCTGCGCCACATCCCCGCCGACCGACCCTACGACTTCGGCCACGACCTGTTTCCGGCGCTGCTGGAGGCGGACATTCCCCTCTACGGCTGGACGGCGGAGGGCTACTGGTGCGACGTGGGCGACGTGGCCGCCTACCTGCAGGTGCATGTGGACGCGCTGGACGGCAAGCTCCGCCTGGACGGCCCGGAAGATCGGCAGAGCGGCCCCTGCGATGGCGCGATCCTCGAGCCGGGCTGCGTCATCGAAGCTCCCTGCTGGATCGCACCCGGCGCACACGTCTGCTCCGGCGCGCACATCGGGGCTTACAGCGTCGTCGGCGAGAACTGCTTCGTGGCGTCGGGCGCCGGCGTCAAGCGCAGCGTGCTGTTCCCCGGCGTGCGCGTGGAGGCCGGGGCGCAGCTGCGGGGCTGCGTGGTGGGCTGCGGCGCGGTGATCGCCGAGGGTGCGCAGCTGTTCGAGGAGAGCTGCGTGGGCAGCCATTCCATCGTGGGCGCCCGATCCGTGCTGCCGCCCGGCGTGAAGCTCTGGCCGGAGAAGTCGCTGCCCGAGGGGGAGCGCCCGGAGGAGAACATCGTGTGGGGTTCGCGGCGGGAACAGCGCTTCGTCGGGGGTGCGCTGCAGCTGGAATCTCCCGCCCAGGCGGCCCGCAGCGTGTGCGCCTGCGTGGCGGAGATGAAGCCCCGGGAGCTGCTGCTGGGCCGCGGCGCATCCACCGTGGCGGCGGCACTGTGGCACGCCGTGGCCGCGGGCGCGATGGCGCAGGGCGTGCAGCTGATCGACGCGGGCGTGTGCAGCCTGCCCCAATTGCGCCACGCGCTGAAATCGCTGCGCGCGGACGCGGCCATGCTGGTGGAGGATGCGCGCCTGATTCCCCTCTGCAGCGACGGCGCGCGCATTCCGGAAAAGACCCAGCGCGCCATCCTCAAGCTCTGCGAACGGCAGGACTACGCTGGGCCGTTCAGCGGCATCACCCGGGCGATTCAGAGCACAGGCCGCACCGACATCGCCTACATCGCCGACGCGGCCGCAGCCTTCGAAGCGGATCCGCTGCTGGCGCCGGAGATCGCCCTGTGCGCCCAGAACAGTCACCTTCTGAGCCTGGCGGAGCGCAGCTTCGTGCGCGCGGGCCTGCGCGTGCGCTGCGAGTGGAATCCCGAGGCGTTTCAGGTCGCGCCGGGCGAACTGGGCATCCTGTTCTCCGACAGCGGCGAGCAGGCGAGCTTCATCACCGACCGGGAGCGCATGAGCGAGGTGGAGCGCCAGCTGGCCTGCGCCTGGACGGCGCTGGAAGCCGGAGAGCTGCGGCTGATCCTGCCGGTGTACGCCAGCCGGGCCATCGACGTGCTGGCCGAGCGCTACGGTGCGGGCGCCGCCTGCCTCGCCGGCGAACCCGCTGCATGGATGCATGCCCTGGCCGACAGAGCGCCCCGGCAGTTCTTGTTGCAGCTGGACGGCATACAGTTTGCGCTGCGCTTTCTGTCCCGCCTGACGGAAGCGGGCATCGCCTACGATTCGTGGAGAAAGGACATGCCCGCGGCCTTTCGCAGCACCCGCAGCATGCAGGTGCCCTCCACCCAGAGCGGTCGGCTGCTGCACGCCCTCGCCGAGGAGGTTCCCGATGCGGAATTGGGCGGCGGCGTACGCCTGATGCGCAATGGCGGCTGGGCATGGCTCGGTCCGGACGAGCGCTGCGCCGGGCTGCAGATCGTCACCGAGGCCGCCAGCATGGAGGCCGCGCGGGAATTGTGCGACTTCTACGGCGGCGAAATCGAGCGCCTGCTGTCGCTCCGGGATTGAATTCTACCCATCCTTATGGTATGATATAAGGGCAATGGGCACTCGAACCAAAGGAAGCGAGGAATACGAATGACCCGAAGTGAATTTCAAGCGCTGCTCAACAGCGGCGCAATCCTTCTGGACGGTGCGACCGGCTCCAACCTGCGCGCAAGCGGCATGCCCGTGGGCGTGTGCACCGAGCAGTGGGTGCTGGAACACCCCGAGGTACTCCAGAATTTGCAGCGCGACTATGTGGATGCGGGCAGCCGGATCGTCTACGCCCCCAGCTTCGGCGCGAACCGGCTGAGCCTGAGCATGTACGGCCTGGAGGACAAATTGGCGGAGATGAACCGCGCGCTGGTGCTTATCTCCCGGGATGCGGTGGGCGGCAGGGCCTTCGTCGCCGGGGACATGGCCACCTGCGGCAAGCCGGTGGACGTGGAGGGCGGCGTGAGCTACGATACGCTGATCGAGGTCTACCGCGAACAGGCGCAGCTGCTGGTGGACGCGGGCGTGGATCTGATCGGACTGGAGACGATGATGGGCGTGACGGAGTGCAGCGCAGCCATCGAGGCGGTTCGCTCGGTGTGCGACCTGCCGGTGATGTGCACGCTGACGCTGGCGGCGACGCGGAGCTGGCGGCGCAGACCCTGCCGGCGCTGGGCGCGGACGCCATCGGCGTGAACTGCGGCCAGGGCCCGGAGCTGTACGTCAGCGTGATCCAGCGCATGCGCGCGCACACCGATCTTCCGCTGATCGCCAAGCCCAACGCAGGGCTTCCGGTGATTCAGAGCGACGGCAGCGCGGTCTACGGCATGTCCCCCGGCAAGTTTGCCCGGGAGATGGTGCAGCTCAAAAAGGCCGGCGCAAGCATCCTGGGCGGCTGCTGCGGCACCACCCCGGAGCACATCCGCATGCTGAAGGAATTCTGCGGCTGAAATGTGGACGGGGGAGTAAACTCCCCCGCCACGACCACCCCCTCCAGAAATCCATCGCGTCCGATGTACACAATGGATTTCTGCAAGGAAGCGATTTTTTCTCCAGGAAATAAATTCCCTTCCGAAAAAATCAGCTGCGAACCCAGCGTACACGCCGCTGGGTTCGATTTTAAGGCTGTCCTGCAAAAGCGTTGCGTTTGATACGCAAAAAGGATTCCCCCGAATGCATTTCAGGGGAATCCTCATTTTTTTATGGATTGCATTGGGGCGCAAGTCCCCCGCCACATTTTTTATGCCGTTTTCTTGGCTTCCTCCTCCTCGAGGATGCGGTAGGCGACCTTGCCGACCAGAGTCTTGGGCAGCTCGTCGCGGAACTCGATCTCGTAGGGCAGGGCGTACTTGGCGATGTGCTTGCGGCAGTAGTCCATGATCTTCTCGCGGGTCTCGTCGCTGGGCTCGTAGCCGGGCTTGAGCACGATGAAGGCCTTGACCTTCTGCATCTTGTAGGGATCCTTCACGCCGATGACGCAGCTCATGTGCACGCACTCGTTCTTGTCCAGGATGCCCTCAATCTGGGAGGGATAGACGTTGTAGCCGCTGGTGACGATCATGCGCTTGATGCGCTGGCGGAAGTAGATGTAGCCGTCCTTGTCCATCACACCCAGGTCGCCGGTGTGCACCCAGGTGAGGCCGTCGGCGTGCTTGCGCAGGGTGTCCGCAGTCTCCTGGGGGTGGTTGACGTACTCCATCATCACCGTGGGGCCCGCCAGGCAGATTTCGCCCTCCTGGCCGTAGGGCACCTCGATCTCGGTGCCGGGCATGACAATCTTGTAGTAGGTGTCCGGGAAGGGGATGCCGATGGAACCCTCGCGGGCCAGTCCCGACGGAGTCAGGCAGCTGGCGGTGACACACTCGGTGGTGCCGTAGCCCTCGCGCACCTCGATGGTGGCCTTGTGATCCTTCAGGAAGGCGTCGATGCGCTTCTTCAGCTCGACCGGCAGGGAATCGCCGCCGGAGAACATGCCCTTGAGACAACTCAGATCCAGATCGTCCAGGCCGTCCAGGCGCAGCAGCGCCTCGTACAGCGTGGGCACGCCGGCAATGAAGTTCGGCTTGTGCTTGCGCAGCAGCTCCGCATAGGTCTGGGGCGTGAAGCGCGGCACCAGCACGCAGCGGCCGCCGTTGACCAGCATGGAGTGGATGCTCACGCCCAGGCCGAAGCCGTGGAACATGGGCATGATGGCCAGCATCTTGTCGCCGATGGAGTAGATCGGGTTGGTGGCGATGATCTGCGCGCCCAGGGCGTTGAAGTTGAGGTTGGAGAGCAGGATGCCCTTGGTCACGCCGGTGGTTCCGCCGCTGTAGAGGATGACGGCGGGCTGCGGACCGGTGCGCTTCACGCGGGGATCGCCGGTGAAGCTCTTTCCGTTGGCAATGAACTGCTTCCAGGTGATGTAGTCGCCGTCCTCGGGGAGCTTGGGCACCTTCTTGCCCTCGGTCAGCGCGTAGCCCAGCTTCATCACCGGGTTCAGCGCGTCCTTGATGCTGGCGACGATCAGCGTCTTGAGCGCGGGAGTGTTCTGACGGATGTTGGCGAATTTGCCGTAGAACTGATCCAGCGTCAGCGCGGCCACGGATTTGGAGTCGTTCAGATAGAACTCGATCTCGCCCTCAGCGGACAGCGGATGGATCATGTTGGCGATGGCGCCCACCATGTTGATGGCGTAGAACATGGACACCGCCTGCGGACAGTTGGGCATGGCGATGGTCACGCGGTCGTTCTCCTTCACGCCGGCGGCGCGCAGGGCCCGGGCGCACTCGTGAATCGCCGCCACACAGGCGCGGTAATTGGTGTGGCTGCCCATGAAGTCATAGGCGATGACGTTGGGATATTTGTCCGCGATGCGCTCCACGGCCTCACACATGCTGCCCTCGAAGTAGTCCAGCTGTGCGGGAATGCCGTTCATGAAGGGCATCCACGGGGTCTTTACTTTCTCCGGCTTCGGGAAAATCACAGTTCTACCTCCTCATTGGCAGGGCGATCCAGGAGCTCTGGATGCTCCATGATGTGCTTGAACAGCGCAATGCTGCGCGCGTAGTAGTAGCCGTCGGCGATGCGCTCGTCCAGCGTCACGCCAACGTGCAGAATCTCGTGCATCACGTAGCTGCCATCCTCGGCAAACACCGGCTCCTTGTGCTTCTGGCCAATGACGACGAACAGCGAGTTCGTGCCCCAGTTGCTCAGGTGATGGTAGGCTGCGTTGAGCTTGATGGAACCCAGGTTGGAGATGAAGATCGAGGCGTAGTTCGGATCGGTCTTGATCAGATCGTAGGGCACCTTGCCGAAGAAGTCCAGGCGGCGCAGGATGTACACCACCGGGCGCAGGATAAAGCGCGGCAGCTTCATGAAGAAGGCCATGCCCTTGGTGGAATTGTCCACCTTGTCGCTGCGGCGGCACTCGAAGATCTCCTTCATGATCTCCTCGTGGAAGGAATCCAGCGTGGTCTCCGGGCCGAACTTCTTGAAGGCCAGGGCCTCCTCGCCGTGATCGTCGAACTGCTTCTTCACCACGAAGGCCAGCGAAAGCTCGTCGCGCTTGTAGAGCCGCATGCCCTGGATGAAGTAGTTCATCTTCGGGCGCAGCGTCACCGTCTTGATCAGCGCGCAGGCCACGCAGTGGAAGATGGTGTAGCGGTGCGCATGATCGAGATTCGCGTTCTTCTTCTCCAGAAACGCATTCAGCGCCGTCAGATCCACGGTCTCCTCGATGAAGGCCTCGTTGTCCGCCCGGTGCGGGTAAAGATAGGGCACGAAGCCGTGCATGGGATCCGCGTCTCGAACCCAGGTCGCGTCAAATCGGTCGCCGTGTCTCTTTTTCTTCTTCTCCAAGGTATCTCATCCTTCCCCAGGTTCACTTCTCTTTTTTACTAGTGATTATATTAGCACAAAGCGAAAAAAATATCCATCATTTTGAAGCAATTCCGAAAGTTTTCCTTCAAATTTATCCTGATTTTTACGCTTCTAATACGCTTCTAAGCATGGTTTCCCCCCATTTTGCAACTCATTTGATTCCCGGATTCATTTTTAATCGGTTCGATTTTGACCTTATCTTGTTTTCAAAACCAGATGATTCTGTATATCACAAACAGCTGTCTGCAATGTAAAAACATTGTAATTCTTTTTCGTTTGCCGAAAAAACTGCGGGGCGACCCTTGACAGTCCGGAAATGTTATGTTAAAATACCGCCATATTCGTTGACGGGACAGAGTAATCATCCCTGCACAGCACAGAGAGCGTCCGGCTGGTGGAAGGGCGCGTGGCAGGATGGTGAAGGCCCCCCTGAGAAGCGCACCGAAGCGATGGTGGTAGGCTGCGCTGGGTCCGCCCATTACAGCGGCGAGCAGAGATACGTCTGTTCACGAGGCCCGCACTGCGAGGTGCAGGTGAAATAAGGTGGTACCGCGAAGCAGCGCTTCGCCCTTATGCGTAACATGGGGGCGGGGCGCTTTTTGTGTCCCGCCGGGGGAACTGCAGACAATAGCAAGGGGGATATTGTACATGAAAAAGACCCGGTTTCTGAGGATTCTGACCATCGCGCTGGCCCTGATCTGCATCGCCGGCTGCGCCCTGGCGGAGGGCAGCTTTGTGGACAAGGTGGAGGCCGTCAACGGCGCCATCAACAGCTTCGCCTGGGGCCCGATCATGCTGGTTCTGCTGGTGGGCACCGGCATTTACATCACCATTCGCATCGGCTTTTTGCAGGTGGGTAAGTTCGGCTACATCATGCGCAACACCATCGGCAGCCTGTTCAAGAAGAAGAGCAAGGATCACGGCAAGAACCTGTCCCCCTTCCAGGCGGTGAGCACCGCGCTGGCGGGCACCGTGGGCACCGGCAACATCGCCGGCGTGACGGGCGCGATCTTCGTCGGCGGCCCGGGCGCAGTGTTCTGGATGTGGGTCTCCGCCTTCTTCGGCATGTGCACCAAGTACGCCGAGATCGCCCTGGCCATGAAGTATCGTGAGAAGGACGAAAACGGCACCTACCACGGCGGCCCGATGTACTACATCAAGAACGGTCTGGGCAAGAACTGGACCTGGCTGGCCATCATCTTCGCCATCCTGGGCGGCCTGGCCTGCTTCGGCATCGGCAACATCGCACAGTCCAGCGAGATCGCCGGCGCGCTCAACGGCCTGTTCGGCATGAAGCCGCTGATCTCCGGCATCATCCTCGCCATCATCGTGGCCATCGTGGTGCTGGGCGGCGTGAAGCGCATCGGCCAGGTGACCTCCTATCTGGTGCCGTTCATGTCCATCTTCTACATCCTGTGCGGCATCGTGGTCATCATCATG
The DNA here is from genome assembly GCA_004557125.1 of Clostridiales bacterium. GTDB lineage: Bacteria > Bacillota > Clostridia > Christensenellales > Aristaeellaceae > SFTH01. The sequence continues at coordinate 2,585 of SFET01000045.1, read as the reverse complement.
CGCATCGGCGACATCCCCGCCGTGCTGGGCTCCATCTTCAAGAACGCCTTCTCCTTCAAATCCATCGGCGGCGGCATCTTCGGCTACGTCATCATGAATGCCATGCGTCAGGGCTTCGCCCGCGGTGTGTTCTCCAATGAGGCCGGCCTGGGCTCCGCGCCCATCGCCCATGCGGCTTCCTCCACCGAGGAGCCCGTGGAACAGGCCATGTGGGGCGTATTCGAGGTGTTCATCGACACCATCGTCATCTGCACCATCACCGCGCTGACGGTGCTGATCTCCGGCGTGCTGGCCACCGAGGGCGGCCTGAGCGCCTTCTCCTCCAAGGGTGCAGCGGCGGTCGCGGCCTTCAACACCATCCTGCCCGGCACCATCGGTGGCACGATCATCCAGATCAGCCTGCTGTTCTTCGCCCTGTCCACCATCCTGGGCTGGAGCTACTACGGCGAGAGCTGCTGGGCCTACCTGAGCAAGAACAACAAGGTGGTCGACGTCATCTTCAAGGTCGTGTTCATCCTGGTGTGCATCGTCGGCGCAACCGGCTCCGGCACGCTGATGTGGGACATCTCCGACACCCTCAACGGCCTGATGGCGCTGCCGAACCTGATCGCGCTGCTGCCGCTGACCGGCGTGGTCGTCAAGCTGACGAAGGACTACTTCGACCGCAAGCAGCCCGACCTGCGCAAGAAGTAATTCCTGCATATGAATGGAGCTCCCGGAGAAATCCGGGGGCTTCCTTTTTATCGCAATCCGGGGTATAATGAAAACCATCAACAAATCGGAGGAATTTAAATATGAAGCTGATGATCGCATCCGACATCCACGGCTCCGCCTACTGGTGCGAAAAATTGCTGGAGGCCTGGCGCGGCGAGGGCATGCCGCGCATGCTGCTGCTGGGCGACCTGCTCTACCACGGCCCCCGCAACGACCTGCCGAAGGACTACGCCCCCAAGCGGGTGATCGAGCTGCTCAACGGCATCCGCGAGCATCTACTGTGCGTGCGCGGCAATTGCGAGGCCGAGGTGGATCAGATGGTGCTCACCTTCCCGGTGATGGCGGACTACTGCGCGCTGCCGCTGGGCGAGCACATCCTCTACGCCACCCACGGCCACGTCCACGGCGAAACCAACCCGCCACCGCTGATGAAGGGCGACGTGCTGCTCTGCGGCCACACCCACGTGCCCGCCTTCAACCGCCACGAGGGCTTCACCTACGTCAACCCCGGCTCCACCTCCATCCCCAAAAACGGCAGCGTCCACAGCTACATGACGCTGGAGGACGGCGCGCTGGCCTGGAAGGACCTGGAGAATGGTGAAACCTGGCGGGAAGAAAAATTATTTTGAGTTTTTTTGCTGGAACCCCTTGACAATCGCGCATTTTTGAGGTATTATATATAAGCACTTTGAGAGAAGCGCAAGGTCCCTTAGCTCAGCTGGATAGAGCGTCTGGCTACGGACCAGAAGGTCAGGGGTTCGAATCCCTTAGGGTCCGCCAAAACAGAAACCGCTTGATACGCATCAAGCGGTTTCTTCTTTTTCGTTTTTGCCGCCATATCCCTGCAAAACGGGGCAAAATCCACCCATTTTTGCAGGATCTCTGTTTTTGTCCTGCATTTTCAGCCGCCCGCTTCTGGCTTAATTTTATGTTAATTTGGCCAAAAATCCATTTCGTGTGCATTTTGTGTGCACACCATGCGCAGAGGCGTGTGCACACCTCACGAAAAACGTGTGCACACCAAATCTTGGTTTTGTGCATTTTACATAAGAATATCGTTTTCCTGCAAAAATTGAAAAATGCCGGTTTTCCGCATCGAAGCGCACTTTCTGCGCCCCGGAAGCGAAAAACCGGCAGAAGTTCACCGCACAATCTGGTTCTTTTTTGTGTCTTTTTTCAAATACAGCACCTTGCCCAGATCCTCCGCGGCCGCTGCGTCGCGTTTTTTGATCTGGTGGCTGTACACATCCAGCGTCGTGGAAATCTGGCTGTGTCCCAGCCGTTGGCTGACGGTCGTTATGCTTGCGCCGCTCTCGATCAATATGGACGCCGAGGTATGCCGCAGCTTTCCTGTGTATTGAAATCGCTTTCAAATGCTTTTCTCGTGAAACTGGATAGACCATATTATGCTCCTTCTGGACATTTTTATATACGTCAGTATATTACAATCCATAGACAAATGCAACCTTGGTCATACGTGCTGTGCGTCTCCGGGGTGTTGAACTTGTATTCTATTTATAACGCAATTTATCATAGTCTGCTGGATATCATTATGTATGATGAATGAGATCGATGCAAATCCTGCAAATTCAGCAATGCGTCAAATGATCTACCGGTCCGTAGTTGAATTTCCCCTCTCACGAGCCCTGGTTGAACAATATACCATCGCGGATATGGTGGTGGGGGTCACCGGCGCACCCTCCGCAGATGCACAACACCCGGACAGAAACTGTCCGGGTGTTGTGTTTGAAATCCGGTATAGATCTCAGCAAGCCAGCTCCTTTGCCTTCTGTGCGGCGGAGGCGGCGTCGGGGGTGTAGGCGTCGGCGCCGATCTCATCCGCAAAGGCCTGGGTGATGGGCGCGCCGCCC
>SFET01000044.1 GCA_004557125.1 Clostridiales bacterium | reverse complement strand
ATACTCAAACACCGTCATTTGCTTTAGCATGTCATTCAAATCTTTCATAGAATCGCCTCCCATAGCATCTTTTGCCTTTTCAGTATATCACATAATACAGTAAGAGAACAAAAAAAACAACTTATCTCAGCATTACCAAACTCATTCAAGCCATTATCAACTTCAAATACTTATAAACTGTCGGACGGCTCAAATCGCAAATCCGCGCCAACTCACTCACATTCATATTCCCCGAAGCAAAAGCAGGATAATGCTTGTAGAATACGGCTGGAATATCATCCTTCGTTGTCTGCGGTCTGCCGACTTTCTTTCCTTTTGCTTTCGCGTTCGCCATCCCAGACCGCACACGTGCTCTTATCATTGCCAATTCCAACTGACTGAACACACCTGCCATTTGAAGGAATGCTTCGCTCATCGGGTCTGTCTGCCCGTTTCGGCAATCAATCGTGATGCTCCCCACAATCACCAGCCGCAAGCGCTTTTCGCGGATGGTGTCGATAATCTCACACAACTGCTGCGTGCTTCGGCTCAATCGGCTGACTTCCATTGTGATAATGGTGTCGCCCTTAGTCGCCGTATCAAGAAGCATATGAAGGTTCTTTTTCACCTTGGTGTCGCCGTGCTCGTATTCAAATATCACCTCATCGGCGCCCGCCGCTTTCAGTTCGCGGATTTGCCTGTTGATGTCCTGCTTGTCCTCGCTGGTCGAGCAGCGCGCATAGCCATAAACCGCCATTGTTCTATCCTCCTGTCAATGAAAAGGCCCATCGCCGCAAATCGTTTCATTTACCGCTTTCCTTTACGCTTTTGAGCCGGATTGCGGCGAAGGTGTGTCTGTCCTCCTGTGTCTATGAAACCAACTGTTTGATTTTACGCCCGCCCCCAGTCATCAGGAGGGCGGGCATATGAGGTTCAAGAGCCAAGAATGAGATTGACCGCTTTCTCCGCCTTGCCGGACGCGCTGACGATGAAGCGCTTGTCATCCCGCAGGGCTTTCAGCCAGTTCTGAATGTAAGCGGCAGAATTGCGAAGGCTGTGGGCGGTTTCCAGCCCCGCCGCATTCACCAGCGCCGAGGCACCGATTTCCGCAATCAGTTCTTCCTTGCTGTATGCCTCGCTGCCAAAGAACGCGGTCTTGTCAAGGCGGTTGAGCCGCTTGCTGTGGCCCGTGCTGTGCGTCAGTTCGTGGAACGCTGTGCTGTAATATTCAGCAGTCGCGGCAAACTGTGCCATATGGGGAAGCGTGATGCTGTCCGTCGCGGGACGATAGAACGCTCTATCGCCAGCCTCATGGGTGACGCTCACGCCCTCCCGCGCACAATAGTCAGAAATGATGCGGTCAGCGGTCTGACAGGGATTCGCGCATTGCTGGAGGTGCTTGTCATACTTGGCGGTCAGCCCTTCGCATTGGTCGAGGTGAAAGACGCTGTAATAGCGGAGAAAGGGAACCTGCTTCTTTTCGTGCGTCTCTTCGTCCTCCTGCTCAATGAATTTCCAGAACACAACCATGCTGGCCTTCTCGCCTTTGCGGACGCGCCCGCCTTCCTGCTGAACCTGCTTAAAGGTCAGGTATTCGCCCGCCCTGCCCAACAGCATTTGATTGAGGAGGGAATAGCGCTTGCCGGTTACGTGGCTGATTGCGCCGCCTCGCGCAATCCACGGCTTTTCCCACGGGATAATGCCCTTTTCCATTTCGGTGATGATGCGGGCGGTGATCTCTGCGTAAATATCCATATGCTTTGCTCCTTTTGATTGCGGGGAGCAAGGCTTTGTGGTAGAATGTCCTTGCTCCCCTGTTCGTCTATGTTCGGGGCGGCATTCCCGCTTGGTGCTGGTAACACTTTTGCGGGCTTCCTGAGTGTCTGGTAAACACTCAGGTTTTTCAGTTGATGGAGAAGCGGCGCGCCGTGGTCTGCTTGGTAAAGCGGGCGGCGATTTCCGGCAGGGCCTTTTTCAAGGCGGTGCTGTCGAGGCGGGAGGAAGTAAAGGTTTTCCAAGAGACTTTGAAGGCTCCCGCGAAAAGGGTTTCTTCGTCGCCCATCACCTTTTTGATTTCGTCCTCTGCGGCGGCGATTTCCGCATCCAGCTCTTCGCGCATCCGTTTGAGTTCCATCAGTTCCTTGACCTTGGCTTCCATATTCGGGTTAGACATTTTTGTTTTCCTCCTTTTGATGTTCAGGTTGTTTTCTTGTTCCTTACATTTAATATTATACAGGAAAACCTAATCATTGTCAAGCATAAACTCAAGGATTTTCTAAATTTCTTTTCATCATTCTTGACGAAAAGCAGAAGAACCTATATAATGAATGTGAGGTGATCGGGATGACAATTTCGCAAAAAATCAAAATGGCCCTTGCTTACAAGGGAATGAGCGAAGCAGAACTTGCGCGCTCCATCGGCACAAGCCCTTCTGCCTTCAATCAGCGCATGAAGACGGGGAAATTCTCATCGGAGGAAATGGAAAAAATCGCGGATGCGCTGGAAGCAGAATACTTCTTTGGTTTTGCCTTCAAGGATGGTACGAAAATCTGAAAAGAAAAAAACGGGACAGTCTCGCACATTTCTGCGCAAAGGCTGTCCCTTCGGTGTCTATGGGGGCGGGTGTTTCAGGCAAATCAAAAATCAATCCCCCATACCCGCCGCCGCGTGGCCTCTTTCCCCACTAAAACCAATTTTGTTTTGCCGTGTCCGCTGCGCTCACTTGAAAATCCTTTTGAGCGGCAAAAGCAAGTCATCAATGGCTTTCTGCGCCTTCTTGACGCTCTGCTTATCAACTTCGATTTCAATCTTGCGGCTTGACATTTGCTTTTGAACCTCATCCCGTACAAGAGGTGGAATGTCGCGTTTGACCTCTTCTGCTGCGCCGTCGGCAACCGCATCGGCATACTCACAAAACTGCTGGATGTGCTGTCCGTGGTACGGATTGTCGCTGCTTAACGCCGCATTCATCTACATACTGTGCCGGATCATAGCGGCACGCGCTCGATTTACATTCACAATGCTTTTTCTCTCCTTTATTCAAACAGATAGCGTCTAATCAGATAGCGTATGATTTGAGACGCGGAACAATCGTGTGTCTTGGCGTATTCCATCAGACGCAATTTGTCTTCTCTTGGAATGCGGACTGTCAGAATGTTTATATCGTCCATCATTTTCACTCCTTTCACTTGTATGTGAAAATGATGATGAACTGTATAAACGGTGCTGCCCGCAAAAGTTTTCGACCATGGTTTAGCGGAAAATATAATATAAATTATTCCTTTTCATAACCTTGGTCGAAACCGGCTGTATCAGAGGGAAATGATGTGATTTTGCAGCAAGTTGTGTTATACTTTTACACAGATATACGCAAGATGTGATTTGTTGCTTGGAAGTTGTAAGGAGTTGTATGGTTTTATGCCGAAATCACCCAATCAAAAGCTGAAACTGCTCCATCTCAAACGCATTCTGGAATACTATACGGACGCAGACCACGGTATCACCAGAAAGGAAATTGAACGGCAATTGGTACAGCAGGGCATTCAGGTGGATAGGAAAACCGTGTATGAAGACATTCATGCGCTGGAAGAATATGGTTTGGAAATCGACCATCCCGAATACAGCAATACATATCGCCTTATCAGCCGTGATTTTGAACTTGCGGAAATCAAACTGATGATTGACAGCATACAGGCGTCCAAGTTCCTATCGGAAAAGACCACACGCACGCTGATTTCCAAATTGGAAGGGCTGTGTAGCCACTACGAAGCGCAGACATTACAGCGTGAGGTTATCGTTGCCAACCGCGTCAAGACGATGAACCACAGCATTCATTACAATGCGGATGGCATTCACAGGGCGATTGCCGCAAACAAACAGGTTCAGTTCCGCTATTTTGACTACGATATTCGCAAAAGCAAGAGGTATTTCAAAAAGGGCGCGTTCTATGTTGTCAGCCCGTGGAGACTGATTTACGCTGATGACAACTATTATCTCTTGGCGTATGATGAAAAAGCGGAGAAGTTCAAACATTTCCGCGTGGACAAAATGGATGCGGTTGAGGAAACAGAAGCCGAGCGCGTCGGCAAGGAAGCATTTGATGCTCTTGATATGGCAAATTACACGAAATACACATTTTCGATGTTCGGCGGCGAGGTTCAAAATGTAGAACTGGTATTCCAGAACAGAATGATGGGCGCGGCGATGGATAGGTTTGGGCGCGATATTGTGCCGATGCGAGTGGATGACAACCATTTCAGAATTGTTGTTCCTGTTGCTGTTAGTCAGCAGTTCTTTGCTTGGGTGTTTGGACTGGGAAAGGCTGTGCGGATTGCCGGGCCTGAAAGCGTAAAAGGGCAAATGAAAACCGCACTTGCGGACATCGCAGCGCGGTATGAGGAGTAGGCATTGCTGGAGGCACAATGCCGGAAATACATAAATCCATATAACTATTTCTGCGCGGTTGCTCCTGTTATTTTGGTGTTGGAAGACCGCCTCTGGCGGGCTTCCTGAGCGCGCTTGACATCGTGGAGGTCGTAGGTTCGAGCCCTATCGACCCCACCAAGCTACGGTGGGAGTTAGTCGCCCCGCTGGGAACCGCTTCGGAAGAGGCGGTTTTTTGTTGTACCCGCGTTTTTTCCTGCGCGTTCCCCAAAGCGTCAGGCGGAATGCACATACAGAAACGGGCTGCCCCACCGCTATTTGGTGAGGCAGCCCGCTTCATATCGCTTATCGAACTGCGATGACTTCGATTTCAACCTTCGCGCCCTTGGGCAGCTTGGCCACCTCAAAGGCCGCTCTGGCGGGATACGGCTCGGCAAAGTACGCGCCGTAGACCTCGTTCATCGCGCCGAAGTCGCCGATGTCATCCAGCAGCACCGTGGTCTTGACCACATTGGCCATGGTCAGGCCGGCGGCGGCCAGAATGGCACGGATGTTTTCCAGGGACATCCGGGTCTGATCCCTGACGTCGTCGGAGGGGAAGCTTCCGGTCGCCGGATCGATGGGGAGCTGGCCGGAGATATACACCGTATCGCCCACCGTGATGGCCTGGGAATACGGGCCGATGGCCGCCGGCGCGCTGGCCGAGAAAATTGCCTGTTTCATCATTTCAACCCTCGCAGCTTTCTCAAATAAAGATGATGCTCAGGACGAAGACCACCGCCAGCGCCGCCAGAGACTGGCACACGCTGATGATCGGAATGGTCTTGTAGGCCACGGAGGTGTCCATCTCGGAGGTGGTCGCGGTGACCCAGAAGAAGTCGTCGTTGCCGTGGAACACCATCAGGCCGCCGGCAGCGCACGCCAGCATGGCAATCACGCGGCCCATCGGGGAGGCAAAGCCCAGCACATCCATCAGCGGCGTGATCATGGTGGCCGCGGTCACCATCGCGATGGTGGCGGAGCCCACGCAGGTGCGGAAGATGAAGCCGATGATGAAGGGCGCCAGGATGCCGATGGTCAGGCCGGAGAAGGTGTCCGTCAGGATGGACTGCAGCGGGGAAGCCTTGAGCACGCCGGAGAACGCGCCGCCGGCGCCGACGATCAGGATGATCTGACCGGCCGTCTTCAGGGCGTCCGCGAACACGCCGTCAAAGCCCCACGCCTTGGTATCCTCAGGGAAAATCTGATGGTAGCCGGCCAGCGCGATGATCAGGCCGACCAGCAGCGCCACGGCGGGCGTGCCCAGCACGGCGAAGATGTCCATCAGTACGCCCTGCAGGCCGCACATCTGGCCGATGGTCTTGAGCAGCATCAGCATGATGGGCGTCAGGATCGGCAGGAAGGCCATCAGCGGGGAGGGCAGCTTCTGGTTTTCCGGGACATCCGTAACGTTTTCCGGCAGGTAGTCGTACTTCTTGCCCATGAAGACGGCGCCGAAGTAGCCCACCAGCATGACGGGAATGGAGACCAGCGCGCCGAACAGGATCACATAGCCCAGGTCCGCGTTCAGGATGCCCGCGACGGCCAGCGGGCCGGGCGTCGGCGGCACGAACATGTGGGTGGCATGCAGGCCCATGCACAGGGCAACGGCCATGGTGGTCATGGAAATCTTGGTATCCTTGGAAATCCGCTTCGCGATCGGGCTCAGCAGAACGAAGGCGGAGTCACAGAACACGGGGATGGACACGAAGTAGCCGGTGATGGCCAGGCCCAGGGCCGCGTGCTTCCTGCCCGTGATCTTGAGGATGGTCTTGGCCATAGTCTCCGCCGCGCCGGATTTCTCCAGCAGCGCGCCGGTCACCGTGCCCAGCGCGATGACCAGGCCGATATCCGCCATGGTGCCGCCCATGCCGCTGGTGAACGCGGCAAGCATTTCCTCCAGGTTCATGCCGGAGACGACGGCAAAGGTCACGGTCGTCGCAATCAGCGCGAAGAAGGGATGAATCTTGAACTTGACAGTGCACAGCACCAGCACCAGCACGCCCAGCATCAGGCCGCTGATAACCAACAGATTGGAACTCATATGCTTTCTCTCCCTCAGCTTTTATCCGATGTAGGTGTTCAGGTACGCCTTGCGGGCCTCTTCCGGCACCAGCCTGCCGCCGGTCGCCCAGGCGATCTGCACGGAATTGGCCAGCTTCTCCGGGCTCAAGTCGTGCTGCTCGCAGTACGCCTTGGCGTCCGCATAGGTGAGCAGACCGCAGGGGCCGCTGAAGGCCGCGCAGCTGGACGGCTCGATCTGAATCTGCTCGGAGGCGTAGAGCAGGCGCAGATAATCGTAGAGCTTGCCGTCGGCCACCGTAAAGTCGCCGGACAGGAGGTTGGTCATGATGCGGGTCACGAAGCCGGACGGGCTTGCGCAGGCCAGGCCGTCGGCCTCGGTCACGCCGGAGATGCCGAAGTCATGCACATTGGCCTTCTCGAATTCCTGCGTGGCCACGCCCAGCAGCACGGAGGGGCACATCGTCGGCTCGGTGAAGAAGCAGTGCACGTTGTCCTTGTAGATCCGCTTGAGGCCATACGCCACGCCGCCCGGCGCGCCGCCCACGCCGGCCGGCAGATACACGATCAGCGGATGCTCCTCATCCACCGTGATGCCGGCCTCCGTCAGCTGCTTGTGCAGCCGCTTTGCAGCCACCGCGTAGCCCAGGAACAGGTTGACGGACTTCTCGTCATCCACAAAGTAGCTCATGGGGTCCATGTCGGACAGCTTGCGGCCCTCCGCCACGGCTCTGGAATAGTCGTCGCTGTACTCGATGACCTCCACGCCCTTGCTCCTGAGCAGATCCTTCTTCCACTGCTTGGCGTCGGCGGACATGTGCACCTTGACCTTGAAGCCCAGCGCCGCGCTCATGATGCCGATGGACAGGCCCAGGTTGCCGGTCGAGCCGACCTGCACGGTGTACTGGCCGAAGAAGGCCTTCATGTCCTCGTCTGCCAGACGGGCGTAGTCCTCATCCATGGTGAATTTGCCGCTCTCCAGCGCCAGATCCTCCGCATGCTTGAGCACCTCGTAGATGCCGCCCCTGGCCTTGATGGAGCCCGCGATGGCCAGATGGCTGTCCATCTTCAGGAACAGCCGACCGGGGATCTCGCAGCCATACGTCTCCTCCAGCTTCTTCTGCATGGAGGGGATGGCCTTCAGGGGGGATTCGATCAGGCCGTTGGTCTCCTCGGTCTCCGGGAAGCAGCGGCGGATGAAGGAGGCGAATCTGCCCAGGCGCTTCTCGGCGTCCTCGATGTCCGCATCGGAGACGACCAGCTGGCAGGTCGCGTCCGTCATCGCAAAGGGCAGGAAATACGGATTGATCCAGACGGTCTCTTCCTTGTTGGCAACGGTCCGGATGACCGGATTGCCGTCAATGTACTTCTGTGCGTTCATACCTTTTACCCTTTCCCATCATCGTCTTGTTCTCGCGCAGGCATGCTCCAATCAGAAAACGGCGCCTTTTCCTGATTCATGCATCCCAAGGGTTTTATAAAGGGAAGGCGAGCGGTTTGTGGATTCTGCTTACCGTCTTCCCTTTCGCTAGTGTTAATCTACACCAAATTTTGTTAATTGTCAATGTACATGTTCAGTATTTCTTAATTTCATTAAATAAAAAATAAATCGTTGATGTTGTTTTGTTCATTCCTCACAAATCATCAGACGTATTTATGAAGAGTTCCGCACAACGCCGCGCCGGCATACAAAAACTCCCCCGGTTAAAAGCTCGGGGGAGTGATGGCGAAGATCACCTTGACCTGCGCGTCGCCTTCGTTGTTCCAGAGGTGATTGACGCCCGCAGGGATCTGGATGCTGTCGCCTTCGTTCAGGCTGAATTCCTTTTGATTGAGCCGGATGTTCACGCTGCCCTCCGCGACATACGCGACCTCCTCGCCCACATGGGATTTCTCAATCTCCGCCGTCCGGGAATGCGGCGGGATCTCCATCAGGCAAAACTCGATGGTGCCGTTCAGGTCGGGGGTCAGCAGCTTGTAGATCACGCCGTCCTTCACGCTGCCCAGATGAATGTTGTCGCCTTTGCGGACGATCAGATCCTCCGACACCCTTTCGCTCTGAAAGAACTTGAACATCGGGACGCCCAGGGCTGCCGCGATGGATTTCAGCGTATTGATGGAGGGATTGACCGTGTTCTTTTCAATCTGGCTGAGCATGGACGGCGTCATCTCCGCCCGGGCAGCCAGCTCCCGCAGCGTGTATTGCTTCATCATCCGGTACTCCTGTACCTTTGCACCGATGTTGATTTCTTCCATAAGACCTCCCGGCAAATATGAATACGGCCGGCGCCCCGCCACGCATTCAGGCGCCGGTACCGTCAGCATCATTCCTTTTCTCGACATTATATCATGGTTTTTGTTGCCGTCAAGTGACCCGACCCGATTTGAGGCGCGCGCCCAGGAACCGCCAGACCATCAGCGAGCAATACGCCAGCGCCAGGCCCCAGGCCAGCGGATTGGCCAGGCAGATGCCCACAAAGCCGAGACTGCCCGCGGCCAGCAGGCCGCCCAGGCTGCGGCCCGCCAGCTCGCCCACGCCGCTGAGCACCGCGTGCGCGCTGTAGCCCATGCCCTGCAGCGTGTTGCGCATGATCATCAGCGCGCCATGGAAGCAGAACAGCGTGCTGATGATCCCCAGATACTGCACCGACAGCTCCAGCTCCTGCGCGGCCTGCGCGCCCAGCACCAGCGTGCTCAGCGGCCGCTTGAGCAGCGCGATCGCCGCCCAGGCCACGACGCAGTACGTCCACTGGATCGTCAGGCCCGCGCGGATGCCGTCGCGGATGCGGTCGGGACGGTTTGCACCCTCGTTCTGTCCGGCGTAGGTCGCCACGCCCATGCCCACGCTCTCCATCGGCAGGGTGAACATCTGCCGGATCTTCTCGCCCGCCGTCTGGCCCGCGACGGCCACGCTGCCCAGGCTGTTGATCGCGCTCTGCATGACCACCGCGCCCAGCGCGGAGATGGAATACTCAAAGCCCATCGGGAAGCCGACCGCGCACAGCCGCTTCGCGTGCGCGCCGGAGAAGGCCATATAGCCCCGGCTGCCGGAGAGCAGCGCCGTCTTTTTCGCCAGCCAGAACAGATTCAGCAGGCCGCTGAGCAGCTGGCTGAGCACCGTCGCCAGCGCCGCGCCGGTCACGCCCAGGGGGATGGGCACGATGAGCAGATAATCCAGCACGATGTTGAGCAGCGAGGAGATCAGCAGGAACACAAACGGATGCCGGGAGTCGCCCGACGCCCGCAGCGCGCCCGCGCAGAAGTTGTAGAGCACGGAGGCCGGAATGCCCAGGAAGATCACCAGCATGTACCGAAGCGTCTGGTCAAAGATGTCCTGCGGCGTGCGCATCAGCGTCAGCATGGGCCGCGCCAGCAGCACCATGGCCGTCGTCATGACCGCCGCCAGCGCCGCGCAGATCATCGCGCCATTGAAGAAGTAGCGCTTGTATTCGTCCCCGCGCTTGGCGCCGAAGGACTGCGCCAGCGGGATGCCGAAGCCGACGCACGCGCCCTGCACAAAGCCCAGCGTCAGGAAATTGAGCGAATAGGTGGCGCCCACCGCCGCCAGGGCGTCCGTGCCGATCAGCCGGCCGACCATGATCGTATCGATGAGGCTGTACAGCTGCTGAAACAGCGTGCCCAGGATCAGGGGCAGCGAGAACAGCAGAATCTGCTTAATCGGGCTGCCGACCGTCAGGTCCATCGCGCCGCTTTGCTTTTTCACAGGATTTTCCTCCGCATTGCATTTTGTTGCATTGTATCATAGCTTGCGCTGGAGACGCCATGGGTTTTGTCCGCGTCTTCTCGCAAAATGTGTCTACCTTCGTCACAGCCTGCCGCCTGGCCGTGATTGCCCGCAGAAAGCTCCCCGGCTGCTCAACGCGCCGGGGAGTCCATATGCCGTTTGTCTGCTGCGCTCAGAAGCTGGAAATGCCGTGGCTGTTGACCAGCGCGTCCAGCTTGACGCCGGCCCTGCACAGCGGGCAGTCGCGGGACGGATAGCTCGCGTAGCCGTCCAGATCCTGCTTGCTGTAAATGCTGATCACCGGGAAGCCCTCGCACTGCTCCACGCAGGCGAAGATGGAGCAGATGCCCACCGGAATGCCGCTGTAGTAGCGGATCGCCTCGACGGCGGCCTGCGCGGTGTAGCCGGTGGCGACGGAGGCCGCCAGCACCAGCACATGCTTGCCCGCGATCATCGGCGCGGTGTTGTCGCGGAAGATCAGCTGGCTGCCGGAGGTGTGTTCCGGCGTGGCCACATAGATGGTGCGGTGGGCGTTCATGTTCATGTAGCCGGCGCGGGTCAGCTCGCTGGCCATGCACGCGCCGATCACCTCCGTGCCGTCCAGGCACAGGATGGTGTCGATGATCGTGGAGGCGTTGAACTTGCTGCACAGCATGACCGCCGCGTCGCGCGCCTCCGAGAGGCGGTGCTTGGTCATCGTCATGTCGATGTAGTAGTTGAGGTGGCTGTGGCTGGTGGCGAAATGTCCCGTCGCCAGACGAAGCGGGACATTGCCCTGCCGGTGGGGATACTGGATCAGCTTGATGGCCATCGCGCGCACTCCTTTTTTTCGCGGCATCCCGCCTTCGGGCGCAGTGCCCGCGCACGGGTCCGCTTCATTTTTCTATAGAATATTATGCCGTATTTTGGGCAATGTGTCAATATGCAAGTCGGAAGAGACGGCTTGAGATTCTCGCCGGATTTTGCTATACTGCATGTGTTCTCCTTTCAATTTCTACAGACATGCAGGAGGTTCCCATGAAGCTCACCCGCGTCTTTCCGCTCCTTGCGCTCCTTCTGACACTCCCGGCTTCTGCCGCCCTGGCGGACAAGGCACCCGCCTGCGAGGCGCTGGGCAGCGCGAAGGCCGCCGCGCACCTGTCCACGCACATCTACGCCTATACAGACGGCTGGGACGGCTATACCCCCTCAGCCTGCACGGACGAGGGCTGCGAGGAATACGGCCATGTGCACTGCTATGGCCGCCGCGTCACGCTCTGGGATACGCCCGCAGGCGGCAACAGCCGTGTGGCGTACTATCCCTTCGGCTCGGACGGCAAGGTCGGCCCGGACACCGAGTTCCAGCTCGTCGACGTCGTCGTCTACAAGGGCAAATATTACGCCGGTATCCGGATCCTGCAGGACGGCAGCGTCGTCCGTTCCGGCTTCGTCAGCGCCGATTACATCGGCTGCGACTGCGAGTCTTATGATGTCTTTGACGGGGATATCCCCGAATACGTCCACAATCACGGGGCGTTCGATCTCCGGTAACGCCGCCCGTAAGGCGCAGAAATCCTGCACAAATTGCGCCCGCCCCATTGACAAAGCTTTCCCAATGGCCTACAATAGGCAGCGAAGTTAAAACTGAATGGTCTTTGGGGCAGGGTGCAAATCCCGACCGATGGTAGAGTCCATGAACCTCCGTTTGGAGGCCGATCTGGTGCGATTCCAGAACCGACGGTACAGTCCGGATGAGAAAAGACAGTTCCTCCTGCGCAGCAGGCGCGTTGCCGCCTTGCTGTGATAGGAAATTTCCTGAGGCCAGCATCTTTTGGCTTCAGGAAATTTTTATTTAGGAGGATGTCCTATGAAAAGCAGAACTCAAATCCGTCGTCTGACCATGGCCGCCATGATGGGCGCCGTCGCCTTCGTGCTGATGTACTTCAGCTTCTCGGTGCCCTTCCTCTCCCCGTTTGCCGATTTCGACTTTTCCTATCTGCCCGAACTCATCGGCGGCTACATTCTCGGCCCGATCGGCGCGGTGCAGATCATCGCGGTGAAGATCCTGCTCAAGCTCGTGTTCAAGGGCACCAGCAGCATGCTCACCGGCGAGCTGCAGAAGTTCCTGCTCAGCTGCGCGTATGTGCTGCCCTCCGTGATCTATTACCGCCGCCACAAGACCCGCCGCGGCGCGGCCATCGGCCTTGTCATCGGCACCGTCGTGGGCGTGTGCACGGCGATTCTCACCAACGTCTACATCATTTTCCCGTTCTATATCAAGCTCTACGGTATGGACTGGGCGGCCATCATCAGCATGTGCACCGCGGTCAACCCCTGGATTCACGACCTGCCGACCATGGTGGCCTTCTCCATCATCCCCTTCAATGTGATCTCCATGACGATCATCTCGCTGATCGCCATGCTCGTGTACAAGAAGATCAGCGTCTCGCTCAAAAAACTCATCCAGTGATGCTTTATTGATGCTTTCAGGAGGCAATGTTCATGAAATTCAGCGCAGACAAAAACCTCACCTTCGACCAGGCGGTTGAGATCATGTTCGACAAGCTGGGCGATTCCAAGATCATGGCGCTGGCCAGCTCGGTCAACGACTACGTCATGGTGCGCAACGTCAGCTGCCTGTTCTACGACCACAAGATCTGGTTCAAGACCGACAAGAACTTCCGCAAGACGCAGCAGCTCTTTAAGAACCCGAACGTCGCCCTGTGCTGGAGCGGCATCCAGGTGGAGGGCACGGCGCAAAGCAAGGGGCTGGTCGTCGACGAGCCGGACCGCCGGTTTGAAAAGCTCTACGAGAAGTACCTCTGGGGCAGCTACAACCGCTACTCCCACGAGGACACCGAGATCATCATCGAAGTCACGCCCAAATATGTCGAAATCTGGGACACCTGCGAGGACAATTACGCCTTCCAGATCTTCATCGACTTCGACAAAAAGAGCGTCGAGGTCAAGCCCTACGACCAGAAATAACGCGTCTTTTCCGCCGCCCGGCCGTGCCGTGCGGCGTTTTTTCCTTGCCCGCCGGGTTTTTATACCGGATAAACAAACCGGGCTTGCATATTTATTGACGATTCCCATTTTCAAGAATTCCCGTAAATGATATAATATATACAGTTCTTGATGAGCTGTGTCTCATATTTTCCCCATGTGTTCAGCTCTTGTTAATTTCTTGCCTTTTTCGTCTTCTCAGCTTATACGGATCAACGAAGGAGTGTTTTTATGAAGATCACCGTTTGTATCGGCTCCTCCTGCCATGTGAAGGGCTCCCATCAGGTCGTGCGCGCGCTCCAGCAGCTCATCAGCGATAACGGTCTGGAGGACAAGGTTCAGCTCGCGGGCACCTTCTGCCTGAGCAACTGCCAGAAGGGCGTGTGCGTCACCGTCGATGACGTGCTGCACTCCGTCTCTCCGGACAATGTGGATGCCTTCTTTGCCGAGCATGTGCTCGCGAAAGTGTGACGGACCATGATCATTCAGATTTGCGTCGGCTCCTCCTGCCACCTCAAGGGCTCCGCGGACATCGTGCAGCTCATGCAGAAGGCCGTGGAGGAGGGCCATCTCGAAAACGAAATCACCCTGGCCGGCAGCTTCTGCACCGGACGGTGCAACCGCATCGGCGTCACCATCCAGGTGGACGACGAGATCTACACCGGCGTCACCCGCGAGAGCTTTCAGGCGTTCTGGAACGAAAACGTACTCAAAAAACTGTAAGAGAGGATTGCCATGGCCAGCTTTCTCACGCTGAAAAAATCCAACTGCAAAAACTGCTACAAGTGCATCCGCCACTGCCCGGTCAAGTCCATCCGCTTCTCCGGCAATCAGGCGCACATCATCGACAACGAGTGCATCCTCTGCGGCCACTGCTTCGTCGTCTGCCCGCAGAACGCCAAGCAGATCGTGGACGACACGGAAAAGGTGAAGGTCATGCTGCAGGGCGAGGACCCGGTGATCGTCTCCCTGGCGCCCTCCTTCATCGCCAATTACGAGGGCGTGGGCATCGACTCCATGCGCAAAGCGCTCAAAGCGCTCGGCTTTGCCGACGTGGAGGAAACCGCCATCGGCGCGACGATCGTGAAGACCGAGTACGAGCGCATGCTCGCCGAGGATCACAAGGACGTCGTCATCTCCTCCTGCTGCCACTCCGCCAACCTGCTGATTCAGAAGTATTTCCCCGGCGCACTGCCCTACCTGGCGGACGTGCTCTCCCCCATGCTGGCGCACTGCCAGGACATCAAGCGCCGCATTCCGAACGCCAAGACCGTGTTCATCGGCCCTTGCGTCGCGAAAAAGGACGAGGCCGATCACTACAAGGGCCTGACCGACGCCGTGCTCACCTTCGAGGAGCTGACCAACTGGCTCAATAAGGAGGGCATCGAGCTGGAGCACGAGGTCGACACCAAGGAAGAGAGCCTCGCTCGCTTCTTCCCGGTCACCGGCGGCGTGCTCAAGACCATGCGTCAGGACGCCCCCGGCTTCACCTACCTGTCCATCGACGGCGTGGCCAACTGCATGGAGGCGCTCAAGGACATCGAGAGCGGCAAGATTCACCACTGCTTCATCGAGATGAACGCCTGCTCCGGCGGGTGCGTCAGCGGCCCCGTGATGGAGAAGTACCACAAGAATCCGATCAAGGACTACGTCGCCGTCTCCAGCTACGCCGGCACGAAGGACTTTGACGTGCCGCAGCCGGACCTCATGCACCTGCGCAAGAGCTTCTCCCCGATTGAGCCGGACGCGAAAATGCCCAGCGAGACCGAGATTGCCGCCATCCTGCGCCAGATGGGCAAGTTCCGCCCGAGCCAGGAGCTCAACTGCGGCTCCTGCGGCTACAACACCTGCCGCGAGAAGGCCATCGCCATCTATCAGGGCAAGGCGGAGGCCTCCATGTGCCTGCCCTACCTCAAGGACAAGGCGGAGAGCTTCTCGGACACCATCGTCAAGAATACGCCCAACGGCCTCATCGTGCTCAACGAGGACCTGGAGGTGCAGCAGATCAACGCCGCCGCCCGCAAGATCCTCAACATCCGCAACGTCAGCGACGTGATGGGCGAGCCGGTCGTGCGCATTCTCGATCCGATGATCTTCATGAACGCGCTCGAGTCCCGCATGGGCATCCTCGAGCAGCGCGAATATCTGGTCGAGTACAAGCGCTACGTCGAGGAGACGGTCATCCACGACAAGGAGAGCCGCCTGCTCATCTGCATCATGCGCGACGTAACGCAGGAGGAGCGCGAGCGCGAAAAAAAGGAAAGCATCAGCCACCAGACCATCGAGGTCGCCGACAAGGTCGTCGACAAGCAGATGCGCATCGTTCAGGAGATCGCATCCCTGCTGGGCGAAACCGCCGCTGAAACCAAGATCGCCCTGTCCAAGCTGAAGGAGTCCATCTCGAATGAATGATCTTTGTGCGGATATCGGATACAAGAGTATCAACCATGTCGGCGAGCAGCTGTGCGGCGACCACGTCGACATCGTGGAGCAGGGTGACGGCTCCACCGTCATCGTCCTGGCGGACGGCCTGGGCAGCGGCGTAAAGGCGAGCATCCTCTCCACGCTCACCTCCAAGATCATCTCCACGATGCTGGCCGCCGGCCTGCCCATCGAGGAGTGCGTCTCCGCCATCGCCGCCACACTGCCGGTGTGCTCCGTCCGAGGCGTCGCCTATTCCACCTTCACCATCATCCACCTGCGGAACAACGAGACCGCCGAGCTCATCCAGTACGACAACCCGCAGGTCATCCTCATCCGCGACGAGAAGAACTTCGAGTACCCGCGGACCGAGATGAACATCGGCGGCAAGAAGATCTTCAAGTCCGTCATCAAGCTCCAGGAGGACGACCTGTTCATCGCCATGAGCGACGGCTGCCCGCACGCGGGCATCGGCATGAGCTACAACTTCGGCTGGAAGCGCGAGGACATCGCCGCCTTCATGGAGACCATCTGTGTGGCCGGCTACACCGCCAAGACGCTCTCCACCATCCTCATCGACGAGGTCAACAAGCTCTACGGCGGCAAGCCCGGCGACGACGCGACCGCCTGCATCGTGCGCATCCGCAAGCGCGTGCCGATGAACCTGCTCTTCGGCCCGCCGAGCAACCGCGACGACTGCGACCGCATGATGAGCCTGTTCTTCTCCAAGGAGGGCAAGCACATCATCTGCGGCGGCACCACGTCCTCCATCGCCGCCAAGTACCTGGGCAAGCCGCTCAAGGCGACGCTGTCCTTCGAGCGCAGCGACATCCCGCCCATCGCCGAGATCGAGGGCGTGGACCTGGTGACCGAGGGCGTCATCACGATCAACCGCGTCGTGGAGTACGCCAAGGACTACATCGAGGCCAACACGGAATACGCCGAATGGAGCATGAAGCGCGACGGCGCCTCGCTGATCGCCCGCCTGCTCTTTGAGGAGGCCACGGACATCACCTTCTTCGTGGGCCGTGCAGTCAATCCCGCACACCAGAACCCCGACCTGCCCATCAACTTCAACATCAAGATGAACCTGGTCAAGGAGCTCAGCGAGTGCCTCAGGAAAATGGGCAAGCACATCAAGGTCAGCTACTTCTAAGGAGTGAGGAACCATGAGAAAATTCGATACCAAGGTGCAGTACCTCAAGTACAAGGTGCTGCGCGAGGTCGCGCGCGACGCGTGGAACGACACGCTGCTTGAAAACGTACTGAATATTCCCAAGATCATCGTTCCCGGAAAGACGCCGACCATGCGCTGCTGCGTGTTCAAGGAGCGCGCCATCCTCGGCGAGCGCGTCAAGCTCGCCATGGGCGGCGACAAGCACAACGGCAACGTCGTGGAGGTCATCGAGATCGCCTGTGACGAGTGCCCGGCCGCCGGCTACGAGGTGACCGACTCCTGCCGCGGCTGCCTGGCGCACCGCTGCGAGGATGTCTGCAAGCGCGGCGCGATCACCTTTGATCACAACCACGTCGCCCACATCGACAAGAGCAAGTGCGTCGAGTGCGGCCAGTGCGCCAAGGTCTGCCCGTACGCCGCCATCGCGCACCGCACCCGCCCCTGCCAGAACGCCTGCAAGGTCAAGGCCATCTCCATCAACGCGGACGGCGCCGCCGCCATCGACAACGAGAAGTGCATCTCCTGCGGCGCGTGCGTGTACCAGTGCCCGTTCGGCGCGATCATGGACAAGTCCTTCATCGTAGACGTGATCGACATCCTCAAGGGCAGCGACTTCGGCAAGAACTACAAGGTCTACGCCGTCGTTGCCCCGTCCATCGCCAGCCAGTTCACCTATGCCAAGCTCGGCCAGGTCATCACCGGCCTCAAGAAGATCGGCTTCCATGCGGTTGTCGAGGCGGCGCTGGGCGCGGACATGGTCGCCATGTGGGAATCCAAGGAGATCGCGGAGAAGGGCTTTGTGACCAGCTCCTGCTGCCCGGGCTTCGTGCGCTACATCCAGTCCGCCTTCCCGGCGCTGGAAAAGTACATCTCCCACAATCCCTCCCCGATGGCCGCCATCGGCCAGTACATCAAGCGCACCGACCCGACGGCCAAAATCGTCTTCATCGGCCCGTGCACGGCCAAGAAGATGGAGATGCAGCGTGAGGAGGTTCGCCCCTATATCGACTCCGTGCTCACCTTCGAGGAGCTTCAGGCGCTGTTTGACAGCCGCGAGTTCGACATCCAGAACCTCGAGGAGGACGTGCTGGACAACGCATCCTACTATGGCCGTCTCTTCGCCCGCAGCGGCGGCGTAACCGACGCGGCCGTGCAGGCGCTCAAGGAGCAGAACATCGACTTTGAGATCAAGCCGGAGGTCTGCGACGGCATCGAAGCCTGCAAGATGGCACTGCTCAAGAAGAGCAAGAACGCGCTCGCCGCCAACTTCATCGAGGGCATGGCCTGCGAGGGCGGCTGCATCGGCGGCGCCGGCTGCCTGACCCACGGCCCGAAGGACAAGACTCAGGTGGACAAGTACGGCCAGGAGGCGTTCGAGAAGACGATCACGGACGCGCTCTCGGTGCTGTAAGCGGCGATTGGGCGCTTTAGGGAGATTTTGTTTACGAACAAGATAATTCTCACTATTTGCAGCTTTAGGAGAACGCGCTCCGCTGGGGCCAGAAGGGTCGGGGAGGGTTTCG
>SFET01000043.1 GCA_004557125.1 Clostridiales bacterium | reverse complement strand
ATGGACTTGATTTTCAAATACAATGGGAAGCTGATTTGCTTGAAAATTTAACGGTTATGGATAAAGAAAAAGAACAGGAAAAGATAAAAAAGTGTATAGATGAAAACTTTAAAACAAACACAGGAAAAAGGATAGCTTATAATCGCTTTATTTTAGATTACTGAAATACGTTATGTTTATTCTTTTGACAACTCTACTCAATCATGATTATGCAATTAGACACGTTATTTTTTTATCATGAATGGATATGTTCCCGTCTACCGATAGTGCTAAAAACGCAGTGGATATGTTCCCGAGAACGAACGAGAGCAGGTAACATCAATGCTGTTTCCTCGACCCAAGTGAAATGGTCAATAAGAGTAGTAAAAGGTGTCTTTCCTGTATAGACTCTGACAACCTGTCCTTGTCTCTCAGATACATGATTGAGAGTGGTGTGTACGTTGGTTCATATCACTTTTTTCTTTGCCCATCCAGCCTGCGAACAAAAGAATTGGGAGGAATACCTCATGAAGAAGCTCCTCGTCCTCTTGCTTGCGGCGCTCATGCTGACCGCAGCTGTCGCTCTGGCGGAGCCCGCCGACACGGTGATCTACGCCAACATCTACACCTCCGATACGCAGATGCCGTGGGCGCAGGCCGTCGCCATCCGGGATGGCGTTTTCACATATGTCGGCGACGCAGAGGGCGTCTCTGCCTTCATCGGCGAAAACACCGAGGTGCAGACCTATGAGCAGGGCATCATGACGCCCAACCTCATCGACGCACACACGCATCCCGCAACCGTCGGCATGACCAACTGGCACACGCGCATCGGCGTGCCGGAGACCTATGATGAGCTGATGGCCACACTGCGCGGCTATCTGGATGAGCACACTGCCGAAGAGCAGCCCTTCGTCTACTTTGAGTATTATCCCTCTGCGATGTTTGACACGAAGGGCCCGCGCAAGGAGTGGCTTGACGAAATTGCGCCGGACCGCCCGATTCTGGTGCGCGATTTCTCCGATCACGCCAGCTGGGTCAACAGCAAGTTCCTCGAGCTCTGCGGCGTGTATGCGCTGGAGGAAGGCCACCCCGCGCTGGAGAGCTTTGTGCGCGACGAAACCGGCGACTTCACTGGCTGGATCAAGGAATTCAGCTACACCGAGCTGCTGCCGAACATGTGGGAGGCGTTGGGCTGGCAGCCCGACGAGGAGCCGACCATCCCGGTCATGAGCGTGGTCACCGACGACCTCAAGCGCTGGGGCGTCACCGGCGTGTTCGACGCCTACCTGGAAGACGAGATTCAGGCGCAATCCATTCACGACATGGATGTTGCCGGTCAGCTGAACATGTATTACGACATGTCCGTGGTTCTCTCCGATTTCGCCGACCTGCAGGAGACCATCGACTTCATCCATACCATCGACGAGACCTACGGTACCGAGCATGTGACCATGCGCACCATGAAAATCTTCTACGACGGCACGAACGAGCTGGGCGACAGCGCGCTCATCGACGGCACCGTGGAAGACCCGGACAACCACGGCTACATGATCTTCGATTACGAGCAGACCAAGGAGGTCATCCGCGCCTGCAATGCCGCCGGCATCGACGTTCACTTCCATCTGGTCGGCGACCTGGCTTTCCGCACCATCTGCGATGTGACGGAGGAGCTGCTTTCCGAGCTTGGCGGGCTGGATATTCAGGTGGAGATGTGCCACTGTGAATATGTGGACGAAGCGGACATGACGCGTCCTGCACAGCTGGGCATCATCATCAACTGGACGCCGCATTGGTCCGGCGGATACTTCGGCGACGGTGCGAAGCAGTACCTGGGCGAAGACCGCTACAACAAAATGTATCAGTTCAACACCATGATCGACAGCGGCGCAATCTTCACCTTCGGCAGCGACGTGTACTCCATGTTTGAAGAGAACCGCGCCAATCCGTACTTTGGCATGCAGACGGCGATGACCCGCGTGGACATCGAATGGCCGCTCGAGGAAGGCATGCGCCCGAGCGAGGATGCCAAGCTTTCCCTGGAGAAGCTGCTGAAGGGCTACACCATCGACGCCGCCATTCAGCTGCGCGTGGACGATGTGACCGGCTCCATCTCCGTGGGCAAGCGCGCCAATTACAATCTCTATCCGGTGAACCTCTTTGATGTGCCAGAGGAGGAATTCAAGGACGTCCTCCCCGCCGTGGTCGTCTTCGAGGGCCAGGTGATCGCGGAAAACAACTGACCCTGCCCAACGAAGGCAGTATCGGCTAAGCGCAAAAAAGGAACTCCCGAAAAATCGGAAGTTCCTTTTCTTTGTCAATGCTTACTTCTGCACCAGGTGGATCGCGAAGCCGCCGATCTCATCCTTGAAGTAGATGGCCTTGAGCTGGCCGTCCTTGACGTTGGCGGAGGACTCGTCAAACTCGAAGCCCTGGCGCTCCATGTACGCCTTGGCGCGCTCAATGAAGTTGGTGCGGATGCCGATGTGGCCCTTCGTGCCGCGGAACGGGGTCTTCATGACCTCGATGCCGGTGCCGGCGAAGATGGAGCTGTTGCCGACCTTCATGGTCCAGCCCAGCAGCTTGCACAGCTTGGTCGCGGTGTCCATCGCCTCGGCCTCGTTCTCGGAGTTGATGCCCACATGCGCGATCTCCAGGCCCAGCATGAGCTGCACGGCGGAGGCGGTCAGCGCCTTGACCCTGTCCCAATCCTTGGCCTTCACCGCGTCGCCCGGAACCATCCATGTGCCGCCGCAGCAGAGGATCTTGTTGAAGGAGAGGTAATCCAGCAGGTTCTTCTCGTTGACGCCGCCGGTGGGCATGAAGGTCACATCGCCGTACGGCGCCGCGATGGACTTGATATACTTGAGGCCGCCAGCCGCCTCGGCCGGGAAGAACTTGACGGACTTCAGGCCCAGGGAGAGCGCGAGCTCGATGTCAGAAGGATTCGCGGTGCCCGGGCAGACCGGCACGCCGATCTGCTGGCAGTACTTGACGGTGGTCGGGTTGAGGCCCGGGGAGACGATGAACTTCGCGCCGGCGGCGACCGCACGGTCAACCTGCTCGGTCGTCAGCACGGTGCCCGCGCCGACGATCATCTCCGGGAACGCGTCGGCCATCGCCTTGATCGCCTCGGCCGCGCACGGGGTGCGGAAGGTGACCTCGGCAGCCGGCAGGCCGCCCTCGATCAGGGCCTTGGCCATCGGGATGGCGTCCGCCGCGTCGTTGATCGCGATGACCGGAACAATACCGATTTTGGAAAGCTCCTTCATAACGTCCATGGGAAAAACCTCCTCATATCCATTGATGTCTTGTGCTTTGCGCGGGCGCTTGCCCGCGATAAAACGTGATGCTGTTCGGTTCATTCGCCGCAGGCGGGCGCTTTTCCTGCCCGCCGGGCGCGCAAATCGCCGTACGCGTCAGGCGTCACCTGACAAAATCCTCGCGCATCGGCGCAAAGATGTCCAGCAGCGTGCCGGCCTTCACGCAGGCGCAGCCGTGCACCTTGCCGCCGTCCACGACGATGGAATCGCCCGGCAGCATCCTGCGCGTCTCGGCCTCGATGTGATAGGTGAATTCGCCGGAGAGCACATAGGAAATCTGCGTGTGCTCGTGGCTGTGGTCGCTGCCCACCGCGCCGCTCTCAAAGATGACCTCCACGAGCATCATCTCCCGGTTGTACGCGCGGATTTTGCGGCTCTGGCCGCCGCCCAGTTCGATGAGCTTTGGTTCATCGGCCTTCACAAAGGTCTGCATTGACTTTCTCCTGTGCCGCTCGGGTTAGTCCACGTCCATGCCGAAGTACTTGACGGCGTTGTTGTAGCAGATGCCCTGCACCAGCTCGCCCAGCACCTTGTAGTCCTCCGGATACTCGCCGTTCTCGACCCACTTGCCGATCAGGTTGCACAGGATGCGGCGGAAGTACTCGTGGCGGGTGTAGGAGATGAAGGAGCGGGAGTCGGTCAGCATGCCGACGAAGCGGCCCAGCAGGCCCAGGGAGGCCAGGGACTTCATCTGTTCGATCATGCCGAACTGCTGATCGCAGAACCACCAGCCGGAGCCGAACTGGATCTTGCCCGGGATGCCGTCGCCCTGGAAGTTGCCCAGCATGGTGCCGATGACGTAGTTGTCCTTCGGGTTGAGGCAGTAGAGGATGGTCTTGGGCAGGTTATCCTCGCGCTCCTGGTCGGCCATCAGGCGGGTCAGGTTCTCGGCGATGCAGGTGTCGTCGATGGAGTCAAAGCCCACGTCCGCGCCGTACTTGGCGAACATGCGCGGGTTGTTGTTGCGCATCGCGCCGATGTGGTACTGCTGCACCCAGTTGCGCTTCTTGTACATGCCGCCCAGCTTGACGAGCAGGGTCGTCTTGTAGACGTCGACCTCCTCCTGCGTGAGCGTCTCGCCGGCCAGGCCCTTCTTCAGCGCGGCGTCCGCCTTGGCGAGGTCAGGCTTCACATACGGCACGGTGTCCAGCGCATGGTCGGACACGCGCGCGCCGCACGCATGGAAGTAATCCAGGCGGATCTCCAGCGCCTTGAGCACGTTCTCGATGCTCGTGCAGGCCACGCCGGAGACGCTGGACAGGGTGTCCATGTACGCCGCAAAGCCCGCGCGGTCGATGTTCAGCAGCTTGTCCGGGCGCCAGGCCGGATACACCTTGAAGGAGTTGTTCTGCGCGGCGATCTCCTTGTGATAGCGCAGATCGTCGACCGGATCGTCGGTGGTGCACACCAGCTTCACGCCGAACTTCTCGATCAGGCCCTTGCAGCGGTACTCGTCCTTGGCCAGCAGTGCGTTGGCGCGGTTCCAGATGTCCTCGGCGGTGTCCTCATTGAGGATGTCGTAGATGCCGAACACGCGCTGGAGCTCCAGGTGGGTCCAGTGGTACATCGGGTTGCCCACGCAGTACTTGAGGGAGGCGGCGAACGCCTTCCACTTTTCCAGCCAGCTCGCGTCGCCGCGGATGTACTTGTCGTCCACGCCGTTGGAGAGCATCACGCGCCACTTGTAGTGGTCGCCGCCGAGCATGAGCTCGCCGATGTTGGCAAACTTGTGGTTCTCCGCGATCTGTGCCGGCGGAATGTGGCAGTGGTAGTCGTAGATCGGCATATTCTCTGCGTACTCATGATACAGCTTTTTCGCCACATCATTTTCAAGCAGGAAATCCGCATCCATAAACTTTTTCATGGGAATCGTCCTCCTTCAGTTCAAGCTTATATCGGAATGGTTGAGAAGCCGTATGGAGACGTTGGGGCTGCCGCCCCAAACCCCGCCTGAGGGATTTCAATCCGGGGAACTCGCATAGTCGCGGCATGCTGCCGCTCCTTGCGATTCCCGACGCTCCGCCTGCCTCTTTCCCGCACAGCGGGCGGCAGGCTCCGGTCCCTCAGACTCCCTTCTTCGCTTCGCGCTTAAGAAAGCATCCGAAGCCGGCTTACAGCGTCACGCCGTCCTTGAAGATCGCGATCTCGCGGTAGCCGTGCTTTTCGCTCTGGGTCTGCTCGCCGGAGGCGACGGCGAGGATCTTCTTAAAGAACTCCTCGACGGTCTCGCCCATATCCGCGCCCTGCGCCAGAACGCCGGCGTTGAAGTCGATCCAGTTATGCTTCTTCTGCGCCAGCGGCGTGTTGGTCGCCACCTTCACCGTCGGGATGGGCGCGCCCACGGGCGTGCCGCGGCCGGTGGTGAAGAGCACCATCTGCGCGCCGGAACCCATCAGCGCGGTGATCGCGCAGATGTCGTTGCCCGGGCCCTGCACGAGGTTGAGGCCCTTTTCGGTGACCGGCTCGCAGTACTTCAGCACGCCGCGGACCTCCGCCGTGCCGCCCTTCTGCGTGCAGCCCAGGGACTTGTCCTCCAGCGTGGTGATGCCGCCGGCCTTGTTGCCCGGGGACGGGTTCTCGTAGACCGCCTGATTGTAGCGCATGAAGTAGGACTTGAAGTCGTTGATCAGCGCCACGGCCTTCTCAAAGGTCGCCTCGTCCTTGCAGCGGTCCATGAGGATGGTCTCCGCGCCGAACATCTCCGGCACCTCGGTCAGCAGCGTGGTGCCGCCGTGACGGGCCAGCAGGTCGCTCGTCGCGCCCAGCAGCGGGTTCGCCGTGATGCCGGACAGGCCGTCGCTGCCGCCGCACTTGAGGCCGATGACCAGCTCGCTGGCGGGCACGGTCGTGCGCCTGGCCTTGGCGGCGTAGGCGGTCAGCTCGTCCAGGAGCTTCATGCCTTCCTCAATCTCGTCCTCATGCTCCTGGGTGATCAGGAACTTGACGCGCTCGGGGTTGTAGTCCCCCAGCACCTTCTTGAATTCGTTGACATTGTTGTTCTCGCAGCCCAGCGAGAGCACCAGCACCGCGCCGGCGTTGGGGTGGCGCACCATGGCAGCCAGCAGCTTCTGCGTATTCTTGTGGTCCTCGCCCAGCTGGCTGCAGCCGTAGGGATGCACGAAGCAGTGCACGCCGTCCACGCGGTCGCCGTAGGCCTCCTGCGCGAGCTTCTCGAGCGCCTTGCTCGTGCCGTTCACGCAGCCGACGGTGTTCACGATCCACACCTCGTTGCGGATGCCGACGCGGCCGTCCTCGCGGACATAGCCCTCAAACGTGGCCTCGCGGTCCCTCGGCATGGCGCAGGGATGCGGATTGTAGGTGTACTCGAGCAGGCCGGACAGGTTGGTCTTCACGTTGTGCGTGTGCACCCAGCTGCCCGCCGGAATGGGCCTGGTCGCATGGCCGATCGGGAACGCGTACTTGACGACGTTCTCACCCTCGGCGATGTCCCGCAGGGCAAACTTGTGGCCCGCGGGCACGTCCTCGGTCAGCGTCACGCCCAGGTAGGTTTCGCCCGCCTTCAGGGGCTCGAGCGCGACGGCGACATTGTCGCGCTCGGTGATTTTCATGATCTTGCTCATCGCTCAGCCCACAACTTTCGCAATCGCGGCCTTCGCATCGGCCTGGATGTCCGCGAGGCTCGCGGCCACGGAGGCCTCGAAGCCCGGCAGCTCGGCCGTCAGGTCGCTGCCCCAGAAGGCCTCGTTGGTCAGCACCGCATGCGCGATCTCCGCGGCGGTCTTGCCCTGCATGCCGGCAAAGAAGTCGAGCACAAACTGGTCGTCCGCGATCGGGTACTCGTTGCCCGCGGCGCGCACGCCCACGAAGGAGCCGTCCTCCTTCTTCTTGCCGCAGTAGAACGCGATGAACGCGGCCATGGAGAAGGTGAGGATCTTGGGCAGCTCGCCCTTGCGCTTCACATACTCCTTGATGGTCGGCAGCACGCGGGCGCGGAACTTGCTCTGGCTGTTCAGCGCGATGGAGAGCAGCAGATGGCGGTTGAACGGGTTGGAGAAGCGCTCGAAGATCGCGGAAGCGAAGGCCTCCAGATCAGCCTTGGGCAGGTCGAGCGTCGGCATGATCTCGTTGAAGAGCGCCTGGCTCATGTAGGAGCGCATCGTCTCGTCGGCCATGCAGTCGCCCACGATCTCGTGGCCGGCCAGGTACGCGCCCAGCACCATGGAGGTGTGCGCGCCGTTGAGCATGCGGACCTTGCGCAGCTTGTACGGGGAGACGTCCTGGGTGAAGACGACGTTGCAGCCGGCCTTCTTGAAGGGCAGCTCATCCTCGATCCAGGCCGGGCCCTCGATGACCCACAGGCCGAACGGCTCGGCGGTGTTGAGCATGTTGTCCTGGTAGCCGATTTCCGCCCAGATCTGCTCGGCCTCGCCGCGCGGATAGCCGGTCACGATGCGGTCCACCAGCGTGGAGCAGAAGACGTTCTCCTCCACAAGCCAGGTCTTGAACGCATCGCCGAGGTTCCACTGGTCGGCGGTCTTGAGGCAGCACTCCTTGAGGTTGCGGCCGTTGTAGTCGATCAGCTCGCACGGCAGCAGGATGAAGCCGGTGCCCTTCGCGCCGCCGAACGCGGTGAAGCGCTCATACAGCAGGCGGGTCAGCTTGCCGGGGAAGGAGGCCTGGGGCTTGTCGTCAAAGCTGTCCTTGCCAGTGTAGACGATGCCGGCCTCGGTGGTGTTGGAGATGATGAAACGCATGTCCTTGTTGTGCGCCAGCGCGAGGTAGCCCTCGAAGTCCTCGTACGGGGAGATGCCGCGCTTCACGCACTGGATGATGCGGGTGTCCTTCATGGGCTTGCCGTCAACCTGACCGCGCAGGATCTGGGTATACAGGCCGTCCTGCGCGTTGAGCATGCCGATCATGCCGCGCTCGATGGGCTGCACGACGACCACGCCCGCGTCCATGCCGGCCGCCTCGTTGGCCTTGTCGATCATCCAGTCGCAGAAGGCACGCAGGAAGCCGCCCTCGCCAAACTGAATCACGCGCTCGGTCTTGGGCGCGACGCCGCGCGCCATATCAATGGAAGAGAGTGTCGTAGCATTCAGCTGAATCATGTCCCTAACCTCCCGGTCAATCTCAATCGGACCACGCTGGACACGCCGGACCCGCCTGCTGCTTTCCCGCCCGCAGGCGCATGGACAGCCGCATCCATCTTTATCCTGTTTACGATAAACAGTATAGCACCGCGTTTGTTATCCGTCAAGATTCCGGCAAAAGCGGACGCGTAAATTTGTACGGGATGAACAAGTCATCCGATCACCGTTAAGCGCTCAAGTACCATGAAAATCACCGTGCGGCGCTTGTATCCGCAGCGCTTTGGTGGTAAAATACAATCAGTATTTACAAGACGTCCCCCGCTTTACGGGCAATCCACATCGTCAGGAGGCTGCATATCATGAAAAGACGCATCGGTATCCTCACCGCCGGCGGCGACTGCCCCGGTCTGAACGCCTGCATCCGCGGCGTTGCGCGCGCCAGCTACTCGCTCTTTGATACGGAGATTGTCGGCATCCAGGACGGCTATGCCGGTCTGATCGAAGGCAATTACCGCGAGATGAAGCAGAGCGACTTCTCCGGCATCCTGACCCTGGGCGGCACCATCCTGGGCACCCGCCGCACGCCGTTCAGCATGATGCGCGTCATCGAGGACGACCAGGTCGACAAGGTCAAGGCGATGAAGCAGAACTACAAGAAGATGAAGCTGGACTGCCTGGTCTGCCTGGGCGGCAACGGCACGCACAAGACGGCCAACCTGCTCTCCGAGGAGGGGCTCAACATCATCGGCCTGCCCAAGACGATTGACAACGACATCTGGGGCACGGACGTCACCTTCGGCTTCCACTCCGCCGTGGACATCGCCACTGACGTCATCGACCGCGTGCACACCACCGCCGCCAGCCACGGCCGCGTCATGGTCATCGAGATCATGGGCAACAAGGCCGGCTGGCTGACGCTCTACTCCGGCGTGGCCGGCGGCGCGGACATCATCCTCCTGCCGGAGATCCCGTACGATCTGGACGTCGTCTGTGACGCGCTGCGCGACCGCGCCGAGCACGGCAAGACCTTCTCCATCATCGCCGTCGCCGAGGGTGCGATGTCCGTGGACGAGGCCAAGATGAAGAAGAAGGAGCGCGCGGCGTACCGTCAGGAGATCGGCTTCTCCGGCATCGCCAACCATCTGGCGAAGGTCATCCAGGAGAAGATGCCGGAGATCGAGGCGCGCGCCGTCATCCCGGGCCACATGCAGCGCGGTGGCTCCCCGAGCGCCTACGACCGCATGCTCTCCACCAACTTCGGCGTGCACGCCGCGCAGCTCATCGCGGGCGAGCAGTACGGCCAGGCGGTCGGCATGACGAACAACGTCGTCACGCATAACCCGCTCTCTACCGTCGCCGGCAAGACCAAGTTTGTCCCGCGCGACGGCCACGAGATCCGCGCCGCCCGCGCTATGGGCATCTCCCTGGGTGACAAGCAGAAGTAACCGCCGTTTTTCCCGAGTTTGTCAAACCGGATTGACTTTTGTCCCGGTTTCGCCTATAATACCGTATTAGCGGTTTCAAGCGAAACCGGGACAGTAACTGCATCCGTAGCTCAGCAGGATAGAGCGACCGCCTCCTAAGCGCAAGGAGTTCGCAGGCCCTGACGAGGGTTAAAACGTGTATGCATCCGTAGCTCAGCTGGATAGAGCACTCGCCTCCTAAGCGAGGGGCCGTGGGTTCAAATCCCGCCGGATGCGCCAAAAACATCGTAAACTCAAGGGTTTGCGGTGTTTTTTTTGTTGCGCTTTTGATCGCATTCCTCCCTTCTTCCGGCGCAGCGCCTTGCCGGATCATCTGCTAAATGGAAACGAACCGTTTGCAGGGGCCGAAGGCCATCTGCTAAGAAAACTGCTAATCGCCACGTCTAGCCGCGAATCAGCGCCGCCAGGGAGCTGACGAGCTCCGGCTTTTTCTGGAGCTGAAGCAGCAGGGTGGCAAAGTCGCTGACGTCCTGCGCCGGCTGGGGCTGTGAAAAATTTTTCTGCTCCTGCGGTGCCCTGACCGAGCGCAAATCCGGATTGGCATAGAACGAGGCCTCAAATTTCTGCGCATTGATCTTGCGGTCTTCATCGAGAATATGCGCGTAGATTTTCGTGATCATGTCCGTCTCCGCGTGGCCCGTATCGCCCTGCGTGGCCTTCAGATCGCCGTGATTCAGCTTCAGCTTGTAGGTGGTGCTGGAGTGGCGCAGCGAGTGGAAGACCACGTTGGGCAGCCCCGCTTCTCTCTTCAGGTCGCTGAACGCCTTTTCAATCATCCGGGCATCACAGGGACGCCCGTTCCTGTAGGAGATGACCAGGTTGAAATCCTCGTATTCGCTGCCGAGGAACTCCTTCATCTCCGTCTGCGCCTTCTGCCATTCCCGCAGGATGTAGGCAACCGTCTTGGGCAGCCAAACCTTGCGAACGCTGCTCTCCGTCTTGGGACGCTTGAGAATCAGGCGCGTCGCCGTATTTTTCATGACCGGCTCAAAGATATAGAAGACATCCTTTTCACCGAGCATGTCGATGGCGCGCTGCGTCGCGCGGGTCAGCTCCTTGTCGATGTAGATCCACGCATCGTCGGCGGCAATGTCGGCGTCGCTGATGTGGACGTTATCCCAGGTCAGGCCGAGGATTTCTCCGAGACGGAGGGAGCAGGCAAACGACAGGTTCATGGCGATGTACAGCTTGCTCTCCGTACAGGCGTCCAGCGCCTGACGAATGGTGTCTGCGTTCCAGATTTCCCGCTTCTTGTAATGTGTCCGGGGCAGGATCGCGTTATCGAAGGGATTTCTCCCGATGATCTCCCAGCGCACCGCCTGCTTGAACGCGCAGCGCATCAGCTTGAAAATCTTCTCGATGTTGCTGTCGGTCAGGTACTTGCTGGTCGCCTTGTGCGTCCGGGTGGTCACGGACGGCGTGGTGCGCAGCCTCTGAATGAACTCGTCCACCGCGCGCGGGTTGATCTCCTGCATCTGCTTCTGCCCGATCAGGGGAATGATGTAGTTGACGATCAGCGCGCAGCTGGCGTTGTACATGGACACGCCCCACTTCTTTTCTCCGTAGAGCTTCACGAAGTCCCACAGGAATTCCTCGACCGTCTGCTTTCGCGGCTCAATGAACGTGCCCTTGAGCATTTCCGATTCGACGGTCACCTTGCGGGCCTGCGCCTCCTTATAGGTTTTGCAGGATTCCCACTTCTGTTTGGTTTCACCCCGTTCGTCCGTATAGTTGTAAACGACGTTGTACCGTTTTCCACGTTTTACGATAGATGCCATTGCAAAGCCTCCTGTGTGGTCACATGTTCTGTGATTCCAACCACTCATCGAAGGACTTCCGTGAAATGCGAATTGCCGAGCCGATTCTGACCGTTTTGAAATGCCCCTGGCGGACGAGATTGTAGGCGGACGAGCGGCCAATATCCAGAATCCGCGCAATGTCCTCCACGCGATAGGTCATGGAGGAAGGCGGCGTGCTCGTGCCGGAGCTTGTCGAAGGATACCTCATGGTTGCCTCCTTTCTGAACCGGCATGATGCCGGCTGCATTTCCGACCAAGTGCTGTAAGTCCCTCTGCTTTGTAACCGAGGCCGATGCTTTGCAGAAGGACACTCAGAGTAAATCTGTCATGGTGCATCGGATGTCTTGCACAGGCATTGTAATCCAGATGCACAGGGAAACACAAGGATACGGAAAAGCAGACGCTTCGAATCTCCCCGAAAGGGATACTCGCCGCCTGCTTTTCCAGAAGTGATATTCTGCGTCGGTTTGCTATGCTATCCGGCGCACATGAAAATAAAATAAGGGACACCTCGGGCCTACGCGGTAGAGCCCTGCCCTGCCGCACGGCTTCAGATGTCTATTAGGCAAATCAGTCACACTCAAATAGGAGAGCAGGCATCTCATATCACTTTCAGACGAATATCCGTTTCATGATGTCTGCTCTCCCGAAAATAAACACCCATTTTCCCGTTACAGGCTGCGGACGGCTCATCCGCAACATAGCCCCACCGAGCCGTTATCATTTAGATTGACGCGCATAGCAGGAACTCCCCTCCAGTCATCGAGGGGCCGTGAGGAAGTCTCATTATGCCCGTGCAGCATCGTCGCGCCCTGCCTGCCACAGCAGGATCAATGGAATGCGTGAATCGCTCCGGCTCGTACCATCGCCGCGCCGCTCCATTCGTCGCTCCGCCACATGGGAAGCTGTACCTGTAAACTGTGTGTGCAGTTGTCAAAGTACATCGGGGGAAAGGTCCCTTCACTAATCAGGACATTTTGGGGATTAAATCAGCATCCCTTTTACGATTTTTCCAGTATTTTCCCAATGCGTGCTAATCCTTGCCTGATTCCTCTATCAACACTTGTCCAACTAACACCTTCTTCCCTAGCAATTTCCGCGACACTCTTCTTTAGAAAAAAGTGAGCATAGATACGCCTAGCCTGTTTTTCAGGAAGCGTCGCCATAGCGAAGTACAATTCTCTCTTTGCCATTTTGTGTTCATAAATTTCTTCTGGAGAACACATGAGAAATACGATGTCCTTCTCTATACCATCAGCGCGATCCAAAGAATAATACGCTTTATGCCTGCGAATCTTACGTTCATGAGCATGACTGCTGCGCTCAAAATGAAATAATGCTTCTGCCACTTCATCTGAAACCTCTATAAAGTAATCCTGCTTATAATATGGATAGATATTTCGCAAATTGATCTTAGCCATAAAACAGCCTCCTTCTTTCAGGGTGAAAAAATCAGGAGGCTGTGGGGGCGAACGGCAATAAACAAGACGCCATCGCACCGTGCAATAAAGAAAAGCACCGATATTCATAAGCGCAATGCTTGCAATATCAGTGCTTTTCTTTATGCCTGTGTACTTCCGGCTTTTATGATGCTTTACTTCATGTCGTTTGCTCCAATATCGTATTTTCAACCGCATGATAAGTTGCGGCAGGCGAATCGTCCCACACTGAGTCTAATATCTGTCCCCTAGTGAGCGCCCAATTTGGATATTTGGCAAAGAAACAAAGCAAGTCAAATTCTTTGCTGGTAGATTCAACCCTATCGCCCTGAATCACGACAATCCGACTTTGTACATCAATCACCGTATTTCCGATGCTGACGGGTGGGGTAGCTGACAACTCGATTCCGGGCACATAACATACTCCTCTCGTCATTCGTGGAAATTCTTTGCCGCTTTTGCAAGGAAATCTTTCAGTTTAGTTCTTCAGATCTGTGCGGATGATGAACACAAGATCATGAGCCATGCTTTCGGCAACCAGATCAAAGTTCATGCCGTTGTCCAGCTGATCCGCAGTGCTGTCAAAGATTTCGATGGCCTTCTGCACATCATCCGTCATGAGGTCAAGCACGTCGCCGGTAAGCGTAGACTTCAGCTTTTCAAGGCCCTCTTTGAGCGCACCTGTTCCTTTCTTGAGCTGCGCCGCACCGCTGCTCAGCTGGGAGGTGCCTTCATGCAGCGTCGATGCACCCGTAGCTGCCTGCGCCACGCCATTGGTATAATCGCCAAGCCCTGTCACAAACGCATTGACCGCATCCAGCTGCGACTTCAGGCCACTTAACGATTCCCATGCCGCCTTAGCCGGTGCAACTCCTTCCTCAATCTGCGTCTGTACAGCTTCCGAGGCCACGTTTTCTTCAACCAGTTTGTCGATCTGGTCAGCGACGGCCTCCTCCATCTGTGCTTTGACTTCTTCGGAAGCCATCATCTGCTCCACAGCGGCGTGAATCTGCTTGGCCTGCGCTTCTTCCACCCGGCCTGCCTTGACCGCCGCGGCGTAGTCCTCCGCCGTCATGGACAAGCCAGCGGAAGCGAGAACTCCCTCCATGACTTGAGCCTCCACGGCCTGAGAGACGCCCTGACGAACAGCCTCTTCCTGCTTCATGACCTCGGCACGCACCTGCTCGCGGGCGGCCTCTGTCGCCATAGCTGTCAGCGTTTCAGGATCGATCTGATCCATTGCCGCTTGTAGCGCGTCGGCATAATTCTCCGCCGTCAGCGCAGGCAGCGTAATTCCAGCAGCCTCAAGGCCGGCGGCAGCAAGCTGGGCATTGGCCGTATCCAGCACTGCGGCAAACAGCTGCGCTGCGCCTTGATTCAGCGCTTCGTTGTTTTCTGCCAAGGCGGACAGCCCTGTCTCCAGCGAAGCTGCACCGTCATCCAGATTGTCCGCTCCATTGGAGATTGCTTCAGCGCCTTCGTCAAGGGTATCCGCACCGTCAAACAATGTCAGCATCGCGGCGAGCCCTTCACGCAGTTCGCCCTCACCATCAGCCATTTCCGTTCCGTCTCTGAGCGCGGTCAAGCCGTCGATGATGTCCGCCACTTCATCACGAAGGTCATCGATATGCGGCGCAGCCTCCGTGCACAGCACATCAAGGGGCTGCGCAGTGGCAACAGTCATCATAAAGCTCAAATCTGCATGATCCACCTGCGCCGTCAGCGTAAAGCCGGAAGGCAGCTCAAGGCTCTCGTCCGCGCCGGGAACCGCCCAGCCAATGGCCACGCTGCCTGCGCCTTCGTTCACCACAGTGCCATTGCTGATGACAACATCGCGCATGTGCTCCACATCAAGGGGCAGGACGCTCACCGCTAAATACGGGATTTCCGCCGCCATCTGATAGTCAACCGTCAGCGTCATCTCTCCGCTGCCATTTCGCACGTCATCCAGCGCGGCTTCCTCACCATCCAGCGTGATGGCCACCACCGGTGTGACATGCAGCGATTGATCCGCCGTGCCCTGATAGGTGATGCTTTCTCCGTTTGCCTGCCAGATCAGCAAATCCCCCTCTGTGGTAAACGCTTCGTCTCCTCCCACGTTTTCAACACTTTGGAGCATGGTCCGGTCGATGATTTCATCGAGACCATCACCGTTTTCCAAGCGCACGCTATCAATCAGCGTGCGTACCGTTCCCATCCCATCCGTCACGGCAAACACGCGCTCGTGCTTAACCGTCTCTGCGCTTGCCGTACAGCTGACCGCCATACACAGCGCCAGCATCAGAGTGAAAATCCGCCTTTTCATACGCTTTGCGTCCTTTCTGTTTTGTTCTTCATGTTCAGGGTCGTATGCACAATCAGCCCATCTGCTGCCAGAAGCAGCGCCGGCAGCAGGAACAGCACCACCACGACCGAGCACAGCGCGCCGCGGGAAATCAGCCGGCACATCGAGGAAATGATGTCTACATTGGAATACAAGCCGACGCCGAAGGTCGCCGCAAAGAATCCGATGCCGCTCACCAGAACGGATTGCGCCGAAGAAGCGACAGCCTCGCCAACGGCAGTCTTTTTGTCCTTTCCGCTGCAGCGTCCCTGTTTATAGCGAGTGGTCATCAGAATCGCGTAATCCACCGTCGCGCCGAGCTGGATGGTCGAAATGAGAATAGGCCCCACAAAGGGCAGCGTCGTGTTCGTGTAATAGGGGATGCACAGGTTGAGCGCAATCGCAAGCTCAATGATCGCCACTAGGAACACGGGCAGGGAAACGGAGCGCAGCACCAACGCAATAATCACGAAGATGGCTGCAATCGAAATGACGCTGACCACCTTGAAATCGTGATCCGTGCAGGCAATCAGATCCTTGGTGCAGGGGGCCTCGCCGATGAGCATTCCGCCCTTGTCGTACTCCTTGAGGATCGCATTGAGCTGGTCAATTTGCTCGTTTACGGCATCGGAGGAGATCACATAGGACGAGGAAATCAGCATCATCTGATAGCTTCCGCTCTTGAGCAGGGATACCGTCTCATCCGGCAAGATGCTCTCCGGGATGCCGGGCCCCAGCAAACTATCCAGACATAGAACCTGCTGCACGCCATCCACTGCCGCCATCTCATCGGCCATCGCGCAGACGTCCTTTTGCGCTACATCCGAATCGATCAGCGCCAGATGCGTGGTGGAAACATCGAACGCATCTGCCAGCTTTTCATTCG
The DNA here is from genome assembly GCA_004557125.1 of Clostridiales bacterium. Taxonomy (GTDB): domain Bacteria; phylum Bacillota; class Clostridia; order Christensenellales; family Aristaeellaceae; genus SFTH01. Next base: position 3,015 of record SFET01000043.1, on the reverse strand, counting down.
CCTTCACAGAGGCAAGCGTTTCCGGCAGGCAGGAGCTCATGTCGTAATACACATCGACGTGATTGTAGCCGTAAAAGGCCGGAATGCACGCGACGATCAGAAGGACGCACAGGGCTTTATTGTGCTTGACCACAAAACGGCCGATTCCACCCACATCGGGCAGAAGGGGCTTGTGAGAGGTCTTTTCAATCGCCCTGTCCATCATTCGGATCACACAGGGCAGCAGACTCACCGTGCCCAGAACGCCCAGTATGACGCCTTTGCTCATGACAATGCCAAGGTCACGGCCCAAAGTAAAGCTCATGAAGCAGATGGAGACGAAGCCGGCCACCGTAGTCAGGCTGCTGCCCAGAATAGATGTAAACGTCTGTCCAATGGCGCGGGCCATCGCCTCGTCCTTATCCTCCGTCAGTCCCTTCTGCTCCTTGTAGCTGTGCCAGAGGAAGATGGAATAATCCAGCGTCACGCCCAGTTGTAGCACAGCAGCCACGGCCTTGGTGATGTAGGAAATCTCCCCGAAAAAGCAGTTGCTGCCCATGTTCCACAGGATGCTCACGCCAATGCAGCACAGGAAAATCAGCGGCAGCAGGAAGGAATCCATCGTCATCATCAGCACTAGACAGCACAGCGCCACGGCAATGGCCACATAGATGCCCTCCTGCTCCTCCACGAGCGCCTTGGTATCCGTCACCACCGCGGACAGGCCGGACACAAAGCACCTTTCCCCCGCTATCCTGCGGATGGTCTCAATGGCCTCCATCGTGCCCTCCGCAGAGGAGGTCTCGTCAAAGAACACAGCCATAAGCCGCATGTCCTCTTTCTGAAAGACCTCTCGCACCTCATCCGGCAGAATCTCTGCCGGAAGCGCACCGCGGAGAATTGAGGCATAACCGATCACGGATTCCACATGGGGGACTTGGCGGACGGCCTCCTCCAGACCGGCCTGTGCCGCCTCGGTCATGCCCTCCGTAAGGCAGAGAGAGAACGCGCCCTTGCCAAAGTCCTCCATCAGGATTTCCTGTCCTTTGACGGTATCCAGATCCTGCGGTAGATAGTATAAAAGGTCGTATTTTACCTTTGTGGCCGTCATGCCCATGATGGAAGGAATCATCAGCAGCAGGCAGATGATGACCACAACCACACGATGCTTGACAAGCCATTTTGCCATTCGGTTCACAACAGCTTCTCCTTTTTTCAATTATATTCGTTTTAATAAACAAGTGTTGAATTTATCAACGAAGTGCAGTATAATACAAAGCATGATGAAAATCAATAAACACTATTCTTCGCAAGCGGTGGTTATCAGACAGTTTCAAAGATAGAAGACGGATAATCAACAGATTATAAAAAAGTGTTTATTAAAGAAGGAGTTTCCATGACTGAAAAGAAAGAAGACCGTCGGGTACGGCGCACGAAAAAACTGCTCACTCAGGGGCTGATCCAGCTGATGCAGGAAAAGCAGATTAAGGACATCACCGTGAGGGAGCTTGCCGATCTGGTGGATGTAAATCGGGGAACGTTTTACCTGTACTATCGCGACATCTTTGATATGCTGGAGCAGATCGAGACAGAGATCTTCGAGCGGTTTAATCAGATCATCTCCGCCCATCAGGAGGGGCGGATTCTCAGCCAGACACAGCCCATGTTCAGCGACCTGTTTCACTTCATCGCCGAAAACGAGGAGATGTGCCGCACGCTTCTGAGCACCAACGGCGATATCAAGTTCCTCCAGCGTCTCAGCGATGTCGTGGAAGAGCGCATCCGCGCCGACTGGCTGACGCACCCCGACGGCCTCACGGAGGCCGAATTCGAATATCGCTACGCCTTTGGCGTGCTGGGCTGCGTCGGGCTCGTGCGTGCGTGGCTTCAGAATCACTGTGCGGAAGCTGCCGACGACATGGCTGAGCTGGCCGACCGGCTCATCCGACAGGGAATCGCCCCAGATGACGGCATGAAACGCGCATGAGAAAAGGCTGACTGCACAATGTACGGCCAGCCTTTTAGGTACAATACTTATTCCTCTGAAAAGATGACTTCGGATAAAACCGCCTGTCCGGCGGACAGGTATTCCAGTTTGATGGACTTGCGCTCGAGGAACCAGCTGTCCACCGCCTCCCATGCGGCGACCCATCCGGCGATGCTCAGCAATTCCATAAACACCGGATTGGAAGCGGAAAGCTCCAGTGCGAAATAGAGCGTCAGAAGCGCCACGCCAAACAGGGCCAGGCAGACCGTCTTCAGCCGGTTGATCCGCAAATCCTCCTTTTTATCCCGCAGGGTGTACATATAGTGTTCCTGAATAACATCGCGCACCGCCTGCTGCGTCTCTTCATCCGGCAAGCATCCATGAAAGCAAATTCTCACCGGATATTTGAGCGGGATTGTGTACAGCTTTTCGTCAATCAGATCGTAAATCGCGCTATTCAGGTCCCGCTGCTTCTGGTAGGTCAGCGGATTGAAAAGCTCTGCGCCGTCAAACAGGTTGACATCAATCTGTGCTCGTCCGTCTGCGCAGAGATACTCGCGGGCGGTCATTTCATCTGCGGACGGGATCATCTGATCCAGCCGTTTCAGCTCTGCCAGCATGGCCTTCGTTCTGCTCATGGTTTCTCTCCTCCCAGCATGGCCGGATCTTCTGCAATGCAACACGCCGATCGTTTGAAATAGGCGTGCATGTCTGTTGATCTTTCTATTTCGCTCACAAATAATGTTTTTCCTTCCGTCTTTCAGGATGCAATCCTGCAAAGCGATCCGCCCATGAGCCGCGCAAGCCATAAAAATACGGACTACAGCGATACAGAGACGGCCCCTATGCGATCTGATTCGCATAGGGGCTTGATCTGGAGATTACTTGCTGACCGGGGCTTCGGGATGCAGAACAGACTTTTTGAGCGGTACGCTGCGGTCACGCCCCAGATACATGAAATCATAGATAAGCCTGGAAACCAAACGATTCACGATACTTCTGTAGTCAAGATTCACTGTGATACCACCCAGGAAATATTCGCCGCGGAA
>SFET01000042.1 GCA_004557125.1 Clostridiales bacterium | reverse complement strand
CACCTGTTCCCATACCGAACACAGAAGTTAAGCCTTTCAGCGCCGATGGTACTTGGCTGGAGACGGCCCGGGAGAGTAGGACGTTGCCGGATCCCAAAAAGAAATCAGCCCCACAGATGTGGGGTTGATTTCTTTTTGGGCCTGATAAAGACCTAATTGTCTGAGTAGTTTTCAAGCCAATGTGCATACATCGTACTTGGCTAGGTGAGCAGGCGGCCGGGAGCGACATGACGCAGAACAGCTTGAGCTGGGGCTCTTTTCATATCCCATCGGTAGGGTTTTTATTATCCAGTCATCCCAACCAATGTGCATACATTGTACTTGGTTAGGTTCGGCCATGGCGGCGTCCTGTGGACGCAAAGAAGCCCGCGTCGAACGCCCGGGAGAGTAGGACGTTGCCGGATTATCCCAATCAACGTGTGACATCGTACTTGGCTAGGTTCACAGCCGCGCCCGCCGGTGTTTATCAAGACCATGTGCTTTTGCGTAATCCCCCATATGAATAAAAGAAAAAGCCCTCGATTTTTCCAGCAAAATCAAGGACTTTTGATCTGGTGTACCCGGCAGGATTCGAACCTGTGGCCTTCAGAGTCGGAGTCTGACGCTCTATCCAACTGAGCTACGGGTACATACTTGCTGTATTATACTATGCAAAAGCTGAATTGTCAATTCCTGCGTGCTGATTATGACCGTATGTTTTTTTCATCCGGAGAATCTTAAAAAATTTTTGCAATTAATAAAAAATTAGTTGACATCAAAGCGGAAAATATGGGATAATGATAACGGAAAGATAAGATGCTAGCAAACTTATCAAAATCTTTTGGAAAGAGGGACAACGCATGCAGGAAAAAAAGCAGATCGTCACGAACAATGCACCGTCCCCCGCGGGTCCGTATTCGCAGGGCATTGACGCAGGTCCCTATGTGTATGTAGCCGGCCAGCGCCCTGTAAATGCAGAGACGGGAGGAATGGCGCAGGGTATTCGAGATCAGACGCGCCAAGTACTCAAAAATATCGAATCTGTCCTGAGGGAAGCGGGCTGCGGCCTTGAGGATGTCGTGCGCACAACGGTTTATCTGTCGGATATTGGCCATTTCGCTGAGATGAACGAGGTATACAGTGAGATGATGCCCAAACCATATCCCGCTCGCACGACCTTTGGCTGCCAGCTGCGCGGTATCCTTGTAGAAATTGACGCGATTGCGCTCAAGCCTCGGACGGAGGAATAAAGAAAGCGAGAGGGAGAAGCTTGAAATCCATCGAAGAAGTGCAGCCGCTGCTGGAGGTTTTGATCAAGGGACTTTCGAAGCATTTCGGAGAGAAATGTGAGTTTGTCGTTCATGATTATTCCAAGGAGTACGCCCGGACGATTGTGGCGATTGAAAACGGTCAGGTGACCGGTCGGAGCGTCGGCAAGGGCGGAACGGACATCGGTTTGAGAATCGTGCAGGGAGAGCACCGCGACGACGGACGCTACTGCTACACGACGCAGACCGTCGATGGCCGTCAGCTGCGCTCGAGCACCATCTATCTCAAGGATGACGACGGAAAGCTGCTGGGCAGCCTGTGCATCAACAGTGACATCACCGACATGGTGAACATGCGCAATTGTTTCAATCAACTCTTCATGGAGACGGTTGGCAGTGAGGAGAACCAGTCGGGCGATACCGTGGTCTATCACGATGTGGAGGATATGCTCTATTCGATGATTAAGGAATCCCTTGAAAGGATTGGCACGCCGGTTGCTCTGATGACCCGGGACCAGAAGATCGAGGGCATCCGTTATCTCAATCGCCGGGGCGTGTTTTCCATTAAGAATGCCGCGAACATCGTCGCCAGGTATTACGACGTGTCCAAGTACACCATCTATAACTACCTGAATGACGCGGAGGACTGAGAATCCGACGGACGGGTGATCAAGGCGAGCGGAGACCGGATCATGAGGAGGTGTCAGCTTGCTGAATCAGGAGTTGATTCGCGAGGAATACGGATTCCTCGATGGCGAAATCTTTTTAAACGTGTCGCAGGTGTGCATGCCGCCCAAACGCGTGCAGCAGGCCTACGGCAGTTTCATGGACAACTATGTGAAATGCTTCGGCGAGGGCGTGGTGGATACAGCTTGGCGCATCGTACACGGATGCCGACCGAAGCTCGCGCAGATGATCCACGCGGCGCATAACCACGAAATTGGCTTTGTGAAGAATACGGCGGAAGGCATGGGCATTCTTGCGTCCGGCTATCCGCTGAAGCCCGGAGACAACGTGGTCATCGCGGATCAGGAGCATCAATCAACGCTCTTTCCCTGGATCAACGCGCATCAGACCCGGGGCATTGCACTGAACATTGTGCATCACGAGAACAACGAAATCTCCACAGAAAAGATGATCGGCGCAATCGATGAGCACACAAAGGTTTTGATCGTTTCCAGCGCGCAGTTTTCCACCGGCTTTATGGCCGATCTGAAAGCGCTTGGCGAGGCATGCCGCGCGCGCGGCGTAGTTTTCGCGGTGGACGGCATTCAGACGCTGGGCCGCATCGAGATGAATGTGCAGGAGATGTGCATTGACTATCTCGTTGCCGGCTCAAACAAAGGCCTTCTCGGATCGCTGGGCTGCGGTTTCATCTATTGCAGCGACAGGATCGTCGGTCAGATCATCCCGCCGTATGCTGGCTATCAGAGCACCGTGAGCCATGTCTCTCCGCCGAGCGTGACCAGCAACTTTGAATCGCTGGAGTGGTATCCGCATGCGCGGCGCTTTGAAAGCGGTAACCTGAGCTATAACTGCATCCTGGCCGTGGATAAGGGTGTGGAATTGCTGCTGGAATTGGGCGTGCCCAACATTGAGGCACATGTGCTGGGATTGGAAAGGTATCTGCGCACAAAGATTGCGGATCTGCCGCTGCAAGTCGTTCAGCCTAGAGACGAAAAGCACTGGTCCGGCATCGTGTGCATTTATTATCCCAAGGAGCATGAGCAGGAGGTCATCGAGATTCTCAAAAGCAAACACATCCATTGCACGATGCGGGGCGGATATATTCGCCTGGGTATCGATTTCTACAATACCTACGAGCAGATGGACACCGTCAGCGATGCGCTGCACAGCGTCGGCGCGCTGGCGAAATAAGCGCCGCCGTAGGACTGACAACAGAATATACAGAGGGAGATTATGCGTATGTGGGAAAAGTATAAGAAAACATCGCTGCTCGTCAAGCTTCTGGGCGCGATGATCATCGGCGCAATCCTCGGCATCCTGTTCGGAGAAAAGATCACCGTCATCAAGCCGTTGGGTACGATTTTCCTGAACCTGCTCAAGATGGCTGCGCTTCCGCTGATCGTGGTGAATCTGATCGCGGGCATCTCGGCACTGGATGATCCCAAGAACTTCGGCCGTATCGGCGGAAAGATCATGGTATACTACTTCGTCACCACCGCTGTGGCCATCTGCATGGGCTTGTTTGTCGGTACGGTCTTCAAGCCCGGCGTAGGATTTGAGCTCTCCGGCGAATACAACGGTGCAATCTCCGAAATCCCGAGCTTGGGTCAGACGATTGTCAACCTGATCCCCTCCAACATCTTTGCCGCGCTCTCCAACGGCACCTTTGATCAGATCGTCGTATTCTCTGCCTTCGTGGGCGTCGCGATCCTGTTCATGCCTCAGGAGCAGCGCAAACCGATCGCTCGCGGAGTGACGCTTCTGGCGAACCTGTTCAACAAGCTGGTCGGTATCATCATGGGCTATGCACCCATCGGCATCTGCGCCCTCATCGCCTGCACCGTGGGTACCTACGGCGCGCAGCTCTTCGGCTTCCTCGCCAAGTATCTGGGCGCGAGCTACACAGCCGTCCTTCTGCACATCTGCGTGTACTGCATCCTGCTGTTCGTCTTCACGCACATGAATCCGATCCGGTTTATCAAGAAGGCATCTCCGCTGATCGTCACCGCGTTGGGCACCAGCTCATCGCTGGCGTGCGTGCCGGTGAACCTTCAGTGCGCGGACGATCTGGAGGTCCCGCGCTCCATTTCCAGCTTCACGCTGCCGCTTGGCTCCCAGATCAACAAGGACGGCAACGGCATCATGCTGGCGATCACCTTCCTCTTTGCCGCGCAGTGTGTCAACGCGCCGCTGTCCATCGGCGTTCTGCTGCGCGTGATCCTCATCTCCCTGATCCTGACGACCGGCGCCGGCGGCGTTCCGGGCGGCGGCATTGTTTCCATTGCGATCGTCGTGGAGGCCTTCGGTCTGCCGCTGGAAGTGGTGGCGCTGGTTTCCGGCATCTTCTCGCTGATTGACATGGGCTATACCATGATGAACTGCCTGGGCGACCTGGTCGGTACCGTGATCGTGTCCAACAGCGAGAAAAAGCGCATCACCAATTGACCGGTCTTCATTGGAAATCCTCCAGAATACGCTTCTTCAAGGGGACAGGCACGCAGAATGGTGATCTGCGTGCCTTCTTCTCTTGTGATCAGAATTGCAAAAACCGTTATGCAGCAGGCACAGCCTGCTTTTTTTGCATGAAGGGCTTGATTTGCAGGAAATTCACGGTATAATAAAATCTGGTCAATAATGATTCGGCGGGATTCTGCCCGCTTGATTATGGAGGGAACACCTATGGAAAGAACGTATGCGGCCAATGTGCGCGGCGCCGAGGAGATCAAGGTCTGCGGCTTTGTGGACACCATCCGCAATAAGAGCAAGATGGCCTTCATCGTGCTCAAGGATATTACCGGCAAGGTGCAGGTGACCGTGGAGAAGAACGAGGATCCGGAGCTTGACGCTGCGGTCAATTCCCTGACCCCCGACTCCGTCATCACCGTCATCGGCAAGGCTGTCGAAAGCGAGTATGTGAAGCTGGGCGGCGTGGAGATCTATCCCAGGAAGATCATCGTCGAGAGCATCGCCGCGCCGCTGCCCATCGACCGCGAGGCGCGCAAGGGCCACGAGCGCTCTTCCATCGACCAGCGCATCGACTACCGCTGGGTCGACCTGCGCACCGAGAAGAATCAGCTACTCTTCAAGATCCAGACCGTGCTTGTGGGCGCGATGCGTGAGTATCTGCTGAGCAGAAACTTCCTGGAGATCCACACGCCGAAGCTGATCGGCGCGGCCTCCGAGTCCGGCGCGGACGTGTTCGAGGTCAAGTACTTCGACCGCAACGCCTACCTTGCACAGAGCCCGCAGTTCTACAAGCAGATGGCCATGGCCGCCGGCTTTGAGCGCATCTTCGAGGTCGGCCCGGTCTTCCGCGCGGAGAAGAGCTTCACCAGCAAGCACACCACCGAGTTCTCCGGCTTTGACCTGGAGTTCAGCTTCATCGAGAGCTATCAGGACGTGATGGCGCTGGAGGCTGAGCTGCTGACCTACGCGCTGGGCAAGGTGAAGGAGGCCTATGGCAAGGAGCTGGAGGAGGTCTTCGGCGTGCCGCTGGAGGTCCCGACGCTGCCGTTCCCGCAGATCAAGCTGGCCGACCTGTACGCGGAACTCGAGAAGGAGTTCGGCTACAAGGTGCCTGAGGAGGAGAAGGGCGACCTGACCACCGAGGCCGAGCACCTGACGTTCGACTGGGTGAAGAAGAAGTACGGCCACGAGTTCCTCTTCGTGACCGATTACAGCGCGGAGAAGCGCGCGTTCTACCACATGCGCGACGAGAACGGCGTGCCGCAGGGCTATGACCTGATCTGGCGCGGCGTGGAGATCACCACCGGCGCGCAGCGCGAGCACCGTTATGAGCAGCTCTGCGCGCAGGCGAAGGAGAAGGGCCTGGATGAGGACGTGAAGTTCTACACCGAGTTCTTCAAGTACGGCTGCCCGCCGCACGGCGGCTTCGGCCTGGGCATCGACCGCCTGACCATGCTGTTGCTGGGCATGACCATCAAGGAAGCGATGTTCATCTTCCGCGGCCCGACCCGCCTGACCCCGTAACGCGTCCTGCCCGCTCAAGGCGTCATTCCGATCATATTCATCAAGGCACTGACTGTGTTTCATGCACGGCCAGTGCCTTTTCGTGTGCCGGAATGGACTTGCAGGGGGTGTCCCCTGCTGCATGCAATGAGGGTTCGCGCTGCGAAAAGGCCGTTCCGCTTCAGATACTCTTTTCATGTTCTTTACATGACCACGCTTTCGCGCTTAACACGCCGGCGATACAATGACGACGTTCCCGAGAGGGAGCGGCAAGACAAGTGAATGAATGCGACATGGATAAGGAGTGTGTCTTATGAAGAACATGATGAAGAAGATGCTCTGCGGCGCGGCGGCCCTGTGCCTGATGGCGAGCGCGGCGGTGGCCGAGTTTGATGCGGGCAAGCAGATCGACGTGATCTCCCGTGAGGACGGCAGCGGCACGCGCGGTGCGTTTGTGGAGCTGACCGGCGTGGAGCAGAAGATCGACGGCAAGAAGGTGGACATGACCACCGAGGACGCGCAGATCACCAACAACACCGCGGTCATGATGACCACCGTCGCGGGCGACACCTATGCGATCGGCTACATCTCCCTGGGCTCCCTGAACGACAGCGTGAAGGCCGTGAAGGTGGCAGGCGTGGAAGCGACCGCCGAGAACGTGAAGAGCGGTGCGTACAAGGTCGCGCGTCCGTTCAACATCGCCTGGAAGGAAGACGCGCTGAGCGACGCGGGCAAGGACTTCATCGCCTATATCCTCAGCAGCGAGGGTCAGGCGATCGTCAATGCCAACGGCTACGTCGGCAGCGATGACGCGGCGGCCTACGAGGCTGCGGGCGTCACCGGCAAGGTGGTCGTGGCAGGTTCCTCCTCCGTCTCTCCGGTGATGGAAAAGCTGGCTGAGGCGTACATGGCGGCGAACACCGGCGTGGAGATTGAGATTCAGACGAGCGACTCCACCACCGGCATGACCAGCGCCATGGAGGGCAGCTGCGAGATCGGCATGGCCAGCCGCGAGCTGAAGGAAGCGGAGGCCGCCGAGCTGACGAGCACCGCGATCGCGATGGACGGCATCGCCGTGATTGTCAACAACGAAAACCCGGTCGAGAATCTGAGCCTCGAGCAGATTGGCGCGATCTACACCGGCGAAACGACGGTGTGGAACGAGCTGTGAGAAAGCGGACATGAAAACATTCAAAGAGAAGGCGATGAAAATCGTCTTCCTGTTTACTGCGCTGGTTTCGGTAGCATGCGTGGCCCTGATCTGCGTGTTCCTGATTTCAAGCGGCGTGCCTGCCATGAAGGAGATCGGCTTCGGCCGGTTCCTTCTGGGCAGGACGTGGAGGCCGGGCGCGGAGATCTACGGCATCTTCCCGATGATCGTGGGCAGCGTCTATGTGACCGGGCTTGCGCTGCTCATCGGCGTGCCGGTGGCGCTGCTGACGGCGGTGTACCTGGCGTACTTCTGCCCCGCACAGGTCTATCGCTTCATCAAGCCGGCGATTGAGCTGCTGGCGGGCATCCCGTCGGTGGTGTACGGCTTCTTCGGTATCGTGGTGCTGGTGCCGGCGGTGCGCACGCTGGGCGAGCCGTTTCAGGGGAAGGGCAACTCCATCCTGACGGCGTCGCTCCTGCTGGCGATCATGATCCTGCCGACGATCATCGGCGTGGTGGAGCCGGCGATCCGCGCGGTGCCGCGCAGCTATTACGAGGGCTCTCTGGCGCTGGGTGCGACGCATGAGCGCAGCGTCTTTTCCACCGTGCTGCCGGCGGCACGCTCCGGCGTGCTGGCGGGCATCGTGCTGGGCCTGGGCCGCGCCATGGGCGAGACAATGGCGGTCATCATGGTCGCGGGCAATCAGGCGCGCATGCCCAAGGGCATTTTGCAGGGCGTGCGCACGCTGACGGGCAACATCGTGCTGGAGATGGGCTACGCGGCGGGCCTGCATCGGGAGGCGCTCATCGCCACGGGCGTGGTGCTGTTCGTGTTCATCCTGCTCATCAATCTGGCGTTCTCCGCGCTGAAGGGAAGGGACAGAGGATGACGGAAGAAAAGAAGAGACGAAGGCAGGAGCGGCAGAGGTACTGGACGGCACGGCGCATCTGGGCGCAGAGCGTGCTGCTGCGCGTGGCGGTGCACGCGGCTGCTGCGGCGACGGTGCTGATCCTGGGCTTTCTGATCGGCTATGTCCTCATCCGCGGCGTGCCGAACCTGAAGCCGGCGCTGTTCTCGCTGCACTACACCAGCGAGAACCAGTCGATGCTGCCGGCCATCGTGAACACTTGCACGATGACGGCGATGGCGCTGCTGCTGGCCGTGCCCGAGGGCGTGGGCGCGGCGGTGTACCTGGTGGAATACGCGAAGAAGGGCAGCCGCCTGGTGAAGCTGGTGCGGCTGGCGACGGAGACGCTCTCGGGCATCCCGTCGATCGTGTACGGCCTGTTCGGCATGCTGCTGTTCAACAACCGGCTGCATCTGGGCTACAGCCTGATCTCCGGCAGCCTGACGCTGGCAATCATGATTCTGCCGCTGATTCTGCGCACGACAGAGGAGGCGCTTTTGTCCGTGCCGGACATGTACCGCGAGGGCAGCTTTGGCCTGGGCGCGGGCAAGCTGCGCACGGTGATGTCCATCGTGCTGCCTGCGGCGGCACCGGGCATCCTGTCGGGCGTGATTCTGGCCATCGGACGCATCGTCGGTGAGACGGCGGCGCTGATGTACACCAGCGGCACGGTGGCTAAGATCGCGGGCCTGAGCGACTCGGGCATTACGCTGGCGCTGCACATGTACAAGCAGGCGAGCGAGGGCCTGTACACCGAGGAGGCTTATGCCACAAGCGTGGTGCTGCTGGTCCTGGTGCTCCTGATCAACTTTGCATCGTCCAGAGCCGCCGGAAGAATCGGCAAAAAACAGGGATAAGAATATGGAAAACACAAGCAAATTCAGCGTGCGGGACATGAACCTGCACTACGGCAGCTTTCACGCGCTGAAGGGCCTGAGCCTTGACATCGGCGCGAACGAAATCACTGCTCTCATCGGCCCGAGCGGCTGCGGCAAGTCGACCTTCCTGCGCAGCCTGAACCGGATGAACGACCTGGTGGAGGGCTGCCGCATCACCGGCGACATCCGCCTGGACGGCGAGGACATCTACGCGCCGGGCACGGACGTCAACCTGCTGCGTAAGCGCGTGGGCATGGTGTTCCAGAAGCCGAATCCGTTCCCGATGACGGTGTACGACAACATCGCCTACGGCCCGCGCACGCACGGCATCAAACGGCGCGCCGAGCTCGACGCGATCGTGGAAAAGAGCCTGCGGGACGCGGCAATCTGGGACGAGGTGAAGGATCGGCTGAACAAGAGCGCGCTGGGCCTCTCCGGCGGCCAGCAGCAGCGCCTGTGCATCGCGCGGGCGCTGGCGGCGCAGCCCGAGGTGATCCTCATGGACGAACCGACGAGCGCGCTTGACCCGATCTCCACCTCGCGCATCGAGGATCTGGCGCTCGAGCTCAAGCGGGACTACACGATTGTCATGGTTACGCACAATATGCAGCAGGCGGCGCGCGTGTCGGACAAGACGGTGTTCTTCCTGCTGGGCGAGATCATCGAGAGCGGCGAGACCGAAAGAATCTTCTCCCGCCCGCAGGACAAGCGGACGGAGGATTACATCACGGGGCGCTTCGGCTAAAGGCCGTGAATCGGCAGGCCCCGAAGGAGGAAGCATGAGAAAGCGGTATGACGAGCAGCTTGAGCGGCTGCATGGCGAGATCATCCGCATGGGCGAGATGATCGAGCGGGCGATTCTGGATGCGGTGAGCGCGCTGGAGACGCACGACGTGTGCCGGGCGAAGGAGATCATCGCCAGCGATGAGGAGATCGACCAGCAGGAAAAGCTGGTGGAGGGCCTGTGCATGAAGCTGCTGCTCTCCCAGCAGCCGGTGGCCGGCGACCTGCGCCGCGTGTCCTCCGCGCTGAAGGTGATCACCGACATGGAGCGCATCGGCGACCACGCGACGGACATCAGCGAGCTGACGCTGATGCTCTCGGGCGAGCCGGGCATGGGCGCACTCGACCTGCGGCAGATGGCGGCGAAGACCTGCGAGATGCTGCTTTGCAGCCTGGAGGCGTTCGTTCACCAGGATGTGCCCAAGGCGCACGAGGTCATTGCAAAGGACGACGAGGTGGACGCGCTGTTTCTGCGGGTGAAGGGCGACATCATCGACGCGCTGCGCAGCACGCCCGGCGGCGGCGAGGAGGCGGTGGATCTGCTGATGGCGGCCAAGTATTTTGAGCGCATCGGCGATCACGCGACGAACATCGCCGAGTGGGCGATCTACGCGGTTCTCGGCGAGCACGAGGATTGAGCCCGATTGGCCGCACCATATTTAACCCCGATTTAACATTCTCTTCTTGACGGCTTTACAGAGCGTTGATAATATAGAAATTGTGGGAATTTTCGATTCCCCGCTTTTCCGGTCCCGAAGACGCACCTGTGCAAAATCTTGAGTCAAAGGAAGAGAAACACATGGATATTTTCGGCGTACTCAATATGATCTGCGGCCTGGCGCTGTTCCTGTACGGCATGCACATCATGGGCGACGGCCTCACGCGCATGTCCGGCGGCAAGCTGGAGACCATTCTTGAAAAGCTGACCAACAATACCCTCAAGGCCGTGCTGCTGGGCGCGGCCGTCACAGCGGTCATCCAGTCGTCCTCGGCGACGACGGTCATGGTCGTCGGTTTTGTCAATTCCGGCATCATGAAGCTGAGCCAGGCGGCGGGCGTGATCATGGGCGCGAACATCGGCACCACGATCACCAGCTGGATCCTGTCGCTGACGGGCATTGAAGGGAGCAACGTCTTCATCCGGCTGCTCAAGCCCAGCTCGTTTACGCCCATCATGGCGCTGTGCGGCGTGGCGTTCATCATGTTCACCAAGAACGAAAAGAAGCACAACATCGGCCAGATTCTGGTCGGCTTCACCGTGCTGATGAACGGCATGAACATGATGAGCGACGCGGTCAAGCCCCTGGCGGATGTGCCGGAATTCACCAACATCCTGCTGATGTTCACCAACCCGGTGCTGGGCATGCTCGCCGGCATGGCGCTCACGGCGATCATCCAGTCCTCCTCCGCCTCGGTCGGTATCCTGCAGGCGCTGTGCATCACCGGCGCGGTGAAGTACTCCGCCGCGCTGCCGATCATCATGGGCCAGAACATCGGCACCTGCGTGACAGCGCTGCTCTCCTCCGTGGGCGCGAGCAAGAACGCCCGCCGCGCGTCCCTGATTCACCTGTACTTCAACCTCATCGGCACGGTGCTGTTCATGATCGTGTTCTATGCGATCAACGCGCTGGTGCCCTTTGCGTTCCTCGCCGAGCCGGCGAACGCCGCGGGCATCGCCGTCATCCACACGGCGTTCAACCTGCTGGCGACGCTGGTGCTGCTGCCCTTCAGCAGCCTGCTGGTCAAGCTGGCCTGCCTGACCGTGCGCGACGACGAGAAGGTGGAGAAGATCGACGACTTCCAGCTGCTGGACGAGCGCTTCCTGGCGCAGCCGGCCTTCGCCGTGGAGCAGTGCCGCGTGGTGACGGGCCGCATGGCGCAGCTGACGAAGGAGGCGATCTTTGACGCGTGCAGCCTGGTCGACGGCGGGGAATACACCGATGAGAAGGCCGAGCGCATCGCGGCGCTGGAGGAGAAGATCGACCACTACGAGGACAACCTGGGCACCTACATGGTGAAGCTGTCCCACGCAAACCTCTCCAAGAACGACGGCCACACCGTCTCCATGCTGCTGCACTCCATCAGCGACTTCGAGCGCATCTCCGATCACGCCGTGAGCCTGATGCGCGCGGCCAGGGAGATGCACGAGAAGGGCCTGAGCTTCTCCGAGATGGCCGGCAAGGAGCTGCACGTCTTCGCCAACGCCACCCGAGACATTGTCAATCGCGCGGTGCTCAGCTTTGAGACGGGCGATCTGGAGATGGCCGCGACGGTCGAGCCGCTGGAGAGCGCGATCGACGCCATCAACGTGCAGATCAAGAACCGCCACATCGACCGGCTGCAGAACGGCCTGTGCACCATCGAGCTGGGCTTCATCCTTCAGGACATCTGCACCGACCTGGAGCGCGTGTCCGACCACTGCTCCAACATCGCGGTCTATCAGATCGAGGTGCCGCAGGACGAGCTGGATACGCATGAATACCTGCAGAGCCTGCGCCGCCAGGGCAGCATCAGCTTTGAAGCCGCCCGCCGCGATTACAAGATGCTCTACGCGCTGCCGGAGAATTCGTGAGGGAGTCCGCCATGATCTATATTGTCGAAGACGATCGCAACATTCAGGAAATCGAGCTCTTTGCCCTCAAGAACAGCGGCTATACCGCCGCGGGCTTTGAAACGGCGAAGGAGTTTTTCAAGGCGATGGAAAGCAAGCTGCCCGAGCTCATTCTGCTGGACATCATGCTCCCGGATGAGGACGGCCTGTCCATCCTGCGCAAGCTGCGCGCGCGCGCGGACACGCAGAAGATCCCCGTGATCCTGGTGACAGCCAAGAGCGCGGAGATCGACAAGGTGAAGGGCCTGGACGGCGGCGCGGACGACTACATCACCAAGCCGTTCGGCGTGATGGAGATGATTTCCCGCGTGAAGGCGCTGCTGCGCCGCTCCGGCGGCGCGGGCGACGGCCTGCTCACCTGCGGCAGCGTGACGCTGGACAAGGAAAAGCGGATGGTGTATGTGGACGGCGAGCCGGTCGAGCTGACGTACAAGGAGTTCGAGCTGCTGCGCCTGCTGATGAAGAACCACGGCATCGTGATCTCGCGCGACGTGATCATGGAGCGCGTGTGGGACTCCAGCTTTGAGGGCGAGAGCCGCACCATCGACGTGCATGTGCGTACGCTGCGCCAGAAGCTGGGCGAAAGCGGCGCGCTGATCAAGACGATCCGCAACGTCGGATACATGTTCGACTCGAGTGCAAAATGACCCTGCCTTCCCCGCCGGGGAAGGCTTTTCTGGACGCATAGAAAACTGCACAAATCCTGTGCAGCGGGCAAGGTCAGCTTTTCTGTCAGAAAGGAAAGGCATTCATGAAACGACGAATCCTGGCGTACTTCATGCGGATGCTGACGGCGGCAGTCGCACTGACGACGGTGCTGATGACGCTGGTGACGTACGGCATGTTTGAAAGGCGGATGATCGAGGACCTGAGCGTCGACGCGCAGGTGCTCCATCCGCTGCTGGACAGCAGCGACGCAGGACGCGTCATGGACGAGTTGAACGGCGCGCTGCGCGTGACGATCATCGGCGAGGACGGCGTTGTGCGCTATGACAATTGCAGCGATGCCAGCCGGATGGACAACCATCTGAATCGGCCCGAGGTTGCGCAGGCCCTGAAAACCGGCGAGGGGAGCGACGTGCGCGACAGCCAGACGATGGACACGAGCACGTTTTACTACGCGACGCGGCTGGAGGACGGCAGCGTGCTGCGCGTGGCGAAGGAGGCTTCCAGCATCTTCAGCATCTATCTGAACGCGCTGCCGCTGATTCTGCTGGTGATGGCGATGATGATTGCGGTGAGCTTCTTTGCGGCGCACCTGCTGACCGACAGGCTCGTGGACCCGATCCGCCGGCTGACGGCGGACATGGACGGCGAGCACAGCGCGGCTTCCTACCCGGAGCTTCAGCCGTTCATGCGCACGATCCGCAGCCAGCACGAGGAAATCCTCAAGAGCGCGGATATGCGCGTGGAATTCACCGCGAACGTGAGCCACGAGCTCAAGACGCCGCTGACGAGTATCTCCGGCTATGCAGAGCTGATCGAGAGCGGCATGGCCCAGGGCGAGCAGGCGCAGCGGTTTGCGGGCGAGATTCACAAGAGCGCCAACCGTCTGCTCACGCTGATCAACGACATCATCAAGCTTTCGCAGATGGACGCACCGGAGCACAGGATCGAGCGAGAGGTGGTCGATCTGGGGCAGATTGCCGAGGGAACGGTGAATCAGCTGCGTATCAGCGCGGAAAAGATGAATGTGACGCTGACCACGGACGTGAAGCCGGGGCTGGTGAGCGCGGACAAGGGCATGATGGAGGAGCTGATCTACAACCTGTGCGACAATGCCATCCGCTACAATGTGCGCGGCGGCAGCGTGCGCGTGGAGGTGCGGCCGGTGCGCGAACGCGTGCTGCTGGTGGTACAGGATACGGGCATCGGCATCGGCAGGGAGCATCAGGAGCGTGTGTTCGAGCGATTCTACCGCGTGGACAAGAGCCGCTCCAAGGCGACCGGCGGCACGGGCCTGGGCCTGGCGATCGTCAAGCACATTGCGGCGCAGCACGATGCAAACATCACCATGGAGAGCGAGCCGGGCAGCGGCACGACGATCACGGTGAGCTTTGAAAGGGTTACGCGATAAGGAGGACAGCGTATGCTGACGTTTGACGACATCAGGAACAACGAGGAAATCCGCACCTACATCCGCAAGGGCAATGAAAACCTGGGCGTGCTGGGCTTTACGGAGCATGCGTTCGCGCATGCCAAGCGCGCCTCGCAGACGGCGGCGGAGATCCTGGCGAAGCTGGGGTACAGCGAGCGGGAAATCGAGCTGGCGCGGATTGCGGGCTACATGCACGACATCGGCAACTGCATCAACCGCACTGATCACGCGCACACCGGTGCGCTCATGGCGATGAACATTCTGCGCGGCATGGGCATGGCGCCGCAGGACATGGCGGTGGTGATTGCAGCGATCGGCCAGCACGACGAGAAGACCGGCACGGCTGTGGATGCGGTCAGCGCGGCCCTCATCCTGGCGGACAAGTGCGACGTGCGCCGAAGCCGCGTGCGCGCACGCAATCAGGCGGATTTTGACATCCACGACCGGGTCAACTACGCCGTGGTGAATTCCGTGCTGAGCGTCAGCAGCGAGGAGAAGACGATCACGCTGGACATCACGCTCGACGACGCCATATGCAGCGTGCTGGATTACTTCGAGATCTTCCTGGAGCGCATGCTGATGTGCCGCCGGGCGGCGGAAATGCTGGGCTGCCGGTTCTCCCTGCTGGCGAACGGCGGCCGGGTGCTGTGAAACCGGACAGAAAAATGAAAAAACAGGGTTGACACCTGCGGTGGAATTTGCTATAATTATCTCCGTTGATGACGCAAGTTCATCCGTTGGGGAATTGTGTAACGGCAGCACCTACGACTCTGACTCGTATTGTCTAGGTTCGAATCCTAGTTCCCCAGCCATTTAGGTCAGCCGCAAGGCTGACGAGCGGATATAATCAGCTTTGCTGATTATACGCGAAGCCTGCGACGCGCGAATGCGTGGGGCAGGCCGATACGCCTCCATGGTCAAGCGGTCAAGACGTTGCCCTCTCAAGGCAAAATCATGGGTTCGATTCCCATTGGAGGTGCCACCACGGGACTCAGATATTGATACAATATCTGGGTCTTTTCTTTTGCATTTTTTTGAGGTTGCGATGCAAAAATAAGGGTTCTGACAGCTGAAAATGGCGCTTAGCAGGGGATATATGCAGGATTTCGCATTTTTGAATCAAATACACGATTCGCGTTCGGACAGATAGCAGTCAAAAAAGACCGTAAGCTACTCGAGAAGGGTATCCTGACCTCAGTTTTGCACCCCCCTAGGCTTAAAAAGGAAAAAGCGTACACAGTGTTACGATATAATGCGTACACAGTGTACGCTTTTATTCTGGGGGAGACTTGATGCGGCTGACGCGGCAATGCCTTCTGACTTCATGATGATGAACAACGCTTCACACATCTTTACGATATAATGGTCGATATTCCTCTTGACTTGGAGTGAACTCCATGCTGTATACTCTTCCTGAGGTGATAGGATCGGCAAAGTGGAGCGGTATTGCCGTAATCGCTTTTGCATTCATCCTGCGGCGCCCGCAAAAGAAAAGACGGCAGAACCTATCGATGACCGTAAGTATAGCGGTCTCCGGGTGAAACATACCAGTCCTCAGTTCGGAGTGGGAGTGGTCACGGATGAAAACGATAAGAATGTGATCATTACCTTTGACAACGGCAAGGTTGTGACCTTTACCCGTGCTGTTTTCGCAAAAGGTATGGTGCGTGTACTAGAATAATCAGCGAGGTGAGCAAGCTATGGCAATGCGTGATAATAATGTCGGGATAAACATCCGGGTATTGCGGAAAGCTCACAATGAGACTCAAAATGATCTGGCCCGAAAGATCAATGTCACAGAAAGTACCATAGGAATGTATGAAACCGGTGAACGACAGCCTGATATGCAGAAACTGCAGGCAATCGCTGCGCACTATGGGTTTCCTGTCGATAGATTGGTCGCAGAAGAACTGAATGATCTGGACTTCAATATGCATACTCTCACATGGGAAAAATACATTGCTGTATTTGAAGCCCAATTCCCGATCATAAGTACCGAAGCCAGCAAAGAGAACCAGCTATTTCTGCAGGGCTATACACTGACCCAAAGCATCCTGCGCAAGCTGAACGAAAGCCCGGTGTTGCACCCACCGAGCCGTTTTTGCACCCGGCTGCACCCATTTTGCACCCAAATGCACCCATTACAAAACGAAAGGGATATTGCAAAACGATAGCCGGGAATTGTATTAGTTTTTGAGTCATTCCACATATAACCACCCAAGTTTTGATACGAAGCTTGGGTGGTTCTTTTTGCATGTTTGAACGAATGGAACGCCAGAATATGGGGCGGTATCAACAATAATCTCCCTTCGGACGAGAAAAAGTGAAGGATAGGCGTCATTTGGCCGGATAGGGTTCGCTCCCGTCCGGCTTTTTTGATGCCCGGAAACGGAGATTTTTTCGCGGAATAGGGGAGGGCGCGGCGAAAATGCACCCACTTTGGACGATTTGGGGGAAACGTCCGGAGTATAGGGGGAATCGTCCAAAGTACGGGCAGAACTGCTTGGCATTGTGCCACCTGCTCACTCATGGTATAATGCAGAGCGAGGGATCGAAGGAGGCGTGGCTCGTATGAAGAAACACAAGGGCCTGAAGCTTGGCATTCTGGCCATGCTGCTTCTCTGCGGTATATGCTGGATGTATGCTGCGGATTTCTATCACGCGGATGATGTTGCTGTGGCAGCAATGAGCTCTGCCGCAGATGTGACCGTAGAGCAGAAGGGGAACCCCCTCGCTTTCATCCCCGAGAATGCAGAAACTGGCCTGATCTTCTATCCCGGTGGCAAGGTGGAGTACACTGCCTATGCGCCGCTAATGCGCGCGCTGGCCGACAACGGCGTGCTTGGCGTGCTGGTCAGGATGCCGTTGAATCTGGCGGTGCTGGATGTGAATGCTGCCAAAGGCATCCCGGAGCAGTACCCGAAAATCAAGCACTGGTATATCGGCGGACACTCTCTGGGCGGCAGCATGGCGGCGAGCCATGCGGCGAAAAACGCCTCTGCCTATGATGGACTCGTCCTGCTGGCGTCGTATTCCACGGCGGATCTCAGTACGTCCGGCCTGTCGGTCATTTCGATCTATGGCTCGGAGGACGGTGTGCTGAATATGGAGAAGTACGCCGAATACAGGTACAATCTCCCCGCCGCGTTTGAGGAGTACATCATCGAGGGCGGATGTCACGCAGGATTTGGAAGCTATGGCCCGCAGGACGGCGACGGCGTGCCGACGATGACAGGCGAAGAGCAGATTGCCGAAACCGTCCGGCTGTTGACGGCTTTTTTCAATACCACAAAGGAATGATCTCTTTTCACTTTTCACGCCCTTCACGGAATTTGCCGTGGAGGTTTTCTTCTTCATAGCGAAGATTGATCTTGACTTCCATGGGGTTCAGAGTGAGTAATACCATACCCAAAAGGAAAAGGAGGATCACATCATGATTCTGAACACCCACCCCGAGAACCGAAAGGAAATGGTCAAGATGATTTGTGAGCTGACCGGGCTGCCCTCCACATACATGGGTATGCCTTCTGCAGCATATCATGTCGGATCAATCACCGTCAGCCGGGACGGCACCATCGACTGCGAGGACGAAGCGATGCTTTCAACCCTTAAACCCATGCTCATTGAGCGCGGATGGCTGGAGGCTGAAGCTCAGAGCGAAATGCCCGCTGAACCTGAATCCCCTGCTGATTCCAAAGACATGCTGGAAACGGTGGAAACCATCAGCGTTGAACAGATGGACATCACCATGCCAATCCCCGGCTGGACGGTTGCACAGATGACCAACCTTCTGCGGATGCTCTGCTGCAAGCAGGTTCTCATCAGCCGCATGATTGGTTGCGATATGCTTTCCATTGAGGAATCCTTTGTCCGATCAATTTCAGAAAACCCACCCGAGAACACAGCCGATTTGGAAGCGCGTGTGCAGAAAGCCATCGATACCGGGGTCATTCGCGGATTTCGGCTTTTGGACGAGAAAGTTACCATCAGCACACCCTTTGCACAGGAAGAACCGACCCGTTGGAAGGCCTATGCCGATTTGCTCAAAGGCATGCTGAGGATTGCCGAAACGGCCACACGGATCAGCGTCAAGCAGCTGGACGATCCGGAAAACGAGAAGAACCACGCCAACAGCTGGCTGATGCGCATGGGGCTCAGAGGACCGCAATACAAGGAGACGCGCCGCATCCTGATGGGCTACCTGACCGGCTTTGCTGCATTCAGGAACGCTGCCGATATGCAGGCACACAAGGAGCGGATGGCACAGCGTCGCAGAGCACGGAGGGAGGAGCGGCAGGATGAACAGAGCAATGCCTGAGCGGCCAGTACTCGTGCAGTATGATCAGTTGCTGCTCGATTTGAAAGCCCGGCAGCAAGCCGGTGAGCACATGCCCTGCCCGCGCTGCGGAAAGGACAACATGAAACCTGATTTATACACCAACGCGCTCAGCCGCCACGCAGTCCTGTTCATTTGCGACCAGTGCGGCACAGCGGAGGCCATGCTCGATTTCATGAACAATCCGCTGCCGCTTTCCTGCTGGGCGGCGATGCGGGAGCCGAAGCCGAAGTCGGATCTCAAAACGATGAGCAGCGATGAAGCCATGGAGCTGGTGCGCAGGGGACACGTTCCCTTCCTGACGGAGCTGTACGAGCGATGACAGACTGCGCCGCCGGGCACCGATTTCGATCTGTTCCGGCGCGAGGCGTACAGGAACTGCCCGGGGTTGACCCAGATTTGGGAGCAGCCCTTCCAGGCGAAGTACAGCACAACAGACGGACATCTGCTGATTCAGTTGAGCACAGGCAAGCAGGGCACCGTTGTCCGGGGCTACATCGTAAAGACCTAATCCCGCAGGGATTTGAAAGCAGTCTGGCTTCGCGCCGGGCTGCTTTTCCTTTGCGGTGTTGCGCGCACGTTTGGCCCACGTTGCCCCGGACTCAGGAGCTGCGAGGGTTTTCCCAACCGGCACGTGCGGGCCGCGTGTGGGGCAAACAGCGCGGACGATTTGAAAGCCCCCACAACGAGAAAAACCGCCCCGTGCGGAGCGGCAATCCTCGTGCTCGATGCTCATGACCTGTGCTTCCAGCGCAGCTCTCGATAGTTGAGTATGATCGAATCAATGCGCAGATTCAGACGATGGAGAACCAAAATCGGAACAGGGAAAGAGCAAAAGGAAGTTGGAAATCTTCCTTGGCTTTCTGGAAAATATGGAGGTGTGCGAAGCTTTTGAGCCATACACCTTTGCGACGCTGGTGGAAAAGGTGGTTGTCGGGCGTGACGGACGGCTACAGTTCTGCTTCCGGAACGGGATGCAATATGAATATCCACTGACGAAGTAAAAATTCGATCAATCAAACAAGCAACGAGCAGTAACATCTGTTCGTTGCTTTCTTTTTGTACTTGAA
>SFET01000010.1 GCA_004557125.1 Clostridiales bacterium | reverse complement strand
TTCTACTCTCTTTATTTCGACACTCCCTCCCTCTTTTCCTTTTGGTTCCTCTCCTTTTTGCAAAAAAATGACCGCTGACCTTACTTTGTCAACGGTCTGAGGGATCCTGTTTTTCAGGATCCCTTTGCTTTGTCTGAAGCTGTTTGTCAGCGATCAGCCCGCATACTCCGCCCAGTGCTCGGTCCACTTCTCCAGCAGGGCTTCCTTCTGGCTGCCGAGCCACTCCCAGTCGATTTCGACCAGGCCCAGTTCGCTGTCATCGGGATAGTTGCCGTACTTGATGGTGGTGTTGGTGCCGCGGGCGCAGTTCTCCTCGGAGCGGGCCAGCTGATAGTCCGCGGAGCCGCAGAAGTCCATGAAGGCAGCGGCGGCCTCGTAGTGCGGGCAATCCTTGACCATGCCGGCGCCGGACGCGCAGGCGGTGTTGCCCTCCTTGGGATAGACCAGGCGGATGTTGTCCGCACCGTTCTTGGTGATCTGCATCTCGACGATGTTCTCGTAGGTCAGGCCGACCACGTACTCGCCGCTGATGACGCTCTTGAACACGGTGGAGGAGGAGGTGGTGATGACGCCGTCGCAGTTCTGGATCAGCGCGTCGATGTAGTCCCAGGCCTTCTCATCGCCGAACTCGTCTCCCATCAGCGCAAGGATGGTGTGGAACTGGCGATAGGCGGAGGAGGAAGCGGCGGGGTCCGCCTGGATGATCTTGCCCTTCAGGGCCGGATCCAGCAGGGACTCGTAGCTGTCGATGGTCAGGCCCAGCTCGGCCTCCAGCTCCTCGTTGACGACCAGCGCCATGTACTGGATGTCAAACAGGGTGTAGTAGCCGTAGGGGTCGACCTTGCTCAGCTCATCGGCGATGGTGGGCGTGTACTGCTGCAGCACGTCGTGGTACACGGTGCCGTCAGACTCGAACAGGCCGCCCATGATGACGTCCGCCTGGGGATTGTTGACCTCGCCGCGCGCACGGGCGATCAGCTTGCCGACGGAATCGGAGATCCACTCGATGGTGCAGTCCGGATAGTACTTGTACCAGATGGCTTCAACGGTCTGCTGCTGCGCGTCGTCCAGGGTGGAGTAGACGACCACGCGGTCGCCGATGGAGCTGGGATCCTCGCGCACCCAGGAGGGCTTCTCCTCCGCGAATGCGCTGCAGCAGCTCAGCACCAGCAGGGCGATCAGTACGAGGCTCAATAGTTTCTTCATTTCGGTTTCCTCTCTTTCTTTTATTGTTAGCCTTGCGGCTCAACATCAATGGGAGGCGGCTACACGCTCATCTTCTCGGAACCTCTGGTGCACACCAGGTACAGCACCAGACAGGCGATGGTCAGCAGGGTCGTCACCGTGGCGAAGGCCGAGGCCGTGCCGTAGGAGCCAAGGGTGATGGCGTTGTAGGTGCTCAGCGTCAGCGTGATGGTGGAGTTGTTGTACAGGAAGATGCCGCTGGACATCTCCGTGATGATGGACACGAAGCTCAATATCGCGCCGGATACGATGCCGCTGGTCATCTGCGGCACCGTGATCTTGATGAAGGTCTTGATCTTCGACGCGCCCAGGCTGATGGCAGCCTCCTCCGTGCTGATTGGAATCTGCATCATTGTGGCCGTGGCCGAGCGGCTGGTGTACGGCATTCGCCGGATCGCCAGCGCGATGACCATGATGGCCAGCGTGCCCGTCAGCGAGAAGTACTTCGTGTTGAACGCGATGATCAGCGCGATGCCGATGACCGCACCGGGCATGATGTAGGGCAGCATGGAAATCGTGTCCACGCTGTGGCTCAGCGCGCTGGGCCGGCGCACCACCAGATAGGCGATGATCACCGCGATGATCACGATGACCGCCAGCGCGAGGATCGAGATCACCAGCGTGTTCTTGATCGACCTGCCCAGCAGCTTGCGGATGGCGTTCTGGTAGTTGGACAGCGAGTAGGTGTCCTGGGCCACCTGGCCCTTGTAGTCCCGGAAGGAGTCAAAGACGATGTAGAACTGGGGCAGCAGCGCCACCGCGATCAGCAGATAGCAGTAGGCGTGCATGAAGAAGCCCTTCACGCCCTTCGCTTCCTTCTTCTGGATGGGATGCAGCGAGTTGATGGTGAACTTGAAGCGCGATGTTGCGAACTTCTGCACCAGGAACACCGCCGCCGTCAGGATGATGGCCAGCACGCTCACCGCCGACGCGAAGTTGTAATCCGCGCCCACTTCGCTGAGGAAGGAGTCGTAGATCAGCACCGGGAAGGTCTTGTAGCCCTCGCCGATCAGCGCCGGGGTGCCGAAGTCTGCGAACGCGCGCATGAACACGATCAGCGCCGCCGCCAGAATCGTGGGCATCGTCAGGCCCATGATGACCTTGAAGAAGCGCTTCAGGCCCGTGCAGCCCAGGTTGGCGCTGGCCTCCAGCAGGCTGTTGTCGATGTCCTGGAAGGCGCCGTTCATGTAAATCATCACCAGCGGGAACAGCTTCAGCGATTGCACCAGCAATATGCCGCCGAAGCCGTAGATCGAGCCGATCTTGATGCCGACGCTCTCCAGCAGCTTGGTGATCACGCCGGAGCGTCCCAGCAGCATGATCCAGGAGTACGCGCCGATGAAGGGCGCGGACATGGTGCACAAAAGCGCCAGCACGAACAGCACCTTCCTCCCCTTCAATCGGTAGAAGGAGAAGAAGTAGGAGAACGGAATGCCCAGCAGCAGCGAAATCAGCATCACCGCCGCGGAGACCTTGAAGCTGTTCAGGATCGTCGAATAGTAGTATTTCTTGGAAAAGAACTTGGTGAAGGCCTTCATCGTGAAGCCCGTCTTTTCCGTGTAGAATGCCTCCCACAGCAGCCTGATGCAGGGATAGATGAAGAACACCACAAACAGAAGCAGCAGCACCAGGCCCAGCACGGTCCAAATGTCCCGCCTGCGCTTCGTCTTCATTTATGCATGCACCTCCGTTTCGTTGTGCACGCCGCGCATCAGGCTCCGGCTGGTCTCCCGGTCGAAGGCGTTGGCCTTGACCGCGTTCAGCGTCAGCCGTACCCGCGTGCCCGGTTCGAGGATGGAATCGATGCGGGATTCCTGGATGATCTCGGCCTCCTCGCCGGTCTCCATCTCCACAAAGTAGTGGGTGTTCAGGCCCAGGAACACGCTGTCCTTGATCACCGCACCGATGCCCGCGCCGGAGAGATCGGTGTGCACCAGCAGCTCCTCCGGCCGCGCAGACAGCACGATCTCGCGGTTCCTGCGCGCCGCCTCCGCCACGTCCGGCATCTCCTCGCTGTATCCATTCGCAAAGCGCACGCGGCAGGAGCCGCCCTCGCAGACCAGCTCGGCGTGGATCAGGTTGGACTTTCCGATGAACGTCGCCACGAACAGATCCGCCGGGCGCTGGTAGATGTCCTTGGGCTTGCCGCAGTGGCGGATCACGCCCTCGCTCATCACGGCGATGCGGTCGGAGATGGCCATGGCCTCCTCCTGATCGTGGGTGACGTACACGGTGGTGATGCCCACGTCGCGCTGGATGCCCTTGATGACAGTGCGCATCTCCACGCGCAACTTGGCGTCCAGGTTGGACAGCGGCTCGTCCATCAGCAGCACGTCGGGCCGGATCACCAGCGCGCGGGCCAGCGCCACGCGCTGCTGCTGGCCGCCGGAGAGCCGGTCAGGCATGCGGTCGGCGTACTCGTCCACGTGCACCAGCTTCATGAACTTCTCCGCCTCGCTGCGGATCTGATCCCGGGGCACCGGCCGGTTCTTCAGGCCGAACTCCACGTTCTTGCGCACGGTCATGTTCGGGAAGATCGCATAATTCTGAAAGACCATGCCGATGTTGCGCTTGCCGGGATCCATATCGTTGATGCGCTTGTCGTTAAAGAAAAAATCGCCGCCCTCAATCGTGTTGAAGCCCGCAATCATGCGCAGCAGCGTGGTCTTGCCGCAGCCCGAGGGACCGAGCAGCGTGAAGAATTCCCCGTTGTGGATCTCCACCGAGAGATCCGGTATGATCGTCTTGTCGCCGTACCGTTTGACTGCATTTTGAATTCTGATTCCTACGCTCATAAGCGACCTCCTTTGGATCGACGGATGCGCAGCGCTCCCCGCCGGACGCAGCAATATTATTTATCTATTCGAAACATCCGTACAATCTGAACGAATTTTAACGCTCTATCTTTATATATTATAGCAGGTTATGAAAATAAATCAATACATATTTTATCAAAACTTCGATCAATCCGTCAACATGCAGCCGTCCCTGCGAAGCCGCGCACGGAGGTGCCGTTCGTTGACGAAGCGACGAGCTGCTGGTATAATTGACTTGTACAGCATTCGCTGCACAATATCGAAAGAGAGGTTGAACCATATGAAGAAGTGTCTAATTCTCATGCTCGTACTGGCCCTGTGCTTCGCCTCCGCCGCCCTTGCCGAGACCCCCGGCTACGTTGAGACCGTCGTTTCCATCGATGCGGGCGATCACCAGATTCCCGCGACCATTTGCATGCCCACCGCCGAGGGCACCTACCCCGCCGTCGTAATGCTGCACGGCACCGGCTCCAACCGCGATGAGGCCGGAAACGGCTACGCCTATGCCGCACCGGTGCTCGCCGAGAAGTACGGCGTCGCCACCATCCGCATCGACTTCATGGGCAACGGTGATTCCACCGCCGACTACACCGGCTACACCTACGCAAGCGCCGTGGCCGACGCAGTGGCCGCCGCCGAGTACATGGCCGCGCAGGAGAACATCGACGGCGC
This sequence comes from Clostridiales bacterium, assembly GCA_004557125.1. Lineage (GTDB taxonomy): Bacteria > Bacillota > Clostridia > Christensenellales > Aristaeellaceae > SFTH01. Next base: position 52,627 of record SFET01000010.1, on the reverse strand, counting down.
GCACATCGGCGTGATGGGCTGGAGCCAGGGCGGCACCGACGCACTGCTGGCCGCCGGAGAGCATCCCGAAATCTTCAAGTCCGTGGTCACCTGGGCGGGTGCGCCGGATCTGGGCCTGCTGCTCACCGACGAGGACTACGCCGAGGCCCAGGAGCAGGGCTACTTTACCATGGAGTTTGACTGGCGCGAGCCGCTGAACGTGTCCCTGCAGTGGTGCGAGGACGTGAAGAACATTGATGTTCTGGATGTGTTCACCGCATATGACGGCCCAGTGCTCGCCATCCATGGCACCGAGGACACCACCGTCGATCCCGACTGGAGCAACAAGATTGCCGGCACCAGCACCAACGAGGCCTCCGGCACCTGCTTCATCGAGGGCATGGACCACACCTTCAACGTGTTCACCGAGGAGGATCTCCACTCCCTGTACACCGCCATCGACGCCACCGGTGAATTCTTCGCCGAGACGCTGAAGTAAACCTGAATCGTGCATAGAAATGGCCCGCATCCGATTTGGATGCGGGCCGTTTTCGTATGGAATTGTCAGCGCTGCAGGGCCGTGACCACGTCGCCCATGACGATCACCACGTAGGGCTGGCCCTTGCCGGCGCGGGTCTCGATGGCCACGTCCTCGGTGTTGAACTCCGTGGCCGTGCCGCTCTTCTGCACCACGCGGAAGTTATAGGGATCGGTCACCATCAGTGCGCCCGCGATGCAAGTGCCGTTGACGCCGCTCTTGAGGAGGCTTACGCACTTCAAGCCCTTGCCGCCCCGCGCCTGACGGTCGAAGTCCACCAGCAGGCAGCGCTTGAGATAGCCCATGTCCGTGGCCAGCACGACCTCGCCCTCGCTGTTGTGCACGAAGGCGTGGGCCACGCGGTCGCCGTCTGCAAGATTCATCGCCTTCACGCCTGCGGCGGTGCGCCCCACCACGGAGACCTCCTCCACCGCAAAGTGAATCGCCATGCCCTGGCTTGTCACCAGCAGCACGCCCTTTCCCTCCGCGGGGTTCAGCGCGCACAGCAGGCGGTCGTCGCCCTTGAGAGTGATGGCGGCGTAGCGGCCCTTGCGCACGTTCAGATCGGAGAGCGCCGTGCGCTTGATCATGCCGCACTCTGTGGCAAGCAGCACCTCGCCGCTCCAGTCGCCTGCCGGGAGCACGCCCACCAGCTTTTCGTCCTTCTCCAGACCCGCCAGCAGACCTCCGGGCGGCAGACCGCGCTCCTTGGCGCGCGCCTCGGGAATCTGATCCACGCCCACGGCGTAGCAGTTGCCCAGATCGGTGAAGAACAGCAGCTTTTCGTTGCTCATGCAATCGATGATCCGGCTCGGCGCATCGTTGAACTCGCCGCCTGTGAGCGCTTTCTCGCAGGCCTTCGGAGCCATGCGCTTGATGAAGCCGTTGCGGGTCAGCAGCACCCGCATCTCGTCCGGCGGAGCCACCTCCTCCTCGATCACCAGCGCATCGAAGCTGGGCACGATCTGGGTGCGCCGCGCGTCGGCGTGCCTCTCGCGCACCTCCAGCAGTTCCTTCTTGATCACGTTCATCAGCTTCTTTTCGCTTGCAAGGATCGCCTTGTAGCCTGCGATTTTCTTGCACAGCTCGGCGTACTCCTGGCGGAGGTTCACCACCTCCAGATTCGTCAGGCGCTGCAAACGCATGTCAAGGATGGCCTGGGCCTGAATTTCCGTCAGTTGGAAGCGCTCCACCAGCTTGACCTTGGCCTCCTTGGGGGTCTTGCTGGAGCGGATCAGCCGGATCACCTCGTCCAGGTTGTCCACGGCGATGATCAGGCCCTCCAGGATGTGGGCACGGGCCTCGGCCTGGGCAAGCTCGTACCTCGTGCGGCGGGTGACCACGTTCTTCTGGTGCTCGATGTAGTACTCCAGCATGCGCTTCAGGCCCATCTGCACCGGTTTGCCCTCGGCGATGGCCACCATGTTCACGCCGAAGGTAACCTGCATGTCGGAGTACTTGTACAGCGCCGTGAGCAGCTTGTCCACATCCACGTCCCGCTTGACTTCGACGACTGCGCGCATGCCCATGCGGTCGGACTCGTCGCGGATGTCGTAGATGCCGGAGAACAGGTTTTTCTTCTCCTCGCTGACGCGCAGAATCTTCTCAAGCAGCGCCGCCTTGTTCACCTGATAGGGCATTTCGTCCATCACGATCAGCTTGCGGCCCGCAGTTCCATCCTCGATGTGCACCTTCGCGCGCACCTGCAGCTTACCGCGCCCCGTCTCGTAGGCCTGCAGAAGCTCCCCGTCCCCCGCCAGGATGCCGCCGGTGGGAAAGTCCGGCGCGGGGATGTACTGCATCAGCTCCCGGGTGCTGAGCTTCGGATTGTCGATCAGGGCGATGGCGCCGTCGATGGCCTCGCCCAGGTTGTGGGGCGGGATGTTCGTGGCCAGGCCCACCGCGATGCCGCTAGCGCCGTTGACCAGCAGGTTCGGATACCTGCCGGGCAGCAGATCGGGTTCGCGCTGGGTGTCGTCGAAGTTCAGGTGGAAGTCCACCGTGTCCTTGTCGATGTCCCGCAGCATGACCATGGCCAGCTCCGTCATGCGGGCCTCGGTGTAACGCATCGCCGCCGGGCTGTCGCCGTCGATGGAGCCGAAGTTGCCGTGGCCGTCCACCAGCATGCCCCGCATCACGAAAGGCTGGGCCATGCGGGTCAGCGCGTCGTAGACGGAGGAGTCGCCGTGGGGATGATATTTACCCAGGCAGTCGCCCACGATGCGCGCGCACTTGCGGTGCGGCTTGTCGGGGGTGTTGCCCAGCTCGTGCATGGTGTAGAGGATGCGCCGCTGCACGGGCTTCAGGCCGTCCTCCACCCGCGGCAGCGCGCGCTCCAGTATGACGTGCTCCGAATAGGGGATCATGGAATCGTGCATCACGTCCTCCATGGTCTTCTGGATGATCTCCTCCGTCCGGAGCACTTTCTGATTGTCCTTATCCTTTTTCCTGGACGCCATGGGTTCTCTCCTTTACGCCTCGTTCGCGCCCGTGACGGGCTGGAAGTTGTCCACCTTGTTGAAGTCTGCGAATTCGCTGATGTAGGCGCGGCGGGGCTCCACCTTGTCGCCCATCAGGATCGTCACGCGGCGCTCCACCTCAGCGAAGTCCTCGATGGTCACCTGCACCAACCTGCGGCCCTCCGGGTTCATCGTGGTCTCCCACAGCTGCTCCGGGTTCATCTCGCCCAGGCCCTTGTAGCGCTGCAGGGTGTAGTTCTTCCCCACCTTCTTCAGCGTCTGCTCCAGCGCCTTGTCGTCGTAGCAGTAGGTCACGTCGCCGCCCTTCGCCACGCGGTACAGCGGCGGCATGCCGATGTAGACGTGGCCGTCGGTGATCAGCTCCTTCATGTAGCGGAAGAAGAAGGTCAGCAGGATCGCGCGGATGTGCGCGCCGTCCTGGTCCGCATCCGAGAGGATGATGACCTTGTTGTACTTCAGGTGGCTGATGTCGAAGTCCTCGCCGATGCCGGTGCCCAGCGCCGTGATGACCGAGCGGAACTCCTCGTTGAGCAGCACCTGATCCAGCCGCTTCTTCTCCACGTTCAGCGGTTTGCCCCGCAGCGGAAGGATGGCCTGGAAGCGGCGGTCGCGGCCCTGCTTGGCGCTGCCGCCTGCGGAATCGCCCTCCACGATGAACAGCTCGTTCAGCGCGGCGTTCCTGCCGGTGCAGCTGGACAGCTTGCCCACCAGCGGCGCTGCGTCCAGCTGGTTCTTCTGGCGGGCCATCTCCTTGGCCTTGCGCATGGCCTCGCGCACCTTGGCGGCCTTGGCTGCCTTTTCGATGATCTTTGCGGCGAACTCCTGGTTCTTCAGATCGTCCAGATAGATGGAGAGCTGCTCGTAGCACACGCTCTCGAACACCGGGCGCACCTCGGTGTTGCCCAGCTTGCCCTTGGTCTGGCCCTCAAACTGGGGATTCTTCACGCCCGCGTAGACGATGGCTGTCATGCCCTCGCGGAAGTCGTCGCCGGAGAGGTTGTTGTCCTTCTCCTTCAGGATGCCCGCGCGGCGGGCGTAGTCGTTGAAGGCCCTCGTCACGGCGGCCTTGAAGCCGGTCTCGTGGCTGCCGCCCTCGGCGGTGGGCACGTTGTTGACGAAGGAGCAGATGTGCTCCGAATAGGAATCCGTATACTGAATCGCCACGCGCACCAGCGTGGAATCCGACACCTTCTCGAACACGATGGGCTCGGTGATCACGTTCTTGTCCGCGTTCAGGTAGGCCAGGAAGTCGGCAAGGCCGCCCTCGTAGCAGTACTCGTGCACGCGCTGGTCGGGATCCTTGATGCGCTCGTCGGTGAAGACGAAGCGCACGCCCTTGTTCAGGTAGGCCAGCTCACGAATGCGGCGGCGCACTGTGTCGGAATTGAAGTTCACGTCCTCAAACACCCGGGGATCGGGCTTGAAGGCCACCTGCGTGCCCCGGCGGCGGGTGTTGCCCACCTTTGCAAGGGGCGCCACCGGCCGGCCGGAGATCACCTTGCCCGTCTTCTTGTCCTCGACGGACTCAAAGCGCTGCTGGTAGTGGCTGTAATCGCGGTACACGTCCACCACCACCCACTCGGACAGCGCGTTCACCACCGAAGCACCCACACCGTGCAGTCCGCCGGAGTAGGCGTAGTTCTTATCGGAAAACTTGCCGCCGGCGTGGAGCTGGGTGTAGACCACCTCCACCGCGGACACGCCCAGCTGGGGATGGATGTCCACGGGGATGCCGCGGCCGTTGTCGGTCACCTCGCAGGAGCCGTCCCTCTTCAGCGTCACGCTGATCTCCGAGGCATAGCCGTTGGAGGCCTCGTCGATCGCATTGTCCACGATCTCCCAGATCAGGTGGTGCAGGCCTCGGGTACCCGTGGAGCCGATGTACATGCCCGGGCGCATGCGCACCGCATCCAGGCCCTCCAGGACGGTAATATCATTCGCGGAGTAAGTTTTTGCCATTTTTTCCTCCATTTTGCAGTCGTCCTTACCATTATACATCCAAAACGTTAATTCTATTTGTCCTCCACCAAACCCTGCTGTGCCGCACCTTCGATCGAATTTGCATAAAATGCAAATGTATGCTATACTATACCAGACTGGAGGAATGGACGCAAAATGAAGAGCGACACAAACACCTGTCTCGCCGAACTGAAGGAAGCGGTTCACCAGCTCTGCCTGCGCAAGGGCTGGGGCGTAGACGGCGTGCAGAACCCGCAGCAGGTCGCCATGGCCATGACCGTGGAGATGAGCGAGCTGCTGGAGCACTTTCAATGGCTGAACCCCGACGACGTACAGCGCCTGATGCGCGGCGAGGATCCCGATCGCTGCGCCATGATTGCCGAGGAATTCGCAGATGTGATGATGTACGGCCTGCAGCTTGCGCGCACGCTGAACTTTGACGTCACCGGCGAAATCCTTCGCAAGATCGATATCGTGGATCACCGGCCGCCCAAGGCCTACGATCCGAAGCGTTAATTCGCTGGAGGTTTTCCGATGAGCAACGATTTGATCCTCGTATTGGATTTTGGCGGAAATCCCGCCTATTATACCGCGCGCCGGCTGCGCGGCGAGCAGTACTACTGCGAAATCCTGCCGGGCGACAGCGATCCTCAGGCCATCCTCGATCGCAATCCCTGCGGGCTGATCCTGGCCGGCGGCGACAGCGACGAGCTTTCCAGCGCGCCCCTGTCCTTCGATCCCGAGGCGCTGAACCTTCCGGTGCTGGCCTTCGGCGGCGCAGCGCGTCGGCTTGCACAGTCCATCGGCGCGGTGCATCAGGGCATCTCCCTGGAGAGCAACAAGGACTTCGTGCAGTTTCAGGAATGCGATCTCTTTGCCGAGCTGACGGAGAACGACCGCTTCTTCGACCGCGTGGACGGCTATGCGCTGCCGGAGGGCTACCGGGAGATCGCCGTCACGCCGAACGGGCTGGTTCCCGCCTTCGCCTGCCTGGAGAAGCACATCTACGGCCTGCAATTCTACGTGGAATCCAACGATCCCGACGGCCTGACGATCCTGGAAAACTTTGCCGGCGCCATCTGCGGCTGTCCCCGGAACTGGGCAGTGGAAAACTATGCCCCGGCGCTGGTGGACCAGACGCGCGCGGACGTCGGCAATGCGCGGGTGCTGATTCCCGTTTCGGTAAATGTGGACAGCGCCGTGACCGCCGCCCTGCTGCACCGCGCCATCGGACAGCGCCTCAGCTGCCTGTTCATCGACACCGGGCTTTTGCGCAAGGGCGACGCGGAATTCATCCGCAAGAGCTACCGCGACCAGATGGGTGTGAATCTGATCGAAGTAGATGCCCGGGAGCGCTTCCTCAAGGCGCTGCGCGGCGTGCAGGATCCCGCCGAAAAGCGGCGCATTCTCCACGATGAATTCTCCGCGGTGTTCGCCGAGCAGTACATCAAGGCCGGCGACGTGGAATGCATGGCCGAGGGCACCATCTATCCGGACGTGCTCCACAACACCCCGCGCCTGGTTTCCAACATGATCGACGGCTGCCGCTGCATCGAGCCGCTGCGCCTGCTGTTCAAGGAGGACGCGCGAGCACTGGGCCGCTGGCTGGGTGTGCCGGAGGAGCTGATCAGCCGCCCCTCCTTTGAAAGCTGCGGACTCTCGGTGCGCTGTCTGGGCGAGGTCACGCCCGAGCGCCTGAGCATGCTGCGCGAGGCCGACGCAATCTTCCGTCAGGAGGTGGAGCGCGCCGCCCTCTCCCGCAGAATCGCCCAGTACTTCGCCATCCTCACCGACGTCCGCGCCCCCGGCAAGAACGGCGACGGTTACGTCTGCGTGCTGCGCGCGCTGGGCAGCTCCAACGCCGGCAAGGCGCCCGCCTTCAAGCTGCCCTACGACCTGATGGAGGCCGTGGTGCAGCGCATTACCAGCGAGGTGCCCGGCATCACACACGTGGCCTACGACATCACCGGCCGCCCCACCGCCTCCGTGGAGTGGGAATGAGCGGCGTGAGAAGCAAAGTGAGGTTACAAAATGATACTCAGACACGAGCGCGAACAGATTGACGATCTGCCGGCGGAAAATACATTCGAGGCCGTCGAGGAGCGCAGCGGCAAAACCCTCGGAACCTGCCGCATTTATGTGGGCGAAAACGACGCGCTCTTTCCCGCGCGCCCGCTGCGCATCTATCTGGACATTCTGGGCGATGACGTTCCCGACGCCCTGCTGGGCGCTTCGGTGGCCCGTGCCAAGGAGATCGCCCAGCAGAGCCGCATGCCCAGTCGCGTGTTCACCCAGGTGGATCCGGCGGATCTGACCCGCATGGAGGCGCTCTCGGTGCTCGGCTTCCGGGACAGCGACGGCCTGGTGCTGATGGAGCGCGGCCTGCAGGACATCGAGGAACCCGCACTTCCGCTGGGCTGCGTGAAGGTGATGGACGATCTGGATGATCCCCTGGAGCAGCAATACTTCCTGGAGCGATACAACCAGCTCTACAACGAGGCCTGCGACCAGGAGTGGCTGGAGGAATTGCGCGCCCATCCGGGATTTAAGCGCATCCTCATCGTCACCTCCACGGGCATGGCCGGCGAGACCATCCTCTGGCAGGAGGACGATCACGGCGTGCTGTTCTGGCTGCACACCGCGCGCCGCTGGCGGCGCAAGGGCGTGGCGACCTGCCTGCTCCAACTCGCCTGTCAGGAGCTTGCCTCCCGCGGCCTCGCCACCGCCCAGGCCGAGGTACAGGCCCGTATTCCCAACCTTCTCAAGGTGATGGAGCGCTCCGGTTTCCGCCAGTCCAGGCTGATCCTACGCTACCCCGGCGTCGACGTCAACTGACGATCGCCCCTCACAAAACAGACTTCGGTCCGGATTCAAATTCCATACCGAAGTCTGTTTTTATGTCCTATTTATCGACCATAGTCGGTTCTTATTTCCCTGATCCCGCAGTAAACTAAGCCGAAACGATCCTTCGGGAGGGATAGCATGCAGGGAAATCTGTTTTACGGCAGCGGCGCCGCGCTGGTCACGCCCTTTCGCGCGCAGCGGGTGGACTACGATTGCCTGGAAGCGTTGATCGACTGGCAGATCGACTCCGGAACGGACGCGCTGATCGTGCTGGGAACCACCGGCGAGCCTTCCACCATCACCCCCTCTGAGCGCAGCGCGATCATTGAATGCGCGGTGGCGCGCTGTGCGGGCCGTGTGCCGCTCTACGTGGGCACGGGCTGCAACTCCACCCGCACCGCCATTGCACAGTCCATTGAAGCCCAGCGCCTGGGCGCGGACGGCCTGCTGGTGGTCACGCCCTACTACAACAAGGCCAGCCATGCGGGGTTGATCGAACACTACAACGCCATTGCAGACAGCGTACAGCTTCCCATCATCGTCTACAATGTGCCCGGGCGCACAGGACTGAACCTGCCGCCGGAGGTGATGCTGGAGCTGGCGCGGCACCCGCTGCTGTGCGGCTTCAAGGAGGCGGCAACCAACCCGAGCCAAATCATGCGCCTGTTTGAACTGCTGGGTGACGGCATCGCCATATACAGCGGCAACGACGATCTGGTGCTCCCCATGATGGCGCTGGGCGCACGGGGCGTGATCTCCGTGGCGGCCAACGTCGCTCCGGAGCAGGTGCATGCGCTGACGTCGCTGTGGTTGAAGGGGGAAACCGGCGCTTGCAGGCGCATGCAGTACCAGCTGTTGCCGCTGATCCGTGCCCTGTTCAGCGAGGTCAGCCCGATTCCGGTGAAGGCGGCGCTGTCCATGATGGACAGGATCGAGGATGTGCTGCGGCTGCCGCTGGTTCCCCTGGATGCGGAGCGGCGTGCTGTGCTACGGCAGGAGCTCGTGCGCCTGCAGCTGATTGACGGGAACGATGGAACCATCCCGGGATGACAAACGGGCCGCATCGATGGGATGCGGCCCGCTTGTATGATTGTAGCAGGATCAGAGCATGTCGAACAGGCTCATCTGTTCCGACTGGCTGTTCTTCCAGTGGCGGCTGAGGGCGTCAAAATCCATCTCCGGAATGTTGCCCGCAGCGATCGCGCCCCGGGCGATCAGCGGCTGATTGTTGGCATAGCCGATCCAGGCGTAGATCCAGTCGCAGTAGCGGTTGCGGATGGCGTCCAGTTCGCCGCGCTTGCCGTCGGTGTTGAACACGAAGGCCGCCTCCGCCAGCGAGAACAGCAGCTTGTTGCGGGCGATGGCGTGGCTCACGGTGAACAGCGCCTCGGGGTGCTCCACGGAGATCACCGCCGCGCGTCCCACAGCCAGCAGCTCCGCGATGCCGTCCTCGTGCACATGGGCCGCCATGTCGCCGCCCAGCACCTCCACCAGCGTGCCGCCGTACTCCAGGGCAAAGTTCATCGCCACCCGGGATACGCCCAGCTCGCCGCCGGTGAGAATCGTATAGCCCAGGCGCGTGCCGTTGCGCACCAGGGTTTCGATGGAATCCCGCACCTCCGGGCTGGTCTTGACGCCGCTGATGCCCACGATGGCCAGCATCGGCCGCGACAACAGTTCCGCGTTGCCGCAGCGGTAGAACACCGGCGGCGCAGCATCCTCCATGCGCCGCTTCAGGCGCTGGGGATATTCCTCGTTGTGGCAGGTGACCACCTCGATGCCCTGGCGCAGGTAATTTTCCACCGTGTAGGACAGCTGCACGCTGCGGTTGAGCAGCGTAAAGATGCGGTAGGCTTCCTCCTCAGAGATGTCCAGCTTGAACATCAGGCCGCTGATATCCACGTTCATCAGCTTGCCGATGTGGAACAGGCTGCTCTTGTGCACCCGCTCCTCCAGTCGCTTGAGCTCCTGCGTGCTGTAAGGCCGCGCATATTCCTCCTTGTTGGGCGACAATGCCATGGACAGCAGCATCGTTACAAATGCATCATCGGAATAATTCACGCGCATCCTCCTTTCCACAGGTGCTGCCCGCAGACAAATGTGCTGCGATGCGTATTCATTATACCACAGATTGCTTCCTGTGTCAGCATAAATATTCTTTGAATCCTGCAATTGCCCCCGTTTTGCAATGACAGCTGCGAGGCAGAATCCTGGAACAAGGAAACCGCCCGGCAAACTGCCGGGCGATTCGCCACTATACGTTTTCAATGAATCTGTCGATGTGAATCAGCGCTGCACCCACGGCGGAGGACTTGGATCTGTACTTGCAGGGCAGAATGCAATCGCCGATGCGATGGAAGGAATCCAACGCCTGCACACGGCGCGTGAGCTCGGGGATGTACCTGGGAATGTAGCGTCCCACCTTTCCGCCGATGATGACATCGCAGTCGTAGAGCATGCGAATGTTCTTGATGGCCACCGCGAGATAGTCCAGATAGCTGTCCCACTTGCGCATGCAATCCGCATCCATCGCCTCCAGATCCCGGAAAAAGCGCTCCAATCCTACGGTTCCACCATCGGAGAGATTGTCGCTGGAGCAGTAAGCGTTGACGCATCCGCGCTGTCCGCAATAGCAGGGCTTTCCACCAATCACCATGGAGACATGACCGATCTCGGCGCTGCGGAAATCGTCGCCGTCAAACACGCGATTGTGAATGCGAACGGCGCCGCCCACCGAGCTGCTCAGGCTCAGATAGAACAGGTTCTCCCGCTCCCGGATTCCCCAGAATTCCGCATAGCCGCCGCTGCTGGCATCATTGACGTACCAGAGTCGGTACGGCAGATTCCGCTGAATCTCCGCCTGAAAATTGTCCGGAAGGGAAACAGCGAAGGCGGTGTCGCAGATCCTGCCGTCGCCATCGATGATGGCAGGCAGGCTGATTCCCAGCCCGAGCACCCGCTCGCGGGGAATTCCATTCTTCTGCAGTAGGTTGCTCAGCGAGCTGTTCAGCATCTGCAGATAGGCCTCTTCCGGTGCAAACGCATGCATGATCTTTTCGAAATCCACGATGTTTCCGCACAGATCCACGATCACGATGGTAATGATGGAGTGGGTAATATCAATGCCGCAGCCCACAAAAGCGCCCGCGTTGCAGGCAAACGTCTTGGCGCATCTGCCGCCGGTGGATTCCTGAAGTCCGCATTCCAGAACCAGATTCTCCTGTCGCAGGGAATTGATGTGCATTGCGGCAGTCGGAAGGCTGATTGACAAATCTTTCGAAATATTGGCCGTCGTTCGCGTCTTTCCGTCCAACAAACAGCGGAACACCCGGTTACGATTGATTCGCTTGATGTCAACCTTCTCAACTGCCACAATCCATTCCTCACTTTATCTTTGGAAAACTGCCCGCATCATTCCGATCATTCGAAGGAAATGACGCCCTTGACGACATTCTTTGCATCCGCGATCACGGTATCAAATGCCTCTTTCGTGTTCTCAAACCTGAACACATGGGTCACGATCTGCTCAATATCGATCGTACCATCCGCAATCGCCGCGATGGCGGTGGGATACAGATTCCGATAGCGGAATACCGATTTGATCGTCAGCTCCTTGGACATGACCTGTGCAAAATTGTACTGCAGCTCGCTCTCCACAGCGATGCCGGTGAGCACAACCGTGCCGCCCAGCTTCGCAAAGAAGGGCGTCTGGTGGATCGTCTTTGCCGATCCGGCGCATTCGATCACCACATCCGCGCCCTTGCCGCCCAGCAGCTCCTCGACGCGCGCAAAGGTATCCTCCTTGGACGCATCGATCACTTCATTTGCGCCCAGCTTCTTCGCAAACTCCAGACGCTTTTCAAACAGATCGATGACGATGACGTTGGAGGCGCCCAGGGCCTTTGCAGAGAGCAGCGCGCACAGGCCGATGCAGCCGGCGCCCAGAATGATCACGCTCTGTCCGAGCGTCACGCCACCCTGCTTGCAGGCGTGCAGGCCCACGCAGAGGGGCTCCACCAGCGCGCCCGCAGTCGTGGACACGTTGTCCGGGAGCTTGAAGCACATGTTCGCAGGATGCCGCACATAGTTCTGCAGCGCGCCCTGCACCGGCGGAGTTGCAAAGAAGATGACGTCCTTGCAGAGGTTGTACTTGCCCGTCTTGCACCGCTCGCAGTGCCCGCAGCCCACGCCCGGCTCAAGGGCGACGCGATCGCCCACCTTCAGATCGGCCACTTCGCTGCCGACAGCCACGACGGTTCCGGCCACCTCGTGTCCCAGCGTGAATTCACCCTGGACGATGTAATCGCCGATGCGACCATGCTGATAGTAGTGCACATCCGATCCGCAGATGCCGCATTTTTCAATCTTCACGATCGCGTCCTGCGGGCCTGCCTCCGGAACCGGGATCTCCTTGAAGTACATCGTGCAAGGATCCTTCATATAAGCAGTAATGTTCTTCATTATCATAGTTCCTCCTTGTTTTCCAAATATGACTATTTCGTTATTTCTTTTACCTTTTTACGAACTTTTACATACTGCATGCAGTCGATCACGACCGCCAGAATCAGCACAAGTCCCTTGACCATGCGCTGCTGGAAATCGCCCATACCGGCGATCGACATGCCGTTGCTCAGCACGCCCATGATCAGGATGCCGATGAACGCCTTGCCGACGTGGCCCTTGCCGCCCTTCAGGCTGATGCCGCCCAGCACGCAGGCAGCCAGAACGTCCGTCTCGTAGCCCTCGCCCGCCGCCGGCTGGCCGCTGCCCACGCGGGCAAGCATCACGACGCCGGCGATGCCAACAATGGCGCCGCAGAGCGTGTAGGCCAGGATGCGGATTTTGTCGGTGTTGATGCCGGAGAGCTTGGTGGCCTCCTCATTGCTGCCGACCGCATAGAGATAGCGGCCAAAGTAAGTCTTGTTCAGGATGAATGCGCCGATGAGCAGCACCACAACCATGATCAGTGCGGAGAGGGGAAGCACGCCAAACAGATTCTTCTGCGCAATGAACTTCAGGCTCGCCGGGACGCCGTAGACCGGCAGACCGCCGCAGATCGTGAAGGTCAGACCGGAGAGGAAAATCTGCATGCCCAGCGTCATGATCAGCGCCGGAACCTTGACCTTCGCAATGAGGATGCCGTTGATCAGGCCGATGATCGTGCCCGAAATGATGCCCATCAGCATCGCAAGCGGCGCGGGAATGCCCATCTGCGTGACGTACATGCTGACCGTAACGCACTCAAAGGAGACGATGGAACCCATGGAGAGGTCCAGTCCGCCGGTCAGCAGCGTCAGCGTCATGCCGACGGACATGATGCCCATGATGGCGACCTGCTTCGACAGGTTGATTGCGTTGTTGACGGAGAAGAACACCGGATTGATGATCGTAAAGACGATGATCAGCGCAATCAGGATGATGAACACACCGTATTTCCGGAACAGTTTCAGAAATGCCATTGTCAATACCTCCCGCGTATTTTATGCGATGCCGGATGCATACCGCATGACCGTCTCCTGGCTGAAGTCTTCGCGCTTCAATTCGGCCATCTGCCTTCCCTCGTGCAGCATGATGAGCCGATCCGACATGCCGAGCAACTCCTCCATCTCCGAGGACACCATGACGATCGCAATTCCGGACTTTGCAAGCTCATTCATCAGCTTGTAGATCTCCGCCTTGGCGCCCACATCCACGCCGCGCGTCGGTTCATCCATGAAGATAACCTTGCAGTCGGCCGCCAGCCACTTGGCCAGAACGACCTTCTGCTGGTTGCCGCCGGAGAGAGAATTCGCATTGGCTTCCACCGTGGGCGTCTTGATGTGCAGGATCTCGCGCATCTTCTCCGCGATCTTCTTCTCCTCCCTGCGATTGACCACCATGCTCCGCGACAGCCGCTTGAGGATCGGCAGGGAAACGTTGCGCTGTATGGAGTCCTCCAGCAGCAGACCCTGCCGCTTGCGGTCCTCCGTGACAAATCCGATGCCCGACTCGACCGCTTCCTTGGGATGGCGGATCTGAATCGGTTTGCCCTCCAGCAGCGTTTCACCCTCATACATCATATCCGCGCCGAAGATTGCACGGATGGTCTCCGTGCGTCCCGCACCCACCAGGCCGCCGAAGCCCAGAATCTCGCCGGCGTGCACCTGGAAGGAGATGTCCTGCACGGCCTCAGAATAGATGTGTCTGGCTTCGAACACCACAGGACCGATTTCGTGCGTGCGCTGCGGATAGGAGATGGCCATCTCCCTGCCCACCATGTGCGAGATCATACCCGCCATGTTCGTATTGGCAATTTCATCGGTGATGATCTTCTTGCCGTCCCGCAGCACCGTGTACCGATCGCCGATCCGGAAAATCTCATTCATGCGGTGGGATATATAAACAATCGTGTAGCCCTTGTTCTTCAGCCGAACGGCAAGCTGCAGGAGCTTGTCCACCTCGTTCTCGGTCAGAGGCGCCGTCGGTTCGTCCATGATCAACACTTTGATGTCTCTCGAAAGGGATTTTGCAATCTCAACAAACTGCATATAGGATACGGAGAGTTCTCCCACCTCTTTGCGCGTATCCAGCTTGACATCCATTTCCTTCAGGATCTCCGCGGCCATATCGTTGAGCCGCTTCTTGTCCACGAGCCCGTTCTTGCGCACCTCGTGGCCCAGAAAGATGTTTTCCGCGACAGAGAGGTCCTCTGCCAGATTGAATTCCTGATAGATGACGTCGATGCCCAGCTCGCGCGAGAGCTTCGGCGCCATGCAATTGTAGACCTTTCCGCAAAACTCAATTGTGCCGCTGTCCGGCTCCTCTGCGCCGGAAATCATGCGGATCAGCGTGGACTTGCCCGCGCCATTTTCACCTACAATGCAGTGAATTTCTCCCTCGTAAAAGTCAATGGAAACATCATCCAGCGCCTGAACGCCCGGATAGTGCTTGGATATGTTCTTCAACGAAAGGATCGTCTTCTTCCCGCTCTCCATCTTCTTCCTCCGTTGGTCCGTATTCGCCCTTCCCTGGGAAGAATACCGGCGTCACTCCTGAAATGCCGCCGCTCGCTGCGACTGCCATTTCGCATTCGCACTTCTTCTTTCAAGAAGGTCCATATCGTAGACCTTCTACGATATGGACCTTCGCGATTGTTTACCGCCCAGCTTTCGCGATCGATCAGCCGTACAGGGTGGGATCGTTGATCCATTCGGATGCGCTGTCCTCAGTGACGTTGATCATGGGCATGATCACGTCTTCGGTGGTTTCGCCGTTCAGCCATGCAACGCAGGCCTCAACGGTCTGATAGCCGCCGTTGTAAACATCCAGGCCAACGTCGCCGCGGATGATCTGGCCGGCAGCGACCATGTCGATGGCATCCTGAACGCCGTCATTGCCGAACATGCCGAAGTGCTCGTCGCTCACGTCCTTGCCGGCAGCGGACCAGGCCTCAGCAAAGCCCTGCAGGCAGGTGTCATTGGTGGCCACAACGCCAGCCAGTTCCGGATAGGTCTGGATCCAGGTCTCGGCAGCGGTCACGCCGTCCTCAACCAGCAGGCCTTCCAGCTCTTCAACGATCTCCACGCGGGGATCCAGCTCTGCAAGGGCAGCCTTGATGCCGTCCACGCGATCCCACTGGAGCTTGTACTCCGGATGCCACAGGCAGCCGAACTGCAGCGTCTCATAGGAATCATCGAAGGTCGCCAGCGTCCACTCGGCAGCCATCGTGCCTACGCGGTAGCCGATCTCGTAGTTGTCGCAGACGAAGGAGAACTGATAGTCCAGCGCCTCGCCCGTGGAAGCATCGACGATCGTATCATCGTATGCGCAAATGATGATGCCGGCATCCAGCGCGGACTGCACCACGTCTGCGAACGCCTGGGTGTCAAACACATGCACGATGATGGCATCATAGCCCATCGAAATCATGTTCTCGATGTTTGCAATCTGCTTGGAGACGTCGGAATTTGCAACCATGCACTGGAATTCGACGCCGAGATCAGCGGCGGCCGCTTCCATGCCGTTCACCATGCGCTGCCACACAGCGACTTCCAGGGTCTGAAGCGCAAAGCCCACCTTGTAGGGAGCCGCTTCCGCGGTGGATACCGTGGCAAAGCCAAGTACCATCACCAGAACAACCAGACACGCGATCAGTTTCCTCATTTGTTTTTCCTCCTCTTTTTAAGTTAGCTTTTAAAAGCCACTTTTTAAAGTAGCTTTATTATAAGGCACAATTCCCGAATTTGTCAATATATTTCATTATATTTTCCATATTATACAGTTTTATAAAGATATTTATGTTCATTTATTCCATATTCCTGCGTTTTTGCGCTCGCTTTTGCTCCAAATTTCTTCATTTTCCCGGAAATAATATGGTTCCTGAGCTTCCTTTCCGGCATCAGGATTGCTTTTTCATTTCAAAGAGTACAAAAAAACCGCCCATTGGACGGTTTCACTCCATATGTTTTTTCAGGATCTCCAGCGCCCGCTTTTCAATGCGGGAGACGTAGCTGCGGGAGATGCCCAGCTGCTTTGCCACCTCGTGCTGCGGATGAAAGACGCCATCCTCCAGGCCGTAGCGCAGGCGAATGACGCGCGCCTGGCGTGGATCGAGCACCTGATCGATGAGCTGCAGCGCGATTCCGCTGCTGATGCGTTTTTCCACCTCGTCGGGCACAATGTCCCGCTCGGTGCCCATCAGCTCGGTGAGCTGCACCTCGTTTCCCTCCTTGTCGAAGGTGACGCTGTCGCTCATGGACAGGGTGTTGCGCAGCTTGCGGTTGGCGCGCAGGTGCATCAGAATCTCGTTTTCGATGCATCGGGACGCATAGGTGGTCAGCCGGCCCGCATCGGGGCGAAAGGTATGTACCGCCTTGATCAGGCCGATGGAGCCGATGGACACCAGGTCGTCCGGATCGCAGCCGCTGGAGTGATACTTCTTGGCGATGTGGGCAACCAAGCGCAGGTTGTGTTCGATCAGTTTGTCCCGGGCAGCGCCGTCGCCCGCCAGCATGGCCTGCACGAGCCGAGCCTCCTCCTCGGCGCCCAGCGGCTGCGGAAAGGCGTTCTTGGCCGAGAGGTGCAGCACCAGCGTCCAGGCGCTCTCCGCCAGGTAGAGCAGGATCTCCTCAATGAACATAGGGCTTTCCTCCTTTTGGGAAGTCTGCCCTACATCCTATTCTTCAAATGAAATTGTCGTGCACGTCCCTCAGCCCACCGTGTTGCGGGCGTCGTACTCGGCCCACATCTGCTGATACCGGGCCACGTTCTGCTCGTGCTCCTCGCGGGTGATCGCAAAGGCCAGCTCGCCGGTTCCGGGATCCGTGGCACAGAAGTACATGTAGCCCTGCTCGATGTACTCCATATCGGGATGCATCGCCGCCTGCAGCGCCGCCGTGGACGGATTGCAGATCGGTCCGATCGGCAGGCCGCTCACCACGTAGGTGTTGTACAGGTTCTGATCGGTCAGCTCCTCCTGACTGAGGATGTAGTGGGACAGGCCAAAGGTGTAGGTGGCCGTGGGATCGCTCTCCAGCCTCCAGCCCTGCTTCAGCCGGTTGTGGAACACGGCGGAGACCCGCGCGTAGTCCTCGGACTTGGCCGCCTCCTTCTCGATCATGGAGGCCAGAATGATGTACTGGTCCATGGTCAGGTCGCTCTCATAGCCCTCCACCGCGGTGTAGCTGCCGTCCTCCTCGATGCGGTACTGCACGTTGTCGGCGTAGTAGACGCTGTCGATGACCTTGTTGTGCTGTTCCAGCAGCGTGGCAATGATGCTCTCCGCCGACGCAGACATGAATACGCGGTAGGTATCCGGCGCCAGATAGCCCTCCAGGGCGTACTTGCGGCCGGCCAGCGTGCCCGCATCCTGGGCGCTCTTGAGCGCATAGGAATCGCCCACAAAGCGATCCACATCGTTGCACAGGTTCAGGAACTCCTCGGTGCTGTCAATTGCGCCCTCCTCCAGCAGATACTCCGCGACGTCCTCGCAGGTCCAGCCGGGCACGATGGTGATGGTGCGCTCGCTGGTCTGGCTGCCGCTGGTGAGCTCGCTGACGATCTCCTGCACCGTCATGGACGGTGAGAGCTCGAAGCTGCCGTAGCTGAGCTTGTTGGACAGGCCCTCAAACTGGACCATGTACTTGAAGATGCTTCCGCTGTGGATCAGGTTCTGCTTCTCCAGACTGGCGCCGATGGAGGTCACAGACTGTCCGGATTCAATTTCGAACTTTACCTTTTCGGTGTGATTGGCATCCACCGGGCCGAGGAAGTTGTCATAGACCTTGTTGTAGACGACGCTCACCATGCCGATGACAATCAGAAGGCTGCAGAGAAAGATCAGAACCGGGCGCAGTATCTTCCAGATCCATGCATACCAGTACAGGCCGTATTCCCGATCCTCGTGCAGGGTCTTGATGTTGTACCGCTCGGTCTGAACCGCCTGCCGGGACGCACCCCTGCGGCGCGCACGCCGTTTTCTGTCCGCCATTTTTCCTCCTCCGTCAGCCCTGTGCGAGCATGTCCAGATCCACGCCCGCGACGTCCGCCAGAATCTTGAAGATGTCCGTCAGCATGCACTGAAAGCGGAACTCCGCCATCAGATAGCTGCTCACATCCGGATTGAACTGCAGCAGCGTTCCGATCTGCTGAAGTCTGCGCAGATCGTCCTCGGGCATGTTCTCGCCCGAAGCCATCTTCGCCTGCATGCGGAACTGCAGCTTCTTGTATTCGTCCAGCAGCGCCTTGTTGGTCGCGTCCTCGTAGGCGACCTCCTTCAGGCGGGTGTATTCGCGGTATTCCTCGCTCTCCTTCAGGGAGCGCGCGAGGGCGTGGGCCTGGTCGTAGGGATTCATGCTTGCCTCCGGTTAAATCTCAACGATGATCGGCATGATCATCGGGTTGCGTTTGATGGTATCGTAGATGTAGCGCTGCACGGAGTCGCGCACATCGTTCTTCAGGTGGTTCCACTCGGACGAATCGATGGGGCCGAAGGCCTCGATCGCTCGGGTTGCAGCCTCGCGCGCGCCGTCGATCAGCTCGTCCGCCTCGCGCATGTACACGAAGCCGCGGCTGATGATGTCCGGGCCGGAGACCACGGTTCCGAGGTCGTGATCCACGCCCATGACGACGATCAGCAGGCCGTCCTCGGCCAGGTGCTTGCGGTCGCGCAGCACCACCGCGCCCACGTCGCCCACGCCCAGGCCGTCGATCAGCACGGAGCCGTTGGGCACCACGCCGGTCACGTCCAGCTTGTTCTGATCCAGCTCGATCACGTCGCCGATCTCCGCAATCACCACGTTGTCCTCCGGCATGCCCAGCAGCTTTGCCAGCTCGGCGTGGTGGTGCAAATGGCGGTACTCGCCGTGCACGGGAATGAAGTACTTCGGATGCAGCAGCGTGTGAATCAGTTTCAGCTCCTCCTGGCGGGCGTGTCCGGAGACATGCACCTCTGCCAGGGATTCATAGATCACGTTGCAGCCGATGCGGAACAGCTGGTTGATGACACGGGAGATGGACTTTTCGTTGCCCGGGATCGGGGACGCGGACAGAATGACCATGTCGCTCTCCCGCAGCTCCATCTTGCGGTGCTCGGCGAAGGCCATGCGCGAAAGACCGCTCATGGGCTCGCCCTGGCTGCCGGTGGTCACCACGGTGATCTTGTCGTCCGGGTAGCGGTCCAGCTCGTCCACGGTGATCAGGCTGCCCTCGGGGATCTTCAGATAGCCCAGCTGCATGGACACGCGGGACACGTTGACCATGCTGCGGCCGATCAGGCACACCTTGCGGCCGTACTCCACCGAGGATTCGATGACCGACTGGATGCGGTAGACATTGCTGGCGAACATAGCGATGATCACGCGGCCCGTCGCCTTTTCAAACAGGTTGCGGAAGGTCTGCGCGACCTTCTTTTCGGACATGGTGTAGCCGGGGCGCTCCACGTTGGTGGAGTCCGCCATCAGCGCCAGCACGCCCTGGTTGCCGATCTCCGCGATGCGGCCCAGGTCGATGGGCTGGCCCGCCAGCGGCGTGTAGTCCACCTTGAAGTCGCCGGTGTGGAACACGACGCCCACCGGCGTGGTGATCGCCAGCGCGCACGCGCCCGCGATGGAGTGGTTCACGCGCACGAATTCCACCTTGAACACACCTGCGGACACCACGTCGCCCGGCTCCACCTCGTTGAGCTCCGCGACGCCGGTGAGCCGGTGCTCTTTCAGCTTGTGCTCGCACAGCGCCAGCGTCAGCCGCGTTCCGTACATGGGCGCGGGGATCTTGCGCAGGATGTAGGGCACCGCGCCGATGTGGTCCTCGTGGCCGTGGGTGAAGAAGTAGCCGCGAATCTTCTGCTGGTTCTTCTCCAGATAGCTGACATCCGGGATCACAAGGTCCACGCCCGGCATGTCCTCGCGCGGAAAGATGGAGCCCAGATCCACAACGATGATATCGTCCTCATACTCCAGTACCGTCAGGTTCTTGCCAATCTCACCCAGGCCGCCCAACGGTATGATCTTCAGCTTGGGTGACTTATTCTTTTTTGCCACACTGCTCCTCCTTTATGTAGTAATTCATATAGCATCACGCTCCGTCATAACAGCCCGGACGTGAAAACAACAAAACAGCGGGAAAACCTTCCCCATTTCAGTATAACACATTTCCGCGCCAATTATTGACTGCGAAAAGATTTAACGAAACCGGCGGACAGCACCCTTGCTCCCCGCTTCGGCTCCTATGTCGCGCTGTATTTTCAATTGGACGTCAATTTCTACCCGCAGGTTCCAGCAGGCGGTTCAGAATCTGGATCAGCGTGAACTTTGCACCGTGCCCCGCGGCCGCGCCCACGCAGCCCGGACAGCCGTCCACGCACTTACAGCTCAGCAGCAACTCCCGCGCCCGCAGCAGCAGCTCCCGATCCATCTCGTACACACGGTCGGAAAGGCCCACGCCGCCCGGCACGGAGTCATACAGATAGATGGTGGGCTTACCGGTGTACACGTCCTTGACGTGGTAGACCACATTGATGTCCTGGGGAGCGCACATCAGGTGCATGGGTGCGATGTGGCGGATCAGGTGCGCCAGGCCCACCATGGCGTTCTTCAGCGGCTCCTTCTCGAACTCCCCTTCGAGTTCCTCGGGCAGCGTCCACCAGCACGCGGTGGTCTGCATCTCCAGCTCCGGCAGCGTCACCGGGCCCCAGCCCAGGTTCTCGTGGGTGTCGAAGCGAATCTTCTTGAACAGGGTCACGATGCTGCTGACCAGCACCTCGCCCCGGGCCCGCACGATGGACGTGCCCTCGCCCTCCGACTCGAACTCGTCCAGCACCTTCAGGCTGGTGGTGAGGTCTGCGTCGGTGTAGTAGCCCACGTTCACCTCGCGCACGTAGGCCTTCTTGTCGTCGAAGTCCAGCTGCTCCACCTGGAACTGCCGTCCCTCGTGCATGTAAATGGCGTACTGATGCAAAAGCATCGGCACGGTGAAGCGATCCATCTCGCCGATGACCTTGTGCTTCTTGGGATCGGTGATGTCCACGATCACGAAGTTCTGATCGGAAGCCGAGCGCAGATTCACGCCCGCCTGGGGGAACTCCTCAGCCATCCAGTAGTAGCGCCCGGACACGCGCCGCAGGATGGACTGATCCTCCAGATAGGACAGCAGCTCCGGCGTGTCCTCGAGCCCGGCAAACAGCTCCCCTTCCTCGAAGGGCAGCTCGTAGGCGGCGCACTTGACGTGGTTCAGCAGGATGTAGAGGTTGTCCGGGTTGATCAGCGCGCACTCCGGCGACTGCTCGAAGAAGTACTCCGGGTGCTGGATGATGTACTGATCCAGCGGGCCCGAGCTGGCCACCACGATCAGCAGGCTCACGCTGCCGCGACGGCCCGCGCGCCCGGCCTGCTGCCAGGTGCTGGCAATGGTGCCGGGATAGCCGCAGAGCACGCAGGCGTCCAGCTGGCCGATGTCGATGCCCAGCTCCAGCGCGTTGGTGGAGACCACGGTCATCACATTTCCCGCGCGCAGCTCGCGCTCGATCTCCCGCCGCTGGGTGGGCAGGTAGCCGCCGCGATAGCCGCGCACCTGGCCTGCATTGCCCAGCGGATCGCGCACCATGTCCTTGAGATAGCGCACCAGCACCTCCACCGTCAGCCGCGCGCGCGCAAACACGATGGACTGCACGCCGGCCTTCAGCAGCGATGCGGCGATGTTCCGCGTCTCCGGGATGGAGCCCGCGCGGATGCCCAGCTGGGCGTTCACCACCGGGGGATTGTAGAAGATCACGTTCCTCTCCCCCGCAGGCGCGCCGTTTTCATCCACCAGCACCATTTCCTTGCCGGTCATGCTCTCGGCCAGCTCCTTCGGGTTGCGGATGGTGGCGCTGCAGCAGATAAACACCGGGTCGGAGCCGTAGAAGGCGCAGATGCGCTTCAGCCTGCGGATGACGTTGGCCAGGTTCGAGCCGAACACGCCGCGATAGGCGTGAATCTCGTCGATGACCACGTATTTCAGGTTCTCAAACAGCTTGATCCACTTGGCGTGGTGCGGCAGGATGCCTTGATGGAGCATGTCCGGGTTCGTCACCACCACGTGCCCCGCCTGACGGATGGCCGAGCGGGCGCTGGCGGGGGTGTCGCCGTCGTAGGTGTAGGCTTTGATGGGGCAGTCGATGGACTCGATCATCGAGTACAGCTCCGCCGCCTGGTCGCTGGAGAGCGCCTTGGTCGGGAACAGGTACAGCGCACGGGCGGACTCGTCCTTCAGGATCGCATCCAGCACCGGCACGTTGTAGCACAGCGTCTTGCCCGAGGCCGTGGGCGTGACCACGACCAGATCCTTGCCCTCCAGGGCACAGGCGATGGCTTTCGCCTGGTGGATGTAGGGCCGCTCGATGCCCTTCTTTTGAAGCGCAGCAAGCACGCCCGGATGCAGATCCTCCGGGAATGCGCCGTATTTTGCCGCGCGCTCCGGAAGCACGCGCCAGCTGGTCACGTTCTTCATGAATGCGGGGCTGTTTTTGAGATGGTCGATGTACTCTCTTACGGTCATGCTGCGCCCTTT
Organism: Clostridiales bacterium; assembly: GCA_004557125.1. GTDB lineage: Bacteria > Bacillota > Clostridia > Christensenellales > Aristaeellaceae > SFTH01. The sequence goes on along the minus strand of SFET01000010.1, from coordinate 29,803 downwards.
CTTACCTGTAAATCAGCTTACGATCACGAGCTCGGTGCCCTCCACGGCCTCCCGAACCAGCGCCTCGATGTCCAGCTTGCTCTCCGCCTTGGGCATGGTGTCCAGCTTGGGCTTGGTCACCGGATGGCGGGGCGTGAACACCGTGCAGCAATCCTCGTAGGGCAGGATGGAGGTCTCGTAGGTGCCGATGCGCTTGGCGATGTCCATGATCTCGGTCTTGTCCATGCCGATCAGCGGACGGAACACGGGCATTTCGCACACCGCGTCGGTGCAGACGATGGACTCCATGGTCTGGGAGGCCACCTGACCCAGGCTCTCGCCGGTGATCAACGCGTTGCACTCGTTCTGCCTGGCGATCTCCTGGGCGATGCGCATCATGAAGCGGCGGGTGATGAGCGTGCCCAGTCCCTCGGGGCACTTTTCGTGAATCTCCAGCTGGCACTTGGTGAACGGCACCAGGTACACCCGCATGCCGCCGGAGTACTCCGCCATCTCCTTCGCCAGCTGCATCACCTTGTCCCGGGCCAGCTCGCCGGTGTAGGGCGGCGACTGGAAGTGGATGGCGCAGCAGCGCACGCCGCGCTTCATCATGCAGTAGCCCGCCACCGGGGAATCGATGCCGCCGGAGAGCAGCAGCGCCGCGCGTCCGCTGGAGCCCATGGGCAGGCCGCCCACGGCCATGATCTCCTCGCAGCAGATGTAGCAGTTGTCGCGGATCTCCACCCGCAGCTTGTGCTGGGGATTGTGGATGTCCACCGTCAGGTGGGGATTGGACTCCAGAATGCGTCCGCCCAGCTCCGCGGCAAACTCCAGCGAGTTCATCGGGAACTTCTTGTCGCTGCGCTTGCCGTAGACCTTGAAGCTGCCGCGCTTGCCCTTCATCATCTCGATGCACTGCTCCGCGATCACGTCCAGATCCTTCTCGCACTCGATGGCGGGGCTGACGGAGTACAGGCCGAACACCTTGCACACGCGGCGCACGCACTCGTCCATGTCCTCCACGTCGGAGACGTAGATGCGGGAGTCGGACAGCCAGACCCTGCCGCCGATGGGCTTCACGGCGCGCTTGACGTTGTCCGTGAGCAGCTTCAGAAAGTGGGGGCGGTTTGCGCCCTTCAGAAATACTTCGCCGTAGCGAACCAGCAGTACCTTGCGCATGATTTATCTCCTTGCATATTTTTTCAGCTGCGCATAGAGCTCTGCGAGGCACTGCGCGGCATAGTCGATCTCTTCGATGGTGGTGTGGGGGCTCAGGCTGAAGCGCAGCGCCCACTCTGCGCGGCTGGGCGATATGCCCATAGCCGTGAGCACGCCACTCACCTTCAGCTTTTTCGACGAACAGGCCGAGCCCGTGGATGCGTACACGCCCCTGCTCTCCAGCGCGTGGAGCATGACCTCGCCCCGCACGCCCGGGAAGCTGAGGTTTACGATGTGCGGCGCGGCATTCTCCGGCTCCGGGCCGTTGATCAGCAGCTCCGGCACCGCGCTTTGGAAGGCCTCGATCAGGTGGAGCTTCTTCTGCATGAGTTCCGCCTGCATCTGCGTGCCCATGTTCAGCATCTCATGCACCGCGGCCATCAGTCCTGCGATGCCCGGCGTGTTCTCCGTGCCGGAGCGCAGGCCATTCTCCTGACCGCCGCCGATCTGCCGGGGTGCAAAGCGCAGGCCCTTGCGGTACACCAGCGCACCCTCGCCCTTGGGGCCGTGAATCTTGTGGCTGGACAGGGTGTAGAGATCCACATATTTCAGGTCGATGGGCACGCGCAGGAAGCCCTGCACGCCGTCCACATGGATGATCGCGCGCCCGTTCACCAGTTCGTGCAGGCGCATCACATCCAGCTTCGCGCCGGTCTCGTTGTTCACCTGCATGCAGCTGACGAGGCTCGCGCCGTCGTCCAAGGCTTTTGCCAGCGCGTCCCAGTCCAGCTCACCGCGCTCGTTTACGCCGATCACGCGCACCTCGTGGCCCTGACGCTCCAGCTCCATAAAGCTCTCCCGCACCGACGGGTGCTCCACGGCACTCACCGCCACGAGCTGCTTGCCCCGCATGCGGCCCACCGTGCCCAGAATGGCAAGGTTGTTGCTCTCCGTGCCGCCGGAGGTGAACACGAGATTGTGATCCCCCGCGTGCAGCGCCTTCAATATAAGTTCCCTGCACGCGCGAACCTGCTGAAAGGCCTCCACCGCCGGCTTGTACACCGACGAGGGGTTGTAATAGCCCTCCGTCATGCACTTTACCATCGCGTCCACCGCCGCGGCGCAGGGTTTGGTCGTCGCGCTGTTGTCAAGATAGGCTTCCATATTGTTTTGTCTCTCCTTTGTTCTCCCGCCAGGCACCTGCCGGCAGCTCCCGCGCGGTGCGCACCGCATCGGCCAGCTCCACATTCAGTTCCAGCAGCGCCATGTGCCGCGCGCCGTTCACGCCATAACAGAGATAATAGCGCCGTGCGTCCGCATTCAGATACAGCCTGTGCCGCCGCAAGTCCGCTTTGCAATTCGTTTCATCCTCGGGGCCGCAGTCCGTGACCGATGCCAGCGGCAGCTGCAGACGCTGCTTCCTTCGCCGGCCGTTCAGGATCGCGAACACCACCAGCGTGCCGTCCTGCAGCACGTAATCGTACTCCATGCGCAGCCTGTCCTTGCCCAGCCACACGCAGATCGCGAGCGCCGTCAGCAGCAGAAACAGGATCAGCGACGGCCAGCCGATGGCCGGCTTTCCCGCTTCCGTCTCTCCGAGGATGCCGGCCGCACTGACCAGCATGCCGATGACCAGCAGCACCAGCAGCACGTACGCGCCGGCGTACAGCGCGCGCTTCGCGCCCGTCGTCCTTCCCTGAACCGTCTGCTCCAAACGCCGCTCCATGCCGCACCTCCATAAAACACCGATGATATTATAGCATAGATTCCGACTTTGTCGATATGCAGGAAATATGAATTTCGTAGGAACATTTGGTGCAGGGGCAGGATTTTCCCGAAGGCACATCGAAATGTAGCTCGTTAACCAAAGGAGGATTGTGCCTTGAAGTGTCCCTATTGTGGTAACAGCCTGAGCGATGGCGCGCGCTACTGCGACGTGTGCAAGCAGGAGCTGCCCGCTCCCGAAGCTGCGGGAGCAGAGGCCTCCGCAAAGCCGCGCCGTTCGCATTTTCATAAGCTGCTGCTGGTGCTCTGTTGGATCGCCTGCTTTGTCGTGCTGGGCGTGGGCGTCTACAAGCTGATGTCCTGGATCGACACCTATCGCATCGAACGCCTCTACACCCGCGGCGCCTATACCCCCACCCAGGGCGAAATCCAGCTTGCCGACGGCCGCAACGCCCATTCCGTGGTGTTCTACGGCAAGGACGGCGACAGCATCTTTCTGCCGGAATTGAACCGCAGCCTCACCATTTGCGGCGGCATCGCGCGCTTGGAGATCGCCGATTCGGAATGGTTCAGCGATGACGCCTCCGAATACGATTACGCCGAGGTGCACTTTGCGCCCGTCCTGATCTCCCAGGACGGCACGCAGACACAGCTGCCGGAGATAGAATATACCGTGGATGTTCCCGAGTCCCCGCTGACGGTCATCAGCCCATCCGAGGACGGCATCTCCGTGGTCACCTCCACCTACCCGCTGGAGCTTCAGGTGGTGCCCGGCAGTTCGGTTTACGTCAACGGCGAGGATCTGACCGATCGCGTGGACCGCAGCGGCGTGCTGGATGACACCAAGGTCAGCGTGCAGCCCATCGGCGACAACACCTACACCATCATCGTGCGCACGCCCAATCACAAGGAGACCCGCCGCGACATTACCATCTATCGCGAGAACTTCGATATCAACATCGAGCTGGACGACAACGTATCCACCGTCTCCAGCGAGGTGCAGATGACCGTCAGCGGCACCGCCGAACCCGGCGCCATGATCAGCGTGGACACCGACTACATTCCGGAGAGCCTGCAGGTCGATATGACCACCGGACGCTTCTCCTTCATCGCCAAGTTCAACCAGTTCGGCAACAACGTCGTGCGCTTCCGCGCCACGATGGACGGCCGCGCCGATGCGGTCATCAGCTTCACGGTCAACTACAAGCCGACGCTCGGCGACTATGCGGACAAGGCCTGGAAGATGGATTACGCCCAGCTGCGCCTGTACTTCGAGCAGTGGAACGGCCGCGTGTTCCGCTGCATCGGCACCATCGTCGAGACCTTCATCGACAACGGCCTCCAGTACGTCGTCATGGACGTGGGCAGCGACGGCGAACGGCAGCTGATCGTTCTGCAGAATTACAGCACCATCTCGAGCTTCAATCTGGGGCCGACCTACGACATCTACGCCGACGTCACCGGCCACTACATGTACAATTCCGAATACTATCCCATGCTCGCCGCGCGCTACGTCGATCTGTACGACTGACGCCGCCGGCAGATCCGCAACCCAATGGGGAGCCACCCCTCCGACGGCTCCCTTTTCTCTGCAACGCGCTCCGGAATGCACGGATAGCAGGACAGGCGCCGGACGGAATGGTTCCGTCCGGCGCCTGCCTTGTCCGGTACGTGGACTCAGTGGCCCACCATGATGTTCAGAATCTCCACATCGGTGGACTTCATGCCATCGCGCCCCATGCGGCCGATGTTCTGGATGGTCTCCTCGATGTCGCCGCCGGCCAGGCCCTCGCCATCCTGGAAGCACTTGTCCTCCTTGGCCATGCGGTAGGACAGCAGGCCCGCGCTGACGGCGGAGGCGATCTTCGCCGCACAGGAGCTCTTCGCGCCGTCGCACACGATGCCGCCCACGTTGCACAGGGTGTTTGTGATGGTCATGCAGATCTGGTCGTAGGTGCAGCCGTCCATGTAGGCGATGCCGCAGGCGGTGCCACAGCCCGCGCTGACCGCACCGCAGAAGGCCGACAGATTGCCGATGTGGCGCTTGATGTGCACGGAGATCAGGTTCGCCAGCGCCAGCGCGCGCAGCGTGGTCTCCTCGTCCTTGTTCCAGGTGCGGGCATATTCGCAGATCGGCAGGGTAATGGTCATGCCCTGATTGCCGCTGCCGGAGTTGATGACCACCGGCATGCTGCATCCGTTCATGCGGGCGTCGGAACCTGCGGCGGCACGCGCGGCGGCGCGTCCCTCCACGTGGTCGCCGTTGATCTCCATCATGGTCTTGCCCACGGCGGCGCCGTACTTGCCCGTCAGGCCCTCCTGGGAAATGGCGGTGTTCATGGCGATCTGCCGCTCCAGCATCGGCTTGACGTCCTCCAGCCGGACCTCGTTGGCAAATGCCACGATGTCCCGCACACTCAGCAGGCTCTTGTCCACCGGCACTTCCTCGCTGCCGGAAGCTGCGCGCACCTCGCCGGCGTACAGAACTTCGCCGTTCTTTTCGATGCGGGTGATGTTGGTGTGCTCATGCTCCACGGTGACGCTGGCGCGATCCTCCCCCGCCACGGCCTCGATACGGATGTAGAGGTTGTCCTTGCCCTCCACCAGCTGCGCGTCGCAGAAGCCCTCGTGCACCAGCTGCGTGGTGCGCTCGATCTGCTCCTGGGTGGCGTTCTTGATGACCTCCAGTTCAAGGGAAGCATCTCCCGCCACGCAGCCCAGGGTTGCGGCCACGTCGATGCCGCGCTGCCCGCCGGAATTGGGTACGGTCACACCCTTGACATTTTTGATGATATTGCCGCTGAGATAGGCGGTGATGTGCTCCGGGAACCGGCCCAGCACGTCCCGCGCCTTCGCCGCAGCAAAGGCCACGGCGATCGGCTCGGTACAGCCCATCGCCGGCACCAGCTCGTGTTTGAGAATTGCAATGTACCCGTTGTAAACTCTGCTATCCATCGTTCCGGCTCTCCTTCTTGATATCTTCTGGTGTAAAGAATGTGCAGATGTCCCTGCGCAGCGCGGCGACCGCATGCTCCTTGTCGCCCCTGCGTATGCAATCGACGATCTCCTTGTGGGTCATCGGAAGCTCCGGCAGATCATCGTGGATCTGGCTGAAGCACAGCTGCTGATAGGCGCGCAGGCACGCGCCGAGCACCGTCTTGAGGCTGTTGAACACATATTCGTTCCCCGAAAAGGAGATCAGCGTCAGATGAAAATTTGCCGTGCGGTTCCAGAAATCCTTGGCGTCCCGCATGGAATGGTAGAGGAATTCGCTCTCCGCCGCGCTCTCCAGATGGCGCAGCTGCACCGGCGTGATCTGATCAAAGCAGCTCTCCAGCGACCCGCATTCCAGCAGAATCCTGTACTGCAGCATCTCCTGCACCTCGCGCTCGGTGTATCGCACCACCATGTAGCCCTGCCGCGGAATGCTGCGCAGCACGCCCTGGGCGCACAATTCCACCAGTGCCTCGCGCACCGGTGCCTTGGAAACCTTCATCTGTTCGGAGAGCTTCTTCTCGCTGAGCACGCTCTCCACGTTGTAAGAACCGCTGATCAGATCGTGCATCACCGTGGCGTAGACCTGGTCCTTCAACGTTGCGCCGTTCATATTGGTCATATCAGTCAAGCTCCATTGCCGTCGATTCAGAATCCACGCAATCGATCATATTTAAATTTTATCGATTTCAATAGATTCTCCCTATGACTATATTCTATATCTTATGTCATTTTCCCCATTTTGTCAATGCAATTCCGGCCCATCTCTGCAATTTAATATGACCAGCATGTCAGCACCCCTGTGCGGCATTCCATCGCGACTGCAATTTTTTCATATTGCAGGTTATATTTGCGGATTGTCCCGTTTTTGCGTTGACAGCGCGTAAACTGCATGCTATAATATCATATAAAGTTCACATTGCAGTTGCATTCCATCGGCAACGCAGGGAATCGGCATCTCCCTGGTATTATCACCAGGTGCACCACAGTTTTAAGGGCGGCAGCCTTGCTGCTTTTAAAATAAGAAAGAAAAAGGAGCACGAACAGAATGAAGAAGATTTTTGCTATCGTCCTGACGCTTGCCCTGCTGCTGAGCTGCTGCGCTCTGGCGGAAGGCACCATCAAGATCGCGGTGGCCGGCCCCATGACCGGTGACAACGCAGAGTACGGCATTGGCTTCGCCAACGCGGCCAAGCTGATGGCCTCCGAGTGGAATGCCAACGGCGGCGTGACCGTCGGCGACGAGACCTATACCGTTGAGATCGTTGAGTACGACGACAAGTCCGACTCCGACGAAGCCGCCATCATCGCCGAGAACATCGTTTCCGACGACGACATCTGGGGCGTCATCGGCCACTTCGCTTCCGGCATCTGCATGGTCGCTGCTCCGACCTATCAGGATGCCCAGTATGTCAACATCAGCCCCACCTCCTCCCATGCCGACTACTCCGGCATCGGCGATTACATCTTCCGCAACAACACCGTCATCACCGTTGAGACCCGCACGGGCGCAGAGATGGCCGTGAACGATCTGGGCGGCCAGGCCATCGGCGTGCTGTCCATCGACTCCGAGTGGGGCCAGTCCGCCGGCAACGCCATGGAAGCCAACATCCAGGACATCGGCGGCAACTTCGTGCTGCGCCAGGAAGTCTCCACCGACGCCGTGGACTTCGCCACTGAGATCGCCAACTTCAAGGCGGCCGGTTGCGACGTGATCATGGTCGCCGGCATGTACGGCACCCTGGCTCCCTTCGCCAAGGCCTGCTCCAACAGCGACTACGACGTCAAGCTGGTTGGCTGCTCCAACGCCTACACCAACAACCTGATCGAGATCGCCGGCGAGGCCGCTGAAGGCATCTACGCCCCCGTCTCCTTCTTCGCCGGCAGCACCGACGAGAAGATCCAGGCCTACGTTGCGGCTTACACCGAGGCCTACGGCTCCGCGCCCTCCGCGCTGACCACCCAGGCCTACGATTCCACCGGCATCCTGCTGGAGGCCATCGAGCGCGCCGGCGTGCTGGATCGCGAGGCGGTCAAGGACGCGATGTATGAGACCGAGTACGACGGCATGTCCGGCTACACCACCTTCGACGAGATCGGCGACGCCCAGAAGGTGTTCACCAAGATCATGGTCAAGGACGGCGCTTTCACTCTGGCTGAGTTCTGATTCTGAATCAATGCAATGGTGTCGGGGAGGATGCTATCCTCCCCGACAATCATAAATCGGGCAAAATACTTGTGTACAGATAGGTTTATCCTGTAAGAAAGGGGAATGTTGCCGGCACCTGCAGAGCGGCGACATGATGTACTATGCAGACATTCATCGGAACCCTGATCAACGGTCTTGCACTTGGTATGGCATACGCGCTGATCGCCGTTGGCTATTCGATGGTGTTCGGTGTTCTCCGACTCATCAATTTCTCGCACAGCGCGGTGTATGCCTTCGGTGCGTACATGGTTTACTTCTTCGTTTCCCTCAATTTCGGCCTGCTGCCCGCCGTGATCATTGCGGTCGTGCTCTCCGGCCTGCTGGCGCTGACCATCGACAAGGTGGCGCTGGAACCCCTCCGCAAGAAAAAATCCATACCGATCGCGACCCTGATCACCACCATCGGTATGTCCTTCATAATTCAGAACGTGCTCTCCATCGAATATGTATTCGGCAGTGAGAAGCGCGCGTTCCCGTCCATGAACCTCTTTGGCAACATATCCATCGGCAACATCACCATCCAGTCCAGCCAGATCATCATGCTGATCGTGGCGGTGATTCTTCTGGCGATTCTGACCTTCCTGGTACAGAAGACGAAGATCGGCCTGGCGATGCGCGCCACCGAACAGAACAGCAAGGCGGCCAACCTCATGGGCATCAACGTCAACTTCGTCATCTCCTTCACCTTCTTCATCGGCGGCGCCTGCGCGGCCATCGCCGGCGCGCTGATCGGCGGCTACTATCAGGTCATCTCCCCCACCATGGGCTCCACCATCGGCCTGAAGGCCTTTGCGGCGGCGGTTGTGGGCGGCATCGGCGTGCTGCACGGCTCCGTAGTGGGCGGCCTGCTGGTGGGCGTCGCCGAGTGTGTGGCAGCCCAGTATCTGGGCAGCAACGTGCGCGACCCCATGGCCTTCGTGATCCTGATCCTGATCCTCATCATCAAGCCGACCGGTCTGTTCGGCAAGAAAGGCGTAACAAAGGTATAACGTATGAAGAAGAACATCGGCAGCATCAAAAAGAACGGCTTCTTGTACGTCTTTGAACACTTCATCGACGCCTACAAGCCGGTCTTCATCCTCCTGGTCGCGATCGTCGCGATCGCCTTCCCCTTCACCTCCCTGGCGAGCCGCTCCAACCTGCGCATCGTGACCATGATCCTGCTCTACGCGATGCTGGGCATGGGCCTGAATGTGCTCACCGGCTACACGGGCCTGGTCTCCCTGGGCCACGCGGGCTTCTACGGCATCGGCGCCTACTGCTGCGCGCTGCTGACCACCAAGCTTGGCTGGTCCTTCTGGCCTGCGCTGCTGGCGGGCGGCTGCTTTACGGCCCTCATCGGCTTTCTGCTGGGCCTGCCCACGCTGCGCCTGTCGGGCACCTACCTCTCCATCGTTACCCTGGGCTTCTGCGAGATCGTGCAGATGATCCTCAAGCAGTGGGAGAGCGTGACCAACGGCAACTACGGCATCCGCAACATTCCCAAGCCGGAGCTCTTCGGCTTTGAATTCAAGCTCCAGAACGGCGGCTTCTACTTCATCATCCTGGTGCTGGTGACGCTCACGGCACTGGGCTGCATGGCCATCAAGAAGTCCAAGGCCGGGCGCGCCTTCCTCGCCATCAAGGACGACGAGCTGGCGGCAACCATGATGGGCATCAAGACCTCCCGCTACAAGATCCTGTCCTTCGTCATCTCGGCGTTCATCACCGGCGTGGCGGGCGGCTTCTACTCCGTCATCAACAACGGCTACATCGAGCCCACGAACTTCGTGTTCAACATTTCGGTGCTGATCATCTCCGTGGTGGTCGTCGGCGGCCTGGGCACGATCCGCGGCATGTTCTTCGGCGCTGCGATTCTGCAGCTGTTCCCGCAGGTATTCCGCTTCCTGAACGAATGGCGCTTCGTCATCTACGGTGTGCTGCTGGTGGTCATGATGCTGTTCCGTCCCCAGGGCGCACTGGGCTGGCAGTCCACGCTGCCCTATAAGCTCACAAAGCGCACGCGCGACGCGCTGACGCAGCGCGGCATCAACCCCACCGACATCGAATCCGCCGGCGTGGCAACCTCCGGTGAGAAAGGAGCGCAGGCATGAGCTTCCTGAACGTTGAAAACATCACGATCCAGTTCGGCGGCCTGCGCGCCGTGGACAACGTCAGCTTCCACGTCGACCAGGGCGAGATCGTCTCCCTGATCGGCCCCAACGGCGCGGGCAAGACCACGGTGTTCAACATGCTCACCGGCGTCTACCAGATCACCGAGGGCGCGATCTCCTTCCTGGACGAGCGCATCGATGGCAAGACGCCCCAGGCGATCGTCACCCGCGGCATCTCCCGAACCTTCCAGAACCTGCGCCTCTTCCCCAAGATGCGCGTCATCGAGAACGTTCTGGTGGGCACCCACATCAACACGAAGTACAACTTCTTCCAGAGCCTGTTCCGCACCCCCGCCTTCCGGAAGGAAGAGAGCGACAAGACCGTCAAGGCCATCGAGATCCTGAACTCCATCGGCCTGGAGAAGTACATCAACAGCTACGCCGAGAGCCTGCCTTACGGCGAACAACGCAAGGTGGAGATTGCCCGCGCCATGGCCACGGACGCAAAGCTGCTGCTGCTGGACGAGCCCGCCGCCGGCATGAACCCCGCGGAGAGCGAGGAGCTGTTGCGCTTCATCCGCCACCTGAAGGAGATCGGCTACACGGTGCTGCTGATCGAGCACGACATGAACGTGGTCATGAACATCTCCGACCGCATCTACGTGCTGGATCACGGCAAGCTGATCGCCCACGGCCTGCCGGAGGAGATCGCCAACAACGAACAGGTCATCCATGCCTATCTGGGAGGGGAGCGTGAAAAGAATGCTGAAGATTGAGAATCTGAACGTCTCTTACGGCCCGATCCACGCCCTGAAGGGCATTCACATGGAGGTCAACGAGGGCGAAATCGTCACCCTCATCGGCTCCAACGGTGCCGGCAAGTCCACCACCCTCTCGACCATCACGGGTCTGGTGAAGGCCCAGACCGGCTCCATCGTGTTCCAGGACAAGAACATCACCAACATTGCCCCGTACAAGATCGTGGAGCAGGGCATCAGCCTCTCCCCCGAGGGACGCGAGGTGTTCCCGGCGCTGACGGTGCACGAAAACCTGCGCCTGGGCGCGTACACCCGCAAGGACAAAGGCACCATCAACGCCGCCTACGACCGCGTGTACGAGCTCTTTCCCCGCCTGAAGGAGCGCATCGGTCAGAGCGCCGGCACGCTCTCCGGCGGCGAACAGCAGATGCTGGCCATCGGCCGCGCACTGATGAGCGAACCGAAGCTGCTGCTGCTGGACGAACCCAGCATGGGCCTCGCGCCCAACCTGGTGCTGATGATCTTCGATCTGATCGAGTCCATCAACAAGCAGGGCACCACGATCCTGCTGATCGAGCAGAACGCAAACATGGCGCTCTCCATCGCAAACCGCGCTTACGTGCTGGAGACCGGCAACATCGTCATCGAGGGCAAGGCCTCCGACCTGGCCCGGGACGAGCGTGTGAAGAACGCCTACCTGGGCGGCAAGGGCGCCGCGCAGAAGGCGGCGCAGTGATTCGATGCCCCGACCGGTAAAGTCCTCTGAAATAACGAACCAAGGGCGTAGGTACCGCCCAATGAATACTTCCATCATTCCTTCAAAGGAGAAGCAAGCATGAAGAAAATTATCAACAATCCCAACAATGTGGTCAGCGAAATGCTGCAGGGCCTCGCCAAGGCGAATCCCGCAGTGGTCTACCTGGGCGAAGGCGTGGAGGTCATCGCGCGCAGGGAAAAGAAGCAGGGCAAGGTTGGCCTGGTCTCCGGCGGCGGCAGCGGCCACGAGCCGGCGCACGCGGGCTACGTGGGCAAGGGCATGCTGGACGCAGCGGTGGCCGGCAACGTGTTCGCCTCCCCCTCTCCGGACCGCATCGTGGAGGGCATCAAAGCGGCGGACTCCGGCGCTGGCGTGCTGATGATCATCAAGAACTACTCCGGCGACATCATGAACTTCACCATGTCCGGCGAGATGGCCGCCCTGGACGGCATCAAGACCGATTACGTGGTGGTCAAGGACGACGTGGCCGTGGAGGACAGCACCTATTCCACCGGCCGTCGCGGCATCGCGGGCACCGTATTTGTACACAAGATCGCGGGTGCGGCCGCCGAGATGGGCAAGAGCCTTGCCGAGGTCAAGGCCGTGGCGGAAAAGACCATCGCCAACGTGCGCACCATGGGCATGGCCATGTCTCCCTGCATCCTGCCCGGCGTGGGCAAGCCCGGCTTCACCCTCGCCGAGGACGAGATCGAAATCGGCATGGGCATCCACGGCGAGCCCGGCATCAATCGCGAGCCCATCTCCTCCGCGAAAGACATTGCCAGCAAGCTCCTGGGCAAGATCTTCGCCGACACCGACATCTTCGAGGGCAGCGAGGTCGCCGTGATGGTCAACGGCCTGGGCGGCACGCCGCTGATGGAGCTGTACATCCTCAACAACGAGGTGCAGCAGATCCTCGAGGCCAAGGGGATCAAGGCCTACAAAACCTTCGTGGGCAACTACATGACCTCCCTGGAGATGGCCGGCGCGTCTGTGACGCTGCTCAAGCTGGACGACGAGCTCAAGGCCTGCCTGGACTATCCCAGCGAGGCGCCCGCCTTCCAGGTCGCAGGTACAGTTGCCGGCGGGGAGACCGCCGCAGCGCAGGCCGTGGAAGCACCCGTGCACGCCGCGCAGAATGAAGATGCGCCCGTACAGGCCGCAGCGCCCTGCGGCGACGAGGACAGCACGCCCTTTACCCTGAGCGCACAGGACTATGTCAACTACATCAACATCACCGCCAAAAAGATCTACGAGAACGGCGACTACGTGACCTCTCTGGACGCGGCCACCGGCGACGGCGACCACTGGGCCAACATCAACATGGGCTTTGAGAACCTGGTTGCCGCCAGCGACGAGATGCGCGCCATGCCCATCTGCGACGTGTTCAAGAAGATCGGCATGCTGATGATGAGCAAGATCGGCGGCTCCTCCGGCATCCTCTACGGCGGCGCATACATGGCGGCAGCCCGCAGCTGCGCCGGCAAGGCGGAGCTGACCAATCGCGGCCTGTGCAACGCGCTGGAGGCCATGGTCAACGACATGATGGCCCGTGGCAAGGCGGAGCCCGGCATGAAGACCATGATCGACGCGCTCTACCCGGCGGTGCAGGCCTACAAGGCCGCCATCGAATCCGGCAAGGGCGCGGCGGAGACCCTGGCGGAGGTCAAGAAGGCCGCCATCGACGGCGCGGAAGCCACCCGCGGCATGGAGGCCGTGAAGGGCCGCGCCAGCTACCAGACCAACAAGGGCGTTGGTCATCTGGATGCGGGTGCTGTCACCATGAGCTACCAGATCGAATGCCTTTGCGATTACATTGCGGCCAATCTCATTTGAGCTGCAAAAAAAGGAGAAGAGAAGAAAATGAGCGAGATGAAGAATCACAACGTTCCCACCAAGACCGACGAGAACACCACCAAAATGCGTGGCTTCTTTGAGCATCGTGCCACCTGGATGGGTCTGCTGATCGACGAAGCCAAGAAGGCTGGCCTGAGCACCGAATTCGCCCACAAGGCCATCTTCCGCTGCGGCTGCTTCCACGGCCAGAACAAATATACCCGCACCGATGATCTGACCAAGTTCGCGCCGGAGTTCGCCAATCCCGACGTCATCGACGTGTTCGAAATGGAAATCCTGGAGCAGAGCGAAAAGGCTCTGAACATCAACTTCCACTACTGCCCGCTGCTGGCTGCCTGGCGCAAGCTGGGCCTGCCCGAGGAGGATCTGCCGGAGCTGTGCGACATCGCCATGGACGGCGACCGCGGCATCATCTCCACCTATGCCAACGAGGGCTTCTCCTTCCAGCTGGGCAAGACCCTGGCCAAGGGCGACGACGTCTGCGAGATCCGCATCTCCAAGAAATAAGCCGCACCCATTGCGCCCATCCGCATGCTTACGGATGGGCGTTTTGTTATGTCACAAAAGCTGAGCGCCGCCCTGCAAACGCAGAACGGCGCTTTTGAATCCCGATTACTCGCATTTTCCGCCGCGTGGGCAAATCATCCAGCGAGGCGCCCCGGCTCCACTCAGATGCGCAGCACCAGCGGTTCACCAGAGGCTGTGCCGTCCCCACCGGTGCTTGCGCGCACCTGCTCCAGCGGAACCTTGTAGCGCCTGGCGATGGCCCACGCATCCTCGTCCGGCTCCGGCCAGCAGATGATGTATCCCGGCCGACGCGGCGCACTCTCCCCCTCCTCGATGTCCGTGACGCATGCCATTTCCTCGCTCCTGCGCTGCTCGCAGCACAGGTCCAGGCTGATCTTCATCTCCAGCCGGTCGCTCATCAGCGCATTGGCCTCCGCACCCGTCACGGCGATGCGCACCGCGCAATCCTCGTCCAGGTGCAGCGGCACATCCAGCGTGAAGGGCAGCTCCGCAGCGCTGGAGATCGGGCGGTCCGATCCCACGGGCATGTAGAGCACCGTCGCCTCGATCAGGCCGCTGATCTGACCCTTGCCGCCCGCACTGCGCAACTCGGCAATGTTGGGAATCGCGCGCACCGCAATGACGCTTCCCACGGCCGGCGCGCCCTCGCCCAGCGGCGCTGTGCCGCGCACCATCTCCGTGCTGCGTGTACAGCGCACATCGGTACACAATCCGACGGCGTCCGTCTGCAGTTTCAGCTCCGTTGCTGCGATGGAATAGGCATCCTCCAGAACCTTCGCCTGTTCGCGCAGATTGGCGGCGATCTCAAAGTAGACGTCCGCCTGCAAAAGCAGCGTACCGTCCTCCTCCTCATCCCCGCTCTCCAGCTGCGTGCGGATGTTCCGGATCGATGCGAGCACGCTGACGTCCTTGCACAGCCATTCCGGAAGCTCGATCAGCTTGTCAAATTCGATGGGGTATTTCACCACCACGCCGGGCTTTCCCTCGATGCCGCTGCCCACCAGCGTCTCGATCACCGCGCGGCCCTTGACCCGCACGCCGCCCAGATCCGGTTCGCACGAGTCGATCTGCACGCTGCCCCAGTCCATCAGCGTCGCCCGGGCGTCCAGCGCCCTCGGCAGCTCCACGCGCTCCGTCAGCACTGCCGTCTCGTTGGCCTCCGCCGCCAGCTTCACCAGCTTCCATTCCCGGTATTTCGCCTCCACGCCGGATTCTTCCTCGAGCCCTTCGATCACTTCCATGCGCTCCAGCTTCAGCACCCACACATGCAGGCCCAGGCTCACCAGAAACACCATGTGGCCGTTCTCGTATTTCGCTTCCACATGCTCCACCACCGCCTGCACCCGGCTCAGCATGCCCGGCTGCGCGCCGGGAATATCCGCCACCTGGCTGACGGTGGATTTGGCCGAAAGCGCCCGCAGCGTGGTCTCCTCCCCCTGGCGATAGACCGCCTGACAGCTCAGCGCACCGTCCAGCACCACACGATCGTTCTGCACGTCCGCGCGAATGATGGCGACGCCGGCGTCCCAAAGGAGCGGCTCGATGGCCTCGCGCCCCGCTCCGGGCACCAGTGCCTCGGCGCGGCTGAGCACCTGCAGATACCGGTGCCCGATTTCGCGCTCTGCTTCAATCTCTTTTTTCAACAGCTTCAGCGGCATGGCAATCCCTCCAGAACTTCGTTTGTTCCAGCGTATGCGCCGCCAGAGAAAATTAGGACGCGCCGGGCATTTCGCACGACAATTCCGAAGATTGCCAAAAAGCAACCCCGCTGCACAATCGCAGCGGGGTCTGACCGCTCCCTTACATCAGGCGGAAGGACAGGTTCACATCCTTCATGTAGCCCTGCAGGCCGTTGCACTCCACCAGAACCCAACCGGTCTGCTCGTTCACCAGCAGCACCTCCACCTGGATGCCGGCTTCGGCGCGGCCCAGCGCTTTGGCGTTGCTGCTCGGGCTCTCATAGACCTTGGCGGACTTTTCGTTGCCGTTGAGGATGACCTCCGCAAAAATCTGATCCGGTACTTCCTCCTCATCGGCTTCGGATGCCAGCTCGTCGCTGCTGCCCTCGCGGAAGCTAAGGTAGGCGTTCATCAGATAGCCAATGCTGTCGCCATAGCCCACCTTGCTGAAGTCGCCCTCCTGCGCAAGCACGCGCAGCTGCGTGCCGTTGGGCACCACCGTCAGCACCTCGCTCTCGCCGCTTGCCGCAGCGCGCAGGTTCAGGCCCACGTCGTCGGAGCCGGTCGCAACGGTCGCAATGGTCACGCTTTCATCGGCGACGGTGTTGTACTGTTCGCTGGCAAGCACCGCGCGCAGCTCCTCCGCCAGCTCGGTCTCGCCCGCCTGGCGCTGAGCGATGGTCTTGCCCAGGGTATAGCTGCTCTGTCCATCGGCCGAGGTGTATTTCAGGATCCGGTTCTCCACGGTGTAGGGCTCCAGATATTCCGTGGGCATGTAGCCGCTGTTGCCCTCGACGGAGATATTGGCCCAGCCATTCTTTGCCTCCAGCACCGTGACGTTGTCGCCGGGATTCAGCTTGCCCGCAACCTCACTCTCCGTATCCGGATAGGTGCGCACATTCACGCGCGCGGAGGCGTTCACGGTGGCCATGGTGATCTCCTCAGAGCCGGTCTCAATGGCAAAGCCGCTCTCTCCCACCGCTTCCTGCATCTGCGAAAGCAGATAGTACAGCGCGCGCTGCGCCTCCGGCGAAGCGACGCCATCCACGCTGTAACCGCAGAGCAGCTGGAAGCGCTTCACCGCCTCCGTCACGTCCACGTCGTAGATGCTGTCAATGACACCCTCATAGAGGCCGAGCGTGCTCAGCGCCTCCTGCAGCTTCTTGACCACGGGGCCAGCCTTGCCCTCGTGCAGCTCGATTTCGCCCGCAGACACCGGCGCGCTGTCGCTGTAGATGACCTCCAGCAGCTCCGCAGTGGAGATGCCGCTCTGGGCCAGGCCCAGATCCTTCTGCAGGTTCTTCACCGCCGTTAGCACGCTGGTGGAATACTTGCCGTCAAACTCACCACCGTAGTAACCCAGGTCGCTCAGTCGATACTGCAGATCCAGCACATCCGGGCCGGAGGAGCCGGAGCCGAGGGCGTCCTCAGAAATTCCCAGGAACTCCGAATAGCTCATGCCGGTCGAGGCGTCGTAGGAGGAGACGCGCAACAGCTCACGCAGATCCTCATTGCGCTCGGCGGTGTCGTAGATGACGACCTCCGTGCCCACGGGGCAGTTTTCCGCGATGAACTTCGCATCCTCCACCCGCAGGCGGATGCAGCCATGGGACGTGGGCAGGCCAAACTCGCTGGCCGCCTGGGCCTGCATACTGTTCATATCCTTCGCATCAAAGGGCAGGGAGTGGAACATGTAACCGTAATAGATGCGCGTGGCATACTTGACATAGCACTTGTACTGGGCCAGATAGGTCCATTCGCTGCGCTCGGAGGCACGCCCCTTTTCAATCATGTGGAAGGTGCCCAGCGGCGTCTCGCCGTTCATGCCCGAGGAGCAGAGCATCTGTCGCACGATGCTTCCATCCGACGTCGAATAGATGGTGACGATCTGATTGGCGATGTCCACATCGATGTTGTACGGCAGATTCGCATCCGCCAGAGCGGGCATGGCGCACAGCGCCAGCGCCAGACAGAGCAGCACAGCCAGATATCTACAAATTCGCATCACTTTCAACTCCAACAAGCAGAATTTCTTTGATTATAACATATCCCGGGCATTTTATACAAGCAAATTCGCATATATATCCGAATCGTCACATTTCCGCGACAGTTTTCGCCCCAATTGCGCAAAACGGCGCTGCGATCGTATACAATCGCAGCGCCGCCGCACTTTTCCTTAACCGTTCTGCTTTGCGGGCCGGAAGATCAGGCGCACGCAGGTGCCCTTGCCCGGCTCGCTCTCCAGCTCGACCTCCGCTTCATGGATGGCGGCGCCGTGCTTGACGATGGACAGGCCCAGGCCCGTGCCGCCGGTCGCCTTGGAGTGGCTCTTGTCCACGCGATAGAAGCGCTCGAACACGCGGCTCTGATGCTCCCTGGGAATGCCGATGCCGTCGTCCGTCACGCTGAGCACGGCCTTGCCACCCTGCATGCCCGTGCGGACCACCACATGGCCGCCGGTTCCGCTATACTTGATGGCGTTGTCCACCAGATTGTACACCATCTCGCCCAGCAGCAGCGAATAGCCGCTGACCGCACACTCCTCGCCGACCAGGCGCAGATCGATGTCCTTTGCCCGCGCAGGCTCCTCCAGACGGCTGACGACCTCCTCGGCGACGCTGCGCAGGCCCACGCGCTCGCGGTCGCCCAGCTCCTTGCGCTCGTCCAGGCGCGAGAGCTCCATGATGTCCGTGATCAGCGCAACCAGCCGGTCGGCCTCCCTGCAGATGCGTCCGGCGAAGTCCTTCACGTCCTCCGGCCGGGCCAGGCCGTCGCGGATGATCTCCGCAAAGCCGGAGATCGAGGTCAGCGGCGTCTTGAGCTCGTGGGAGACGTTCGCAGAGAACTCCCTGCGGCTGATCTCCGCCGTGTACTTCTCGGTGGTGTCCAGCAGCAGAAGCACGATGCCCATGCTGCCGCCGTTGCCCGCCACGGGGCTGGCCAGCAGCTGGTAGTAACGGCCACCGTTTTCCAGGATGGTCTCGCCGTTCTTGCCGCTGCGGGCGTCGTGAATCGCCTCGCGCACGGCGGGATTGCGGCTGACGGACAGCACGTCCTCGCCGATGTGATGGCTCGCGTTTACGTCGAAGATCTTTGCAGCGCTGCCGTTCATCGAAAGTATGACCCCCTGGGGATTGAGCAGCACCAGTCCCTCGCGCATGTTCTCGGTGATGGCCGTCAGTTCGCTCTGCTTGTCGGTGAGCGCCCTCATCTGGCGATCGATCTCCTCGCGCTGGCGTTCCATGCGCAGCAGCAGCGGCGAGAGCTCGTCGTAGACGTCGTTCTCCAGCGGCTGATCCAGGTTCAATTCGTTCACAGGAGCCACAATGCGCCTTGCCACGAAGCGCGCGATGCCCAGCGACAGCAGAACCACCGCAAGGAAGATGATCACCAGCAGCGGAATCATGCGCAGGAATACGCCGATGATGGAGCTCTGGGTGCTGGCGATGCGCAGCACGTTGCCACTGTCCGTGCGCACGGCGTAGTAGTGGGTGGTTTCGGCCAGGGTACTGGAGTAGCGCTCGCTGCTGCCGCTGCCCTCAGCCAGCGCCTGCTGAAACTCCGGACGGTCGGCGTGGTTCTCCAGCTCCGCCGCCTTTGCGCCGCTGTCGTAGAGCACCGTGCCGTCCGGCGAAATGAGCGTGGTGCGGTTGTCGCTGACGAAGCCCGCAAAGAAGGACGTCTCGTCCTCCGTGCGGTTCAGCGCGTGCAGCAGATACCCCGCCTCCGTGCGCATCTCCGCCGAAATGCGCTGCACATTGTAGGCGTAGAGCGTCGCGCCGGTCAGGGCAGAGGTGATGAGCACCGCCGCGATGGCCGTGAGCACGATGCCCCGGAAGATTCGTTTGGTCATGCTATTTCCCTCCAAATCGGTAGCCCACGCCGCGCACCGTCTCGATCATCTCGCCGCAGTGGCCCAGCTTGGCCCGAAGGGTCTGAATGTGCACGTCCACCGTGCGGGAGCCGCCCTCGTAGCTGTAATCCCAGATGCGGTTGAGCAGCTGCTCCCGTGAAAAGGCCGTGCCCCGGTTTTCCATCAGATAATGCAACAGATCGTATTCCTTCAGGGTCAGCGCAACATTCTCGCCGCGCACCGTGACCGTGTGCGCCCGGTGGTCCAGCACCAGATCCCCCGCCTCGAAGCGGTTGACCGCGCCCTTGCCGCCGCGCCTGCGCAGCCGCGCGCGCACCCGCGCCACCAGCTCGGCCATGCCAAAGGGCTTGGCGATGTAATCATCCGCACCCAGATCCAGGCCCTGCACCTTGTCGTACTCGGCGCCCTTTGCCGTGATCATGATGACGGGAATCTCCTGCGCATCCGGATCGGCGCGCAGCTTGCGGAGGATGGTGAGCCCGTCCTCCTCGGGAAGCATGATGTCCAGCAGAATCAGATCCGGTTCCCGCTTTTCCATCGCTCCGTAGAAATCCCGCGCGCAGGAAAAGCCCTGCGCCTCCAGTCCCACCTGATTGAGGGTGTAGACCACCAGTGCGCGGATGTTTTCATCGTCCTCAACGTAAAAGATCATGCAAGGTATTCCCCTTTGTGCTTGCCGGTGATGGCATACTCCACCCACTCGGCAATATTTTGGGCGTGGTCGCCGATGCGCTCAAAGTACTTGGCGATCATCAAAAGATCAATCGCCTGGGAGCCGTTGTCGGCGTTCTTGCGGATCAGCCCGATCAGCTCGTTCTTGACCACGTCGAACAGATCGTCGATGATGTCGTCCATCTCCATCACCCGGCGCGCCAGCTCCAGATCCTTGTTCACATAGGCGTCCAGGCTGCCGGTCACCATGCGGATGGCGGCCTCCGCCATCTGGGGCAGGTGCTCCAGCTTCTTCAGATACGGCGCGCCGGCCAGGTAGATCACCAGCCCGGAGATGTCGGCCGCCTGGTCGCCGATGCGCTCCATGTCGGTGATCATCTTCAGCGCCGCAGAAATCTGCCGCAGATCTCGCGCCACGGGCTGCTGCTGCAGCAGCAGCTTCAGGCACAGCGCCTCGATCTCCCGCTCCTTCTGATCCACCTCGTGATCCGAGGCGATGGCGGCGTTGGCGGCCTCCACGTCCTGGCGGATCAGCGCCTGGGTGGCGCTGCGGATGGACTGCTCGATCAGCGATCCCATTTCCAGCAATTCCCGGTTGAGCAGACTCAGCTGCTCGTCAAAGCGAACTCGCATCAGCCAAACCTCCCCGTAATGTAATCCTCGGTGCGCTTGTCCGTGGGCATGGAGAACATCTGCTCCGTGTCGCCATACTCGATGACCTCGCCCAGCAGGAAGAAGGCCGTCTTGTCCGAGATGCGGGCCGCCTGCTGCATGTTGTGGGTCACCATGACGATGGTGTAGTCCTGCTTGAGCGTCACGGCAAGATCCTCGATCTTCGAGGTGGAGATGGGATCCAGCGCGCTGGTGGGCTCGTCCATCAGCAGCACCTCCGGCTCCACGGCAAGGGCCCGGGCGATGCACAGCCGCTGCTGCTGACCGCCGGAGAGCCCCAGGGCGTCCTTCTTCAGGCGATCCTTCAGCTCGTCCCAGATGGCGGCGCTGCGCAGGGAGCGCTCCACGATGTCGTCCAGCTTCGCCTTGCCGCGCACGCCGTGGGTGCGCGGGCCGAAGGCCACGTTGTCATAGATGCTCATCGGGAAGGGATTGGGCTTCTGAAACACCATGCCCACGCGCTTGCGCAGGATCGTGGGATCCATGTTCCCGTAGATATTTTCGCCGTCGAGCAACACATTTCCTGTTATTTTACACCCCTCGACGAGGTCGTTCATTCGATTTAACGTTTTGAGCAGCGTGCTCTTTCCGCAGCCGGAGGGCCCGATGAAGGCGGTGATCTCCCTTTCCTCGATGGAAAGATTCACGTCCTTCAGCGCGTGAAACGAGCCATAGTACAGGTCCAGGTTCTTGATGTCAAACTTTGCCATAGTCGCTCCTTCCGATTTTCTTCGCCACCCATGCGGACAGCGCATTGATCCCGATGACGATGACCAGCAGCACCACCGCCGTGGCGTAGCTCTGATCGATGTAGAGTCCCTCCTGGGAGATGGCGTACATGTGCACCGACAGCGTGCGCGCGGAGTCGAACAGGCTCTCGGCCACCTCAGGCACCGTACCGGCGGTGTAGATCAGCGCGGCGGTCTCGCCCACGATGCGGCCGATGGCCAGTATCACGCCTGCCAGGATGCCGGGCACCGCCGAGGGCAGAACCACCTTGAACGTGGTGCGCAGCCGCCCGGCGCCCAGACCGAAGCTGCCCTCGCGGTAGGAATCCGGCACCGCCAGCAGCGCCTCCTCGGTGCTGCGCATGATCAACGGCAGCACCATGATCGACAGCGTCAGCGCGCCGGAGAGCAGCGACAGGCCCATCTTCAGCGCCACCACGAAGAACAGCGAACCGAACAGGCCGTAGATGATCGATGGAATGCCCGACAGCGTCTCCGCCGTGACCCGCACCAGCTTGACCAGCTTGTTGCCCCGGCGCGCGTACTCCGTCAGATAGATGGCTGCGCCGATGCCCAGCGGTACCGCGACGATCAGCGAAAGAAACGTCATCAGCAGCGTATTGATCAGCGCCGGCATCAGGGAGACGTTCTCAGAATTGTACTCCCAGGCGAAGAGCTCCGGGGAGAGATGTCTCACGCCTTTGATGAGGATGTAGCCCACGATGGAGAGAAAGACCACCATCGTAAACGTCGCGCCCGCATACGCCGCCAGGCGCGTCAGCCTTGCTTTTGTCTTTGCGCTCATAATTTACAGCTTTGCCTTTCTCTTGATGACGGAAAACAGCAGATTGATGATCAGGATGAATACGAACAGCACCACGGCCGTGGCGATCAGCGCCTCGCGGTGCAGATCGGTAGCGTAGCCCATCTCCATGACGATGTTGCTGGTGAGTGTGCGCACGCCCTTGACCAGGCTGTTGGGAATCACCGCACGGTTGCCCGCCACCATCATCACCGCCATGGCCTCGCCGATGGCGCGTCCGATGCCCAGGATGATCGCCGCCAGCACGCCGGACTTGGCCGCCGGCAGGATGACGAAGAATACCGACCGCTCATGGGTGGCGCCCAGCGCCAGCGCGCCCTCATAGTAGGACTGGGGTACGGCGTTCAGCGCGGACTCCGACAGCGTGATGATCGTCGGCAGGATCATCATGCCCAGCAGGATGCAGGCCGCCAGCAGGCTGGAGCCGCTGCCGCCGAAGAGCGTTCGGATCAGCGGCACAATCACCACCAGGCCGAAGAAGCCGTACACCACAGAGGGGATGCCAGCGAGAAGGGATACGGCGGAGCGCATCATCTTCGCAGGTCTGCCCGAAGCAAAGCGAGAGAGGAAGATCGCCGTCAGCAGGCCCGCGGGTACGCCGATGATTAACGCGCCCGCCGTTACGTACACGCTGCCAAGGATCATCGGCAGGATGCCGTAGATGTCGTTGCCCGGCTTCCACTTGGTGCCGGTCAGGAAATCCAGCACGCCGATTTTGAACATCCCGGGAAGTCCGTTTGCAAACAGAAATACGCAGATCAGAAGGACAGCCAGAATCGATATACATGCGGCGACGATGAACAGGCCCCGTGCGAAGCTCTCCTTCAGGCTGCCTGTGCGCCTCTTTCCGGATTTGCCAAAGGGACCGGGGTTGACCCCGGTCCGGCTGGCAGGTGCATTGACCTTATTCATTGACTTCGCTCCAGTCGGTGATTTCGCCCATGTAGATGGCGCGCACCTGATCTGCGGTCAGATCGGTCTGGGCGTTGTCATTGCTGACGATCACCGCGATGCCGTCCATGGCGATGGTGGTGGAGACGAGGCCGGCCTCGAGCTCGCTGTCCTTGACTGCGCGGGAAGCCATGCCGATGTCGCACACGCCCTCGATGGCGCTGTTCATGCCGGTGGAGGAGTCGCTCTGCTGAACCTCGATCTCAGCGTTGGGATTGATGGCCAGATAGGCCTCCTTCAGCTTCTCCATGACCGGGGTGACGGAGGAGGAACCGGCAACGACGACCTTGCCCTCGACGCTGCTGCCCGCATAGGCCGGCGCATCCTCGACGACTGCGATGTAGCCGTTCTCCTCGACGACAGCCTGGCCCTCGGCGCTGAGGATGAAGTCGATGAACGCCTGCGCAGCCTCGGAGACCTCCGCCTTGGTGGCGATGTTGAAGGGGCGGGCGACGGTGTAGATGCCGGCCTTGATGTTCTCAACGCTGGCTGAGACGCCGTCAATGTTCAGGGCCTTCACGGTGTCATTCAGGGAGCCCAGGGAGATGTAACCGATGGCATTGGGGTTGCCGGCGACGCTGGTCATCATGACCGAGGTGCTGTTGGTGATGTCCGCCTCGTCGGTGGTGTAGTCCACCTTGTTGCCGTTCTCGTCCTTCTGCTCGATGCCGAACAGCTCGATGAATGCGCCGCGGGTGCCGCTGCCGTCCTCGCGGGAGATCACGTTGATTTCCTCTGCGACCGCGCATGCGCTGCCGATCACCAGCAGCATTGCCAGAACCATAGCCAGAATCTTCTTCATAATGTTGACCTTCTTTCCTGTCTCGTTTGTTCTTTGATCTTGGGTACGCATCTATCGTAACCTGCAATCGTCCGGAAAAGATACGAAAAAGATCAGAAGTTTGTAAAGTCGCCAAGTTTTAGCCCTTTCTGGCGCAAGTTTTGCGCACAATGCGGCTCCCTTCGCGCGGATCGCGGCCCGCCGCCATATATGCGCATGCAATTTGGTATAAATCACCGAATTTATTAAGCATTGAATCAAAGTGTTGACAATCCAAAATCATCGCGCTATAATGCTCTCAACTTCAAAGCAAACCGTTGAGGCGAGAGTAAAACCATCATGGGCGCTCACAGAGAGTGGACGTTGGTGCGAGTTCCGCAGAAATGCCGGATGGGACAATGGGTCGCCGAGGGAAAGGTGAAAGGCAGTGCCGAGTAGCCGGACCGTATACCTGCGTTAAAGGTGCGGGATGTGTTGGCATCCCAGTGAGGACTGCGTCATGCAGTCAAAATGAAGGTGGCACCGTAGGAAAGATTCCTGCCCTTTGTGTATCATAGGTACACAGAGGGCAGTTTTTTTGCGGCCCACATGTATCCGCCGATCCGACGCCCTGTTTCCGCGGGCAGAGCGTTGATCCCCCACACAAGCAAGATCAACATTATATGCACATCCAAGGAGGAAAACAAAATGAAGCGCATCGCAAGTCTGATTCTGGTCATCGCTCTGGTTCTCGCATGCTCCCTGTCCAGCGCATTTGCGGAGGAAAAGCCCGCCATCGGCATCATCACCATGGCGGAAAACGGCGCCTTCCTCGATATGAAGGACGGCATTCTCAAGGGCCTCGCCGCAGGCGGTTACACGGAGGAAACCGCTGAGATCGTTTATCAGTGCGCCCAGGGCGACGCCACAGCCCTCTCCACCATCTGCAATTCCATGGACGGCTACGATCTGGTGTTCTGCATCGCAACGCCCGCAACCCAGCAGTTTGTGAACCTGGAGAGCGAAACCCCCTGCTTCTTCTGCGCGGTCTCCGCACCTGTGGCTGCCGGCGTGATCAGCGAAATGGCAACCCCCGACAGGAACGCCACCGGCACCAGCAACGCCATCCCGGTGGGCGACATCTTCGCCCTGGCGGACGTGCTGACCCCCGGCATCGAGCGCTACGGCCTGATCTACTCCACCAGCGAGGCCAATTCCGCCAACACCGTGGAATCCTGCGTCGCCTACCTCGAGGAGAAGGGCATCGAATACGTGGTCAAGACCGTGAGCAACTCCTCCGAGGTTGCCTCCGTCACCGAGGCGCTGATCTCTGACGGCTGCGACGCCATCTTTGTTCCCAACGATTCCAACGTTCAGGCCGGCGTGACCTCTCTGGCAGAGCTGTGCATGGAGTACGGCATCCCCACCTACTGCTCCTCCGCCACCACCGTCGCCTCCGGCTGCATGGCCACCATCGCCATCGACGACGTGGGCATCGGCGAAAAGACCGCCGAGATGGCCCTGACCTATCTCAACGGCACGCCCGTCACCGAAATCCCCGCCATCGTGGTCAGCGCGGACTACATCAGCGCCAACACCGCCATGCTGGAGGCCATCGGCATCGATCTGAGCGGCGACAGCCTGCAGGTCGGCGACATCACCTACGCCGTCAACTACATCGGCGAATAAATCTCAATCTGGCTGCGGAGCCGGGCGCATCGCCGCCCGGCCCGTGCCGTCCATCCTGAAGAAACGGAAGTGAAAGCATGGCGCTCTACATCGTCGCCCTCCAGGAGGGCTTCCTCTACGGCATTCTCGCGCTGGGCATCTATCTCTCCCTGCGCGTTCTCAACCTCCCGGATCTCACCACGGAGGGCAGCTTCGGCTTCGGCGCGTCCATCGCCGCCATCATCGCCGCAACGGGGCATCCCCTGCTTTCCTTCCCCTGCGCCATACTGGCCGGCGCATTGGCCGGCGCTGTCACCGGCCTGCTTCAGACGCGACTGAAGATTCATCCGGTGCTCTCCGGCATCATCACCATGAACGGTCTGTACACCATCAACCTCATGGCGATGGGCACTACAAACCTGAGCATCGGTTCATCGAATTCCGTGTTCAAGCTGCTCTACGCCTGCTTCGATCTGGATCCCTTTCAGAAGAAAATCGCCGGCGCCATCGCAGCTGCCATCTTCGCCGCAATCGCGCTTATGCTCATGATCCTGTTCTTCAAGACCCACCTGGGCATGTGCATTCGCGCCACCGGCGACAATCCCGACATGGTGCGCGCCTCCTCCATCAACGCCGATCGCACCAAGCTGGTGGGCCTGTGCATCTCCAATGCGCTGGTGGCTCTCTCCGGTGCGCTCATCGTGCACTACTGCGGCTACGCGGACATCAACGCCTCCTCCGGCACGCTGGTCTACGGCCTAGCCGCCGTCATCATCGGCGAGGCGGTGCTGGGGCGCTCCGGCCCGACCCGCGGCCTGATCTCCGCCATGGTGGGCTCCGTGATCTACAAGCTGATCGTCACGCTGGTGGTGGATCTGAACCTCTTCGGCGCCAACAGCGCGAACATGATGAAGCTGATGTGCGCGGTGATCGTCGCCATCACCCTGGCGATCCCCGCCGCGCGACAGTACAATCAGAAGCGAAAGCTCATCAAGGAGGCGGGAAAGCATGCTTGATCTGGTTCACCTGCAAAAGACCTTCGCACCGGGCACCGTCAACGCCCACGTTGCGCTGGATGACGTATCGCTGCACCTGGATCCCGGCGAATTCGTCACGGTGATCGGCTCCAACGGCGCGGGCAAATCCACGCTGTTCAACGCCGTGTGCGGCAGCTTTCTCTGCGACCGAGGACGCATTCGCCTGGGCGGCGAGGACATCAGCTTCGCCCCGGAGTACGCCCGGGCCCGGCAGATCGGCCGGGTATTTCAGGATCCCATGAAGGGCACCGCGCCGGGCATGACCATCGAGGAAAACATGGCCCTGGCCTACACCCGCGCCCACTCCGGCCCCTTCTCCCTGGCGCTGAGCAAAAAGCGCTACAATCTCTTTCGCGATGCCCTCGCCCGCTACGACATGGGACTGGAGGATCGCATGAAGACGAAGGTCGGCCTGCTCTCCGGCGGACAGCGCCAGGTGGTCACGCTGCTGATGTGCACGCTGGTGATGCCGAAGCTGCTGCTGCTGGACGAGCACACCGCGGCCCTGGATCCGGCCACCGCGGAGAAGATCATGGAGATCACCAATCAGATCGTCTCGGAGAATTCCCTCACCACCATGATGATCACCCACAACATCCGCGCCGCACTCACCACCGGCAGCCGCACCATCATGATGGACGCCGGCCAGGTGATTCTGGACATCTCCGGCGAGGAGCGAAAGCAGATGTCGGTGGAACGGCTGCTGCGGCTGTATTCCGAAAAGAAGAAGGAGGAACTGGACAATGATCGCATGCTCTTCAGCTGATCGTGTGGCGCGCCTGCGCTACGGGAAGGAGGAAGTGACGCTGGATCTGTCCGATGCCGCCTCCGTATCCTGGCTCTACGGAAGCGAGATGCCCACCATCTCCGACCTCCCCGCTGTCTTTTTGCGCTCCGTGGAGGAGGACTGCATCGGCGCTCCTCTGAAGGCACGGTTGCATCCGGGAGACAGGGTGACCATCATCCTCTCGGACATCACCCGCTTCTGGATGCGCCAGGACCGGATCTGTGAGCTGCTGGTGAAGTATCTGGAGCAGCAGTGCGGCATCGCCGATTCCGACATCGCCGTGCTGATCGCCCTGGGCACCCACCGCCCCATGACCGATGCGGAGCTTGAAGCCCTGTCCAGTCCCTACGTCTACGCCCGCTGCGAGGTGCGCAACCACGATTGCGATGCGCCGGATCTGGTGGATGTGGGCGTCACCCGCTACGGCAACCATGTGGAGGTCAATCCCCTGGCCGTGGGGCGCAAGGTCATCACCGTGGGCGGCACCGTGCACCACCTGATGGCGGGCTACGGCGGCGGCCGCAAGTCCATCCTGCCGGGCGTCTGCTCCCGCGCGACCATCCGGCGCAACCACTCCATGGCGCTGGATCCCGAGCATCCCCAGTCCAGCCCGCTGGTGGGCAGCGGCAAGCTGAACCGCAATCCCATCCACGAGGACATGGACGACGCTGCGGCGCTGGTCGATCCCATCTTCGGCATCGACGTCGTGGTCAACGCGAACGCTGAACACGCCGGCCTGTTCTGCGGGGATTTCCGCGAAGCCTGGCTGGCCAGCTGTGCATTCTGCCAGCGCTACTACGGCCGGGAGATCACCGGCGAATCCGATGTGGTCATCGCATCCTGTGGCGGCTATCCCAAGGATCTGAACCTGTATCAGGGCATCAAATCGCTGCTCAACGGCATACATGCCCTCAAACCTGGCGGCACCTTCGTGTTCCTGTGCGCCTGTCCCGAGGGCGGCGGCGCGCCGGACTTCTTCAATTGGACAAAGCCGCTGTCCCAGGGTCAATTGGACGAGGCGCTACGGGCGAACTTCACCATCGCAGGCTACATCTTCTACGCATCCTGCGAATCCATCCGCAAGGCGGGGCGCTTCCTGATGCTCAGCCAGATCGATCCTGTCCTGGTGCGGGATATGGGCATCGAATCCTTCCGGGAAGTGCAGCAGATTCAGCGCGCCCTGGATCTCAGGGGGAAATCCGTCACCGTGATCCCCTACGGCGGCTACGTGCTGCCCCAGAACGAGGCAACCTACGCCCGCCTCAACGGCGAATTCGGGGATGCAGCGCTGCCCTACCACTGATGCCGCAGCAAACGCGAAGGGATCCGACCATTCATCGGTCGGATCCCTTCTTATATATTTCATCTGTTTTGCCACTGTCTGCGTCACTTCGCCCTGCGGCACTGGAAGAACTTCACCAGCTCCACCACGGGCACCACGCAGGCGCCCAGGCCGATGGCAACCACATATTCCACGAAGCTCACGCTGGTGAAGCCGAAGGCGGTGGCCAGCAGCGGAATCTCGCACACGGCGGTGGTGGCGACCAGCGTGAACAGCGCCGCGCCCAGCAGCATCTTGTTCGTGCTGCCCAGGCTGAAGATGCTGCCGCGCTGGGAGCGCATGTTGAAGCTATGGAAGATTTCGGCCATGGACATGGTCATGAAGGCCATGGTCATGCCGTCGGGACTGCTGGCGATCTCCCACACGCCGCTCTCCATGAAGTGGCCGATGAAGTAGCTCAGCAGCGTCAGCGCGGCGACCAGCACGCCCTGATAAGCCACGTCCACGCCCATGCCGCCGGCGAACACGCCCTCCTTCGAGGAGCGGGGCTTGCGCTGCATCACGTCCTTCTCGGCCTTCTCCATGCCCAGCGCCAGCGCCGGGAAGCAGTCGGTGATCAGATTTATCCACAAGAGGTGCACAGGCTTCAGCACCGTAAATCCCATCAGCGTCGCCACGAAGATGGCGATGACCTCGCTCATGTTGGAGCCCAGCAGGAACTGGATGGCCTTGCGGATGTTGTCGTAGATGCGGCGGCCCTCCTCCACCGCACCGACGATGGTGGCGAAGTTGTCGTCCGCCAGCACCATGTC
>SFET01000041.1 GCA_004557125.1 Clostridiales bacterium | reverse complement strand
CTCGCCCAAGCCCACGTTGATCTCGCTCTGCGCCACGGAAACGCTCTCCGGCGCAGGCAGCACGTTCACCACGCAGGTGCCCTTCTTGTTGTTCTGGGTCGTCACCGTCAGCGTGGCCGTTCCGACGCCGACGGCCGTGATCTTTCCCGTCTCCGGATCGATGGTCGCCACATCGGGATTGCTGGATTCGAAGGTGCACACGCTGTACACGGTGGTCTTGTTGAACTTCACCGTCACCATCGTGCTGTCGCCCTGGCCCAGCGTCACGGTCTTTTCGGAGAACGCAACGGAGGAGGGCGCCGCACAGACCGTCACCTTGCAGGTGGCCTTCACGCCGTTGTAGGTCTTGGCCGTAATGGTTGCGGTGCCCGCCTTCACGCCCACCAGCTTGCCGTTCGTGATCTTCACATAGCGGGTGTTCGAGCTGGACAGGGTGATTCCGGAGGCCGCGCCCTCGTTCACCGTGCCGGTCAGGGTATCGTTGGTCTCGCCCACCATCAGCTTCATGCTGGTCTTGTTCAGCGTCAGCGAGGTCGGCGCATACATCACGTTCACGCGGCAGACCGCGCTTACGTTGTTGTGGGAAACCGCATACACATCGGTGCTGCCCACGGCCTTCGTGGTGATCGCTCGCCCAAGCCCACGTTGATCTCGCTCTGCGCCACGGAAACGCTCTCCGGCGCAGGCAGCACGTTCACCACGCAGGTGCCCTTCTTGTTGTTCTGGGTTGTCACCGTCAGCGTGGCCGTGCCGACTCCGTTGGCCGTAATCACGCCCGTCCTGGGGTCGATGGTCGCCACATCGGGATTGCTGGATTCAAAGGTGCACACGCTGTACACGGTGGTCTTGTTGAATTTCACCGTCACTGCCGCGGTATCGCCCTGTCCCAGCGTCACCGTCTTGCTGGAGAAGGCCACGGAGGAGGGCGCCGCACAGACCGTCACCTTGCAGGTATCCTTCACGCCGTTGTAGGTCTTGGCCGTAATGGTTGCGGTACCCGCCTTCACGCCCACCAGCTTGCCGTTCACAATCTTCACATAGCGGGTGTTTGAGCTGGACAGCGTGACTGCGGAGGCCGCGCCGGGATCGACGCTGTACGTCAGGGTATCGTTGGTCTCGCCCACCATCAGCTTCATGGTGTTGACGGAGAGATTGACATAGGTCGGCGCATTCATCACATCCACGCGGCACTTTACGGAAACGCCGTTGTGGGAGGTGACGACGATGTTGGTGCTGCCGGTGCTCACCGTGGTGATCGCGCCGGTCGCAGCATCCACAGCCGCCACGCCGGGATTCTCCGAAGCGTAGCTGAAGGAACACATCGTTCCCGCAGGATACAGTCCGGTGACGCTCCGATTGTTCTCGCCCATGCCGAGTTCAATGGCCTCTGCGCTGGCACTGATCTGCGTCGGTGCAGGCAGCACCGTGACGGTGCAGCTGCCGGACTTGCCCTTTTGCGGCACGCAGGTGATTACAGCGCTGCCCTCTCCAACGGCAGTGACGACGCCGGTGACAGGATCCACCTTGGCGACCCCCTCGTTGCTGGAGGTGAAGCTGTGCTGGCTGTATGTACCGGAGCGGGTGAACGTAACCTTCGTTGCCGCCGACATGCCCACGCCCAGCGTCAGAGTCTTGCTGGAAAAAGCGACCGAAGTCGGGTTCTTGTAGACCGTCACCTTCACCGTGCGCACGATGCCGTTGTGGGTGGTGATGGTGATGGTGGCGGAGCCGGCTGCCACACCGGTCACGTTGCCCGCCGCATCCACCTTGGCATACTTGGTGCTGGAGGATTTGAAGGTAAATTCCGCGTGGCAGTCGCCGGTGACCTGCACCAGATCCAGCACGTTGAATTTCTCGTTTCTGCCCAGCTTGTAAGCGCCTGCGGTGAGGTTGACGTTCTCCTCCGCAGGAGAGCGCAGCACCTGTACCACGCAGCTGTCGCTGACGCCGGTGACATCGGAGGTCACGGTGATGGTCGCGCTGCCGACGTCGCGGGCATAGATCAGGCCCTCCCTGGTGACGGAGGCCACCTGGTCGTTGTCGGAGGAGAAGCTGTAACCCTCGCGTTCAAACTCCGGCATCACAGCGCTCAGCTGGCGCTCCATGCCAGTGCACATTTCAATGGTTTCCTCGGGAATATCGATGGCCGTCGCCGGGCCGTACACCGTGACGGTGGCCTTTGCGGGCTTGCTGGGCAGATTGTAGGCGTAGACATAGATGATCGCCTTGCCCTTGGAGACGCCCGTCACCACGCCGTTTGCATCCACGGTGGCGATGGACGGATCTCCACTCTGATAGGTGCAGCTCCCACCGTAGCTACTGCTGGCAAACTTGGGCGAAATCTGCGTGGTCTCGCCGATCAGCAGTTCGGCACTGGTTGGCGTTGCGCTGATGCTGCGGGGCGCGGCTTTCACCGTCACCTTGCAGCTCACACTGCCGTACTCCGTTGTGGCCGTAACCGTCGCCGAACCGGCGCGCACGCCCTTCAGGTTGCCCGTCGCAGCGTTCACGGTGACGTACTTCGTCGCGGAGGAGGTAAACTGCACCGTGCGCGGCGTGCCGTCGGCATTGACCGTCTGACCGTCGCTGAACACCACGCCCAGCGTGACGCCCGTGTCGCCCACGCCGATGGTGGCGCTGGTCTGGCTGATGGCAACGGTCACCGGCTCCGGTTTGGTCACCACGACCGGATCCGGATACCTGCATGCAATCGGCTTCAGGGGATAGCTGTTGTTATAGCTGCGGACTTCCGCGTCATCCTTGCAAGTCTCAATATACTTTTCAACCTCGCCACCTTCGGCGGGATCCATCGGGCGCGCAGCAGCGGCATCGATCCATCCCTGTTCGATGCTGCAGTCATCTTCCTTCTTGACATTGTAAGCGACCTGCAGACGATCCGGCTTCGAAGATTCCGCAGGCGTGCGCGCGATCACGTAGACCACGCCCGTACCAATCCAGGCGATCTCCTCATCATCGGCAGAATTGCCCGCATACACCGGCGTATCTGCGCTGAGAATCTCCGCAAAGCCCGCCTCAAACGTCGGATTCTGGGCGGCGTCCTTCGCATAGTCGATGGCAGGAACCTCTTCCTCCATCAGATCCGTCGTCTCCAGTCCCTCTTCGTGAAGCAGACCGGGCTCCTCCGTTGTCGGTGCATCCGTTGTCGGTGCATCCGTCGTCGGCGCATCTGTCACCGGTGCGTCCGTCGCCGGCGCACCCGTCGCCGGATTGTCCCCGGACGGTGCCGGTTCATTCGGTTCGTTCGTCACAGGAGCATCCACCGGCGGCGTATTTTCAACCGTCGTGTTCTCCGATGCTTCCGAGCCAGAATCGACCGAAGTCTGTTTTTCTTCGGTGCCGGCGTCCGCCTCCGGGACCGCCGCAGCCGCCGTCACCTGCGCCTCAGGCGCAGTCGTTTCCGCAACAGTTGCAATCTGCGTTGCGGCGATCGGCTCCTCAGTTGTCTCGCTGGCATAGGCCGCCGCCAGTTCCGCGGGCATCGCGGTGGACAGCATCGCCAGGCAGACCAAAAAAGTCAATGCACGATACAGCTTCTTCATTTCCTTCCTCCCTTTCGAGTTTCAGCCGCATTGCCGACATCTTCAAAAGAAGTGTTGATGGAATTATGGCTATATTATATCACAGAAATGTTACTCTGCAAAGCCCATTTCTTACAGATTTGAAATAACTTTACGCCCATTTCGCTCCATTTATCCCTGTATGTTAGACGCATGCGGCATGGGAAAAGTTGACATTTTTGCGATCATTTTCAATATTTTACATACAGGGCGAAGCTGTGTCATTCTATTCTGCATGGTTTTTGTCCGATTTATGGCAAAATCCTGTGAAAAGCATTGACAAAATCCCCCGGCCGCGCTATAATCCATACGCAAACAGGGGAGCCGTACCGGCTGAGAGGAAGCGCACGCTTCGACCCTCGACCTGATGTGGACAATGCCACCGTAGGGAGTTTCAACGCAGCATGCATTTGCATTTGTCAGAAGGCTCCCGCGCGGAGTCTTCTGTTTTATTCCCTTCGGAGAGGAGTGCGAAAGGGGCAGCCCGAGTGGTCACGGGCACGGATGGAGGAGGAGCGTCCTGCGTCCGAAGCCGAAGCAGCGATGGGAAGCCGTGTTCCGGCGTGAGAGGAAGCCAGTGAGCTTCGACCGACTTTTCCAGCAGACCGGACCGGTCTGCCCATAGGCATATGGAGGAAAGGCGCTGCACGGCAACCGCACTTTCCCCTGCACCATCATTCACGAAGGAGAGATTATTATGAAGAAACTGAATGTTCGCAAGATGACCCTCGCCGCCCTGCTGTGCGCCATCGCCGTGGTCGGCAGCATGTTTTCCTTCCCCGTCGCCGGCAGCAAGTGCGCACCGGTGCAGCACATGGTCAACGTGCTCTGCGCGGTGCTGCTGGGTCCCTGGTACGGCTTCGGTGCGGCCTTCCTCGCCAGCCTGATCCGCAATCTGCTGGGTCTGGGCAGCCTGATGGCCTTCCCCGGCAGCATGCTGGGCGCACTGCTCTGCGGCCTGATCTACTACAAGACCAAGAACCTGCCCGCGACCCTGATCGGCGAGGTCTTTGGCACCGGCGTGCTGGGCGGCCTGTGCGCCTACCCGGTGGCCATCCTGCTGATGGGCAAGAGTGCCAGCGACATCGCCTTCTACGCCTACATCGTTCCCTTCCTGATCTCCACCGTCGCAGGTTCCATCCTTGCCGGCGTGCTGATCTACGCCCTGAAGAAGGCCAACGTGCTCGACCGCATGTGCGCCACCCTGGTGAGATAAAATGCCCTTTCACGCAATTCTGGAGGAGATCCGCAGCAAAAAGCCCCTGGTGCACTGCATCTCCAATATCGTCACTGCAAACGACTGCGCCAACCTGCTTCTGGCCATCGGCGCAAGTCCCATGATGGCCCAGGCCACGGAGGAGATGGAGGAAATCACCGCCATCTCCTCCTCGACGGTGCTCAACACCGGAACGCCCGACGCGGCGCGTTTTTACGCATGCGAAATCTGCGGCGTGCATGCCAACCGCCTGCACCGCCCGGTGGTGCTGGATCCGGTGGGCGTGGGCGCGAGCAGCTGGCGATTGACGCAGGTGCAGCGCCTGCTGGACACCTTTGCACCCGATCTAGTGCGCGTGAACCTGAGTGAGGCCCGGGCGCTGCTCGGCCAGGAGACCCGGGAGCGCGGCGTGGACAGTACCGAACGTGCAGGCACTCGACAGGCACGGGATTGTGCCATGGAACTTGCCCACAGGCTCGGTTGCGTTGTGCTGCTCTCCAGCGATACGGATGTGGTCACGAATGGCAGCAGTTGCACCGAGATTCCCGGCGGAAGCTCCCGCGTCACCGCCGTCACCGGCAGCGGTTGCATGCTCTCAGCGCTGTGCGGCGCGTTTCTCGCCGTCTCCGAGGATCCCCTGCAGGCAGCGATCGCTGCATCCACATTTTGGAAAGCATGTGCCGAAGCGGCAGAGGTGCGCTGCAATGGAAAGGGCATGGGCTCCTATCACATTGCACTGATCGACGCCGCCTCTTCCCCCGAAACTTTGCTTTTCTGAAAGATCGGTCGCGTCCATTTGGATGCGATCGTTTCTCCATTTTGAGAGGCATTGCGGGATTCGCAGTGCACACTACCCTGGAGCGCTGTTGTTTTCCAAATGCTCTCAAGGATTCTTTTCACAGCGGTGCGCTATTTCGAAGCATAAACAAACCGAAGTCTGTTTTAGTTCGATAACAGACTTCGGTTTGTTTTTTTATCCTTTGACTACCCAAGTTCTTTTTTCATCAATTTCCGGTAGCGCAATCCACCCAGGATGAGAGCCGCGAC
The DNA here is from genome assembly GCA_004557125.1 of Clostridiales bacterium. Taxonomy (GTDB): domain Bacteria; phylum Bacillota; class Clostridia; order Christensenellales; family Aristaeellaceae; genus SFTH01. The sequence goes on along the minus strand of SFET01000041.1, from coordinate 25,536 downwards.
CATCAGAAAAGCGGCGAAGGCGGCAATCCAGACCGGATAGACCACCTCATAGTAGACTCCACCCTCGCCGGGCTGAGTCAGCGGCACGGGATCGTAGGGCAAGCCGTTGTCCGCAGCCATCTGGCGCACGTTGAGCATATTGATCACCGGAATCCCCCGCGCGGCGTACTCGTACATCAGGCCGCGGTTGGCGGTGGTGGGGATGCGGGGCGGATCGGTGACCAGGCCGTTGGGGAAATCCAGCGTGTAGGCGCTGGTGCCGCTGTTCGCACTTGCGCCGCCCACGTTCACGAAGCAGTCGATGTCCTCGCCGAAGATCTCCAGGCGGCGGGCGATGCTTCGCTCAATGTCGTTGTAATCAATGTACTCCACGCCCTCCTCCGCCGCCAGCGCGGCGATGGTGTCCCGGGAATCCGGCCAGAGCGCACTCTCGCCGTAGTCGTTGTTGCCGCCGGGTGAGACCGCCAGCAGCGTGTAATCGATCACCCCGTTCTCCTTGAGGATGCGCAGGATGCGGCAGACGTTGAGCTCCAGCCGCGTCGCGCCGTACATGGACGAGCCGAAGGAGGCGATCACATCCACGTCCAGCTCCAGCTCGGTGGCGGCGCACAGCGTGGCCATCAGCAGGCCCGGAAACGAGCCGCTGGTGCCCACGGCGACCCGATCCCCCGCCTCCAGGCCCGCCTCCCTGAAGTAGCGCACCAGCAGCGCCGCGAAGTTGGGGTCCAAGGATGTGCGCTTGGCTTCCTCGATGCCGGGTGTGGTGGTCAGCGGCGTCCACTCCGGGCCGATCAGGCCGGTCTGGTTCAGGTCAATGTCCTCGATGGCGATCTCCTCCCGAAGCACAACGTCCAGCAGCACCTGCTCGCCCCGCTGCATGCGCTTGGCAGCGGCGCGCTGCACGTCCGCATAGGCCGTCGGCTCTTTCTGGCGGCCCAGCCGGGTCGCCGCGAAGCCGGAGGCCCCGATCAGCAGCGCCAGCAGCAGATACTGCCAGCGAATCTTCGCCTTAAAACGCAGTTTCTTCATATATACATCCCCACCGTCAGGATCAGGCGAATCAGCAGCGCGATCACCAGCACCATCAGCACCGTACGCCAGATGCCCTGCTTGCACATGTCGTTGGCCAGCAGACCCGGAATCATGTAGCCGATGATGCGCAGATCCTGGGAGATTCCGCTGAAGTAGTACGCCTGCTTCTCATACAGCCAGCCCAGCAGAATGCCCAGCAGCACCGTGAGCATGAAGCGCCTGCGGCCGTAGAGGATCACCACGCGACCGATCAGCTTCGTCAGGCCGTAGACCACCAGCGCCAGCACGATGGTGGACAGGATGCGGTAGGGCTGCTCCACAAAGAAGGCCAGATAGCCCGCGGAAACCAGGCCGCCCGTAAAGAGGCCCAGCAGCTCCGTGGACAGAAAACCCAGAAGTATGCTCAAACCAATGGCTTGCTGCAACATGTTTCTCTACCTCCCCTGCTCTCCGGTTCGCCCGGACTGACGGCGCGCCTCCAGCGCCTCGATCAGTTCGCGCCCCACGCCGCGGATGTTGCCGATGCACAACACCACGCAAGGCTCCGCGCCCAGCTTCTCCAGCCATGCAAGCGGCACTTCTTCCAGCTTCTGCGCCGCCGCGCCGGTCTTTCTCGCGAAGTAGCGCGCGACCTTCCTCTCGTTTTCGCCGATCACCCGCAGCTGCGCGCCCCGCTCCGCGAGCTCCCGCACCAGCGGTGCGAACTCGCTCAGGCGGAATTCGCGGTCGCCGCGGTTGTTGAACAGCACCCACACGGGCTGTCCCTGCCGCTCGCGCTCCCCCACCGTCTTTTCAAACAGTGCCTTGGAAGAATCCAGATCGTTGGCCGCAAAGCCGTTGATGACGAGGCACTTTCCAACCTCGAAGGGCCCGCACATGCCCACGTCCGGCCGTGCCTTCAACATGCCCCGCAGCGCCGTCTCGCGATCGATCTTCAAAAGCTCCGCCACGCACAGCGCCTGGCGAACGTTGTCGGCAAACATCGGAAATGTGAAGGACTCCACATAGGCCTCGTCCACTTCGATCCCGGTCGGGTCCACGCGGTGCTCTGTGTAGACGTCGAAGCGCGCATCGCCTGTCACAACCAGCGCATCCTCATGGATGGAAAGCGCCAGCGTGTCCACCGTCTCCTGCTCCGTCGCGCCGATCTCCGTCACGTGGTCCACGCGCGCATTGGTAATGACCTCCACCGTGGGCCGCACGAACTCCTCCGCCATCATGCGCTGGTTCTCCGGGTGCAGCGCCATGCATTCGATGACCACCGCGCCGGCATTGTCCCTGCGCGCGCGTCGTATGAAGGGAATCTGTTCGCGGATGTTCACCGGGCGATTCTTTCTGTACTCCATCTCGCTGCCGTCGGGCAGAATCCACGCCGCCTGGGTGCCGGTGGTCTTGGCCCAGGTGCGGATGCCCGCTTCGCGCAGGATGGCCGCAATGAGCCGCGTCACGCTGGTCTTGCCCCGCGTGCCGTTGACCAGAATGCGAATCGGAATCGCCTTCAGGTTTCTCCGATGACACAGCTTTTCGACGACGCCTGCCAGCAGCAGGAATGCCGTGAGAACCAGGATCAGATTGACTGCACTGTAATTCATACGCTCATACGAATGGGTTTCCGGAGGCGAACCCCCGGAAACCCGGTTCAGTTTATGGAATTGATGGAACAGTGTCCTGAAGATTAGCCGGCCTCTTCCTCGGTCTCGACGGGCTTCTTCTCAGCGCTGTCCATGATGTTCTGATACCACTCGGAGTAGTTGCCGCCGCTGATCTTGTTGTCGACGTTCACACGGCTCCAGACCAGATCGCTCAGCAGCTCGTCGCTCAGCTTGGTCCAGATCTCGAACCACTCATTGGCGGTGTCGTTGGCGTAGGTGGTCAGCTCGGCAATGGCCTCATCGGTCTGGCCGTTGTTGATCATCTCAGCCCACTTCTCCTGCAGCTCGGCGACCTCAGCGAAGATGGCCTCGGCGCGCTCGTCGCGGCGCTCCTCGATCACCTGGATGGCGTAGTCGTAGTTGCGGGTTGCGGTATCCTGCACCAGGGTATTGATCCACCAGCCGGAGGTGCGATCCAGATCCTCATAGCGGCTGCCATGATCGTAGTAGGAAGGCATCTCGGTCATCGTGGGCCACAGGGGCGTGATGAAGGTGGAGTCGGGCGCGCCGTAGCCGTACCAGACCAGGCACTTGACCTCGTCCGGCAGCCAGGCCTTGACGTTGGTCAGCATGACGTAGCAGGTGCGGTACATGTTGATGGTGCGCACGGGGCTGTTGAAGTTCAGCGGGTTGCCGAAGTCGCCGGAGACCGCGTACAGGGAGGCATCCAGATCGGTGCCCTCATAGTAGTCGCCGCAGAAGTCGAAGACGTCCTTGACAGACAGCTTCTCATCGGGGACGATGTACAGCGGATAGCGATAGGCGTCGATGTCGAACTCCTGGGAGGGAGCAGCCAGGGAGAAGCCGCGCCACTCACGGTTGCGGGAGTAGTCGCCATGATAGGGAGCATAGAGATCTGCGGGGCTGAAGGTCTCGCCGGAATCCTCGGACCACAGGCCGTTCTCCACAGCGAAGCTCTTCAGGTCGGCAGAGCACAGATACTCCTCGCCGGCCTCGAGGTCAGCGATGCGGGCGCGGTTGGCAGCAACGAAGAAGGAGTTGCTGGGCAGGCGCACAGCGGCCCACAGGGTTCCGCCGTAGGCTTCGAAGACCCAGCACTCTTCGCCGTCGGAGATGTTGATGGTCTCGCCGGGATCGCCCCACTTATAGGTCTCGATCAGCTCGCCCATGATCTCAACAGCTTCGCGTGCGGTGGAGGCGCGCTCCAGCGCGATGTCCTGCGCATTCCAGCAGTCGATCAGGCCGTCGCCCTCGTAGATCTTCGCGTAGGTCTCGCTGTCATAGAATTCCTTGTCGCAGCTGAAGGTCGCCTCACCCATGGACACGCCCTTCTCGTTGATGAAGGAATAGCGGGAATGGAAGTACGCATAGGTGTCTTCCGGCTGGTCGATCGCGGTGACCGCATAGCCATTGCCGTAGTCCTTGGTGTTCGGATAGTCGCCGAAATCACCATAGTTGTGGGAGTCAACGACCAGATCGCGGGTGATGCCCTCGCCGCCCTCCATGGACGGGATGATCCACAGGCGGAAATCCGCACCGGTGGAGTCGTCGTTGTGAGTCGAGATGGTGGAGCCGTCAGTCGTCGCATCCTTGCCGACCATAAAGATGGTGCAGGCCAGGGCGCTGTTCGCGCAGAGCACAAGCACGAGTGCCATGGCGAGAACAGAGAGAATCCTGAACTTCGTCTTCATACCTTCCTTATCCTCCTTTGATTTCTTATATATAATGGGCTGAATCCCCGAAACAGCCCATTATAAACTTGATGGATCAGAACTTGTAGACCTGATCCGGATTGGCAGCAGCGGGATCGTGCAGGAACGCGCCGCAATCCTTCTCCACCAGCTCCTCATAGCTGGGCCAGGTGGCGATGACTTCCTTCTCCGGGAAGAACATGTTCATGTAATAGACCGCCTTGGCTGCACCGGAGAGGTGGCGGCCAACGCGAATGTTCATCGGCCAGCTGTAATCGTTCTCCTCGGTGTACTTGACATAGGTCAGACCCTTGTCACCCGCGTAGGACAGGAACAGATCCTTACCGGTCATCATCAGATCCTCGGTAATGGGGCCGACGATGCGGTCGATGAACGGCTCGGGGGTCTCCATCAGGATGGCCAGGGTGTCGCTGTAATCGCCCCACTCGCGATGGGTAAAGCCCTTCAGGCTCTTGGGGGACTGCTCGATCTTCATGTCGAAGCTGGTGGCGGACAGATCCATGGCGGCCATCATGGCGATGTCCATGGCGTCGTCATGGGCGACGTAGGTGCCGACCACCGGGTACATGATGGAGGCCTCGTGGCAGTCGATGGACATGTCGATGTTCTCGGTGCGGATGAACTCCATGATGGCGTAGGCCACGCGCTCGGTGAAGGTGCCGTCCAGGCGGCCCGGATAGCAGCGGTTCAGGTTGCGCAGGTCGTTGTAGGCCTGGGACTGTCCGGAGGGATAGTTGATGTAGGTGAAGTTGTCCGGCCACTGATCCAGCGGGTTGGTGTTGCGTTCGCCGATCTTGTACTTCTGCTCGCCCCACTCGGTCTCGATGGTGTAGTAGGACGGGTAGGCGTTGCCCTGCACGCCCAGGGTGGTGGCGGAGTAGCTGCACTGGGGGATGACGTAGACGACGCCCTTCTCCACCTGGATGTTCTCCATCAGGATGAAGGCGGACAGGCTCGTCGCCGGTTCGTAGGGATGGGTGCCGCCGCAATAGAGCACGGAGCCGCCCTCCACGCCGGAGTCAAACACGAAGATGGGCGTATCGCCGTAGGTGCCCTTGAGCATGGGAACGTAATCGCTCAGCCAGCGCACCTCGGTCAGCGCATCGGAAACCACGACGGTCTCCTTGTAGTGCCTCTGATCGTAGAAGCTGACGCCGGCAATGGCCGCCAGCACCAGTGCGAGAGCGAGGCAGATGATCTTCTGCAAAAGTTGCTTCTTGTTCGCAGTCATTCTATCTCCTCCTTCACTCACTTAATGTACAGGACGCGAAGAAGGAACGGAATGATGCAGTAGGCATACACGATGTCGTACACCAGGCCCTTGCGCTTTTCCCTCTTGAAGAGTCCCTTCAGAAGGAGCAGGCCAATGAGTCCGGCCATCACAAAGTAAGTGTAATGGATAATCGCTTCGATCAATGTCATAGTCTCATCCCCATTCCTTTCTTAGGTCAAGAATACGAACCATGCCGGCTTGATGAGCATCAGCAGCGCCAGCAGGCCCAGCACCAGGCACGGCAGGAAGATCTGCTTCAGGAACGACATGTAGCTGCCCTGATAGCCGGTGGTCTCAATCGTAAGACGGCCGACGATGCGGGACGGCGGCAGGCAGTCGCCAATGGGGAAGATCAGGCTCATCGCCGCGCAGACGACGGTGGTGTTCATGCCGGCGGTGTTGAACATGAAGATCAGCGGCGTGCCGATGACGATGGCGCTACCGTAGCTCATGCAGCCCTGGGCAAACGGAGCCACAACCAGGATCAGGATGTAGATCCAGATGAAGGGCAGCAGCACAAAGGCGGTGCCGATCAGGCCCTTGACGCCGGAGGCAGCCATGGCGTTCTGCATGATACCGACGGAGAGCACCGTGGCGACCAACGGGAACACCTGCTCCATGGTGTCGTTGACGACCTTCGCATAGTCCTTCACGCTCGCCTTGTTGGGATTGCAGAGCATCGCGACCACCGTGCAGATGACGAACATCAGCGGCAGACCCAGAACCGGCATCTGGAAGGGGATCACGAGGGTGAGCACGAACATCAGCACCAGCGCCAGCATGGGCAGCAGGATGCGGATCAGGCCGCCGAAGCCGCCCATCTTCTTGTTGACTTCCGGAAGGGTCGCCAGGATCTCCTCCTTGGATGCGCGCTTGGCGCCCCAGCCGAAGTAGATGATGGCGAACGCGCCGGCGATCACGATGGGGATCAACAGCAGCAGCTCAAAGCCGACATAGGGCATGTTGGCCTGAGCGGTCATCAGCATAGTCCAGAGGTTGATGGGCGGGCAGGCCGCGCTCATGATGGCGAATACGAACACGAATGCGGTGGCCTTCTTCTCGGAGACGCCCATGAAGCGGATGATGGAGTACACCATCGCGCCCAGAACGAACACGGAGACGCTGCCCGCGCCGGTGATGGCGCCGGGGATCAGCATCAGGACGGCCATGCAGGCCATCAGCAGCCACTTGTTGTTGACGTGGGATACCAAGGACCGGGTGATGGCGGTCATGGAACCGCTCATCGAGTAGATGTTCACAAACAGCGTTGCGAATATGAATGTCATTGCCAGATCCATGTTGGTGAACAGGCCCTCGACAATGACCTTGACGGGCTCCGTCGTCCAGCCGTGAATCGTGCTGAAGATGACGGCGACCACGCCAGCCAGCGCCATGGAAATCTCCGTGGATTTCAGCAGCTTGCTGCCGATTACGAATGCGGCAATCATCGCCACAAAAATGATGACGATATCGATAACCGTGTAGGTCAAAACCATTCCTCCCCCTTCAGTTCATCTCTCCGGACCCGCATGGCGGGCCCGGAACAGATTCCCCTCTTCGTTATTCAGCCTTGATGAAAGCCTGCTTGGCCAGCTCGGTGAAGTCCAGCGTGGTGTCAATCACGGTCAGCGGAATGCCGTACTCCTCCTTCAGCGCGTCGAAGCGGCCATCGGTGTTGCCGTCGGCGACCACGACCATCCACTCGGCGTTGGGGCAGATGGCGTCGATGCAGCGCTCGTTGGCGTTGGTGGGGATGTCGGACCGCTTGTCCTTCTCCAGCAGAACGGCGACGATGGGCAGCTCGATCTCCTTGGCGTGGGCGACCATGGTCTCCAGGCGGGCCAGCTCGTCCTCGATGGTGATGCCGGAAGCACCCAGGCCCTTGTCGGTGGAGCCGATCACGACGACCAGGCAGGAGTAGTCCATGTCGTCCAGGGTGCCGTGGCCCTCAACGCCGGGCTCGGAATCGTAGAAGTAGTCGGTGTCCAGGGTCAGCGTGCCGGTCTGGCTCACCAGCAGGCGGGCCATCTTGCCGCCCGGGCCCTGACCCGCGTTGGTGATCAGGAAGGGAGTGCCGTAGGTCTTGACTTCATCGCCGGAGACAGCCGCGAAGGCCGGCACGGCGAAGCAGAGCATCAGTGCGATGCATACGATGGTGGTCATTACTTTGCGCATTGTTTTTTCCTCCTTCAATGTAACCCTTGATTTTTATACATGTGACCGGAACCCCCTCCGGTCAAACATGAACCCATAGAGAGATCCCCCGCAGGATCAACATCTCCGCGATTCCGCGCAACTCTACCTGCCCCATACGTGCGATACCGTTCCGGCGCCAGGCCGGACGTTCGCTGCGGATCCGGATTCCACGGTCATGCTGCAGCGCGACGGCCGACAACATGTTCTTCCTTATTCTATCAAATTATCGCCGAAATGTCCATTCCTTTCGGAGGATTTGTGCAAGAATTCTTGCATTTTTTTGCATCTGAAGCCAATTATTTAAGAATTTCAATTCAAATGCACAATACAACACGAATGGAAGCTCAGAATCTCCATTTTGCATACCAACCCTGCAGTTTACTGTGTTGAAGTCGTCATCAGGGCATCGATGGCCTCCTGATTGTAGATCACATCATAGTCCTTCGCCCATTCGGCGAGCATCTCGATGCGCTTCTGATTGGTGATATAAGCCGTGATGCTCTGACGGATCCGATCGTCCAGCTCCACGCGCCCCGAGGGGATGTCGCGCAGGTAGTAGAGGATGTGCACGCCGTACTTGCTGGCGAAGGGTTTGCTCACATCGCCGGCCTGCTGCATTTCCTCAGAGAAGGCGCCCGCGGCGAACTCCTTGCCCCAGACGGTGCTCTTTTCGTGCACGGGATAGCCGCTCTCCATGCGCGCGTCGTCCATCCCGGGATCCTCGGTGGTATCCAGCATCACGTCGACAAAATCCTCACCTGCATCCAGGCGCGCATAGATCGCATCGGTCGCCTCCTGTTTGCTGTCCAGGATCGCCTGTGCGGCCTCCTCAACGCCCTCGCCAGTGCTCACCGCATCCTCGTAGGCATCCGTCAGCGCCTCGTCGGCATAGAGCAGGATCTGCAGCACGCTGCGATAGCCCTCCGGCACATACCAGACGTCGCTCTGCATGTATTCGGTGAAATACTCATAGGCAAGGATGTTGTCGGCGAAGAAGTCCTCGTCCTTCTGGGCCTGTTCGTCGAATACCCGATCGATCTCCGCCTCCGTGACCTCCACATTCATGGTCTCCAGCAGGCGCGCCTTCACCCTGTTGAAGCGATGGGTCTCCTGGGCCGCCTCAACGGTGGTGCCCATCTCGTTCCAGTAGGCGCGCAGCTCCTCGCGGAAACTCTCCTTCTCGGAATTGCTCAGGTTGGCGCCCATGCCCTCGACGTAGGCATCCAGCTGCTGCTCGTAGTAGTCCGCCGCCTCCGCGTTGATCTCGGCCAGCTCCTCGTCGGTGAACTGGTCCAGGCCGAGCTCCGCAGCGCGCGCTTCGGGCACCAGCTGGTTGACGATCATGTAATCAATGGCCTCGTCATAGGCGGTATCGGAGGAAATCAGCTGCGCCTGGCCGTAGGCCGCAGCGAGCCGGATGACCTCGCTCTGCAGGACGTCCCTGCCGTTGAAGGTAAATAGTACGGGGTCGTCACCCTCTGATGCATACGCGGCGATGCCCATCAGCAGCGCCAACGCGACCAGACATGCACAGAGCCTTGCTGCTTTCTTCATGGATCCGACCTCCATTTTCCGAATATTTATACATACTATCTTACCATTCATGCCTCAAAAAGTCAATTCTACCGCTCATATTTCAACGCATTTCATCCAACTGACCCGAAATTGCCGCACATTCGCGCGCGATTCGGCCAAACGATGTCTTGCAGATTTCTGGAGATTTTACAGTCGGAGTCCACCGCATTTCACAATGGACTCCGCTTTCATTTTCTTACTCGTGCAGGTTCTCCAGCAGGCAGTCGTTGACGATCTTCTCGATGGCCTCCTTGGGCATGGAGAGCTCCTCCAGCGCCACGTCAACCACGGTGCGGTGATCCTTCAGCGCCTTCTTGACGATGCTGGTGGCCTTCTCATAGCCGATGGCCGGGCACAGCGCGGTGGCGATGGCCGTGGACTGCATCAGCAGCTTGCTGCAGTGCTCCTCGTCGGCGATGATGCCGTCGATACAGCGCAGGCGGAAGGTGTCCGCGGCGTTGGTGAGCACCTGCAGGGATTCGAACAGGCAGTAGAACATCACGGGCTCGAAGGCATTGAGCTCCAACTGGCCGGCCTCCACCGCCATGGAGATGGTGACGTCGTTTCCGGCGACCAGGAACGCGGCCTGGGTGACCACCTCGGGGATGACCGGGTTGATCTTGCCGGGCATGATGGACGAGCCGTGCTGGCGTGCGGGCAGGATCAGCTCTTCGATGCCACCGCAGGGGCCGCTGGAGAGCAGGCGCATGTCGTTGGCGATCTTGGACATCACCAGCGCGCAGTTCTTGATGGATGCGGAGATGGCGGAGAAGCTGTCGGGGTTCTGGGTGGCGTCGATCATGTCGTCCGCCGCCTTCAGGGGCTGGCCCACCAGGTCGGCCAGGATGTCCACCACGCAGTCCAGATAGCCGCGGCTGGCATTGATGCTGGTGCCGATGGCGGTCGCGCCCAGGTTCAGTTCAAACAGCTCGTTGCGGCTACGGAAGATGCGCATGGAGCAGCGGCGCAGCGCGTTCGCGTGGGCCTTGAACTCCTGGCCCAGGTACATGGGCACTGCGTCCTGCAGCTGGGTGCGGCCCAGCTTGAGCACGTGGGCGTACTCCACCGCCTTGCGCTCCAGCGAGGCGATCAGCTTGTCCACCGCGTCCAGCAGTTCGCTGGTCAGGCGCAGCGCGGTCAGCTTGCCTGCGGAGGGGAATACATCGTTGGTGGACTGAGCCATGTTCACATGGTCGTTGGGATGCACAAGGGCGTCGCCCTTCTTGCCGCCCAGAATTTCGGTGGCACGGTTGGCGATGACCTCGTTGGCGTTCATGTTCGCGGAGGTACCAGCGCCACCCTGAATGGGATCCACGACGAACTGGTCGCGCAGCTTGCCGCCCAGAATCTCGTCGCAGGCGCGGATGATCGCGGTGGCGATTTCGGGCTTGAGCATGCCCGCGCGCTGGTTGGCCATGGCAGACGCCTTCTTGATGACCACAAGGCTGTCCACCATGTAGGGATGCATCAGCCGGCCCGTCATCGGGAAGTTCTCCTTCGCCCGAAGGGACTGTACGCCGTAGTACGCATCATCCGGCAGATTGACACTTCCGATGGAATCAAACTCAGTTCTCATATTTCTTCCTCCCGCCCCGTAATTCGTCTGTTGTCCGTTCAAATCCGTTTTGAAGCAAAATCCTTCATTTTTGCAGTTTTCCAAACGTAATCTGCATTCTGCTTTCCTGTACATGTCCATTTTAGTACACTTTCTCGTCTTCATGGTTAAATATATGTTATTCACAATGTTAAATTTGCATACATTCTTTCATCATCGCGTTCAATTTGCATGAATTCTTTGCATTATTTGTCATTCGTTCCTGCAGTTTTCACATCAAATGATGCAAAATTATGAAAAAAACAGATCCTCCGGCAGTTTTCGAATACAATTCCTGCAAATCAGGTGCATTTTGGCCGAATTCCTTCAAAAATGCACATTGCACGGCGCGCAAAAGGGGGCGGCTGCGCCATGACGCACAGTCGCCCGCCTGGATGTTATTTGGTTTTCTGCCGTGCGACGCCGCTCACATCAGCGGCGCAATGACCTTCAGGACCGCACCGGCCAGCCGCGTGATCAGCTTCTGCCGGTTTACATCCTGCATGGTGATCCGCTGACACTGTTCCTCGGTGCTGCGGAAATCCCGCAGGATGTCACCCACGGCGGGCACATCCTCCATGTAGGCGGCACACTCGAAGTGCAGATACAGGCTGCGGTAGTCCAGGTTGATGGTGCCCACCACGGCACGGCGGTCGTCGCTGACAAATACCTTGGCGTGCACGAAGCCCGGCGTGTACTCGTAGATCTTCACACCGGCGCGGATCAGTTCGCGATAGTGGCTCTTGGCCAGCACAAAGGCGTACCTCTTGTCCGGAATGTGGGGCAGGATGATGCGCACGTCCACACCCCGCTGAGCGGCGAAGCACAGGCCGGTGATCATCTCGTTGTCCAGGATTAGGTAGGGCGTCATGATGTAGACGTAATCCACGGCCCGGTTCAGGATGTCCAGGTAGACCATCTCACCCACCTTGTCGTCGTCCATTGGGTTGTCGCCGTAGGGAATCACGTAGCCCGGCGCGGAAATGGGCAGCGGAACGGGGACGTTGAGGTAGGGCTCGTAGACGCACTCCTTCTCCGTTGCGTTCCACATCTGCAAAAACATCAGTGTGAAGCTGCGCACGGCCTCGCCCTTGAGCATCACGGCCGTATCCTTCCAGTGTCCAAAGCGCAGCTTGCGGTTGATGTACTCGTCCGCCAGGTTCACGCCTCCGGTGAAGGCGGTGTGGCCGTCGATCACCAGAATCTTGCGGTGATCGCGGTTGTTGTAGTGGGTGGAGACCAGCGGGTGCAGCGGCGAAAACATCTTGCAGCGGATGCCCAGCTTCTCCAGCTCCTTCGGATAGCCGTAGGGCAGCAGATTGATGGCGCAGGTGCCGTCGTACATCACGCGCACCTCCACGCCCTCCTTCGCCTTGCGCGCCAGGATCTCCAGCACGCTGTCCCACATGTAACCCTCTTCGACGATGAAGTACTCCAGGAAGATGAACTTCTGCGCGCCCTCCAGTTGGCGCAGCATCTCGGCAAATTTGTCCTCGCCCAGGGGAAAGTAGGTCACAGCGGTGTTTTCATACATGGGAAAGCCGCCGTGATTGCGGGTGTACTGTGCCAGGCGGCATAGACCCGGGTTCTCCCCCTCCACGCGCGCAAGCAGCGCAGACTGATCCGACACGTACACATCGCTCTCACGGACCAGCTGTTCGATGCGCTTCTGCTCGATGCGATGGCCGATGTCGGTATTCACGTACAGATACAGCAGCGCGCCGAAGGCCGGGAGTACCGCAATGACGATGCACCAGGACAGCTTGATGGCCGGATTCTTGCCGGTGTTCAGCACGCGAATCAGCATGACGGCCGTGAAGGCCACCACGCCGCCGAAGAACAGCATCAGATACTGACCCAGATAGACAAACGCCGCAAAGAGCAGCAGCACCTGAAGCAGAAGCAGCAGTATGATGACGCTGGTTCGCCCGAAGGCGACATGAAAGAATCCCTTTTTGCTGCGCTTGATGATGCGATCGTCCAAGCGCTTGTCCCCCTGTTGTGACTGCATTTTTCCTTCCTCCCCGCACCGGATTGCACACATCCGGGCTGCATCCCCTCGCGCCGCCCGGTGCACACGCCCGGGCTTTTTTCGGCGCATTTTATTGAACTTCAAACCGCGTTATGTTATAATCATATTGTAAGAATTTCCGATATGCGCCTGCACTCGCTCACAGCCCGGCTGCCAGCGCCTGTGCACGAGCAATGGCGTCCTTCATAATCGTCTCCGGATCCGCAGCGGCACAGTCGAGGCCCTCGGCGCTGATCTGATGGAAGCGCTTCACCCCCAGCAGACCGCCCGTCACCGCGCGCAGGTAGTCCCCGCCCCAGTTGTTTGCTCCGATGGGGCTGCCCGACGTGGTGAGATACACCAGATCCTGCGCACGGCACAGGCCCACCGGCCGGTCGTTTACGTAGGTGAAGGTCAGCGTGCGCACGCACACGTGCTCGATCAGCACCTTCAGCGATGCCGGAAAGGCAAAGTCCCAGTAGGGCGCGCAGACGACGATCAGCTCCGCCAACGCAAAGCTGCGCGCGGGCGCGAACATGACATTGTCCGGCCTGCCCCGGTCGATCAGCTCCGAGCGCCGCGCCTCGGCTTCCCCGGTGAGCGGCGCAAGCTGCATCTCATCCAGGCGCATGGTCTCCACGCGGGCATCGGGATGGGCGGCGACATAGGCATCCAGAAACGCCACACCCAGGCGATAGCTGCGGGACTGCTCCCGCGGGCGCGGGCAGGCGTCGATGAAAAGTACATGCATGGGGATCCCTCCTCATATATCTATTATACAAATCCGAACGGCCGCTTGCAAGCGGGGAGGCAGGATTATGGCAAAGAAACTCACAGCGCCCACCTGGCACAACAGCGCCATGCCCGGCGATTTTGCAAAGACGGTGCTGATGCCCGGCGACCCCAAGAGATCCGCTTGGATCGCCCGCACCTACCTTCAGGACGCGGTGCTGGTCAACGATGTGCGCGGCGTGCAGGGCTACACGGGGTTCTACAACGGCAAGCGCGTGTCCGTCATGGCCAGCGGCATGGGCATCCCCGCGGTTTCGATCTACGCCCGGGAGCTGTTCACGGCCTACGACGTGGACAACATCATCCGCATCGGTACGGCCGGTGCGATCAGCCCGGATTTGGGCTTGATGGACGTGGTGGCGGGCACCTCGGCCAGCACTGACTCCAACTTCGGCGCGCACTTCGGCTTCCCCTTCGTGCTCGCGCCCACCGCCAGCTTCGAGCTGCTCTACCGCGCGCGTCAGGCGGCCGATAAGCTGGGCTATCCGCTGCACATCGGCCCGCTGTACTGCTCGGACACCCTCTACGACGATGACATCGACTACGATCCCATCATGAAGAAGATGCACGTGCTGGCGGCAGAGATGGAGTCCGCCGGGCTGTACCTGGAGGGCATGCGCTGCGGCAAGAACGCGCTGTGCCTGTGCACCATCTGCGACGACCCTGCCACCGGCGAGGAAGTGACCCCAGAGGTGCGGGAGCAGGCGCTGGATCGCATGGTGCGCATCGCGCTGGAGATGGCCTGAGCACCGGCATCCGGACGGATGCGCAGAACATTCAACGTAGATTCCGGCCCTGCGCCGCAATCATGAAAAAGCTGCTTGGTCTGATTCTTGTCATCGCCATGGTACTTTCGATGGGCCTCAGCGCCACCGCTGAGGAGGGCCTGAAGGTTGCCGTCGTGCTCTCCGGCGCCACCGGCGACCGCTCCTTCTACGATTCCGCAAACGAGGGCCTACAGGCGCTGGTCGCCTCCGACCTGGGCATTCAGGGCACGCTGATCGAGTGCAAGAACGACGCTTCCATGTTCACCACCAACCTGATCGCCGCCGCCGAGGACAACGACATCGTCATCGCAGTCGGCTGGGAGTTCTGGGATGCGCTGACGGAGTACGCGCCCCAGCTGCCCGACACCAAGTTCATCTTCATTGACAACGGCCTGGACGGCGTCGGCGACAACCTGATGAGCATCACCTACGCCCAGAACGAGGGCTCCTTCCTGGTGGGCTACATCGCGGGCAAGCTGACCCAGACCGGCATGATCGGCGCGGTCGGCGGCGAGGACAGCGAGACCATCAACGACTTCATCGTCGGCTACGAGGCCGGCGCTGCATACGCCCGCGAGGACTGCACGGTGCAGGTGCAGTACGCCGGAACCTACGACGATCCGGCCAAGGGCAAGGAGCTGGCGCTGGCGCTGTACGACGCGGGCTGCGACATCGTGTTCCAGGTGGCCAGCCGCACCGGCGAGGGCGTGTTTGAGGCGGCTGCGGAGCGCGGCCTGTACGCCATCGGCGTGGACTCCGACCAGAAGTACATCAACCCCGACGTGATCATCTGCTCCATGATTAAGCAGGTGAACCTGTCCATCGAGCAGGCCGTCACCGCCTACGCCACCGAGGGCAGCTGGATGGGCGGCCAGATCTGGGTCGCCGACATGGCCACCGGCCTGATCGACGTTGGCTACGGCGACGACACCATGGTGCAGCAGGTCAGCGATGAGCTGAAGGCCGAGGTCGAGGAGATCAAGGCGCAGATCATTAACGGCGAGATCGAGGTTCCCACCGCGTTCGCTGGCTGATGCAAACCCCGCGCACCGAAGCTTAGCCTTATGAACGCATGCGGCGCGCAAATCCCACCGCCCTGACCGGCCTCTGCGCCGATCAGGGCAGCGTTTCATTATCTGTAAGAAATCGCAACAAGGAAAGGAGCGATCGGCATGGCGGAACGCGAGCCCATCGTTCGCTTTGAGCACATCTCCATGCAGTTCCCCGGCGTGCTGGCCAACGACGACGTGTCGCTGGACATCTACCCCGGCGAGGTCTTTGCGCTGGTGGGCGAAAACGGTGCAGGCAAATCCACGCTGATGAACGTGCTCTACGGCCTCAACCAGCCCACCAGCGGCGCGATCTACGTCAAAGGGAAAAAAGTAGAGAAGCAGAGCCCGTCCCAGGCCATCGCCATGGGCGTGGGCATGGTGCACCAGCACTTCAAGCTGGTGGGCTCGTTCACCGTGGCGCAGAACATCGCACTGTGCTGTGAGCCGAAGAAGAAGCTGGGCCTGTACGACTTCAGGGCCGCCAACGACACGGTGCGCAAGCTCTCCGAGGAATTCGGCCTGGAGATCGACCCCACCGCGCAGGTCAATTCCCTGAGCGTGGGCCTTCAGCAGCGCGTGGAGATTCTCAAGACCCTGCACCGGGGCGCAGACGTGCTGATTCTGGACGAGCCCACCGCCGTGCTGACCCCCCAGGAGACCGACGAGCTGTTCCGGGTCATCCGGGGCATCGTGCGCGACAAGGGCATGACGGTCATCATCATCACCCACAAGCTCTACGAGGTCATGGCGATCTCCGACCGCGTGGGCGTGATGCGCGCGGGCAAGCTGGTGGGCCTGAAGAACACCAGCGAGGTCAACGAGCGCATGCTGGCAAGCATGATGGTCGGACGCGAGATGCTCCATGCCCAGCTGGACAAGACTGGCGATACGGGCGACGAGCGCATCCGCGTGGAGAACTTGCAGGTGCTCTCCGACCGCATGCTGCCCGCCGTGCAAGGCGTGAGCCTGAATGTGCGCGCGGGTGAGATTCTGGGCGTCGCCGCCATCGAGGGCAACGGTCAGAGCGAGTTGATCGAGGCCATCACCGGCATGCGTCCCGTGCGCGGCGGCGAGGTGTTCATCGACGGCAAGTCCGTCGCAGGAAGAACCCCCGGCGAGATTCGCAAGCTGGGCCTCGCCCACATCCCGGAGGATCGCATCCGCACCGGCGTCTCCCCCGCGGCCTCCGTGGAGGACAACCTGCTGGCGGGCAAGCAGCGCACGAAGGAATTCTCCGCTGCGGGCGTCCATCTCAAGCGCCGCGCTGTGCACGAGTACGCCCGGAAGCTCTTTTCCCAGTTCGATATCCGTGGATCGGGCGTGGGTACGGCGGCGGGCTCCCTCTCCGGCGGCAACATGCAGAAGGTCGTGCTGGCCCGGGAGTTCAGCCTGGGCGCGGACATCCTCATCATCTCCCAACCCACCCGCGGCGTGGACATCGGCGCAATCGAGTTCATCCACAAGTCCATCGTGGAGAAGCGCAACGCGGGCTGTGCGATCCTGCTGGTAAGCGCCGATCTGGACGAGGTGTTCCGCCTGTCCGACCGCATCATCACCCTCTACGAGGGCAAAATCACCGGCCACTTCCGCGCAGGTGAGATCGAGAAGGCCGACATCGGCTACTACATGACCGGCGCGCGCAGCGCAGGCGAGGAGGTGTCCGGATGAAGAAGGCACTCAAGGAGATCTTCTCCTTCAAGCGTGGGCCAAAGATCAACGGCGGCTACCTGCTGTCCCTGGCGGTCAGCATCCTGCTGGCGCTGCTGGTGGGCGCGCTCATCATGGCGGCCTCCGGGCACGATCCCATCGCGGGTTACTCCGCCATGCTCACCGGAGCGCTCAGCTCCAAGCGCGCCATCGGCGACACGCTGGCGAAGTCTGCGACGCTGTGCCTGACGGGCCTCGCCACGGCGGTGGCGGCCCAGGCGGGCATCTTCAACGTCGGCGGCGAGGGCCAGCTCTACTTCGGCGCGATGGCCTCGGCGCTGCTGGGCGCTGCGCTCACCGGCGTTCCCGCAGTGATCGCCATTCCGATCTGCCTGCTGGGCGCGATGCTGGCGGGCGGACTGTGGGCGCTGATCCCCGCGTGGCTGAAGGTGAAACTGAAGGTCAACGAGGTCATCACCACCATCATGATGAACTCCATCGCCATCTACTTCTGCGCCTACCTCTCCAACGGCCCGCTCAAGACCACCGAGCGCGGCATCGCCTCCGGCACGGCCAAGATCGACACGAGCTTTGCCTTCTCCCGGGTCATCAACCTCTCCAATCTGACCACCTCCATCTTCCTCTCCGTCGCCATCGCGCTGATGGTGTGGTACCTGATGAAGAAGAGCGTGACGGGCTACGAGATGAAGCTCACCGGCGAGAACGAGCGCTTCGCCCACTACATGGGCATCCCCTCGGCGAAGCTGATGCTGCTGGGCATGGTGATCTCCGGCGCGATCTGCGGTCTGGTGGGCATGTTCGAGGTGTTCGGCCTGCACAAGAGGTTCATCGACTCTGTTTCCAACGAGTTCTACTACGACGGCATGCTGGTGGCCATGATCATGCGCTACGAGCCCACGGGCATCATTCTGATGAGCCTGTTCTTCGGCATTCTGAAGATCGGCGGCACCGGCATGGAGAAGATCGGCATACCCAGCGAGACGATCCTGATCGTGCAGTCGATCATCATCTTCTTCATGGCGGCGGAGCGCGGCATCTCCGCATCCGTGCGCGAGAGGCGCGTGCGGCGCAACGCAAGAATCAAGGCAGGCTCTGCGAAGGGAGGCAGCGAACATGCGTGAGTTTCTGAGCGTATTCTCCATCGGACTGTTCCAGAACACCCTGCGCACCGCGACCCCCGTGGTGCTGGCGGCCCTGGGCGTGCTGATGACCGACCACGTGGGCATCATGAACATCGGCATGGACGGCATGATGCTCTGCGGCGCATTCTTCGCGGTGCTGGGCAGCTGCTATCTGGGCGGCTGGCTGGGCGGCCTCGTGCTGGCGCTGGCGGTGGGCCTGCTGCTGGGCGCGTTCTTCGGCCTGTTCGTGGTGAAGTTCAAGTCCGACGAGTACATCATCGGCGTGGCGCTGAACATCTTCGCCGGAGGCCTTACGGTGTTCCTGCTGCGCACCATCTTCGGCGTGGCGGGCGCGTACTCCGGCACCGACGCGCTGCCCATCTTCGGACTTCCGAAGATCAACATCCCGCTGATTCAGGACATCCCGATCCTGGGCGATCTGCTCAGCGGCAACACGCTGCTGGTGTACGTCAGCTGGATCCTGGTGGCGCTGAGCTACGTCTTGATCTACAAGACCCCGCTGGGCTTCTGGCTCCGCGCAGCGGGCGAGCACCCCGAATCCCTGCGCGCGGCAGGCAAGAGCCCGGAGAAGATGAAGTTCCTGGCCTCCATCCTCTGCGGCCTGTTCTCCGGCTTGGCGGGTGCGCACCTGTCGCTGGGGTATCTGACGATGTTCACCGAGAACATGTCGGCCTCACGCGGCTTCATCGCCGTGGCCTGCGTGATCTTCGGCGCGTCCAATCCCCCGCGCGTGTTCCTGGCGGCGCTGCTGTTCGGCTTCATCGACGCGCTGGGCCTGCGCGTGCAGTCCTTCAACGTGTCCTCCAACCTCACCTCCCTGGCCCCCTACCTGGTCACGGTGATCATGATGGTCTGGGTCGTGTGGCGCGGCGAGCGCAAAAAGAAGCGGCTGGCGCGCTGATATGCAAATGCAGGGTCTCACCTGTCGGAGGCCCTGCAATTTTCTGCCTATATTATAATACAAACGGGAGCGAATGCAGTATGGATCGGGCAATCATGTGGATCATGGCTGCGGGCGCGCTGATCGGCGGCGCGGACCGCATCTTCGGCAACCGCCTGGGGCTGGGCAGGAAATTCGAGGAGGGCTTTCTGCTGATGGGCAGCACGGCGCTGTCCATGGCGGGCATCATCTGCCTGGTGCCGCTGCTCTCAAAGCTGCTGGGCGCGCTGGGCGCGCTGCTTTTGAAGCCTCTGGGCATTGATCCCGCCATGCTGGCCGGGATCCTGGCCATCGACATGGGCGGCTACCAGCTGGCGATGGAGCTCGCTGCGGATCCGCTGGTGGGGCGCTTCTCCGGCATTGTGGTGGGTGCGATCCTGGGTTGCACCGTAACCTTCACCATCCCCATCGGCATGGGCCTGCTGGATGCGGATTCCCGGCCGGACTTCGCCTGGGGCATCCTGTTCGGGCTGATCTCCATGCCAGTGGCACTGATTCTAGGCGGCGTGGTCTGCGGCCTGGGGCTGGGAACTGCGCTGTGGCAGAGCCTGCCGGTGCTACTGGTATCGCTGCTGTTGCTGCTGGGCATCTGGAAGAAAACCGACGCGATGATTCGCGGCTTTTCGGTCTTTGCGACGGGCATCCGCATCCTCGCGACTCTGGGCCTGATGCTGGGCGCGGTCACATACATGACCGGCTTCAAACTCGTGCCGGGGCTTGCGCCGCTGTCCGAGGCCATGGAGGTGGTGGCCGCCATCGCCATCGTGATGCTGGGCAGCCTGCCGATGGCGGAATTGATGCAGCGCGCGCTGAAGCGGCCGCTTTCCTGTATGCAGCGCGCCACGGGCATGAACAGCGCCAGCGCCGCAGGGCTGCTCATCGGCATGGTGAGCGTGCTGCCCGCCATCGCGCTGGTGAAGGACATGGACCGCCGGGGCCGGATCGTCAACGCCGCCTTCATGGTCTGCGCCGCATCCTGCTTTGCCGCGCACCTGGGCTTCACCGCGGGCGTGGACGCGCCCATGCTGCCCGCGCTGCTGGCTTCGAAGCTCGTCGGTGGCGTTCTGGGCGCGCTCGTCGCCCTCGCCGCAACCCGCAAGACTCGCACATGAGCGCATGAAAGCGCCCCTTCGATGCAAATGCTCGATGGGGCGCTTTTCTGATGGCGTGCAGGTGCAACGCGATTTATGCCGCCGCTTCAGCGCAAAAAATCCTTCAGATAGACCTGCACGGAGCGGCTCATCTCCCGGGAGAAGTCCGAATTGTACTTGCGCTTGCAGAAGGAGCGCATCCAGTCCTCGTAGCTACGCACGCCGCAGCGCTCCGCATACATCTCCCGGTACTCCCCGTCCTCCATCTCCCGATAGGCGTTCTCATGCACCACGTGCTTCAGCTCCACGCGCTCCGGCTTCTCCCGCTCCAGCTGCTGCCGGGTGGGATGGCCGAACACCACCATGGCCGCAGGGAATACATACTTCGGGAGGTGAAGCAAGCGCCGCTGCGTCTCGCAGTTCTCCATCACGTCGCCGATGTAGCAGGAGCCGATGCCCAGGCTCCAAGCAGCGGTGACGGCGTTCTGGGCGGCGATGTTCGCGTCGCTGACCGCCAGCAGCAGATCCCCCGCACCGGGCAGGCGCGGTTCGCAGCCCGCACTGCGGAAGGCCTCGTACCACCTGCGGCAGTCCGCGCAAAAGACCAGCACCAGCTTCGCCTTTGCGATGAAGGGCTGGTCGTCGCAGCTCTTGACCAGCGCCGCCTTGAGGTTTTCGTCCGTCACGTCGATGATCGTGTAGAGCTGCTGGTTGCCCGCCGTGGGGGCCATGGCTGCGGCGGTCAGGATCGCCTGCCTGTCCTCCATGGAGATCTCCTGCTCGGTGAAGGCGCGCACGGATTTGCGCGCGTACAATTGCTTGAGCACCTCGTTCATGTGATTTTCTCCCATCTTCCATTTGTTCTATTATACCATGGCGCACGAATGCAGACAAGAAAAACCGCGCCCGACGGCCTGGATGGCCATGGGCGCGGTTGGTGCAGATGGAACGCTTATACGTTCCGGGGAGCCTCGCTGTCGCAGTAGATGCAGCGGTAGATCTGCTTCTCGCGGTTCGCCAGGCGGAACACGTGCTTCAGCTCCTGCTCCGTGGTGGTGATGCAGCGGGGGTTCTTGCAGCGGATGATGTCGGTCACGCGCTCGGGCAGGGTCAGGTGCTCGCGCTTGACCAGCTTGCCGTCGCGGATGATGTTCACGGTGATGCCGGGATCGATGTAGCCCAGCACATCGAAGTTGATGTCGATGACCTGGCCGATCTTGATGATGTCCTTCTTGCCCTTCTTCTCGCTCTCGGCGTTCTTGATCATGGCCACGGTGCAGTCCAGCTCGCCCAGGTGCAGGATGTTGTAGATGTCCATGCCGCGGCCCGCAGTGATGTGGTCCAGCACGATGCCGTCGCGAATCTGTCCGATAATCATACCGTCACCTCCAGGAGCTTCAGGATCAGCGCCATGCGCATGTACTTGCCGTTGAGGGCCTGCTTGAAGTAGCAGGCGCGGGGATCGTCGTCCACCGCCACGGAGATCTCGTTCACGCGCGGCAGCGGATGCAGGATGTTCAGGTCAGCCTTGGCCGTGCGCAGCTTCTCCGGGGTCAGGATGTAGGTGTCCTTCAGGCGGATGTAGTCGGCCTCGTTGAAGAAGCGCTCGCGCTGCACGCGGGTCATGTAGAGGATGTCCAGCTCGGGCATGGCCTTCTCCAGGCTGCGAACCTCCTCGTAGGGAATGTTGTTGGGTTCCAGTACGTCGGAGATGATGTAGCGCGGCACGCGCAGCTCCTCAGGGGAGATCATCACGAACTTCACGCCCGCGTAGCGGGACATGGCGCTGATGAGGGAATGCACGGTGCGGCCAAACTTCAGGTCGCCGCACACGCCGATGGTCAGGTTCTCGAAGTGGCCCTTCTCGCGGTAGATGGTCAGAAGGTCTGCAAGGGTCTGGGTGGGATGGTTGTGACCGCCGTCGCCCGCGTTGATCACCGGGATGCTGGCCTTCATCGATGCCACCAGCGGCGCGCCCTCCTTGGGATGGCGCATGGCGATGACGTCCGCGTAGCAGGAGACCACGCTCACGGTGTCGGACACGGATTCGCCCTTGGATGCGGATGAGGACTGGGCCTCGGAGAAGCCCAGCACGTTGCCGCCCAGCTCGTACATGGCCGCCTCAAAGCTCAGGCGGGTGCGGGTGGAGGGCTCGAAGAACAGCGTGGCCAGCTTCTTGCCGTGGCAGGCCTCGACGTACTTCTTGGGATTTGCGATGATGTCCAGCGCGCAGTCGATGAGCTGCTGAATCTCCTCTGTGGACAGCTCCATGATGTCGATCAGATGTCTCATGCCTTGCCTCCCGTGATCCAGCTCTCGTCGCTGGGGTTGTTGCGGAACGCGATCAGCCGCGCCACGTCCTCCCTGCGGATGTAGCCCTCCTCGGCGGCGATTTCGGCGATGGTGTCGAAGTCGGTCAGGCTGTGGTTGACCACGTTGGCGGCGGCCATGCGCTCCAGGCCCTTGCGCATGCCGTAGGTGAAGATGGACACCACGCCCAGCACCTCGGCTCCGGCCTCGCGCAGAATCTCCACGACCTCCAGCACGCTGCCGCCGGTGGAGATCAGATCCTCCACCACCACGACCTTCTGGCCGGGCAAGAGCTTGCCCTCGATCTGGTTCTTGCGGCCGTGATCCTTCGCGCCGGAGCGCACGTAGCCCATGGGCAGGTTCATCAGGTGGCCCACGATGGCAGCGTGGGCGATGCCCGCGGTGGACGTGCCCATCAGCACCTCGACCTCGGGATAATATTCGCGCACCAGAGAAGCCAGGCCGTTCTCCACGTCGCCGCGCACCTGCACGTCCGACAGGGTCAGGCGGTTGTCGCAGTACACGGGGCTCTTGATGCCGCTGGCCCAGGTGAAGGGCTCCTCGGGGCGGAAGAACACCGCCTTGATCTTCAACAAATCCTTTGCAATCTGCGTCTTCATCGCATCTTTCCCCTTTCTTCAGTCCACAAATTCGGCAACGCAGCGGCGATAGGCCGCCACCGGGTCCTCCGCAGCGGTGATCGGGCGGCCCACCACGATGTAGTCGCTGCCCAGTTCCTTGGCCTTCGCCGGGGTGGTCACGCGCTTCTGGTCGCCCACGTCGCCGTCCGCAAAGCGCACGCCGGGGGTCACGGTCAGGAATTTTTCGCCGCAGCGAGTATGCACCTTGCCGGCCTCCAGCGGGGAGCACACCACGCCGTCCAGACCTGCGTCCTTGGCATTCTCCGCGTAGTGCAGGATGACTTCGTCGATGGGCTTCTCGATCCACAGGTCGCGCTCCATGCTCTCCTGATCGGTGGAGGTCAGCTGGGTCACGCCAATGAGCAGCGGGCGGGTGCCGTCGGCACGGGTCAGGCCCTCCAGCGCGGCGCGCATCATGTTCACGGTGCCCGCGCAGTGCAGGTTGCAGATGTCCACATCCAGACGGGACAGCACCGCCATGGCCTTCTTCACGGTGTTGGGGATGTCATGCAGCTTCAGATCGAGGAAGATCTTGTGGCCGCGCGCCTTGATCTCACGCACGATGGCCGGACCCTCGGCGTAGTAGAGCTCCATGCCGATCTTCACAAAGGGCTTTTCCTCGGTAAAACGATCCAGGAAGGACAGGGTCTGTTCGCGGCTTGCAAAGTCGCAGGCAATGATCACGTCGCGTCCCATCAGTGTGCACCTCCGATAATGTCCGTAAGTTTTTCAATGCGATACTTTTCCATGGTTTCCGGGAGCTGTTCCACGATGTCCCGGCAGGCGAAGGGCTCGATCAGGTTGGCCGCGCCCACCTGCACCGCCGTCGCACCGGCCAGCATCATTTCAATCACGTCCTCGGCGCAGCTCACGCCGCCGAGGCCCACGATGGGGATCTTCACCGCCTCGTACACCTGGTAGACCATGCGCACGGCCAGCGGGAAGATCGCGCTGCCGGACATGCCGCCGGTCTTGTTCGCCAGCAGCGGCCTGCGCCTGCGCAGATCGATGCGCATGCCCATCAGCGTGTTGATGAGGCTCAGCGCATCCGCGCCTGCCTCCTCGCAGGCCCGGGCGATGGCCGTGATGTCGGTCACATTGGGCGAGAGCTTCATGATGACCGGCTTGGTGGTCACATTCTTCACCGCCCGGGTGACCTCCGCGGCCATCTTGGGGTCGGTGCCGAAGCTCATGCCGCCGCCGTGGACGTTGGGGCAGGAGATGTTCACCTCCAGCCAGCCCACCTGTTCGCAGGCGTCGAGCTTCTGGCAGACCTCCACGTACTCGTCGATGGAGAAGCCGGAAACGTTGGCCATCACCGGCTTGTGGAAGAATTTCTGCATCTCCTTAAGCTCGTGGGCGATCACATGATCCACGCCGGGATTCTGCAGGCCCACCGCATTGAGCATGCCGCCCGCGCACTCCGCGATGCGGGGCGTGGGGTTGCCGAAGCGCGCCTCCCGGGTGGTTCCCTTGAAGGAGAAGGTGCCCAGGCAGTTGATATCGTACAGTTCGGCGAACTCGCGGCCGAAGCCGAAGGTGCCGCTGGCGGGAATCACAGGGTTGGAAAGCTCGATCCCGCAGAGGTTCACGCGGGTGTCTACCATACGATCTCCTCCTTTGTCAGCACCGGGCCGTCCTTGCAGATGCGCTTGTTGCCATACTTCGTTTCACAGGTGCAGCCCATGCACGCGCCGAAGCCGCAGCCCATGCGCTCCTCGAAGCTGTACTCGCCGGAGGTCGCTGCGCGGTTGTACACCGCTTTGAGCATCGGCTCCGGGCCGCAGGCGTAGGTGTAGGTATAATTCAGGCCCTCCATCGCGTCGGTGACGAAGCCCTTCACGCCGATGCTTCCGTCGGCGGTGGCAATGATGGTCTCGATCCCCAGCGCGCGGAACTGTTCTTCATAGAAGATTTCCTCCGCTTTGTTGAAGCCCAGGATCACCGTGGGCTGCTTGCCCTGCGAAATGAGCTTGCGCGCGAGCAGATACATAGGCGGAACGCCCGCACCGCCGCCGATGAGCAGCGGGCGGTCGCCGCCCCTGTCCAGATCGTAGCCGTTGCCGAGGCCCGTGAGCACGTCGATGCGCTTGCCGCACGCGTACTGTGCCATGGCCTCCGTGCCCC
>SFET01000040.1 GCA_004557125.1 Clostridiales bacterium | reverse complement strand
TGATCGCCGCGGTCAGCGTGGTCTTGCCGTGGTCAACGTGACCAATCGTTCCGATGTTTACATGAGGCTTCGTGCGCTCAAACTTTGCCTTTGCCATTGTGAACTCCTCCCAACAAAATCAAAATGAGTTTCGTATGGAGCGGGTGATGGGAATCGAACCCACGTGATCAGCTTGGGAAGCTGGAGCTCTGCCATTGAGCTACACCCGCGCGTTCCCGCCGTCATACGCCGTCATACAGCACATATTTTAAAGGAAAACGCCGCGTTTGTCAACCATGAATTGTAATTTCCCCGTTTAGAATCACATTATGCGTCCGCAGATTGCGGACAATGCTATTTTGTCTCCAGATATTTCAGCAATTTGCGCTTGATGCGCTGCAGGGCGTTGTCAATGGACTTCACGTGGCGGCCCATTTCCTCGGAGATTTCCACATAGCTCTTGCCCTCCATGTAGCGCACCAGCACCTCCTTCTCCAGGTCGGAGAGCATCTGACCGATGCGGCCCTCGATGACGGAGAGGTCCTCCCGGTCGATGAGCATCTCCTCCGGATTGGAGGGAGTCTCCTCGGTGATGACGTCCAGGAGCGTTCGGTCAGAATCCTCGTCGTAGATAGGCCGGTTCAGCGAGACGTAATTGTTCAGCGGTATGTGCTTCTGGCGCGTGGCGGTCTTGATGGCGGTGATGATCTGCCGCGTGATGCACAGCTCGGCAAAGGCGCGGAAGGACTTGAGCTTTTCCTCGCGGTAATCCCGGATCGCCTTGTACAGGCCGATCATGCCCTCCTGCACGATGTCCTCGTGGTCCGCGCCGATGAGGAAGTAGCTGCGGGCCTTGGTGCGCACGAAGTTCTTGTACTTGTTCAGCAGATATTCCAGCGCCGCGCCGTCCGACTCCTGGGCCAGCTTCACGATCGCCTCATCCGGCATGTTTTCAAAATCCTGTCTGGTCATCGGTCCCTCCGATTCATTGTTCCCTGCGCATGCGCTCCAGCTTTGCAAGCACGTCCTCCGGCAGCCGGTCGGCCACCGTGGACTTGCGTCCGCCGGAGCTGCGTACATGCCCGCCCCGGGCCTGCTGCGCCATGTCCATCTCCAGCAGCAGCTCCCGCGAGGAGAGCCGCTCCGCGCCGCGGCCCAGCACCACGGTCTGCTCCACGCCGTCCGACGTGGCCACCCGCACCTGAGCGCGCCGCAGGGAGATGTCCTCCGCCAGCTCGTCGCACAGGCGCTCGATGTAGCAGTCCGCCGTCTCGCCCTTCATGGTGAACACCACTTGAAGCATGTCCCGGTTCTCCACGCTGCGCTGCATGCGATCCGACAGCCAGGCGTCGTACACCAATATGATCTGCTGGCCGGAATAGCCCGCGTAGTCGTGCAGCCGGTCGGTCAGCTTGCGCCGCGCGTCCTCCAGCTGCAGGCTCTCCCGCACGGGCTTGCGCACGTTGATGACGTTGTAGCCGTCCACGATCAGAATCCGCCTGCGCGGCCCGGCCTCCGCGCGCCTCACTTCACCCGGGCGCGGACGATCTCGTACATCAGGATGCCCGCCGCCACAGATGCGTTCAGCGACTCGATGCGCCCCTTCATGGGAAGGGTCAGCGTGCGGTCGCACTTTTGAAGCGTCAGATGGGAGATGCCCTCGCCCTCCGAGCCGATCACCAGCGCCACCGGCCCGGTGAGATCCGCCGAAAGCGCGTCCTCGCCGTCCATGGCCGTGCCGATCACCCACACGCCGCGCTCCTTCAGCTCGTCGATGGTGCGGTTCAGGTTCTTCACCCGGGCGATGGGCAGGCAATCCAGCGCCCCCGCCGCAGCCTTCGCCGCAGCCGGGCCAAGCCCCGCCGCGCGCCGCTCCGGCAGAATCACGCCGTGGGCGCCCGCACACTCCGCCGAGCGGATGATCGCGCCCAGATTGTGGGGATCGGTCACGCCGTCCAGGATGACGATGAACGGATCCTCACCCCGCTGCGCCGCAAGATCGAAGATGTCGTCCACGCTCCTGTACGCCACTGCCGCCACATAGGCCAGCATGCCCTGATGGGCCGGATAAATCTGATCCAGGCGGCTGCGATCCACCGTCTGCACCACCGCACCCGCGTCCCGCGCCATGCGGATGATGTCCCTGGCCGCGCCGGAGAGATCGCCCTGGGCCACCAGCAGCTTCTCCACCGGTCGGCCGGACTTGAGCGCCTCTCGGATGGGATTGCGGCCCACCAGCAGGTTCTCGTTCTCCTCCGGCTTGGCAAGCGGCGCTTCTCCGGGCAACTGCCTGTCGGGAACTGCGGCGCGCTGCATGCGGGCCGCATCCCCCCGACGCATCTGGGGCACGCCGGCCGAAGCCTGCACATCCTCCGCCGCATCCACGCGCTGCGCACGGGGCACATTGTCATAGATCGCACCCACGCGGGGCCCGCCGCTGCGACCGGGTTTTCCACCGCGATTGGCGGCATATCCACCGTCGCGCTCAGCTTTTCCACCGCGATGTGCAGAATTTCCACCGTCCCGGTCAGAATATCCACCGCGATGTGCGATGTTTTCTCCGTCCTCCCGCACCGGATAGGTCCTGCGGGCCGCGCCCTTCATATCCCTGTTTCCACGATAGCCGCCGTCGCGGCGATCCTCATTTCGCATCGGCATCCTCCGTATCCTCCGGAAGCGCCTTCCGGATCAATTCTTCCATGCGGGCCTGCTGACCGGTGAGATAGAGATAGCCGATCAGCGCCTCCAGCGCGGTGGCCCGGTGATATTCCGCGGGACTTGCGCTGCGCGGCGGGTTCTGATGGACGTTGCGCGCCCGGCGCGCCACGCCGGCCTCCGCCTCCGTCAGTTCCCCCTCAATGCGTCCGAACGCCTCCGCTTGGGCGTGGGCACACACCCGCTTCACGGCCTCGCGGTGCATGCTCTGCACCCGGCCGCCCTTTCGCACCAGGGCGCGGCGCACGTAGAGTTCGTAGATCGCATCGCCCATGTAGGCCAGCTCCAGCGATCCCGGCAGCGAATTGTGTTCGAAAGCGACTTCCATTGCAGCTCCTTCGGCGAAAAACCGAGCATCGTCGGCTTTCACACATTTTACCCATTTTACACGCTATCAGTATATCAGAAGAATTGTTTCCAAACAAGCAAATTGCGTAACTTTTTGTAAAATATTGCTTTGTCGAACCCCGCCCGACTGTATATTTCACTTCCTCTCTGTGTATGAACAATTCAGAAAACCGGGGATCAATCCACATTTTCCACACGGTTATCCACAGAAAAAATCCCCAATCCACGGGCTTTCCGGGAGTTTTCCCAAGTTATCCACAGAATTGCGCTTTCTGAATACTCGCTTTCCACAGACTTCAGTTTATTTTGAACACACCAAAATCAAACCCGGTCGGTTTTTATGCGCTTCGTGTGTTTTTTCTGTCCAATTTTTGTCCAATTGCCCGGTTTATCCACACATCAGGCCGGTTTTCCACCGCCTGTTTTCCCCTCATTTTGTGTCGATAACGTGTATATTTGTTACAAAACTATTTCATGTATATGTTTTTAAATTATACGTTATGTCGTTCCACGGAGGAACTGCCGCCGTCCTGCCAAAAATACATGAAAACGGAGGCGTCGCAAGCTGTAACGCCTCCGTTTCCGACCGGAGTCTGATTTCAATTCTGGAACATCTGCAGCGACGGCAGGGCGTTCAGGCTCAGCTGGGCCAGATCCCCCGCCATGAGGCTGTAAAAGCCCGCCGCGCCGATCATCACGGCGTTGTCGGTGCACAGACGCTTGGGCGGCATGAACACCTGAAATCCCGCCTTCTCTCCCCTGCGCATCAGCTCGCTGCGCAGCAGGGAATTGGCCGCAACGCCGCCCGCCACGGTGAGCTTCCTTGCACCCGTATCCTGCGCGGCCAGCAGCGTCTTGTCCACCAGAAGATCCACCACGCTCCTACGGAAGGAGGCGGCGAAGTCCTTCGCGTCGATCTCCAGCCCCTGCTGGCGCAGGTTGTGGGCCTGGTTGATGACGGCGGTCTTGAGGCCGCTGAAGGAGAAGTCGTACTTGCCCTCGGTGTGGGGGCGGGGGAACTTGTAGGCGCGATCGTCGCCCTCGTCCGCCAGCCTGTCCAGCAGCGGCCCGCCGGGATAGGGAATGCTCAGCACACGGGCGACCTTGTCGAAGGCCTCGCCCGCCGCATCGTCGGTGGTCTGGCCGATGAGCCGGTACTGGCCGTAGTGATCCACCGCCACGATGTGGCTGTGTCCGCCGGAAGCGACCAGGCAGACAAACGGCGGCTCCAAATCGGGATGGGCGACGTAGTTCGCGCTGACGTGGCCCTCGATGTGGTTGACGGGGATCAGCGGCAGCTCCCGGGCGTAGGCCAGGGACTTGGCCCAGCTCACCCCGGTGAGCAGCGCGCCCACCAGGCCGGGGCCATAGGTGACGGCGATGGCGTCGATGTCCTCCAGCGTGCAGTTCGCCTGGGAAAGCGCCATTTCCAGCAGCGGATCGATGGCCTCCACGTGCATGCGGCTGGCGATCTCCGGCACCACGCCGCCGTAGAGGGCGTGCACATCGATCTGGCTGGCGATGGCGTTGGCGCGCTCGATGCGGCCGTCGTCCACGATGGCGATGGCCGTCTCGTCGCAGGAGGACTCCACCGCCAGGATGCGGGCGTGTTCACGCTTACGCAGCGCGTCTGCCTTTTCGCGCATGCGCGCCTCATAGCTCAACGGTTTCATTCGTTTTCCTCTTTCGTACTCGATCAGATATCCATTCAATTGCGGTCAACAGCAGCGGCAAACCCAGCAGAATCACCGCTGCACGCAGCGCGATGCGCAGGCCCAGATTGGCGAACATGCTCGACGGGCAGATGCGAATCAGCAGGTCGGTTTCCGGGTTCAGCAGCCACAGGTCGTTGGTGAACAGGATTCCGTGGAAGAAGTTGAAGGCGGAGTTGAAATCAATCGCCGCCCAGATGCCGAAGATGGCAAGCGGAACAATGAGGATCAGCGAAGCGATCCACATCGGGGCGATGCTGCCAGCGCGTGCAGGCTTCTCCCGCCACTCCAGAATCAGGCTCAACAGAACCAGCAGCGCCGCCGCGACGGCGAGGCTCAGGCGCAGCGTCCGCAGCAGGTCAAACAGATGCTGACAGTCCTCCATGTGCTGAATCTCCCGCGCGTTGAACGCGTCCTGCTCCACGCCGTCCACCACCACGCGCAGCGGTTTTCCTGCACCGTACCATCCCCAGTCGTCGTTCCAGTTCTCCTCCCCCATCAGGCAAATGGCAAGCCGCTCATCCAGCTGCCACAGCTCCTCCTCCGACACCCCGGCGGTTTCCACAACCCCCGCGCGGGACTGCTCCCTGTAGTAGAGGGATGCATCCGTGCCAATATCCAGCACTGAGCCGGAGATGAAGTAGAGCGCAAAGCACATCCACCACAGCAGGTTTACGATGCACAGCATTCTTTTCTTCATAATTGCTCCCAAACTGTATGGTGATTTCAAAGCAATGCGGCGGGGTGAAGGCACCCCGCCCTACGGGATTCACGCAGCGGTGCCTGGTGAGACGCGGCGTGGCCGTGTCGGAGGGATTGTATCTTTATTGATGACGCAACAATCCCTCAGTCAGCTTCGCTGACAGCTCCCTTTACACAAGGGAGCCTGAGGTTGTCGTACTTTCAACCAAATCCCATTATTTTCAGGTTTTCTTTGGAGGGGGCGCGGGGGAGGGATTTCTTTTTTCAAAAAGAAATCCCTCCCCCGCAGTCCTCCCGTCGCTTACAGCTTCTGCAGGTAGCTGGTGACGAAGCCCTCCAGCTTGCCGTCCATGACGGCGTTGATGTCGCCCATCTCGTAGCCGGTGCGGTGATCCTTGACCATGGTGTAGGGCTGGAAGACGTAGGAGCGAATCTGGCTGCCCCACTCGATCTTCTTCAGTTCGCCCTTGATGTCGCCCATCTGCTCCTGGCGCTGCTGCTCCTTCAGCTCGGCCAGCTTGGCGCGCAGCCAGATGAAGCACATCTCCTTGTTCTGGAGCTGACTGCGCTCGTTCTGGCACTGCACCACGATGCCGGTGGGCAGGTGGGTGATGCGCACGGCGGAGTCGGTTCGGTTGACGTGCTGGCCGCCCTTGCCGGACGCGCGGTAGGTATCGATGCGCAGATCCTCGTTGCGGATCTCGATCTCGCTGTTGTCCACGATGATGGGCGCAACGTCCAGCGACGCAAAGGAGGTGTGACGGCGGGCGTTGGCGTCGAAGGGCGAGATGCGCACCAGGCGGTGCACGCCGCGCTCGGCCTTCAGATACCCGTAGGCATAGTCGCCGGTGACCTCAAAGGAGACGGACTTGATGCCCGCCTCGTCGCCGTCCAGATAGTCCAGCTCCTTGACCGCAAAGCCCATGCGCTCACAGAAGCGGGTGTACATGCGGTAGAGCATCTGCGTCCAGTCCTGGGCCTCGGTGCCGCCCGCGCCCGCGTGAAGCGTTAAGATGCAGTTGCAGTCGTCGTACTCGCCGGTGAGCAGCGTCTGAAGGCGCAGGCTCTCCAGATCCTCCTTCAGCGAGGCGAATTCCTTCTTGATGTCCTCAGCCATGGATTCGTCGTCCTCCTCCTCGGCCAGCTCCATCATGATCTCGATCTCGTCTGCGCGGTTGATCAGGCTCTCGTAGTGCTTGATGCGGTTCTCCGTGGAGTTCGCCTTGGCCGAGATGCGCGTGGCGCGCTCGGTGTCGTCCCAGAAGCCGTTGGAACCCATGTCCTCCTGGTACTCCACCAGCTGCTCCCGCAGATGATCCACGTGCAGCGACTCGCCCGCCTCGGCAATCATATTGCGCACGGCGGTCAGATCCTGCTTGAAGACTTCCATTTCAATCATATTGTTCACATCCAAACTCAATAATCTACTGTCAAAACCTGGAAAAAGTGAAGAACGAAGCCTTT
This sequence comes from Clostridiales bacterium, assembly GCA_004557125.1. Lineage (GTDB taxonomy): Bacteria > Bacillota > Clostridia > Christensenellales > Aristaeellaceae > SFTH01. Next base: position 24,217 of record SFET01000040.1, on the reverse strand, counting down.
CACATATCAATCGTGGTCGGCGGCATGTACGGCGACCGCGCAGCTGATTTTTCATAAGTGAAGCGACAGCTTCAATTTGAAAAATCGCTTCCTTGCAAAATTTCATTGTGTCGCTTGCGACGCGATGAAATTTCGTGGCGTCGCGGTCGAATCTCTGATTCGACCGTCGACGTTCGGCCTAAAGGCCGAATTGGAAATCCAAAGGGTTTCCAACCTTGGGGTGGTAGTGGCGGGGGACGTGTCCCCCGTCCACCAAATTACACGTGGATTCCGCTATGGAGGTGTATCCTCGCGTTTATGCCTTCATTCGCCGCCGTTGGTGACCTTGCCGCAGCAGTTCTTGTACTTCTTGCCGCTGCCGCAGGGGCAGGGATCGTTGCGGCCCACCTTGGCCTCGGCGCGCTTGGGGGCCTTCTTCTCCGGCTCGGAGCTTCCGTGGGTGGCGGAGGTGGGCTCGGCCACCTGCTTGCGCTCCACGGGCTTGGCAACCACCGTGAAGTAGAGCCGGCGCACGGTGTCCTCCTGGATGAGGTGGCTCATCTCCTCGAACATGTCGTAGCCCTCGCGCTCGTACTCGATCAGCGGGTTCTTCTGGCCGTAGGCGCGCAGTCCGATGCCGTCGCGCAGCTCGGTCATCGCGTCGATGTGATCCATCCAGCGCCGATCCACGCTGCCCAGCAGCGCCACGCGCTCAAACTCGCGCATGTCGAGGTTCGCCTCGGTCCACATCTTTTCGCGCAGGGCGTAGATGCGGTCGGCGCGTTCGCACAGGCCCTTGACGAAGTCCACCTTCAGCCGCTCGGACAGGCCCTCGTACACCTTCTGCGTGCCGCCCTTGTCGATGCACAGCTTCTCCAGGTACTCCGCAAGGCCGGCAACGTCCCAGGTATCCCTGTTGCCCTCGTCCCCCACGTGGCGGTCGACGGCCTCGGTGATCAGCGTGTCGCGCATCTGCATGATCTTGTCGTGCATGTTCTCGCCCTCGAGCACCTGGCGTCGCTGGCCGTAGATGACCTCGCGCTGCTTGTTCATGACCTCGTCGTACTTGAGCACCTGCAGGCGGATGTCGTAGTTGCGGCCCTCCACGCGCTTCTGGGCGTTCTCGATCTGCTTGGACACCAGCGAGAACTCGATGGCCTCCTCCGCGCCGTCGCCGCCGGAGAGCTTCTCCAGCATCGGGCGGAAGCGGTCGGAGCCGAACAGGCGCATCAGATCGTCCTCGAAGGAGATGAAGAACTGGCTGGAGCCGGGGTCGCCCTGACGGCCCGCGCGACCGCGCAGCTGGTTGTCGATGCGGCGGGACTCGTGGCGCTCGGTGCCGATGATGTGCAGGCCGCCCAGCTTCACCACCTCGTCGTGGCCCTGCTTCGTCTCCACGGAGAACTTGTCCAGGTAGTCGTGGAACACCTTGCGGGCCTCCTTGACCTCGTCGGACACGTCCTCGTTGAAGCCGATGGCGTCCTCGATGACCATCTCGTCATAGCCCGCCAGGCGCATCTGCTTGCGGGCCAGGAACTCGGCGTTGCCGCCCAGCAGGATGTCGGTGCCGCGTCCGGCCATGTTGGTGGCGATGGTGACCGCGCCCACCTTGCCGGCCTGGGCCACGATCTCGGCCTCCTTCTCGTGGAACTTGGCGTTGAGCACCACGTGGGGAATGCCGCGCAGCTCCAGCATCTTGCCCAGCATCTCGCTCTTTTCCACGGAGACCGTGCCCACCAGCACGGGCTGACCGGTGGCGTGGCGCTTTTCGATCTCATTCACCACCGCGCGGTACTTGGCCTTCTGGGTGATGAACACCGCGTCGTTCATGTCGTTGCGGATCATGGGGCGGTTGGTGGGAATCTGCACGATGTCCAGCTTGTAGATGCCGTTGAACTCCTCCTCCTCGGTCTTGGCCGTGCCGGTCATGCCCGAGAGCTTGTGGTACATGCGGAAGTAGTTCTGGAAGGTGATGGTGGCCAGCGTCTTGTTCTCGCGCTCCACCTTCACGCCCTCCTTGGCCTCGATTGCCTGGTGCAGACCGTCGGAGTAGCGGCGGCCCACCATCAGGCGGCCGGTGAATTCATCGACGATCACCACCTGGCCGTCCTTGACCACGTAGTCCACGTCGCGCTTCATCATCTTGTGGGCCCGCAGCGCGCCCAGGATGTGGTGGTACAGCTCCTGATGCTCCGGCTCAGTGAGGTTGTCCACCTGAAAGAAGGCCTCGGCCTTGCGCACGCCCTCCTCAGTCAGCGAAATCGTCTTGTCCTTGTCGTCCTTGATGAAGTCGCCGGGCTCAATGACCTCGTCGCCCTCCATTTTGCACTCCTTCAGGCCCCGCGCCACGAACTGGTTGGCGTAGGTGTACATGTCGGTGCTCTTTTCGCCGCGACCGGAGATGATCAGCGGCGTTCTGGCCTCGTCGATGAGGATGGAGTCCACCTCGTCCACGATGGCGAAGTTCAGCTCCCGCTGCACCAGGCGCTCCTTGTAGGTGACCATGTTGTCGCGCAGGTAGTCGAAGCCGAACTCGTTGTTGGTGCCGTAGGTGATGTCGGCGGCATAGGCCTTCTGGCGCTCGTCCGCGTCCAGATCGTGCACGATCAGGCCCACGCTCAGGCCCATAAAGCGGTACAGCTTGCCCATCCACTCGCTCTGGAAGCGGGCCAGGTAGTCGTTGACGGTGACGATGTGCACGCCCTTGCCCGGCAGGGCGTTGAGCACCGCGGGCAGCGTGGCGGTCAGGGTCTTGCCCTCGCCGGTCTTCATCTCGGCGATGCGGCCCTGATGGAGCACGATGCCGCCGATGAGCTGCACATCGAATGGACGCTGGCCCAGCACGCGCACCGCCGCCTCGCGGGTGAGCGCGTAGGTCTCGGGCAGCAGCTCGTCCAGGGACGTGCCGCTCTGGGCGCGACCGCGCAGCTCCTGAACCTTTTCACGAATCTGCGCGTCGGTGAGCTTCTGCATCTGCTTTTCCAGCGCGTTGATCCTGTCCACGATCTTTTGAATCTTTTTAAGCTCCGCTTCGTTGGAACCGGAGAGGAATTTTTTCAGAAAATCCAGCATTTCAGACCTCCAAGCGTCTCTATTTACGCAGTATATAGTATAGCACAGTTTTCCACAATTTGACAAATGAATCTTATGTTGTGTGAAATTGTTGCGCTTCGGTCAGTGTCCCTTGGCGCTCCGAAACGCCCGCCGCTTGCGCGTTAGCGCCGCGCAGCGCAGCAGAAACAGTGTGCCCATCGCATCCATGGCAAGCGCAAGCCAGGCATAGGCCTTCGCCTCCCGCTGCGCCGCCGCATGACCTGCCGCATAGGGCAGCAGTGCTTCGCCGCTGATCTGCAGCTCCAGCACGCCACTCCCGCCGTCCGTTCGCAGGCGGATGGTTTCGCCCTCCAGCGCGCGCGCCGCAATCGCCGCATAGCGCTCCGCGCCGCAGACGCGCTCCTTCACGAAGTAGCGCTCGCCATCCGCACCGTCCAGGCGAAGCTCGCGGTACTTGCTGCGACGGCCGTTGATGAATTCCCGAACCTCGCGCAGCTGGAACTCCACCTGATGCGCGGTCTGGGGATCCACGCCCGGCAGCGTCGCCGGTACCGACCAGAAGGGCAGTGACAGCAGCAGGCACAGCAGACCCATCGCCATGCATCCCATGGGACGGTTGGCAATGTCCACACCCCGCTCCGGCCTCCCCAGGCGGTGCAGCGCCCGCTCAATTCTCTGTTTCATGTTCTCTCCTCAACGCCGGATGCGGCGCTCACGGAATCTGCTCCACGTCGCCGATGCCGTGCAGCACGCGGCGGAGGGTGTAGCGCAGCTTTTCGCTTCTGCGCATGGAGTTCAGAAAGGCGAGATACGCCCTTCTGCCCGACTCCAGCGTCTGCCGGGTCAGCGGCTTGCCGGAGTAGCGGCTCCGGACCACGTCGGAGACGAAGCGCTCGTAGTCGTCGTTGGGCATCGCCTGCACGGCACGCTGCGCGAAGGCCTCCGGGGTCTCGCCGCTCATGGGCGCAAGTCCGGTCTGCGCAAGCAGCGTCAGCATGGCCCGGTACAGGATCAGCGCAGCCGCCGCGCCGCTGCGCGTGGCCCTGCACATTCTCAGGGGATCGGTTGCAATCAGCCGCCTGCGCACCCACAGCACCAGCAGCGCGATCAGCGCCGCTAGCACCAGCGCCGCAAGCAGGATCCACAGCCAGGTAAGATTCCGATCCTTCTCCGGCGCATTGTCAAGGCCGTCGCCCTCCGGCTCCATGGGCGGCGGATTGGCGGAACCGTCGTCCGGCGGAGGATTGTCCGCATCACTCTGACCGTCGCCCGCGTCCGGCGTGGGCGTGGGTTCGCCGTCGGAGCTGTCGCCCGCATCCGGCGTGGGCGTGGGTGCGCCGTCGGATGAGCTGCCCACATCCGGCGTGGGCGTGGGTGCGCCGCCCAGGTTCGTGATACTGTCGTTTTCATAGGGGGTATCGCTGCCGTCGGTGCTCTCGGATGCGCCCTGCGCGTTCGCGGATTCGCCCTGGGAACCATCGCCCGAATCGCCGCGCTGGGTCTCCACGGCGCGGGCGGTGGGATCAAAGGCCGTCCAGCCGATGCCCTTCAGGTACACCTCCACCCAGGCGTGGGCGTTCCGGCCGGTGATGATGGTCTCGCCGCCCTCGCTGGCGGCCACATAGTAGCCCTCCACGTAGCGCGCGGGCAGGCCGGACATGCGGCACATCACCGCCATCGCCGAGGCAAAGTAGCTGCAATAGCCCTCCTTCGACTCCAGCAGGAACCAGGACACGAAGTCCCGGTTGCCCTCGGGATAGCCGCCGTTCAGGGTATAACGGTAGTTGTTCGCCAGGTAATTCTGGATGGCCAGCGCCTTTTCCGCATCTGTGGCGGAATTCTGCGTCAGCGACGACGCCAGCGCGTACACCTCGGAATCGATGCTCCCGGGCAGCGCCGTGTAATCCTCCAGCATCGCGGCATAATCGGGATCCTCCGCGTCCCAGCTGCGGGAGGCCGCGGCGATCAGCGCGGCGTCGCTGGCGGGCACCCGGGCCGTCAGGCTGTAACTGTCGCCGGCCTCCACATCGCGGGTCAGAAAGACCTCGCCGGTGGAGTTGTAGTACACCGCATCGGTCAGGCCCATGCTGAAGCTCTCCATGTGCGCGGGCACGAACAGCGTGCTCGTTCCGCTGCCCAGCACCTCCACAGAGACGTTGCGCTCCACGAAGGCGTCGCTATCGGAAACGATGTCCGCGCCGAACACCTCGCTGCGCACGCCGCGATGGGTGAAATCGTAGTACAGATAGCGGGCCTTGGCCTGATCATCCACCCAGGAATAGCCGGTGTAGCTGCGCTTGATGGTGCCGCGCAGCAGGATGTCGCCGTCGGTCTCCACACGCAGCACCGGATCCACCACGGGATCCGCCGGGCCGCCCAGCATGGCCACCACGTCGTCCTCGATCATGCCCGCGCGATCGTAGCCCATCTCGTTGATGGAGAAGGGCAGGCGCTGCTGGGTGAAGTGCACATAGTCGTCCACGATGGAGCGGATCTGTGCCGCGAGGCTCTCCAGCGGGGTCCAGGTGACGCGCCCCGCAGGCACCAGCGCCAGCGCCAGCAGCACGATGACCAGTGCGGGAACGACCAGCACCGGCCGCGCGCCGTCCCTGCGGCGCTCCATCGGCAGCCCGAAGGCCACCACGCCGCCGATCAGCCCCGGCGCCGCCAGCCACAGCGACAGATCCTCGTTCAGCGCCAGGCCGCAGATCACCGCCGCCAGCAGCAGCATCAGCGCATAGGGCGCCCCGGCGGGCATGCGCAGCAGGCCCGCAAACAGCGCGCCCAGCAGAAGCGCCGCGATGAGCGCCATGCCCCGGCCCGCAGCCGCGTGCAACGCCAGCTGCTCCGCGCTCAGACTGCCCGATGCGCGGAAGTCCGCAAGCATTGCGGAGATGTTCCCGGCACAGCTGCCCAGCAGCAGCGCAAGCCCCAGCGCAATCGCCGCAGCAGCAGCGATCGCCCAGGCCATGCCCCGGTGCATCAGCTGCACCAGCAGCGCCGCAGCCAGCGCGACGGCATACGCCCCCGCCCAGCCGATTTCAAATCCCATCGCGCGCACGGCCACGAAGGCGGCGCAGCCCGCCATCAATGCGGCGGTCAGCGCCAGGCATGCGGCGCGCAGGACGCGGTTCAATCTATCCATGAAAGAAATCCAAAACCTCTCAAAATGTATCCCGAATCAGACTGCAAACAGCGCATCTCCCGCAGGTGCCGGCGACGGCGCGCTTCGGGGCGCATCCACACCCTCCTGTGCCCAGGGATCCGCCGTCTCCACCTGTACGCCGGACATCTTCAGCCGCTCCAGCATCTCCAGCGCCTCGTCCCTGGGCGCGTCCGTCACCCAGATCAGCTTCACCTGAATGCCGCTGCGCTGCATGCGCATGGCGATGTCCGCGGTGCGGCTGGTCATGCGGCCGGTGGCCAGCACCGCGCCGCCGGTGCGCTGCATGCGCTGCAGCATCAGCATCAGCACCTGCTCGTAGGGGTAGGGACTGTCGAACTCCGCCCGCATCAGCGCCTCGGTAAAGCCGGGCAGATCCGCAACGGTCTTGCCCGAAGGCTCCTGCGGCCGGCGGCTCATCAGCGGCATGCGCACCGGAAAGCCCGCCTCCAGCTGGGCCTTCGCCGCGCTCAGACAGGCCTCGCAGATGCAGTCCTCCATCGTGAGCCGCAGATCCTGCAGCGCGGTGATCTCGCTCAGATCGGGGATGATCAGCGTGTCCGGGCGGGCGCTCTCCTCGAAGGTGCGCACCATCATTTCCCGCTTGCGCAGCGTCAGCTTCCAGTGCACCTTCTTGAGCTCGTCGCCCTCCTGCCACTTGCGGATGTCCGAGGGCGAGGCATTGTCCTCAGCGGCCCGGGAGCGGAACTCCGGCCCCATGTCCGACGCCTTCAGCTCCATGGCGGGAACCTCGTGCGCGCGGGGATAGACCTCCACCTGCATCAGCCTGCGCCGGGACTTCCTGCGCAGCTCGAACAGGCCGAACAGATCCGTCGCCGACAGCGAAGCGATGCCCACCTCGTAGTTGCCCCGGTGGGGACAGCGCACCACGTTGCGGAAGCTGCGCTTTGAGAACGGCGGCATGGAGACGCTGATCTCCTGGCGGCCGCCATTTGCGCCGGGCACGTTCAGCTCCACCCGCAGATTTCCCGCCGGCAGAAGCGAGCAGTGCTCCAGCGTGAGGATGGTCATCAGCCTTTCGCCGCGCTCCACCCGGGGCCGCACGCCCTTCATGGAGACCTTCGCCGTAAACAGCGTCCACAGCACCGACGCAAGCGCGTAGAGCGCCAGCAGCAGCAGGATCAGGAACAGATCGTAATAGATGCGCGTGCCGGTGGCAAGGCCCGCGCCCAGCAGGGCGACCATCGCCGCCAGCGCGCCGATCAGCCGCGCGCTCACTTGACCTTCACCGGCACCTGCACGCTCTGCAGCACGCCGGCCAGCACGCGCTCGGCGGTCATGTTGCGCATGCGCGCCTCGGCGGAGAGCACCAGGCGGTGGGCCAGCACCGGCTCCGCCATGCGCTGCACGTCCTCGGGGGCCACGTAGTCCCGGCCCTCCAGCAGCGCCCGCGCCTGGGATGCGCGCAGGAGCGAGATCGCCGCGCGGGTGGACACGCCCAGCTGCAGTGCCGCGGTCCTGCGGGATGCCGCCGCGATGGCGGAGATGTACGCACGCACCTCCCGGGAGGCGTGCACGCCCTCCACCTCCTGCTGCAGCCGCAGGATGTCGGAGCTTGTGCAGATGGGCCGCAGCTCCTCCATGGGCTTCCTGCCCGAAGCAAAGCGCTCCAGAATGTCCGTCTCCTCCTCCGCGGTGGGATAGCCGATGGACACGCGCATGAAGAAGCGGTCCAGCTGGGCCTCGGGCAGCGGATAGGTGCCCACGAAGTCCACCGGGTTCTGGGTCGCCAGCACAATGAACGGCTCCGGCATGGCGTAGGTGGTTCCGTCAACGGACACCTGGCCCTCCTCCATCACCTCCAGCAGCGACGACTGGGTCTTGGGCGAGGTGCGGTTGATCTCGTCGGCCAGCACGATCTGGCTCATAATCATGCCGGGCCGGTACTCCAGTTCGCCGGTCTTGAAGTTCACGATGGAGTAGCCGGTGATGTCCGAGGGCGTGATGTCGGGCGTAAACTGGATGCGCTTGAAGGAGCAGTCCAGTGATCTCGCCAGGGCGCTTGCCAGCGTGGTCTTGCCCACGCCGGGCACGTCCTCGATCAGCACGTGGCCGCGGCACAGCACGGCGATCATCATCAGCTCCACCGCGCTCTCCTTGCCCACGATCACCTTGCCCACATTCTGCTTCAGCATCTGCGCAAAGCGCTGCGTAACCTGCATATTTTAATCTCCTTTGGTTCATTTCCAGATATTTAGACGCCGGACTGGCGGGTTTTGGTTCCACAGCCCCTCCGGATCCTGATATTCCAAGTTTAGTATAGCGATTTTCGAACCGAATTACAAGAAAATCCCCACAGGCGCGGGGTTTTGTGCTATAATATTTACTGGAAAGTCGCATTTTTCAATTCAGGAGGCGGCGGCACATGCGCAGACTCATCACACCCCAGGCCATGCGCGAAGGCGAGGCGCGGTACTTCGCGTCCTCCGGCGTTCCTTCCATAGAGGTCATGGAGCGCGCGGCCACGGCGCTTGCCAGGGTCATCGCTTCGGAGCTGCCCACAGGATCGACGATCCACTTCGCCTGCGGAACCGGCGGCAACGGTGGCGACGGAAGCGCCTGCGCGCGGCTGCTGCATGAAAAGTACAGCTGCACCATCGTGCAGCCCCGGCCTCCGAAATCTCCGGACGCGATCGAGAACCTGCGCCGCGCACGGGAGTGTGGCATTGCCGTGACAGAGGATGCTTCGCAGCTTGCGCAGCCGGACGCGTGGGTGGACGCGCTGTTCGGCACGGGACTGACCCGCGCCCCCGGCGGTGCGGAGAAAGCGCTGATCGGACGCATCAATGCCGATCATGCCCGGGGCGCGCGCGTCTATGCCGCCGACATCCCCTCGGGGCTGAACGGCGAGACGGGCGCGGCCTACGATCCCTGCATCTGTGCGGATCATACCGTCACCTTCCAATATCTGAAGACCGGCATGACCCTCGCGGACGGTCTGGACGTGTGCGGGGAAATCACCGTGGCGGACGTGGGCTTTCCCACGGAGGGTTTCGACCTCTCCGTAGCCGCGCTGTTCGAGCCCGCCGACATCGGCCCGAGCCTTCCGAAGCGCTCACGGAACATCCACAAGGGCGACTGTGGGCATCTGCTGATCGTGGCCGGCTCCTTCGGCATGGCGGGCGCTGCGGCGCTGTGCGCGAAGGCGGCGCTGCGCAGCGGAGCCGGGCTGGTGAGCATCGCATGTCCGCGCTCCATCGTGCCCATATTGCAGACGCTCTCTCCCCAGGCCATGTGCATACCGCTTGCCGAAAGCGAGGGCGCAATCTCTGCGGAGGCCCTGCCCGCGCTGGAGGCTGCGCTTCGGGGCAAGCGCGCCGTGGCCGTCGGCCCGGGGCTCAGCCGCCGTGCAGCTCCCGGCATCCTGCGCCTGGTGCTGGAGAGCGGCCTGCCAGCGGTGATCGATGCGGACGGCCTGAACCTGCTTGCGGAACACCGCGAGCTGCTTGATCTGCTGACATCGCGGCACGTGCTCACGCCCCATCCGGGCGAGGCCGCGCGGCTGCTGGGCCGTCCCTGCGCAAACCCCATTGCGGATGCCGCTGCGCTCGCCAAGCTCGGCGCGGTCGCCGTCCTCAAGGGTGCGGCCAGCGTGATTGCCGCGCCTGCATCCCCCTGCTCCCTGATCAGCGCCTCGGGCGGCTGCGGCATGGCCCGGGGCGGCAGCGGCGACATCCTCACCGGCATCCTCGGCGCGCTGCTGGCGGGACAGCCGGACAACCCCTTCCGCATGGCCGTCTGCGCCAGCGAAATCCACGGTCTCGCCGGGGAGCTGGCCCAGCGGCGGTACGGCGCGCGCGCCATGAACGCCGCCGACATCCTGGAATTTCTGCCGGAGGTGTTCCGGAAATATGCGGAATGAGTTTTCTCCACTGGCACAGCTGCGCGCGGAATTGCTGCCGCTGCTGCCGCCCGGAGCCTTTCTCCGGCGCGACCGCGGCGACGCGCTGCTGATCTCCAACGCCTCCGCCATCGATTCTGCGCCCCGGACATATCCCGGCTTTCACACGGAGCAGCGAGGCGCGCTCGCCTGCTTTCTGCCCGATGGGGCGTGGGTCGCGCGCTTGGAGCAAGCGTTCCCGGAGCCGCCGGACGCGCTGTGTATAAGCCTTGTGCGCTTCCGTGGCATGCAGGCCGATGCTGATAACCTGCGCCTGTTCGCCCGGGGCGCAAAGCTCCTGGATGCGCTGGCCTCGACCGGCGAGATCGACGCCTACGACCGCGCCCTGCGCCAGAGGGCGGCGCTGGCACTGCGGGGCGGCTGCGGCGGCGGGCTCTACGCCTGCGCGCTGCTGAACGCCGCGCTCCATTCTGCACAATCATCCGAAGCAAAGGAGTGAAGCATATGAAGCTGAAGTACTACGGCCACGCCTGTTTCTCCCTCAGCTACGAGGGCGGCCCCACGCTGGTGATCGATCCTTTTGACGAGACCGTGACCTATCCCCCCTGCGACGAAATCTGCGACGCGGCGCTGCTGAGCCACGACCACTTCGACCACAACCACGTCCAGACCCTGCGCGGCGACTTCGTCACCATCCGCAGCGCCGGAGCTTACGACGTGCAGGGCGTGCGCATCACCGCCGTTGATTCCTTCCACGACAAGAAGGGCGGCGCGCTGCGGGGGAAGAACCTGATCCTGCGCATCGAGGGCGGCGGCCTGACGATCGTGCACCTGGGCGACCTGGGCCACATGCCGGACGAAAAGCAGCTGGAAGCCATGTCGGGCGCGGACATCATGCTGGTTCCCATCGGCGGCACCTACACCATCGACACCCCCGAGGCCGAGGAAGTGATCCGCCTGGCGCGGCCGAAGCACGCCGTGGCAATGCATTACCGCACGCCGGACTACGACTTCAACACAAGCACCTGCGAGGCCTTCGAGCGCGATATGCGGGCCGTGCGCATGCCCCGGGAGATCGAAATTACACCGGAAAATCTTGTCTCCCTGCCGGAATTTCTCCTCATGCGCTACAAATAGTACGGAAATATAGCGCCGCGCATCCTGCCGCGCGGAGCTGCACATCTATGAACTTAACATGCGAATGGTAGGATATTTTCCGAAGCCATTTCAGAGAATTCACCCCGGTTAAAAATCTCAAACAGAATACGGAGGGTATACAGATGGCGCTTTCCAAGGACGACATCACTCTCGTCAAGGGTCGCGGCTTCCTGCTCAACCGCGGCACCGAACTCTTCTCTGGCCGCGTGGTTCCCGCCGGAACCATGTTTTCCGCGCACGATCTGAAGATGGTCGGCGAGTGCGCGGAGAAGTTCGGCAGCGGCAAGGTGACCTTCACCAACCGCCAGACGGCGGAGATCCCCGGCATCCCCTTCGACAGGATCGAGGAGGCCGAGGCCTTCCTGGCCAAGGAGGGCCTGTACTTCGGCGGCACCGGCGCGAAGGTGCGCCCCATCACTGCCTGCAAGGGAACCACCTGCGTCTACGGCAACTACGACACCCAGGCGCTGGCCCTGGAAATGCACAATCGCTTCTACATCGGCATGGGCAATGTGAAGCTCCCCCACAAGTTCAAGATCGGCATCGGCGGCTGCCCGAACAGCTGCATGAAGCCCAGCCTGAACGACATCGGCATCGAGGGCCACAAGGTCTTTGAATTCGACTCCGAGAAGTGCCGCGGCTGCAAGAAGTGCGCCGTGATGAACAACTGCCCGGTGAAGGCGGTCTCCGCCGTGGACGGCAAGGTCGTGATCGACGAAAAGTGCCTTAGCTGCGGCGTGTGCGTGGGCAAATGCCCCTTCGGCGCGGTTCCCGCCGAGGTTGAACCCCTCTGCCGGATCTACGTGGGCGGCACCTGGGGCAAGACCACCCGCATCGGCACGCCGCTTGAGCGCCTGGTGCCTGTTTCGCAGGTGGGCGACATCGTGGAGAGCGCCATGCTCTGGTACCGCGAGAACGGCTACGTGAAGGAGCGCTTCGGCGTGACCATCGACCGCGTGGGCATGGCGTCCCTGAAGGCGGCGCTGTTCTCCGGCGAGCTGCTTAAGCGCAAGGAGGAGATCCTGGCCGCGCCCCTGAAGGAGCGCCCCTGATCCCCGCGACGGGACCCGCGAATTGACCGGCCCCGACGGACAGAGAGGGAGGAACCGCTGATGCGGTTCCTCCCTCTTTCGATCATCCTTCAGTCGGGCGCTCCCGGATCCTCCTGCGCCGCTGCGCCCTCCAGCAGGATCAGCCGCTCCGCAAGATGCTTGCAGAAGCGGGAGATCAGCGCCGCGGAGGCGATCACATCCGAGACGTTCTGCTCCTCCTTGCGGTTCAGCACCGGCTCGGCCGCGAGGCGCACCTGTTCGATGAAGTAGGTCGTGGCACGGCTGTGCCGCTCCACAAACCTGCGATAGATCGCCTCCACCTCCGCCTCCGGAATGCCCGTGGGCAGGATCCGCTGCACGTAGGCGATGTTCAGGCTCTGCTTCAGCGTACAGATGACGATCAGATAGGCGATGTGCTCCCGGTAGTAGCGCTTCCTGCGGGGCTCCGGCATGATGCGCATGCGCACGTAATTGTTGATCGCCGCCGCCGTGACCGCCGTCTCTGCGCCGCCCTCCCGGGGCGCGTAGTCGAGATAGCCCGCCAGCAGCGCGATCAGCTGATCCATGTACAGCCCGAAGTCTGGGATCTCCTCCCACGCAGGCAGGCGGAAGCGGAGCAGATCCTGCTCCCATTCCAGCAGCTTCTCTACAACCAGTTCGCTGTCGAATCGCATGCGCGCCCTCCATTCATCCGTTGCATTCATCGGGAGTGCGTTTCCCCTCCCGCAACCCTATTATAGCATAGCCGCGTTTGTTCATCAAGGAAGGATTCTTGCCGCACCACTTGACACGATTCGCTGCATTTGTTATGATGATGTTGTATATTAGCTTTGGTCGTTTTCCGTGCCCTGCATGCGCACAGGGCCGCTTTTCAGAATGTACAAGGAGGTTGCTTTTCCATGAACGAATACATCATCTTTACCGATTCCGCCTGCGACATTGCTCCGGAGCTGTTGAAGGAGTGGGGCGTAAAGTATCAGAACCTCACCTTCCGCTTTGAGGGCGAGGAGCGCGAATATCAGAACGAAGAGATGGCCCCTGCGGAATTCTACGCCCGCATGCGCGCTGGCCAGGTCGCCAAGACCTCCGCCATTAACGTGGAGACCTTCAAGGCCGCCTTCGAGGCCGAGCTGAAGGCGGGCAGCGACGTGCTCTACCTGGGCTTCTCCTCCGGCCTGAGCAACACCTGCAACGCCGCCCAGCTCGCCGCAAACGAGCTGCTGGAGAGCTATCCCGAGCGCAAGCTGATCGTGGTGGACACCCTCTGCGCCTCCGCCGGCCAAGGCCTGCTGGTCTATCTGACCCTGCAGAAGAAGAACGAGGGCGCGAGCATCGAGGAGGCCGCCGCCTACGCCTGGGAGCAGATTCCCCACCTGTGCCACTGGTTCACGGTGGACGATCTGATGTTCCTCAAGCGCGGCGGACGCGTCAGCCCCGCGGTGGCGCTGATCGGCACCATGCTCAACATCAAGCCCGTGATGCACGTGGACGACGAGGGCCACCTGATCAAGGTCTCCCAGGCCCGCGGACGCAAGGCCTCGCTGAAGGCCATCGTCGAACAGTACGATGCGCTGGCGCTGACCCCCGATGCGGGCACGGTGTTCATCTGCCACGGCGACTGCATGGACGACGCCCAGCGCCTGGCCGCGATGGTCCGCGAAAAGCACGGCGTGGAGGTCAAGCTGATCACCTACACGGGCACCGTCATCGGCGCGCACTCCGGCCCCGGCACCCTGGCGCTGTTCTTCCTGGGCAAGCACAGATAAATCCGTTTTCATCCCGGCGAAGCGATTCCGCCGGGATATTTTCATGCCCGCAGCTTCATAAAACTGCGCATTCGTCCATCTTCAGTTCACATTCGGGGTATAGAATCGCAAGGAGCGTTTTTATATGTGCACCGCAGCCACCTACAAGACCAAATGCCACTACTTCGGCCGGAACCTGGACTACCACATCTCCTACGGCGAGACCATCGCGATTGCCCCGCGCAACTTCCCCTTCGAGCTGCGCCGCGCGGGCCGGCTGGAGCATCACTACGCGCTGATCGGCATGGCGTCCATGGCCGGCGACGTGCCCCTCTACTTTGACGCGACCAACGAGAAGGGCCTGAGCATGGCCGGGCTGAACTTCCCGAAGAACGCCTGCTACAAACCCGCAATGCAGGGCCGGGATAACATCGCGCCCTTCGAGTTCATCCCCTGGATCCTGGGACAGTGCGAAAGCGTTTCCGAGGCGCGCAGGCTGCTCGACCGGATCAACCTGACCGACGATTCCTTCAGCCCGCAGCTTCCGCTGGCCCCGCTGCACTGGATCATCGCCGACCGGGACGCGGCCATCGTGGTGGAGCAGATGAAGGACGGCCTGAAGGTCTACGACAACCCCGTGGGCATCCTCACCAACAACCCGCCCTTCGACTATCACATGCACAATCTGAACAACTACCTGAACGTCACCGCCGACGTGCCCGTCAGCCGCTTCGCGCCGGATTATCCCCTGGAGCGCCACAGCCTGGGCATGGGCAGCATCGGCCTTCCGGGCGACATGTCCTCGCCCTCCCGCTTCGTGCGCGCCGCGTTTACCAGGCTCAACTCCTTCTCCGACGACAGCGAATCCTCCAGCGTCAGCCAGTTCTTCCGCATTCTGGAGTCCGTGGCCCAGCCAAGGGGCTGCACCTGCGTGGGCGAGGGTCAGTACGAGTACACCCTCTACACCTCCTGCGTGAACACCGACGCCGGAATCTACTACTACACGACCTACGAAAACAGCCAGATCACCGGCGTGGACATGCACCGGGAGGATCTGGACGGACGCGCAACCGTCACCTACCCGCTGATCCGGGGCCAGCAGTTCAACATGCAGAACTGACCGGCTTGCCCGATCCCGGCACAAAGCCCCCGATGCGATGGCATCGGGGGCGTTTGCGTGCATTTTGTGGTCAGGCGCCGCGCTGCATGCGCTCGACCCGGTCAGAAGGGCGCGTCCGCTGCGCCGCAGTCCGCGAGCCAGGCGTCGAAATCCTCCCGCTCCAGCGTCCGGGCCGGCAGCGGCGCATCCGCGGTTTCCTCGCCCTGAAGCAGGCCGGCGCACAGTCTGAGCATCTCCTCAACGGCGTAGGGCGAACAGGTCTGCACGCTGAAATGCAGCTCCTCCGGCAGCGCCTGCGCCCACTCCAGAAGCGATTTGCTGCCGCCCGTGCAGCTCAGCGCGCGCAGTTCCTCCAGTCGGCCCTGCGCCGCCAGCGCGTCGGTCAGTCCGGCGGCGAGGCCCTCGGTGCAGGCGAAGGCAGCGTCGATGTCCTCCACCTCCGCGAGGATCTGTGCGCCGGTGCGCGCGCCGTCCTCCCGGCCGGGGCCGTCCGCAAGCCATTCGCCGACGATTTCCACCTGTGGATGGCGCGCCTGAAGTGCGCTGCGGAACGCCGCCACCTGTCGCGCGAGGACCTCGCCGCCCGCCGCACAGCCGAGGATCGCCACCCTGCCGCCGTCGGTCAGCTGCGCCCCGATGGCGTCCGCCGCCAGTTCGCCCAGGGCTTCCCCGTCGGCAAGCAGGCCGAAGTCCGGCTCCAGCGCGCCCGGGCTGCAAACGAAGCAGTACAGCCGTACGCCATCCGCCATCGCCCGCCGCGCCACGTCCTCCAGGCTGTCGTCGATGGGCAGCAGCACGATGGCATCGAAGCCCTGGCGCACGAACATCTCCAGATCCTCGGCCTGCTCCTGCGCCGTCGATGCGGCCTTGAGCACGTAGTTCAGCTCCAGCTCCTCCGCAGCGGTCTCCGCCGTCCGATAGACCGCCGCCGGCCACAGCGACGGTTCATAGGGGCAGCTGATGCCCACGCGGGGCTGTGCCGCAAGGGCCGGAGCCGCGCCGGGGCCGACGGTCAGCAGAAGCAGCAGAAGCAGGATCAGCGCTCTCTTCATTTGTACACCTCCAGAGGTCGTCTTCCCCTTGATTATAGCACAGCCCGCCGAAAAGCTGAACCGCATCGCATGCGGAATTTCGCCTCTTTTCCAGCTTTTGTGTGGAAAGGATCGCGCACAGCCGCGGCCCGCGCAGCACAATGCATTGCAATGCGGCTATTTCTGTCCTGAAAGGCGCTCAGTTTGCGCTTTCTATCGGAAGATTTGCAAACAATGGGTAGAAATCTGCGCCGCTTTGTAATATAATAGAATTGTGTAATGGTGGGTGTTTTTGCACTTTGCTTCAATATCACCGGGAAGAGGAACGGATCTCTATGAACATCATCATCGTCGGCTGCGGCAAGATCGGCACCACGATTCTGTCCAGCCTGCTTGCGGAGGGCCACGACATCGTCGCTGTGGATTCCAATCCCGACGTGATCTCCGAAATCTCCAATATCTACGACAGCATGTACGTCTGCGGCAGCGGCACGGACTGCGACACGCTGAGCGAGGCCGGCGTGGATCGCACGGAGCTGTTCGTCGCGGTGACCGGCTCGGACGAATTGAACATGCTCAGCTGCTTCATCGCCAAGAAGATGGGCGCGAAGCACACCATCGCCCGCATCCGCAACCCCGAATACAACTACAAGAGCCTGGGCTTTCTGCGCCAGCAGCTGGATCTCTCCACCTCCATCAACCCCGACCTGCTGGCGGCGGAGGAGCTGTTCCAGGTGCTCAAGCTGCCCAGCGCGGTGAAGGTCGAATACTTCTCCCACCGCAACTTCGAGCTGCTGGAGCTGCGGCTCAAGGAGAATTCGCCCCTCTGCGGCGCGCGGCTGAGCGAGCTGCGCAAAAAATACGAGGCGAAGTTCCTGATCTGCGTGGTGCAGCGCGGCGAGGAGGTCTACATCCCGGACGGCAGCTTCCAGCTCCAGGCGGGCGACCGCATCGGCCTGACCGCCGCCCCCAGCGAGGTGCAGAAGCTGCTGAAGATGATGGGCATTTTGCAGAAGCAGGCCCGCGACGTGATGATCCTGGGCGCGAGCCGCATGGGCTACTATCTGGCGCGCATGCTGCTGGCCAGCGGAACCAACGTAAAAATCATCGACCGGGACCATCAGCGCTGCCAGGAGATCAGCGAGAAGCTGCCCGGCGCGGTGGTGATCTGCGGCGACGGCGCGCAGCAGGAGCTGCTCCTGGAGGAGGGCATCCGCTCCATGGACGCCTTCATCTCCCTCACCGGCATGGACGAGGAGAACATCCTGATCTCCTTCTTCGCCTCCTCCCAGGGCGTGCCGAAGGTGATCTCCAAGGTCAACCGCGACGAGCTGCGCTTCATCGCGGAGAAGCTGGGCCTGGACACCCTGATCTCCTCCCGCTCGGTCAGCTCCAACGTGCTCTCCCGCTACGCCCGCGCGCTGCAGAACTCGCTGGGCAGCAACGTGGAGACCCTGTACAAGCTGATGGACGGCAAGGCGGAGGCGCTGGAGTTCCGCGTGCAGGCGGACTTCCCCATGACCAACGTGCCGCTGAAGGACATGCGCCTCAAGAGCGGCATCCTGGTGGCGGGCATCATCCGCAACCGCAAGACCCTCATTCCCTCCGGCGTGGACGTGATCCTGCCCGGCGACCGCGTGATCGTGCTCTCTGCCGCCAGCGGCATGCACGACCTCTCGGACATCCTGCACAGTGATCCGCGTCCGCGGAAAGGTACGGTAGTTGTTCCATGAATCGTAGAATGATCTTCAATACGGTGGGCCTGATGCTGAAGGTGGAAGCGGCGCTCCTGCTGCTTCCGGCCTTAGCGGCGCTCATCTACGGCGAAAGCTGCCTGTGGTCGATCCTGATTTCGGCGGCGATTTCGCTGGCGGCGGGCTTTGCGCTGACGCTGCTGAGCAGGCCGAAATCGCAGGTGATCTACGCCCGCGAGGGCTTCATCACCGTGGCGCTGGCCTGGATCGCGGTCTCCGCGGTGGGCGCGCTGCCCTTCTACATCTCCCGGGAGATCCCCTCCTACATCGACGCCTTCTTCGAGACCGTCAGCGGCTTCACCACCACCGGCGCGTCGATCCTGGCAAATGTGGAGGTCATGAGCCGGGGCCTGCTGTTCTGGCGCAGCTTTACCCACTGGGTGGGCGGCATGGGCGTGCTGGTGTTCGTGATGGCACTGGTGCCCAGCGTCACCGACCGCTCCATTCACATCATGCGCGCGGAGATGCCCGGCCCCGTAGTGGGCAAGCTGATGCCCCGCGCAAGGGACACCGCAAGCATTTTGTACAAGATCTACGTGGGCATGACCCTTCTGCAGATCATCCTTCTGTGGATCGGCGGCATGCCGCTGTTCGAGAGCATCGTGCACGCCTTCGGCACCGCGGGCACCGGCGGCTTCGGCGTGAAGGCCGACAGCATCGCGGGCTACAGCCCGTATCTTCAGTGGGTCATCACGGTGTTCATGCTGCTCTTCGGCATCAACTTCAACCTCTACTACCTGCTGCTGATCCGCCGCTTCCGCGCGGCCGCCCAGAGCAGCGAGTGCTGGTACTATCTGGGCATCGTGGGCGTGTGCATCGCGCTGAACACCGCCAACATCATGCCTCTGTACAATAATTTCCGCGAGGCGCTGCGGCTGTCGGCCTTTCAGGTGGCCTCGATCGTCACCACCACGGGCTATGCCACGGCGGACTTCAACCTCTGGCCCCAGTTCTCCAAGGCGATATTGCTGCTGCTCATGATCATGGGCGCCTGCGCGGGCTCCACCGGCGGCGGCCTGAAGGTCTCCCGCGCGGTGATGCTGTTCAAGATGGTGGGCAAGGAGATCCGCCACCTGCTGCATCCGCGCTCCGTCAACAGCGTGCGCTTCGAGGGCAAGCACGTGGACGGCGCGACGCTCAAGAGCGTGAGCAGCTACTTTGTGATCTACATCATCTGCATCCTGGCCATCTGCCTGATTCTGAGCCTGGAGCCCTTCGATCTGGAGACGAACCTCAGCGCCACGCTGGCCTGCTTCAACAACATCGGCCCCGGCCTTGCGGCGGTCGGCCCGGCCTCCAACTACGCGGCCTATTCGCCGCTGTCCAAGCTGGTGCTGTCGCTGGCGATGCTGCTGGGACGATTGGAGATCTACCCCCTGCTGCTGACCCTGAGCCCGGCCACCTGGATGAAGCAGTAAATCACCTTCGGTAACTCCCTCGCCGCCGGTTTCCTTTCCTGAGGTTTGGAACCGGGGCAAGCGGGGTATCAATATACAGAAACCCGACCCACCGAGCAAGATCGGAAGGAGAAAGGAAGAAACCATGTACTGCGTAAGAAAAGTCAGTGACCGCATCACCTGGATCGGCGGCGAGGACCGCCGCCTGGCCCTGTTTGAGAACGTCTATCCCATCCCCACCGGCGTGTCCTACAACAGCTACTTCATCGACGATGAAAAGACGCTGGTTATGGACACCGTGGATCGCGCCGTCGGCGGCCAGTTCTTCGAGAATCTGGAATACATGCTGGGCGGCCGCAAGCTGGACTACCTCGTGGTCAACCACATGGAGCCCGACCACGCCGCCACCGTGGGCGAGCTGGTGCGCCGCTATCCCGAAACCACCGTCGTCTGCAACAGCAAGATCGAGGTCATGCTGCGCCAGTATTTCAACTTCGAGACCGAAGGCCGCGTGCAGATCGTGAAGGAGGGCGACGTGCTCTCCACGGGCGCGATGCAGTTCACCTTCGTCATGGCCCCCATGGTGCACTGGCCGGAGGTCATGATGACCTATGAGATCACCCAGAAGGTGCTCTTCTCCGCCGACGCCTTCGGCACCTTCGGCGCGCTCAACGGCCGCATCTTCGCCGATCAGGTGGACTTCGAGCGCGACTACATGGACGAGGCCCGCCGCTACTACACCAACATCGTGGGCAAGTACGGCACCCAGGTCAAGGCCATCCTGAAGAAGGCCTCCACCATCGAGATCGAGATGATCTGCCCCCTGCACGGCTTCGTGTGGCGCAGGAACCTGGGCGACTTCATCCAGAAGTACCAGCTCTGGGCCCACTATGAGCCCGAGGAGCAGGGCGTGCTGCTGGCCTACGCCTCCGTCTACGGCGGCACCGAGAACGCCGCCAACATCCTGGCCACCCAGCTCATCGAGCGCGGCGTGAAGGTGCAGATGTACGATGTGTCCGTGACCCATCCCTCCTACATCCTCTCCGACGCGTTCCGTTACAGCCACCTGGTGCTGGCCTCCACCACCTACAACGCCGGCATCTTCGTCAACATGGAGAATCTGGTGCACGACATCGCCAACCACAACCTGCAGAACCGCACGGTGGCGCTGATCGAGAACGGCAGCTGGGCCCCCACCAGCGCGGGCCTGATGCGCAAGGTGCTCTCCGGCCTGAAGGGCACCGAGTTCATCGAGAGCACCGTGACCCTGCGCAGCACCCTGAAGGAGAACCAGATCGCAGAGCTTGCCGCGCTGGCGGACGAGATCGTGGCCACCATGCCCAAGGACGCCGCCCCGGCACCGGCACCCGCAGCGGCTGCCGCCGCCCCGTCCGGCGCGGCGCTGGTGGATCCCACCGCGATGTTCAAGCTCAGCTACGGCCTGTTCGTGCTCACTGCGCTGGACGGCGACAAGCACAACGGCTGCATCATCAACACTGCAGCCCAGCTCACCGACAACCCCAAGCGCATCACCATCGCCGTGAACAAGGCCAACTACACCCACGACATGATCCTCAAGACCGGCGTGTTCAACGTCTCCGTGCTGTCCACCTCCGCACCCTTTGCGCTGTTCCAGCACTTCGGCTTCCAGAGCGGCCGCGACACCGAGAAGTTTGACGGCAAGTACGAGATCCGCGTCAGCGACAACGGCCTGATCTATCTCAACCAGTATGCCAACGCCTTCATTTCCGGCAAGGTGGTGGACGCGCTGGACTACGGCACCCACACCCTGTTCGTGGCCGACGTGACCGAGGCCAAGGTGCTCTCCAAGGAGCCCAGCGTGACCTACGCTTACTACTTCGAGCACATCAAGCCCAAGCCGCAGCCGAAGGACGAGACCAAGCCCGGCTGGATCTGCAAGATCTGCGGCTACGTCTACGAGGGCGAGGATCTGCCCGCCGACTTCATCTGCCCGCTGTGCAAGCACGGCGCGGAGGACTTCGAGCGGCAGTAAGCGCACATCCGCATTCGATGGGGGATCACCGGTACGGTGATCCCCCGTTTTCTTCCCCGCCCGCAAAGCACCGCACATTCTGCGCGAAATCACAACATCGGACGTATTTTTTAACCTTTCATTCACATGAAAGCGTTATAATGATCGTGATATCATTTATGAATTATTTTCATAGAAATGGTGATTTTGATTGATCAATATGATACTGATTGACGGTGATATGCAATCCCGGCAGCGACTTGCGGAGCTGCTGGCGGCGCATACCGACTTCTGCATCGTCGCAAGCTGCGCTACGATCGAAGCAGCGCTGGGCGCGCTTGAGCGCGGCCCGGTGGACATGGCTCTGCTGGATGTGGATCTGCCCGACTGTGACGCGAAGCATTTCATTCAGGAATTCCGGCAGCGCTGCGGAGAGCCGCTGATCTTCCTGACCGCACCGGATGCGAGCTATGCGGTGCATGCGCTGGACGTCGGCGCCGATTACGTGCTGCTCAAGCCCTACACCGCCGCAGCCGTGAACGGCATCGTGGAGCGCGCCCGGCTGCTCAGTCTGCGGCTGCGCAAGCGGGTGTCCATCCGCACCTTCGGCACATTTGAGCTCCGGGTCAACGATCAGCCGGTGCATTTCCGCCTGTCCAAGGCGCAGGAGCTGCTGGCGCTGTGCGTGGCGCGCAATGGCCAGGACGTCTCCATACATACCA
This sequence comes from Clostridiales bacterium, assembly GCA_004557125.1. Lineage (GTDB taxonomy): Bacteria > Bacillota > Clostridia > Christensenellales > Aristaeellaceae > SFTH01. The sequence continues at coordinate 2,187 of SFET01000040.1, read as the reverse complement.
TTGTGGACACGCTCTGGGGAGAGAATGGGTATGCGTCCACCAGCAACACCAATTACCGTTCCGCCATCAAGTGCGTCTGCGATACCCTCGCTGCCCACGGTGCGGCCTCCATCTTTTCGCGGCGGCGGGGCTTCTGCAGCATCCGGCGCGATGCGGTGGACTGCGACTTCTTCCATCTGATGGACGGCAGGCCCGGATCGGAGCGCAGATTCAACGACAACTTCCTTCCCGACTACTCCTGGGCAGAGGATTACAACTTCGAGCTGACCGAGCGCAGGGAGGCGCTGCAGCAGCGCTCCGTTCCGGGCAAGCTGCCGCGCTGAATCCTTCGTCCACGCTACACAAAACGGCTTCACCGCATTGCGGTGAAGCCGTTTGTTTTCCTCAGTTCGGAACGCTCTGCGACACCAGCGCGGCGACATCCTCCGCCGACTCTCCGGGGCGCAGCTTCCGGCACACGATCAGAAAGCGGCCGTCCTCCAGCGTATAGCTGCAGGTGCACAGGGTCAGCAGCGCATCTCCGGGGCCGACCTCCACCGGTATGCTGAACAGCGAGCGCTGCCGGGCCTCGGTCACGAAGGCGCCGAAATCCTCCGCCGAAGCGAAGTTGAAGCGCAGCAGATCGAAATACGCGGCGTTGCCCTTGGCCATGGAGGCGTCAAAGAGCGCGAAGGGGACGTACTGTCCGTCCTCGTAGATCGTGTTGAATTGCACCAGCGGATGCGCCTGCAGATTCTCCAGCGTGCGGAAGAAGCTCAGCGTGCCGAACATGGTGCCGTCCTTCATGTTGTGGCCGTAGACGATGAGATTCTGATCCGCGGGCCAGAAGCAATTGCGCGCATCGAGGAACAGCGCGCCGGCATTGCTGGATTTCCCGTAGAAATCGTTATCCAGATAATAGCTGTTGTCCCGCTGAACCACGGGCAGATCGATCTGATCGCCCATCTGCAGCCAGGCGCGAACATCGCCGTTCTCCGCCCGCAGCGCCTGAAAGGAGGCCTGCACCGGGGGCAGCGGCTCGTCCTGCGCCACAGGCATCTGTGCGCCCTGCAGGGCGCTCCCCGACCATCCGATGGAGGCGCTCTCCAGCACCGGCGAGACCTGCGCGCTTGCCTGCGGCTCCGGGATTGCCGTCGGTTCCGACTGCGCCGTCCCTGCCGGCGCGCCGTTGTAGAGCTGCTTCAGCTGATCATTGGTGCGCCGCGTGCGGTACTCCTGCAAATAGTGCCGTCCCAGATAGAACGCGCAGCCCAGGGCCGCGAGCAGCAACAGCAGCGCAAGCGTGCGCATGGCGATGCGGCGTATGCGCCGCGCACGCCTTCTGCGGCGGCGGTTTCTGTTCCGCGATCTCTGCATCTCGTCCTCCCGCGCCAATATGGCGCTCCTTCTTCCAAAATCATGTGCGGCATCCGGGGATGCCGCACATGTCGTCGTTTGGGTTCGTCTACTGTCTTACTTGTCGAAGCGACGCTCGCGACGGATCAGCAGGATCGCGCCGGCCAGGCAGATCAGCATTGCAAACGCCACGGGCGCTGCCTTGCTGTCATCGCCGGTCTTCGGAACCTCGTCATCATCCTCGTCCACGACGTAGTACAGGTTGATGACGTTCGCCGCCTCATCGACGCCGATGGTCAGCATCTCCGGATCGGCAGAATCGAAATCGTAGTTGTCAATCCAGATCGCAATTTTCTTGCCGACGACCACGCTTCCGTAGGTCTGGTTCCCCACCGTCTTGGACGGGGCCAGCACCTTTCCGGTGTCCTTCTCCAGGTAGTTGACCGTGTAGCTCAGGTCCGCGCGCCTGGTGTAGTAGAAGGTAATCTCGTTGCCCTGCACCGCGATGGTGATCGTCGCGCTGGTGGGTGCAACCTTGGCATAGCCCTCGATGTCGATGGCCTGCTCGGTCACCTCTGCGCCGAAGGTCTGGTTGCCCACCGTCTTGGCCGGAGCCAGCACAGCGTTCGTGCCCTGCTCCAGGTAGTTGACCGTGTAGGACAGGTCCGCGCGCTTGGTGTAGTAGAAGGTAATCTCGTTGCCCTGCACCGCGATGGTGATCGTCGCGCTGGTGGGCGCAACCTTGGCATAGCCCTCGATGTCGATGGCCTGCTCGGTCACCTCTGCGCCGAAGGTCTGGTTGCCCACCGTCTTGGCCGGAGCCAGCACCGCATTGGTGCCCTGCTCCAGGTA